>JBFLWM010000035.1:0-87974 GCA_040755915.1 Pseudomonadota bacterium | reverse complement strand
TAACGGCGCCACCGAGCTGCAACACGGTGCGGGCACCGGACTTCTTCAATGCCTGGGCATCAGTGTTGGCGCAGATGAAATCGACGCCGTCGATTTCCTGCAACAGCATATGTTCCACGGCATTGCCGCCACCACCACCGACACCCACCACCTTGATAATGGCATTCTGTGCCTGAGTATCCATCAGTTCGAACATGGTGTACCTCCTCTTCCCCTGTTGAGCCCTGCCGCAAAGCAGAAAATTAGAAATTCCCCTGGAACCAGCTTTTCATCCGCTGGAACACATTCGACAAACTTCCGGCACCGTGCAGCTCCGACGCCACACCGCCGCCGCGGTTATGCAATCCGAACAACAGCAACCCGACACCGGTGGAGTAGATGGGATTGCGCACCACATCCACCAGGCCATTGACGCCCTGCGGCACGCCGAGCCGCACCGGCATGTGAAAAATCTCCTCTGCCAGGTCCACCACACCTTCCATCTTGGCAGTACCACCTGTCAGCACGACGCCAGCTGCACACAGATCCTCGAATCCGCTGCGACGCAGCTCGGCCTGAACCAAAGTGAACAACTCCTCGTAGCGAGGCTCCACCACATCAGCCAGTGTCTGCCGCGCCAGACGCCGTGCCGGACGGTCGCCCACACTGGGCACCTCGATTGTCTCGTCAGCGCTGGCCAGCTGCGCCAGCGCACAGCCATACTTGATTTTGATGTCTTCGGCATGCTGTGTCGGGGTACGCAACGCCACAGCTATGTCATTGGTTACCTGATCACCGGCAATCGGGATCACGGCAGTGTGGCGAATGGCACCCTCGGTAAATACGGCGATGTCGGTGGTACCACCACCGATATCGACCAGACACACGCCCAGTTCCTTTTCGTCATCCGACAGCACGGCATGGCTGGACGCCAGCTGCTCCAGGATTATGTCGTCCACCTCAAGACCACAGCGACGCACACATTTGACGATGTTCTGGGCAGCACTCACCGCACCGGTCACCAGATGGACCTTGGCTTCCAGACGCACACCGGACATGCCGATGGGCTCGCGGATACCCTCTTGGGTATCAATGACAAATTCCTGCGGCAACACATGCAGAATTTTCTGATCGGCAGGTATTGCCACAGCCCTTGCCGCATCGATTACGCGCTCCATGTCGCTCTGTGTCACCTCCTTGTCACGAATGGCGACAATGCCGTGGGAGTTGAGGCTGCGGATATGACTGCCGGCAATGCCGGCATACACCGAGTGAATCTGGCAGCCGGCCATCAACTCGGCCTCCTCCACCGCGCGCTGAATCGACTGCACCGTCGACTCGATATTCACCACCACGCCCTTTTTCAGACCACGCGACGGGTGTGAGCCGATCCCGATGATGTCGATTTCGTTGGCTGCCGTAATCTCGCCGACGATGGCCACCACTTTGGAGGTGCCGATGTCGAGGGCGACAATCAGATTCTTTTCACCTTTTCTGGACATGCGTTCCTCCCAAAACTCCTACGACTGCCGGAACGAAACGGCAAAACCGTTGGTATAGCGCAAATCAATACGGGTAACGGTGGTGCTGCGCGGCCCCAGGATACGTGGCCATGCACGCACAAATCGCTCCATCCGCGCCGGATGCTCATTTCGACCCAACATCAATTCCATACCGTTATCCAACCGCAGGTGCCAGGCCCGGCGCTCATCCATCACCACCTCGGCGATATTGAGTTGCAGGGGCCAGAGGGCACGCTGCAATTCGATGAACTGCGCCGTAACCATTACCGAGGTACCGTGCGGGCCGCGTAACACCGGCAACTCCGTGATGACCGTTTCTGCCGGGTGAAAGACCTTCCCTTCGGGATTCACCAACCCATCATCGCCCCAACGCGCCAACACCTGTTGCTCACGCAACTGCACCAACAACACATCGGGCCATGCGCGCCGCACCTGCACGCTGTGTACCCAGGGCAGCTGCTCCAGTGCGGTACGCACGGCATTGATGTCGACGTGCAGGAAACCGGCTTGTGCATGGGGCAAGACCGCCGCCTGCACCTCCTGCGGAGAGACATGCTGCAGCTCTCCCTGCACTCGCACCGTACGCAAAGGCAAACTCTCCGGCTGAGCCAGCCACCACGCAGTACCGCCACCCAGACCCAGCAGCCCCAACAGGCTAAGCGCCAGCAATACCTCACCCCGCCACGGTGAACGTGCTGCCTCCGGCTGCTTGCGCCGCGCCTGTACCTTTCTGCTCATGCCAGAGTGCCCTCCAGGATGCGCCACACCAGCTCATCAAACTCAATACCGGCAGCACGCGCCGCCATCGGAACCAGGCTGTGATCGGTCATACCGGGCACAGTGTTCACCTCCAGCACAAACGGGTTCCCGGCGGCATCCATCAGAAAATCGACCCGTCCCCAACCACGGCAACCAAGCACACTAAATGCGCGCAGTGCCAATGCCTGCATGCGCTGCTCCTGATCTGCAGGCAAGCCACAGGGACAGAGATAGCGTGTGTCGTCGCGGAAGTATTTGGCCTCGTAGTCATAGAAGTCTGTTGCCGGCACGATGCGCACAGCCGGCAATGCGCGCTCACCCAGGATCGCCACGGTGTATTCGCCACCGCCGACGAAGCGCTCTGCCAACACCAGGCTGTCGTACTTTGCGGCAGCATGATAGGCAGCCCCAATGCCATCTGCCGCTGTTACCTTGTTAACTCCGATGCTGGAGCCCTCATTGGCCGGCTTGACGAACAGCGGCAAGCCCAAGCGACGTCCGACAGCAGCGAAATCACTCTGCGTGGTAAGCAACTCAAACTCCGGTACCGGCAGGCCCGCCGCCTGCCACACCATCTTGCTGCGCCATTTGTCCATACCCAGCGCCGAGGCCAGTACACCGCTACCGGTATAGGGCAACTGCATCACGTCAAGGGCACCCTGCAACTCGCCATCCTCGCCACCTCTACCGTGCCAGGCGATGAACACACGGGAAAACCCGCCACTGGCCAGCACCTGCAATACATCACGGCCGGCATCTACGCCATGGGCATCTACACCACGCCTCTTGAGCGCAGCCAGAACCGCGTTACCGCTCTTGAGCGAAATCTCGCGCTCAGCCGACCAGCCGCCCATCAGTACGGCGACCTTGCCGAAGTCTTTGGCATCACGCACCTCAGCCACCGCTGCGCTCTCCCACGACATGCACCTCTTGCACCAGGCGGATACCACACCGTTGCTGCACTATATCCGCCACCTCACCGATCAGCATCTCAATATCCGCTGCCGTAGCCTTGCCGGTGTTGACGATGAAATTCGCATGCTTTTCCGACACGCAGGCTCCACCGATGCATCGTCCCTTCAGCCCGCACGACTCTATCAGGCGTGCGGCATAATCCCCGGGAGGGTTGCGGAACACCGAGCCGGCATTGGGCTGTTGCGTCGGCTGCGTGGCCGCACGCTTGTCCAGTAACTCACGAATGCGGGTACTGGCTGCCGCCGTATCGCCATGCTGCAAAACCAGGGTTGCGGCCACAAACCACTCGCCTGCCGGACCATCCACCTCACGGTAGCCGACCCGATAATCATCTATCGTGCGTTCGCGACGCTGGCCATGACGGTCAAGTGTTTCCACCATACGCACCAGATTCCATGTCTCACCACCGAAGGCACCGGCATTCATCGCCAGCGCGCCACCCAACGTTCCCGGTATTCCCGCGAGGAATTCGGCACCGGTAAGACCAAGCCGGGCACAAAAACGCGCCACTATCGCGCAGGGCACCCCGGCCTCTACGCGCACCGTCACAGCATCCACCTGCTCGATGCCGTTGAGCAGGTTGGCTGTGGCTATCACAGTGCCGCGGATGCCGCCGTCACGCACCAGCAGGTTGCTGCCAAGACCGACCCAGAACACCGCTTCATCTACAGGTAGCGTGGCCAGAAACCTTGCCAGATCGGCAATGTCAGTCGGCTGGTAATACCGATCTGCGGGACCACCGACACGCCACGTGGTATGGCGCGACATCGGCTCTCTCTCGAGCAGTACGCCATGCCCAGCCTGACTGCGCTGCGCTGCCATCATGGAGTGTCCTCCTTCAGCTGCAGAGGCAATGCCGCTGCGGCGGCGCCGATATCGCCGGCCCCCAGCGTAAGCAGCACGTCACCAGCACGCAGCACGCCGCGCAGTGTGGAAGCCAAATCCTCCGGCTGCGCGACAAACACCGGATCCACCTGGCCGCGCGCGCGAATGGCCCGGCACAGTGTGCGGCTATCGGCGCCGGGTATAGGTTTTTCACCTGCGGAATAAACTTCCAGCATCAGCAACGCATCGACACTCGACAGCACCTCGGCAAAGTCCTCGAAAAGATCGCGTGTCCGACTGTACCGATGCGGCTGGAACGTGACGACCAGACGTCGCTCCGGCCAGCTGGCACGTGCCGCCTGGATCGTCGCCGCCACTTCGCGCGGATGATGGCCGTAATCATCCACCAGGGTTACGACACCATCACCGATGGCCACCTCTCCGTTGAGCTGGAAGCGCCGTCCGATTCCCTGGAAGGCAGCCAAGGCACGCAAGATTGCTTCGTCACTGACACCCACTTCATGGGCCACGGTAATTGCAGCCAGGGCGTTCAATACGTTGTGGCGTCCGGGCAGGGTCAGCATCACATCCAGCCACGCACCGCCTTCACGGCGCATGACACGGAAGTGATTGCGCAGTCCGTCCTGCCGTACATCGACCGCATAAATATCGGCCTCCGGTGTCAACCCATAGGTGCGCACCGGCCGCGTCACCTCGGGCAGAATCTCGCGCACCACCGGATCGTCCAGACACAGTACAGCCAGGCCATAGAACGGCAGGTGGTGCAGAAACTCGACGAAGGTCTGGCGCAATTTCGAGAAATCGCCGCCATAGGTGGCCATGTGATCGGCATCGATATTGGTGACCACTGCCGTCATCGGTTGCAGGTAGAGGAACGAGGCATCACTCTCGTCGGCCTCGGCTACCAGATAACGGCTTGCGCCAAGCCGGGCATGGGTGCCGGCGCTGTTCAGCTTGCCACCGATGACAAAGGTGGGGTCGAGGTCACCTTCCGCCAACAGGCTGGCGATCAGGCTGGTGGTGGTGGTCTTGCCGTGGGTGCCGGCAACGGCAATGCCATGACGGAAACGCATCAGTTCGGCAAGCATCTCGGCGCGGGGTACTACCGGAATACGCTGCTCGCGCGCTGCCAGAACTTCAGGATTATCGGCTGGCACTGCCGTAGATATCACCACCACATCACAATCCACCACGTGTGCAGCCTCATGTCCGATACATACCCTGGCGCCCAGACCAGACAGCCGACGCGTTACCAGGTTTTCCTTGAGATCGGAACCCGATATTTCGTAGCCGAGATTGAGCAGCACTTCGGCAATACCGCTCATGCCGGCACCACCGATGCCGACGAAATGGATGCGGCGTATGCGCCCCATCGGGTTACTGTCACGACGCGTGCCGTTGCTGTTTGCCGTCATGCTGCCTTCCTCGTTGCCGTGGCGGCAAGACAGGCCTCCGCCACCATCGCCGTCGCCTCGGGCCGCGCCAGACGGCGCGCCGCCTGCGCCATGCCGCACAGCGCCGTGCGACCGGCATCGTGATTGGTACAGAAACGCTGCAGCAGCTCTGCCAGCGTCTCCGTGCTCATGCTGTGTTGCGGCAACAACTCTGCTGCATCTGCATTGACCAGGAACGCCGCATTACGCGTCTGATGGTCATCCACTGCATGCGGGTAAGGCACCAGCACCGACGCCACGCCTGCGGCTGCCAGTTCGCTGACCGTCAGGGCACCGGCACGGCACAGCACCACGTCCGCCCAGTCATAGGCAGCCGCCATATCATCGATGAACGGCATCAGCTCACCCTCAACACCAGCGGCCTGATAGAACTGTTGCACCTGCTCCAGATGACGGCGTCCGGTCTGGTGGCGCACCAGGGGTCGCTGCCCGACCGGCAGCAGGGCCAGTGCGCGCGGCAGGGTTTCATTCAGCGCCATGGCACCGAGACTGCCACCGACTACCAGCAGGCGCAGCGGGCCCTGATGGGCGGCATAGCGTAGTTCAGGGGCCGCAAGGGCTGCGATCTCCTCACGCACCGGATTGCCACAGGTGCTTACCCAGGGCGCCTCGGCAAAGGCGCCGGGGAAGGCCTGCATCACCTGCTTGGCCACTCGACCCAAGAGGCGATTGGTCAACCCCGCCACCGCGTTCTGTTCGTGAATGAGCAAGGGACGTCCAGTCAGCCAGGCAGCAAGGCCGCCCGGACCGGACGCAAAACCACCCAAGCCAAGCACCGCCTGCGGCTCGCGGCGGCGCAGTACGGCAAAGGACTGCCACAGCGCCCGCACGATGCGCAACGGCGCCAACAGCCAGCCCAGTATCCCCTTGCCGCGCAGACCAGCAATGCTGATGTAGTCGATATCAATGCCGGCTTGCGGCACCAGTTCCGCCTCGATACCAGCGCGTGTGCCGAGCCAGCTCACCTCGGCACCGCGACGGCGCAATTCCTGCGCCACGGCCAGGGCCGGGAATACATGGCCGCCGGTACCACCGGCCATGATCAGGATACGCGGCGCACTCATACGCTCTGCCCTCCGCGCCGGTTTTCCCGATCCACCCGTAACAACAGACCGATTGCGCTGCAGGTGATCAGCATGCTGGAGCCGCCATAACTCATCAGCGGCAGGGTCAATCCCTTGGTGGGCAGCACACCCATATTGACGCCGAGATTGATGCACGCCTGCACAGCGACGAGAAGCCCGATGCCATAGGCCAGATAGGCACCGTAGTGCGCACCCAGCCCGGCTGCCGCACGACCGATGGTGAAGGCTCGCCACACCACGAACACAAACAGCAGAATCACCGCCAGCGCACCGAATAACCCCAGCTCCTCGGCCAGAACGGCAAACAGAAAATCCGTGTGCGCCTCCGGCAGGTAAAACAGCTTCTGCACACTGCCACCGAGGCCGACACCAAACCAGTCGCCCCGGCCGAAGGCAATGAGGGCCTGGGTCAGCTGAAAACCACTGTTGAAGGGATCGGCCCACGGATTCATGAACGTGGTAAGGCGCTCCATACGGTAGGGCGAGGTAATGGCAAGCAGCGCCAGAGCTCCAGCCGCACCGGCCACCAGCAAGCCGAACATCCACAGGCGTACGCCGGCCAGAAACAGCATGCCGAGCAGTGTCGAACCAAGTACCACCAGGGCACCGAAATCCGGCTGCGCAAGCAACAGTACGGCAAACACCACAAGCACACCCAACGGCTTGAGAAACCCGCGCACCGATGTGCGCACCTCGTCGCCGCGGCGCACCAGATAACCGGCGGTGTAAATGATCAGTGCCAGCTTGGCCACCTCCGACACCTGCAGGGTGAATACCCCAAGGGAAATCCAGCGTGTAGCACCATTTACATTGCGTCCAACACCCGGAATCAGAACCAGCAACAACAGCATCAGGCTGAGCAGCAGCAACACCGGCCCGACCCGCTGCCATACCGCCAACGGGATCTGTACCATCAGGATCACCAGTATTACTCCCACCCCGACATAGGCACCCTGCCGCAGCAGGTAGTGGAACGGAGCCCCGACCTGACGATCGGCGATGGAGATCGAGGCCGACCCCACCATCAGCAGGCCAAGCGCCAGCAACGCCATCACCGCCAGCAACAGGGGGATGTCGCCCTGTGCCACATCTGCGACACGGTTGCGCAACGGCAGCGACGGCTGCCGGTAATTGCGCCAGAGAACACTGCTGCCGTTCATGCCGTCAGCCCCCGCACCGCAGCGACAAACACTTCGGCGCGGTGCACATAATTGTCAAACATATCGAAGCTGGCACAGGCCGGTGACAACAGGACACTGTCACCCGGCTGCGCCAGCCGCGCACATTCACGCACTGCCTGTTCCATGTTCCGCCCGGCGTGGACTACCGGCACAGCCCCGTCGAGCGCCTGCTCAATCAGCGGTGCATCACGACCGATAAGGACTACCGCACGGGCATGGGCTGCCACCGCATCGCGCAACGGTGAAAATTCCTGTCCCTTGCCATCGCCGCCGGCAATGAGCACCACCTTGCCACCCGGCATGCCTGACAAGGCAGCGATGGTAGAACCGACATTGGTACCCTTGGAATCGTCATACCAGCTCACGCCGCCGATCTCGGCCACCCACTGACAGCGGTGCGGCAAACCACTGAATTCGCGCAGCGCGCGCAGCATCGCAGCACGCGGAAACGCCATCGCATCACCCAATGCCAACGCTGCCAAGGCGTTCGCCCAGTTGTGACGGCCGGCAACTTTCAACTCCTCCACGGCGAGGAGGGTGTCAGTGCCACGACACAAACAGGTTCGGCCATCAATCCAGCGCACACCGTAAGACACTTCATCACGCGGAGCCTCCAGACTGAACCAGCGCACCTCTCGCCCGTCCTCCGCCATGGCGCTCACTCGCGCGTCATCGGCATTGAGTACCATCACGCCGTCGCCACGGAATATGCGCTGCTTGAAACCCGCGTATTCATCCATGCCGCCATGCCGATCCAGATGATCGGCACTGAGATTGAGCACGGTGGCCGCACGGCAGTTGAGCGTGGTCACCGTCTCCAGCTGAAAGCTGGACAACTCCAGGACATACAGGTCCGGTGCGCCGGCCTCGTCCGATTCAAGCAGTAATTCAAGCGCCGGCGTGCCGAGATTGCCGCCCATCCGCGTCTCCAGACCGGATGCCTCGGCCATCGCTCCTACCAGGGTCGTGACCGTGCTCTTGCCATTGGAACCGGTAATACCCACCACCGGAGCATCCACACTGCGCGCAAACAGTTCGACATCGCCGAAGATTTCAACGCCGGCAGCGCGTGCAGCGCAGAGGGCCGGTTCCTGCAGCGATACGCCGGGACTGACGATAAGGCGCGTCTGACGACGGAACAGTTCGGCATCGAACGGGCCGAGATGCGCCTCGACTGCGGGACGTTCGGCACGCAGCTGCTCCAATCCCGGCGGATTGACACGACTGTCGGCCACGGCAAAACGCTCGCCGCGTCGCGCCAGGAAGCGCGCCACAGAGAGTCCGGTCTTGCCCAATCCGACGATCAGTGTCATGTCAGCGTATCTTCAACGAAGCCAGGCCAATCAGTACCAGGATGACGGTGATGATCCAGAAGCGCACGATCACGCGCGGCTCCGGCCAGCCCTTCAATTCAAAATGATGATGCAGCGGTGCCATGCGGAAGATGCGCCGGCCGGTGAGCTTGAATGACCCCACCTGCAGAATCACCGAAACAGTCTCCATCACGAATACGCCACCCATGATGAACAGCACGATCTCCTGCCGCACCACCACGGCGATCGTACCGAGCGCCGCTCCCAGGGCCAGCGCGCCGATATCGCCCATGAACACCTGGGCCGGATAGGTGTTGAACCAGAGAAAGCCGAGACCGGCCCCCACCAGCGCGCCGCAGATTACCGCCACCTCGCCGGCACCCGGCACGTAGGGCACGCCAAGATAGGTGGCGAAATGCACATGGCCCGCGACATAGGCAAACAGGCCGAGGGCACCCGCCACCATCACCGTCGGCAGAATGGCGAGGCCATCAAGGCCATCGGTAAGATTCACTGCATTGCTCGTACCCACGATCACCAGATAGGTGAACAGAATGAAACCGATACCAAGCGGCAGTGCCACATTCTTGAAGAACGGAACGATCAGCTGGGTCTCCACCGGCGTTTGTGCCGTGGAGAACAGAAACACGGCAGCCGCAAAACCGAACAGCGACTGCAGCAGATACTTGTGTTTGGCGCGCAGCCCCTGCGACTGCTTCTTTACCAGCTTGATGTAGTCATCGAGCCAGCCGACAAAACCGAACAGCACGGTCACCGCCAATACCACCCAGATATAGCGATTGCTCAAATCGGCCCACAACAGCGTGCTGATGATGATTGCGACCAGTATCAAGGCACCGCCCATGGTCGGCGTACCCGCCTTGGACAGGTGGCTCTGCGGCCCATCGTTGCGCACATGCTGGCCGATTTGATACAGACTGAGGCGGCGAATCATCGCCGGCCCCAACAGCAGCGAGATCAGCAGCGCAGTCAGCACCCCCAGGATCGCGCGCAGCGTCAGGTACTGGAATACGTTAAAGCCGCTGTAGAACTGCGCCAGATAATCGGCCAGATAAAGCAGCATCAGCCCTGCCCCCCCCGTTGTAGCGCTTCGACCACCCGCTCCATGCGGGCGCTGCGCGATCCCTTGACCAGCACCGTCGTCTCCGCGCTCATCGCCTGCCGCAGCGCCTTTACCAGCACATCACAATCAGTGAAGTGCCGCCCCCCCTCGCCAAACCCTTCAACCGTCGCCATGCTGAGCGGGCCGGTGGCATACAGCGACTCGATACCAGCTGCGCGGGCATACACACCGACTTCACGATGTAATTGTGCCGCCCCCTCACCCAGTTCTCCCATATCACCCACCACCAGGATGCGTGGCGCCGGACATGCCGCCAGCACATCGATCGCCGCCCGCATCGAGGCCGGATTGGCGTTATAGCTGTCGTCGACGAGCTGTGCGCCGTTGAAAGCCGTGCGTGCTGCCAGGCGGCCGGCCACCCCCTGCATTCCTTCGAGGCCGCTGCGTACCGCGGCCAGATCGACATCCAGCGCCAGCGCCAGCGCCGTGGCCGCCAGGGCGTTCATCACGTTGTGACGTCCCGGCAGCGGCAACAGCAGCTCCGTCTCGCCTGCCGGGGTTTGCAGCCACAAGCGACTGCCGGCAGCTTCGGCCTGCCAGCGCGCAGTCACCACGGCCTCCGGCGCCATGCCGAAACACAGTTGCCGCTGCGTGCCGGCCATGCCACGCCACAGATCGGCGTAGGCATCATCGGCATTGATCACGGCCACGCCGTTGTCGCGGAGGCCGCGGTAGATCTCACCTTTGGCACGCGCGACGCCCTCGACCGAACCGAAACCGGCGAGGTGCGCCGGCCCTGCATTGGTGATGACTGCCGCGTCGGGCTGCGCCAGATCGCTCAAATAGGCGATTTCGCCGCTGTGATTGGCACCCATCTCGATCACCGCATGACGGTGTTGCGGCATCAGCCGGAGCAGGGTCAGTGGCACGCCGATGTCGTTGTTCAGATTGCCCTCGGTAGCCAGCACCTCCCCGGTGCGGGCAAAGATGGCGCGGCACATCTCCTTCACCGTGGTCTTGCCGTTGCTCCCGGTGATCGCCACCAGCGGCGTATTGCAGTGCAGACGCCAGGCTGCAGCGAGGCGCCCCAGCGCCAGACGCGTGTCGCGTACCACGAGCTGTGGCAACGGACTGTCCACCGCATGCTCAACCAGTACGGCAACAGCACCGCGTGCCGCCGCCTCGGCGACATACTCATGCCCATCAAAACGTGGGCCGCGCAGCGCGATGAACAGGGCGCCCGATGGCAGGGTGCGCGTATCGGTGCTGACACCGCGGAATTCCACGTCGGCACCGCTGCGCTCCGCCGCCAACCAGGCTGCCGCCTGCGACAGGCGCACCTGGATCCCTTCGGGCAGATGAATTGCCGATGACTTATGCATCACCCCGCTCCCGCAGGCAGCGCGCGACTTCCTCGCGATCCGAGAACGGCAGCACCCGGCCGGCGATGAGCTGCTCGGTTTCATGCCCCTTGCCTGCCACCAGCACGATATCGCCTGCCTCGGCCATGCCGATGGCGTGACCGATGGCAGCCGCCCGATCACGCATGACATAGGCGGCGTCCGGCTCTTTCATGCCACGCTGGATATCTTCAATGATGTCCCAGGGATTTTCGCTGCGCGGATTATCGTCGGTAAGAACCACCCGATCGGCCAACGCCTCCGCCAACTGCCCCATCAGCGGGCGCTTGGCCCGATCACGATCGCCGCCGCAACCAAACACGCACCACAGGGTGCCGGCGCAATGCCCGCGCAGCGCCTGCAGCACCTGTTCCAGCGCATCCGGGGTATGGGCATAATCCACCACCACCGTAGGCTGGTGTACGGTGCCGAAGCGCTCCATGCGGCCAGGTACGGTACGCACCTGCTTGAGGCGTTGCACGGCGGTGTCGAAACTCATGCCGCCTGCCAGCAAGGCGCCGAGTGCCGCCAACAGATTGGCGGCATTGAACTCGCCGAGCAGCGCGGTCGCAATGCGCGCCTCGCCCCATGACGATGACACCGTGAACGTCAGCCCCACCGGACAGAGTTGCAGTTCGCTGCCACGCAGTACCTTGCCTTCCACCTGGTGTGCCAGCGTTCCGAAGCCGTAACCAATGCAGTCCAGTTGCCCCTGCAACTCGGCGAACCACTGTCCACCAATCGCATCATCCAGATTGAGCACTGCACTCTTCAATCCCTCGCACTGGAACAGGCGCCGCTTGGCCAGCGCATACGCCGCCATGTCGCCGTGGTAGTCCAGATGCTCATGGCTCAGGTTGGTGTACACGGCTACATCGAAGGCAACACCGGCTACACGCTGCTGATCAAGGGCATGGGAAGACACCTCCATCACCGCAGCACTGGCACCCGCCGCCTGTTGTGCCGCCAGTTCCGCTTGCAGGGTTACGGCATCGGGTGTGGTATGGCCGGTACTGTGCAACGCACCGTAGATACCACTGCCCAACGTGCCATTGACACCACAAGGCGCATCCACCGACAACGCCTGTGCGATAAATTGACTCACCGAGGTTTTGCCGTTGGTTCCGGTAATGCCGTACATGACCATGACACGGCTCGGCTCACCGAAAAATCGGGCGGCGATATGCCCGACCTTGGCGCGCAAACCCGTCACTGCCACCAGCGGCACGGCTGCAGACACATCACCACTCTGCCCATCTACCAGCACAGCAACGGCACCACGCTCGATCGCCTGCGCAATATAGGCAGCACCATGCTCGCGGCTACCGCCCAAAGCGATGAACAGGTCACCGGGCCGTACCTTGCGACTGTCCAGCGTAATGCCGCAAATGGCACAGGAGGCAGGGATGGCCGCATCGATCAGCCCTTGCAACAACTTCTGTAGCGGATATCCCGGCACCGGGCTCGACTGGGCCATCATAGGACACCCCTTGTTGTGACGCGGACCGGCGCCGGTGCAGGGGCATCGGCCAGTTTCACACCCAGCGACTCCAGATCGTCCGGGGCAATATCCAGCAGCCGCAACGCACCGCTCATCACGCGGCCGAACACCGGCGCGGCCACCTGGCCACCGTAGTACTCATCCCCCTGCGGCTCATCAATCACTACCACCATCGCCAGGCGCGGTGTGCTCGCCGGTGCAAAACCGGCAAACAGGGCGAGATAACGATCTTCGCTGTAACCGCCGGTGGTTACCTTGCGCGCCGTGCCGGTCTTGCCGCCGACGCGATAGCCGGGCACCGCAGCACGGCTGCCCGTGCCATCCTTCTCTACTGCCAGTTCCAGCATGGCGCGCACCTGCTGGGCAATCTGCGGACGCATCACCTGCTGAGTCTCCGGCGCCTGTTCTGCTGCAGGCAGCATCGTCACTGAGTGCATGCGGCCGTCGGCAGCCAGGGCGGCATATGCCTGGGCCAGTTGCAGCGCTGTCACCGACAGGCCATAGCCGTAGGACAGGGTGGCTCGTTCGGTTTCACGCCAGCGCGAGTAATCAGTGAGCAGGCCTGTAGCCTCGCCGGGGAAGGCGCTGGCGGTCATGGTGCCGAGGCCCAGGCGACTGAACATGTCCCACAATTGCTGCGGCTTGATCGCCAGGGCCATGGTGGCCGCGCCGACATTACTCGACTTCTGAATCACACGGCTCACATCGATACGGCCGTAGTTGTGCACATCGCGCACGGTGAGGCGGCTGTTGACGCGCAGAAAACCGCTGCCGGTATCTATCACCGTGTCGGGACGAAACTTGCCGCTTTCCAGTGCCGCCGCCACAGTGAATGGCTTGATGGTGGAGCCAGGCTCGAATACGTCCGTGACGGTCCGGTTGCGCAGGCGCTCGCTGCTCAGGCCACTGCGATTGTTGGGGTTGTAGGCCGGCTGGTTCACCATCGCCAGCACCTCGCCGCTGGCCACATCCAGCACCACGGCAGAACCGGCGCGCGCCTGGCTGCGCTGCACCACCGCCTTCAGCTCACGATAGGCGAGATACTGGATACGGCGATCCAGCGCCAGGCGCAGATCCTGTCCCGGACGCGGCTCGCTGATGCTCTCCACATTTTCCACAATGCGACCGAGGCGATCCTTGATGACGCGCTTGCTGCCGGGCGTGCCTTTGAGCCAGTCGTTGTGCAGCAGCTCCATGCCTTCCTGGCCGGCATCGTCGATATTGGTGAATCCAACCACATGGGCGAACACTTCACCGGCGGGATAGTAGCGACGGTATTCGCGCTGCAGGGCAACACCCGGGATCTCCAGAGCCATCACCTGTTGCGCCAGTTCCGGCGTGATGTGGCGGCGTAGATAGACGAACTCGCGTTCCTGTCGCTTGGCCAGCAGTTGCTCCAGCGCGCGCGGCGGCAACTCCAGCACGCGAGCCAGCGCCTTCCAGTGATCGCGCGCAGCGGCCAGTTCCTTCGGGTTGGCCCACACCGATTCCACGGGAGTGCTGATCGCCAAAGGCTCGCCATGGCGATCAGTGATCATGCCGCGGTGCGCCGCCACCTCGACCACGCGCAGGGCACGGGCATCGCCCTGATGCTGGAGGAATTCGCGATTGAACACATGCAGGTCCACCACCCGCCACATCAGTACCACCGTGGCGAGACCGAGGACGGCCAGCAGAAAACGCAGGCGTCCATCGTAGTGCGGAATGTGGGGCTCGCGCTCGCTCATGGTTTCACCAGCACCACCGCAGCCGGTGGCGGAATCATCATTTCCAGTTTGTCGCGGGCGATCACCTCGATACGGCCATGGGTCGCCCAGGTACTCTGTTCCAACTGCAGCCGTCCCCATTCGATGTTCAGTTCATCGCGTATCGCCTGCAGTGCCTGCAGTTCGACGAAGGACTTGCGTGCCTGATGCTGCGTGTACACCACGCCGAGCGCAGTGACGAATACCGCGCCGGCGAGCAGGGTGAGAAACATGCGCCCGATCACGCCGGCTTCTCCGCCACGCGCAACACCGCACTGCGTGCCCTCGGGTTGGCCGCCACTTCCTCGGCGCCAGCCACGATCTTCTTGCCCACCGCGCGCAAGCGCGGCTGCCACAGCTGCGCCTGGGTCAGGGGCAGATCCGGCGGCAATTCCTCGCCACGCTGCTGGTAGCGGATGAACTGTTTCACCCGCCGGTCCTCCAGCGAGTGGAAACTGATCACCGCCAGGCGCCCGCCGGGCGCCAGCAACTCGACGCTCTGCGCCAGAAAGTCATCCAGGTCTTCCAGTTCGCGGTTGATGAAGATGCGTATCGCCTGAAACGCGCGTGTCGCCGGGTCCTTGCCCTTTTCCCAGGCCGGATTGGCGCGGGCAACGATCTCCTGCAGCTGGGCGGTACGGGTGATGGGGGTCTGTACGCGGGCCTGTACGATGGCGCGCGCAATGCGCTTGGCAAACCGTTCCTCGCCGTACTCCTTCAGCACGCGGGCGATCTCCTCCTCCGCAGCCTGTGCCAGCCATTCGGCAGCACTCATTCCACTCTCCGGATCCATGCGCATGTCCAGCGGGCCGTCGAGACGGAAGCTGAAACCGCGCCCCGCCTCATCCAGCTGTGGTGAAGACACGCCGAGGTCGAGCAGGATGCCGTCCACCTTGCCAACCCAGCCGCGTTCCGCCACGTGCCGACCCAGTGCAGTAAAGCTGCCGCGTTCGATGGCGAACCGCGCGTCAGCGCCGAAACGCTCCCGTGCCACCATCACCGCCTGCGGGTCCTTGTCCACCGCCAGCAACCGTCCCTGTGGTCCCAGCTGCGCCAGAATTTCCGCCGCATGTCCGCCACGACCGAAGGTACCGTCCAGATAGATGCCGGCTGGCTGCACCCGCAGCGCTGCCAGCACCTCCGCCAGCAGCACCGGCTTGTGTTCCATCATCAGAGCACCAGGCTCTGCAGCTCGGGCGCCAGTTCCTCGCCGGCGCGGAACACGCCTTCGGCCAGCATCTGGTCGCGCTGGGCATTCCAGCGCTCCTCATCCCACAGCTCGAATTTCTTGCCCTGCCCCACCAGCACCAGCTTGCGCTCCAGACCGGCGTATTCACGCAGGGTCGGCGCCAGCAGGATGCGGCCGGCACCATCCATTTCGGTGTCGGTGGCATAGCCGACCAGCAGGCGGCGCAACTTGGTGGTCATGGGATTGAAGGCAGGCAGGGCGGCGATCTTGGCCTCGATCTCCTCCCATTCCGGCTGGGGGTAGATCCACAGGCAACGATCGTCCGTGTGAATGGTGATGACCAGATTGCCCCCGGCGCGCTCCAGCAACAGGTCGCGGTAGCGCGCAGGCATTGCCATGCGGCCCTTCGCGTCCAGCGTCAGTGCGGTCACACCTCGGAACAAGTTCTGGCCCCCCTGGAACTCCATATCCCATTTTTTTCCACTTCGATCCACTTCCGCACACTATAGGTACCGGAGAGCCTGTGTGTCAAGCCGGAAAAGGGATATTAATTCTTATGTGACAGTAACTTAGCGCAGGTGGGTTGAGGTGGAGCATGAGAAAAATCGGGTCATTTCGACCCTATAAAAATCAATGTGTTGGGGGTTAAAGCTGGAGTGGACTATGAAGAGTTTGGAAGGTGGGAGCCGGCCTGTAAGCCGGGTTCTGTCGTGGATGATCATTCATCTGGGTGGTGCGTCACCGCACCCCTCAAGCAACCTACCCGGGAACCTGTGCGGGCCGCACATCGCGGCCCGAAGGCCGCCTGTTCCCCTATTTGGTCTTGCTCCGGGTGGGGTTTACCGTGCCGCGGACTGTTACCAGCCGCGCGGTGCGCTCTTACCGCACCTTTTCACCCTTGCCGGCACCCGAAGGCGCTTAGGCGGTATGTTTTCTGTGGCACTTTCCGTCGGCTCGCGCTGCCCAGGCGTTACCTGGCACCCTGCCCTGCGGAGCCCGGACTTTCCTCCGCGCCTTGCGGCGCCGCGATCATCCGGCCGACTCCCGCGCCTATTATGTGGGCCGGACTTCTGTCCGACAACTCACTGCTGCCGTTTTATCAAATAATCATAAATCTGGTTCTTCTTGGCCCCGGTGATCTTCGCCGCCAGCGCTGCCGCCTGTTTCACCGGCAGTTCGGCGACCAGCAATTCAGCGATGCGGCGCGGCTCATCCTCCAGCGCATCGGCAGCCGGCGGCGGCGCGCCCTGCACCAGCAGCACCGCCTCGCCGCGTTGCTGATCGCTGTCGCTGCGCACGAACTCCACCAGTTCCCCCAGCGGCGCCCGGCGCAGGGTCTCGAAGGTCTTGGTCAACTCGCGCGCCAGTACCGCCAGCCGTTCCGGGCCGAACACAGCCGTCATATCCTCCAGGGTTTCCAGCAGGCGGTGCGGCGCCTCATAAAAGGCCAGGGTACGCCGTTCCCCGGCCAGCCCCTCCAGCACCTGACGGCGCGCCGCCGTCCTGGCCGGCAGGAAGCCCTCGAAGGCAAAGCGATCCGTGGGCAGACCGGCGGCGGACAGGGCGGCAATCAGCGCACTGGCCCCGGGCACCGGCACGACACGAATGCCGGCCTCGTGGGCCAGGCGGGTGAGCGGAAAGCCGGGGTCGCTGATCAGGGGCGTGCCGGCATCGGAAATGAGGGCGATGTCCTCCCCCGCCAGCAGGCGGCGCACCACCTCCGCACTGGCCTCGCGTTCGTTGTGTTCATGCAGGGCAAACAGCGGGGTGTGGATGCCGAAGTGACGCATCAGACCGGCGCTGTGGCGGGTATCTTCGGCGGCAATGCGCACGACGCGTTGCAAGACCTCCACCGCCCGCGGCGTCATGTCGCCCAGGTTGCCGATGGGGGTGGCCACCACGTACAGGGTTCCTGCGTTCATTGACACTCGCTGATTCCTTTATTGATACTGTGCGCCTTCGGGCAAAATGCCGCTATCGTCGTTTGCTATTATCCCCCTTCTCCCATGCCCAGACTATTCAAGACATCCCTGCTGCTGCTCGTCCTGGCCCTGCTCGCTGCCGGCTGTGCCGTTCAACCCAGCGCGCCACGCGGCGAGCCCAGCGAGAGTGCCGCCGCCGCGGCACTGAGCAAGGCCGACTACGAGGCCGCCGCCCGCGAATACCTGCGCCTGGCCGATGCGGCCCAGTATTCCGCCCTCCAGCGCCAGCAGTTCCGCCTGCAGGCCGCCGATGCCCTGAGCCGCGCCGAGCAGCCGGCCCGGGCCCTGCAACTGGCGGAACTCATCGATCCCCGCAGCCTGACGGTCGCGGAGCAATTGCAATGGCGCCTGCTGCAGGCGCGCGCCTGGCAGGCCCTGCGCAACGCCGAGCGCGTGCTGGAGGTGCTGGCCATGCTGCCGCCGGCCAGTGCGGCCACGGCCGCGCTGGAGGAATACCACCGGCTGCGCGCCCTGGCCTACACCCAGTTGGGCAACCACCTGGAGGCGGCACGGGAACACAGCCTGCGCAGTCACTACCTCTATGACGATGCGGCGCTGGATGACAACCAGCAGCAGCTGTGGAACGCCCTGACCCAGCTCTCCGCCCAGACCCTGCGCGCCCTGCGCTACGCACCGCCGCCCGACGAATTCAGCGGCTGGATGGCGCTGGCCGAGATCAACAAGCAATACCAGTTCGGCCGGCGTGAACTGCAACAATTGATCGATGGCTGGCATCAGGCCTATCCGCAGCATCCCGCGCCGCAGCGCTTCATCGACGACATGCTGCAACGCAGTGCCGAACTGGTGCTGCAACCGAAACAGATCGCCCTGCTGCTGCCCCTGTCCGGCCGCTTTGCCAGCGCCGGCGCGGCAGTGCGCGATGGCGTGCTCGCGGCCTACTATCACTCCCCGGCCGAGCAACGCATCAACATCCGTATCTACGACACCGCCAATCCGGCGCAGGTCCTGCCCAACTACGAGCAGGCACTGCTGGAAGGCGCCGACTTCGTCATCGGCCCGTTGAGCAAGGAAGGCGTCACCGCCCTGCTCGACCGTGGCGATTTCCCGGTGCCGACCCTGGTGCTGAACAGCATCGACGGTTACTCCCTGCCCACCAACCTGTACCAGCTCTCCCTCTCGCCGGAGGAAGAGGCGCAGCAGGTGGCGGAGCGCGCCTGGGTGCAGGGTTACAGCCATGCGGCAGTCTTTGTTCCCGAAGGGGAATGGGGCGAGCGCATCGAGCAGGCCTTTGACCGGCGCTGGCAGGAGCTGGGCGGCAGTATCACCACCCTGGCGCGCTATGACGCCAGCAAGAATGATTTCGCCCGCCCGTTGCGCACCCTGCTCAATCTGGATCTGAGTGATGCGCGGCACCAGCAATTGCAGGCCGTGGTCGGCCAGAAGCTGCACTTCGAGCCGCGCCGGCGCGAGGACATCGATTTTGTGTTCCTCGCCGCCTTCCCGCGCCAGGCGCGCCTGATCCGGCCACAGCTCAAATTCCATCATGCCGCCGACCTGCCGGTGCTGGCCACCTCGCACATCTATTCCGGCGCCTTCGCCCGCGAGCTGGATCGCGACATGGACGGCGTCATCTTCGGTGACATGCCGTGGACACTGAAGGCTGCGACGCCCAACCAGGCCCTGCGCAAGGACAGCGGCGCCCTGCGCGTCAGCGACAACGGCCTGCAGCGGCTGCTCGCCCTCGGCTCGGATACCTACAACCTGATCCCGGTCCTCAAGGTACTGGAAAGCTATCCCTTCGAGCGCTTCCACGGTGAAACCGGTTCCCTGCGTCTCGATGCGCAACGGCGCCTGAACCGCCAACTGACCTGGGCGCACTTCAGCGGCGGCGTACCACGCCTTCTCACGGAGAGTGGCGCCGGCCAACCGTGATCGATCGTGCCGCCCTGGGACAGGCTGCCGAACAGCTGGCCTGCACATACCTGCAGCACAACGGCCTCACCCTGCTGCAGCGCAATTACCGCTGCCGCCGCGGTGAGCTGGACCTGGTGATGCGCCAGGGTGACACCACGGTGTTCGTGGAGGTGCGCTACCGCCGCCCCTCCGCCTATGGCGACGGCATCACCAGCGTCGATCGCCACAAACAGGAAAAATTGCTTGCTGCCGCCCAGTACTACCTGCAGCAACACCCGGATGCCGCCCGGCGCCCCTGCCGCTTCGATGTCGTTGCCGTCACACCGGAGCAGGGGGAAAACCGCGTAGAATGGATCATCAATGCCATCGAAACCTGACTCAGCCATGAACGACCTCGACCGCATCCGCAACCATTTCCAGGAAAGCATCCGCACCAAGGAGGCGGCACTGGAGTTGCTCACCCCCGGCATCGCCACCGCCGCCGAAATGATGTCGCAGTGTCTGGTGGCGGGCGGCAAGATCCTCAGCTGTGGCAACGGCGGCTCCGCCGGCGACGCCCAGCATTTTTCCTCCGAGCTGCTCAACCGCTTCGAACGCGAGCGTCCGGGACTGCCGGCCATGGCACTGACCACCGACTCGTCGACCATCACCTCCATCGCCAACGACTACGACTACAGCCAGGTGTTTTCCAAACAGGTGCGTGCCCTCGGCCATGCCGGCGACATGCTGCTGGCCATATCCACCTCCGGCAACTCCGCCAATGTGCTGGCCGCCATTCACGCCGCGCACGACCGGCAGATGCGCGTGGTGGCGCTGACCGGCCGCGACGGCGGCACCATGGCCGCAGCGCTGACCGAAGGTGACGTCGAGATTCGCGTGCCGGCCCAGGTCACTGCACGCATTCAGGAAACCCACCTGCTGGTGATTCACTGCCTGTGCGATCTCATCGATCTGCACCTGTTCGGAGAGGAGGGCTGAACATGAAGCTGTTATTGACCATCGCAGCGGTACTCACCCTGTTGCAGGGCTGTGCCCCGGTCATCGTCGGTGGCGCCGCGGCCGGCGCTGTGGCCGTGGCCGATGATCAACGTACCACGGGCACCATCATCGATGATCAGGGAATCGAGCTGAAGATCGGCAAGGCCATCAACGACAATGCCGAATTGCGTGAGCAGACCCACATCAACATCACCAGCTTCAACGGCGTGGTGCTGCTGTCCGGCGAAGCGGCCACGGCGGCACAACGGGACCAGGCGGAAAAACTCGCCGGCACCGTCGCCAAGGTACGCCGCGTCGTCAACGACATCATCATCGGTCCCATCAGCTCGCTGGCCAGTCGCTCGCGCGACAGCTGGCTCACCACCAAGGTGAAGTCGCAGCTGCTTGGCGACAAGGACGTACCCGGCAACCAGATCAAGGTGCTCACCGAGGCACAGACCGTCTATCTGATGGGCATGGTGACACGCAGCCAGGGCGACCGGGCCGGCGAAATCACCCGCCACACCAGCGGTGTCAAACGCGTGGTGAAGCTTTTCGAGTACGTCGAACAACCGACACCGTGACGATGACCGCCTCTCTGCCGGCGGCGTTCCTTGACGCCCTGCGCACCTTGCTCGGTAACGACGGCTGCATCACCGCCGCGGACGAACGCTGGACCTACGGTTATGACAACAGCCGGCGCCATGCCCTGCCCGATGTGGTGGTACGCCCTGCCGATCACGCTCAGGTCGTGGCGGTCATGCGCCTGTGCAACGACTACCGCGTGCCCCTGGTGGCGCGTGGTTACGGCACCGCCACCACCGGTGCGGCAGTACCGCTCAGCGCTGGCGTGGTGCTGTCGCTGGAACGCATGAACCGCATCCTGCGCATCGATCCGGCGAACCGGTTGATGGTGGTGGAGCCCGGCGTGACCAATCAGGCCGTGCAGGAAGCGGCAGCGGCCCACGGTTTCTTCTGGCCGCCCGATCCCACCAGCGCCGCGGTGTGCAGCGTGGGCGGCAACCTGGCCTGCAACGCCGCCGGACCACGTGCGGTGAAGTACGGCACGCCGCGCGAGAACGTGCTTGGCCTGCGTGCCGTGACCGGTGGCGGTGTCGAGCTGCGCGCCGGCGTATTCACCACCAAGGGCGTGGTCGGCTACGACCTCACCCGCCTGCTCATCGGCTCGGAAGGCACCCTGGCGGTGATTACCGAGGCCACCCTCAAGCTGACACCGCTACCACAGGCACGGCGTACCCTGCAGGCCAGCTATCGCGACATGCGCAGCGCCGCCGAGGCGATCTCGCGCATCATGGCCCAGCCGGTGGTGCCCTGTGCGCTGGAGTTTCTCGACGCCAAGGCGATCGAAATGATCCGCGGCTACGCCGGCGACGTATTGCCGGCCCATGCCGGCTCGCTGCTGATGATCGAGGTGGACGGACCCGCGGCCTGCCTCAACGACGCGGCCCAGGCGCTGATCGATGCCGCACGCGGCGATGGCTGCATCGAAGTCATCGAGGCACGCACGGCGGAGGAAGTGGCGGCCCTGTGGAAGACACGCAAGGCACTGTCACCGGCCCTGCGCAGGGTGGCACCGAAGAAGATCAACGAAGACGTGGTAGTGCCGGTATCGCACATGCCGGAACTGATCGAGGGACTCGGCGGACTGGCCGAGCGCTACCGCATCACCATCGTCAATTTCGGCCATGCCGGCAACGGCAACATCCATGTCAATCTGCTGGCCAATCCCGACGACCCGGAAGAAATGGAGCGCGCGCGGCTGTGCCTGTCGGAGGTATTCGACCTGGTGCTGCGCCTCGACGGCACGCTGTCCGGCGAGCACGGTATCGGGGTCGAGAAACGGGAGTTCGTCAGTCGCGAGATCGATCCGGCCACACTGGCCCTGATGCACGCCATCAAGGGGCAATTCGACCCCCAGGGGATTCTCAATCCCGGCAAGAAACTGCCGCCGGCTTAATCACACCATTATTATTTACTTCACCACCCGCAAGGCCGGCTTCTTGCTTCCTTCCGGCTCGGTCGGCGGAGGGGTCTCCTCTTCGTCGGCAAACACCATGCCGCGGCCGTTTTCCCGCGCATAGATCGCCTGTACCGCGCCGATCGGCACCACGATGTGATTGGCTACGCCGCCAAAGCGGGCACTGAAACCGATGCTTTCGTTCTCGATGGCCAACCCCTGCACGGCAAAGGGGCCGATATTGAGGACGATCTTGCCGTTCTCGACAAACTGTTGCGGCACGCTGGTGCCGGGATGATTGGCATCCACCAGCACGTGCGGCGTCATTTCATTGTCGACGATCCACTCGTACAGGGCACGAATCAAATAGGGGCGGCTGGAAGTCATTGCTCTAACAGGTTGTAGGAGCCCGATTCATCGGGCGACGGCATGAACGGGAGATATCGCCCGGCAGGCCGGGCTCTGCCCGCTATCTCATCTCTTTCTCTGCTTCACTCAGGCTGGCCTTGAATGCGCCGCGACGGAACAGGCGCTCCGTGTAGGCATTGAGGGCTGTGGCCTGGCGCGGCAGTTCAATGCCCAGCAGCGGCAGGCGCCACAGCAGCGGTAACAGGGCGCAGTCGACCAGGGAAAATTCGTCACTGAGGAAGAAAGGCCTGGCGGCAAACGCCGGCAGCGACGCGATCAGATTATCGCGCAGGTCCTTGCGCGCCTTGGTAGCCTGCTTCTCGGTGCCGTGCAGCACGACATCGGCGTGGGCATAGAGATCCCGCTGGATGCGGTGCAGCATCAGACGGTGGGTGGCGCGGTTTACCGGGTCCACCGGCATCAGCGGCGGATGGGGGAAGCGCTCATCGAGATACTCCATGATGATGACGGAGTCGTACAGGGCAAGCTCCCGGTCCACCAGGGTGGGAACCTCGTTGTAGGGATTCAGCTCGATGAGGTCTTCCAGGCGGTCGCCCGGCCGCACATCCACCCGTTCGAACTCGATCCCCTTCTCGGCCAGCACGATACGCACACGGTGGCTGTACATGTCGCTGGCGCCGGAGAACAGCACCATGGCTGCACGTCTGTTGGCAATTACCGCCATGTCCGTCTCTCCCTTCGCGCAAAAAAACAGGGGGGCAATGCCCCCCTGTCGGTGTTGCTGGTCCCAGCGGAGGCCTGGCTATTCTAGCACAGCCCCCCGCCCGGCCTGGCGGCCGCGGGATTAATGCACGTCCTTCCAGTATTCCTTCTTCAGCAGATAGGCCAGCACGAAGAAGAAGGCCAGGAAGATCAGTACCTTCACACCCAGCTCCTGACGCTTCAGCTGCACCGGCTCGCCCATGTAGACCAGGAAGTTGACCAGGTCACCCACGGCCGCGTCGTACTCGGCCGGGGTCATGGTGCCGGGCTTGACCATCTCGAAGCCGCTGATGGTGGCATGACCGTCCTCACCCGTGTGGTACACCGGCTTCTGCATGCCCTGCAGCTCCCACAGCACGTGCGGCATGCCGACGTCCGGGAACACCAGGTTGTTCACGCCCATGGGCTTCTTCTCGTCGATGTAGAAGGTGCGCATGTAGGTGTACAGCCAGTCGGCACCACGGGCACGGGCGATGACCGACAGGTCAGGCGGCGGATTGCCGAACCAGCCCTTGGAGTCCGCCGCTGCCATGGCGATGGTCATGGTGTCGCCCACCTTGTCGGTGCCGAACATCATGTTGGCCTTCAGCTGCTCATCGCTGATGCCCAGGTCCGCGCCCATGCGGTTGAAGCGCATGAACTGGGCCGAGTGACAGCTCAGACAGTAGTTGACGAACATCTGGGCACCACGCTGCAGGGAGGCCTGGTCACGCAGATTGACCGGGGCCTTGTCCAGGTGCACGCCGGCACCGGCAGCCAGGGCAAAGGCCGGCAGGGCTGCCATTACGAAAGCAATTACCAACTTTTTCATTCTGTCACCCTCTCCGGAACCGGCTTGGTCTTGTCGATCTTGCTGTACCACGGCATCAGGAAGAAGAACGCGAAGTACAGGGCGGTGAAGATCTGCGCCAGCAGAGTCTTGGTCGGCGTCGAGGCCTGCACACCCAGCCAGCCCAGCACCACAAAGGACACCACGAAGATGGCGATGGCGATCTTGAAGATCGGCCCCTTGTAGCGGATGGACTTCACCGGGCTGCGATCCAGCCAGGGCAGCACGAACAGCACGGCAATGGCACCGAACATCACCACCACGCCGGGGAACTGCGAACCGGCGATGGGCGGAATGGCGCGCAGCATGGCGTAGAACGGGGTGAAGTACCACACCGGAGCGATGTGCTCAGGGGTCTTCAGCGGATTGGCCGGCTCGAAGTTGGGATGCTCAATGAAGAAGCCGCCCATCTCCGGCGCGAAGAACAGCACCGCCGAGAACAGGAACAGGAAGCCGACCACGCCGACGATGTCCTTCACGGTGTAGTAGGGATGGAACGGAATACCGTCACGCGGAATGCCGTTTTCGTCCTTGTTCTTCTTGATCTCGATGCCATCCGGGTTGTTGGAGCCCACCGCGTGCAGGGCCACGATGTGCAGGAACACCAGGGCGGCCAGGATGAACGGCAGCAGGAAGTGGAAGGCAAAGAAACGGTTCAGGGTGGCGTCGGAGATGACGTAGTCACCACGTACCCAGACCGACAGTTCCTCGCCGACGAAGGGCACGGCGGCGAACAGGTTGACGATAACCTGGGCACCCCAGAACGACATCTGGCCCCACGGCAGCAGGTAGCCGAAGAAGGCGGTGGCCATCATCACCAGGTAGATGATCACGCCGATGATCCACAGCAGCTCGCGCGGCTTGCGGTAGGAACCGTAGATCAGGCCGCGGAACATGTGCAGATAGATGACGATGAAGAACGCCGACGCACCGGTGGAGTGCATGTAGCGGATCAGCCAGCCCCAGTCCACGTCGCGCATGATGTATTCGACGGAGGCGAAGGCCAGACCGGCATCGGGCTTGTAGCTCATCGCCAGCCAGACGCCGGTGAGGATCTGGTTGACCAGCACCAGCAGGGCCAGGGAACCGAAGAAGTACCAGAAGTTGAAGTTTTTCGGCGCGTAGTACTTGGAAAGGTGGGCTTCCCAGGTTTCGGTCGCGGGGAAGCGCTCATCCACCCACGCCATGATTTTTTTCATCGTGCTCATGGTTACGCAGCGCCTCCATCTTCACCGATCAGGATACGGGTGTCGCTCAGGTACTTGTGCGGCGGCACCACCAGATTCGACGGAGCCGGCACGCCGGAGAAGACACGGCCGGCGAGGTCGAAGCGCGAACCGTGGCAGGGGCAGAAGAAGCCGCCCTTCCAGTCCGGGCCGCCCAGGTCGGCGGCGCCGATGTCGGGACGGTAGGTGGGGGAGCAGCCCAGGTGGGTGCAGATGCCGACCAGCACGGAGTATTCCGGCTTGATGGAACGGTGCGCGTTCTTGGCATACTCCGGCTGCTGAGCCGTGTTCTCGGAGGCCGGATCGAGCAGCTTGCCGTCGAGGCTCGGCAGGTCGTTCAGGTTCTCCTCGGTGCGACGCACGATCCACACCGGCTTGCCGCGCCATTCCACGGTCAACTTCTGGCCGGGTTCCAGTTTGCTTACGTCCGCCTCAACCGGCGCGCCAGCAGCCTTGGCCTTTTCGCTGGGCTGCATGGACAGGACGAAGGGGGTCAGGGCATACACGGCTCCCACGCCGCCGACCACCGAGGTGGCCGCCGTCAGGAACCGGCGCCGACCCTTATCAACGCCTTCAGTGCTCATCAATACTCTCTCCCGAAGTCAGGCAAAAAAAACAAAAACCCGGGCCCTGGCCTTGGTACTGCTGCGGCCGTGACCGTACCGGGCAAACGCTAAAAAAACCGTCTTGATGCAGTTCGAAGTCGCTTCCGGCCCTACCACTTTCAGCAAGCCAGAAGATACCTATAGAGAATTAGCCGCGTAGTTTCATACAAAGACCTGCGCCGGGTCAAGGAAAGAACGCCCCCCAGTGCGGCGCATTCATACCGGGTTATCGATGTCGATAAATTCATGATTGATCGCAAATTTCCGAGCCAAATGCTCACCTAATGCCTGCACGCCATAACGCTCGGTGGCGTGATGGCCGGCACCGAAGTAGTCGATGCCCAGCTCGCGTGCCGCGTGCACCGTCTGCTCCGACACCTCGCCGCTGATGAAGCCGTCCAGCCCCAGGGCCGCGGCCTGCTCGATCCAGCCCTGGGCCGCCCCGCTGCACCAGCCGACGCGCCGCAGAGGACGGTCGCCACCGCTGACATGCAGCGGTGCCCGCCCCAGGCAACGGCCGATGTGGGCGGCCAGTTCGGCCCCGGACAGAACCTGCGGCAGGGAACCGTGGAACGCGATGCCGCCGCCCGGTCCCTTGCCGAAGCGCCCCTCGACGGACAGGCCCAGCACCTGGCCAAGACGGGCGTTGTTGCCCAGTTCAGCATGGCCGTCCAGCGGCAGATGATAGGCCAGCAGGCTGATGTCGTTGGCCAGCAAGGACTTCAGCCGGCGCTGCTTCATGCCTACCACGCGGGGGTCCTCCCCACTCCAGAACCAGCCGTGATGCACCAGCAGGGCGTCGGCCCCGCGGACGATGGCCGCCTCGATCAGCGCCTGGCTGGCGGTGACACCGCTGACCAGCCGCCGCACCTCACCCCGCCCCTCCACCTGCAGACCGTTGGGACAGTAGTCCTGGTAATCGTCCACCTGCAGCAGATTGTTGCTCCAGGTCACAAGCTCGTTCAGTCGCACCATGCCGTGTACCCGTAATTACGTTAAAATCAGCGCCTTCCATTCCAACCCCTGGCGCGGGACTCCCTGCATGAAGCTCTACCGGCCCATCGTCTTTCTGGTCCAGTCCGTCACCATCGGCCTGGCCATCGCCTTTCTGGTCCTGGTGTGGAAGCCGGACCTGCTCGACAACGGCAAGAAGGTGGTGGCCTTCATCGAAAGCACGCCGGGCGCACGCCCGACACCGGCCTCCGGCCCCGTATCCTACGCAGACGCCGTGGAGTTTGCAGCCCCGGCGGTGGTGAACATCTATACCAGCAAGACCGTCACCACGCGCAGCCCGCTGTTCGACGACCCGCTGTTCCGCCACTTCTTCGGCGACCGTTTCGGTGCCGTGCCGCGCAGCCGCCAGGAAACCAGCCTCGGCTCCGGCGTCATCGTCAGCGACCAGGGGTACATTCTTACCAACAACCATGTGGTGGCCGAAGCGGAAGAAATCGAAGTCGCCCTGCGTGACGGGCGCACGGCCCGTGGCAAGGTGGTGGGCACCGATCCGGAAACCGATCTCGCCGTGGTCAAGGTGGAGCTGGGCGACCTGCCCGCCATCACCCTGGGCGACTCCGAGCAGCTGCGTGTCGGCGACGTGGTGCTGGCCATCGGCAATCCCTTCGGTGTCGGCCAGACCGTCACCCTGGGCATCGTCAGCGCCACCGGCCGCAGCCAGCTTGGCATCAGCACCTTCGAGAACTTCATCCAGACCGATGCCGCCATCAACCCGGGTAATTCCGGCGGCGCACTGATCAACGCCGGCGGCGAACTGGTCGGCATCAATACCGCCATCTTCTCCCGTACCGGCGGCTCCCAGGGCATCGGCTTCGCCATCCCGGTGAGCCTGGCGCGCGGCGTGATGCAGCAGATCATCGAACAGGGCCGCGTCAGCCGTGGCTGGCTCGGCGTGGAAATTCAGGAAATGACCGCGGCCCTGGCCGAGTCCTTCGGCCTCAGCGAACAGCGCGGCATCATCATCGCCGGCGTGCTCAAGCGCGGCCCGGCCGATCGTGCCGGCCTGCAGCCGGGTGATGTCATCCTGGAAATCAACGGCAGCCCCATGCGCGATGTGCGCACCGCCCTCAACGTCATCACCCAGACCAAGCCGGGCCAGCGCATCCGCGTCAAGGGGCTGCGCAACCGCAAGGCCTTCGAACTGGACGCCGAGGTGGCGGAACGTCCGGTGCAGAACACCGAACAGTAATCAGAACAGTACGCGAAACTTTTCCCACAGCGCCGTGAAGTGGGCCACCGCAGCCGGATCGCTCTGCTCCGGCGTCCACAGGTGGCTGCCGATGCCCAGCTGGGCCAGCACGTACTCGCCGAGAGCAAGCTGTCCGACGGCGGTGTAACCCGTCGCCAGCTGGCCGATGCCGAACTCCACCCCCAGCGCCAGCTGCCCCAGCGCGTACCAGCCGCTGGCGGCCTGCCCCAGCCCGAACAGCAGACCCAACCCGGCCTGCCCGATGGCACACAGACCAAAGGCCGCCTGCCCCAGGGCAATGCCACCCACCGCCACACGCCCCACGGCGATCACCCCGCGCGCCGTGGTGCGCCTTCCGGTCTGCGGGTTGATGCCACGGGTGTAGTGCAGCAGCGGCCAGCCGAGCAGTTCGGCGTGGGAGGCAAATTCCGCGTAGTAACTCCCCTGCGCCGACAGATGCCGGCGCCAGGTGCCCCAGGCGGTCTTTTCCACCTGAAAATCCACCGGCTGCAGCAACAGGTTTTGCATCGTCCTACTCCGTCTCTTCTGCCGGCTTGTTGTGCAGCTGCACCGGCTGCGGCGCACGCTTGCGCATGCGGATGTTGAGCATTTCCACCACCACCGAGAAGGCCATGGCGAAGTAGATGTAGCCCTTGGGAATGTGCAGGTCGAGGCCTTCGCCGATGAGCGCCACGCCGATCAGGATCAGGAAGCTGAGCGCCAGCATCTTGATGGTGGGATGGGCATCGACGAAGTCGCCGATGGATTTGGCGGCAAACATCATCACGCCGACGGCGATGACGATGGCCAGCACCATCACCGGGATGTGCTGCGCCATGCCCACGGCGGTGATCACCGAATCAAGGGAGAACACGATGTCGATGAGGGCGATCTGAATCAGGGTCGCGGTGAAGGTGCGCGCCGCACCCGCCTTCATCCCGTGCTCCTCCGGCCCCTCCAGGGCGCCGTGGATCTCGAAGGTGCTCTTGGCGAGGAGGAACAGGCCGCCGGCGATGAGCACGATGTCGCGGCCGGATATCGCCTCGGCCAGCACGGTGAACAGCGGCGCCGTGAGCTGGGCGAGAAATGCCAGCGACAGCAGCAGCAGGATGCGCGAGCCCATCGCCAGGCCGAGCCCCAGCACCCGCGCCTTCTGTCGCTGTGCCGGCGGCAGGCGCCCGACCAGGATGGAAATGAAGATGATGTTATCGATGCCGAGGACGATTTCCAGGGCGGTCAGCGTGGCCAGTGCCACCCACGCCTGCGGGTCTGCGATCCATTCCATCGCGTTGCTTACCTGAGCGGGAGAAAGGTGCTGCGCATGCTAGCAGAGCTGCCGTGGCGCCGCTAAGGGCGGGGGCAGCCATCCGCCGGAGAGACGTCGGCTTTTCAGGCGAGGATTTCGCCCAGTGCCGCGAGCAGCGCGGCATTTTGCTCCGGAGTGCCGATGGTAATGCGCAGGTGCTGATCGATGCGCGGCAGGCGGAAGTGGCGCACGATGATGCCGCGGGTGCGCAGCGCCGCCGCCAGTTCCGCCGCATCGCGCTGCGGATGGCTCGCGAAGATGAAATTGGCCGCCGATGGCGGCATGCGGAAGCCCATGCTTTCCAGCTCGCGGCACAGGGCCTCGCGGCTGGCGATTACCGCCTGGCGGGTACGCTCGAAGTGCTCGTGGTCCTCCATCGCCGCCACGCCACCGATGAGGGCGAGACGGTCCAGCGGATAGGAATTGAAGCTGTCCTTCACCCGCTCCAGCGCCTGGATAAGGTCAGGATGCCCAAGGGCGAAGCCGACGCGCAGGCCGGCGAGGGAGCGCGACTTGGACAGAGTCTGCACCACCAGCAGGTTGGGATATTTGTTCACCAGGGCAACAGCGCTGTCACCGCCGAAGTCCACGTAGGCCTCGTCCACCACCACCACCGACTCGGTGTTGCGTTGCAGCAGCCACTCGATCTCCGCCAGCGGCAGCAGGCGGCCGGTAGGGGCGTTGGGGTTGGCGAAGATGATGCCGGCGTTGGGGTGCAGATAGTCGGCGACGCGCAGCTCGAAATCGTCGGTCAGCGGCACCGTCCGGTAGTCGATGCCGTACAGGCCGCAGTACACCGGGTAGAAGCTGTAGGTGATGTCGGGGAACAGCAGCGGCGCCGGATGCTGGAACAGGCCGAGGAACACATGGGCCAGCACTTCGTCGGAGCCGTTGCCGACGAACACCTGCGCGGGGGTGAGGCCGTAGTAGTCGGCCACCGCCTGGCGCAGCTGCATGCCGGTGGGATCGGGGTACAGGCGCAGACCGTCGTTCACCGCGGCACTGATCGCCGCCAGGGCGCGCGGCGAGGGCCCGTAGGGATTCTCGTTGGTGTTGAGCTTGACCAGATTCGGCATCCTGGGCTGCTCGCCCGGGACGTAGGGCGACAGCCGGTGCACCAGCGGGCTCCAGTAGCGGCTCATGGCGTGCTCCGATTACGACTTGATGCGGAATTCGGCGGAACGGGCATGGGCGGTGAGGCCCTCGCCCCGCGCCAGCACCGAGGCCACCTTGCCCAGCTCCGAGGCGCCGTCCGGCGAGCACATGATGAGCGAGGAGCGCTTCTGGAAGTCGTACACGCCGAGCGGCGAGGAGAAGCGCGCGGTGCGCGAGGTGGGCAGCACATGGTTGGGGCCGGCGCAGTAGTCGCCCACCGCCTCGGCGGTGTGGCGGCCCATGAAGATGGCGCCGGCGTGCTTGATCTTCTTGGCCATCGCCTGCGGGTCGGCCACCGACAGCTCGAGGTGTTCCGGCGCGATGTGGTTGGCCACGGCGACGGCCTCGTCGAGGTCGCGCACCTTGATCAGCGCGCCGCGCGCGTACAGTGAGGTGCGGATGATCTCGGCGCGCTCCATGGTGGGCAACAGACGCGCGATGCTCTCCTGCACCGCCTCGAGGAAGGCGGCATCGGGGCAGAGCAGGATGGACTGCGCGTCCTCGTCGTGCTCGGCCTGGGAGAACAGGTCCATGGCGATCCAGTCCGGATCGGTCTGGCCGTCGCAGACGATGAGGATCTCGGAGGGGCCGGCGATCATGTCGATGCCGACGGAGCCGAATACCATGCCCTTGGCGGTGGCGACGTAGATGTTGCCGGGGCCGACGATCTTGTCCACCTGCGGCACACTCTCTGTGCCATAGGCCAGCGCCGCCACAGCCTGGGCACCGCCGATGGCGAACACGCGATCGACACCCGCCACTGCGGCAGCGGCGAACACCAGCTCGTTGACCACGCCGTCCGGTGTCGGCACCACCATGATCAGTTCCTCCACCCCGGCCACCTTGGCGGGAATGGCATTCATCAGCACCGACGACGGATAGGCCGCCTTGCCGCCCGGCACATACAGGCCGACACGATCCAGCGGCGTCACCTGCTGACCCAGCAGGGTGCCGTCGGCCTCGGTGTAGCTCCAGGAATCCACCTTCTGGTGTTCGTGATAGGCGCGCACGCGCGCCGCCGACAGCTCCAGGGCACGGCGCTGTTCGGGGCTGATCTTGCCCAGCGCCGCCTCAAGCTGCGCCCGCGGGATCTCCAGTTCGGCCATGCTCGTGGCCTGCATGCGATCGAAGCGGTTGGTGTATTCCAGCACCGCCGCGTCACCGCGCTGCTTCACCGCCTGCAGGATCTCGCGCACGATGGCGTTGACCTTGTCGTCGGACACGCCTTCCCAGGCCAGCAGCTGCTCCAGCGCCTTCCAGAAATCAGGGGTGGTGGTATCGAGTCGTTTGATGGTCATTGCAAACATCCGTAGGAGCGGCTCTGCCGCGATTCAACCATACGAAGCGACGGTGCCGCGACTGGAATCATCGCGGCAGAGCCGCTCCTACCGTGAATTGACTGCCTCGCTCATGCGCTCGATGAACGCCTTGACGCGGGCGTGCTTCATCTTCATCGCCGCCTTGTTCACCACCAGGCGCGAGCTGATGTCCATGATGTGTTCCAGCGGCTCCAGGCCGTTGGCCTTCAGCGTATTGCCGGTCTCCACCAGATCGACAATGCAATCGGCCAGCCCCACCAGCGGCGCCAGTTCCATGGAGCCGTACAGCTTGATCAGGTCCACCTGGCGGCCCTGAGCGGCATAGTAATTTTTGGTAATCGTGAGGTACTTGGTAGCGACACGCAGGCGGCGCGCCGGTTCAAAGCCGGGCTTGCCGGCCACCATCAGGCGGCAGCGCGCGATCTGCAGATCGAGCGGCTCGTACAGCCCCTCGCCGCCGTGTTCCAGCAACACATCCTTGCCGGTGACGCCGAGGTCGGCGGCGCCGTATTCGACGAAGGTCGGCACGTCGGCGGCACGAATGATCACCAGCTTCACGTCATCCTGGTTGGTGTCGAGAATCAGCTTGCGGCTGGTCTCCGGATCGTCCTTCGGCACGATGCCGGCATGGGCCAGCAGCGGCAGCGTGTCCTTGAAGATGCGCCCCTTGGACAGGGCGATGGTCAGCGTCTCGCTCATGGCATTACATCACGCAGCAGGCTGCCGGCGCGGCTGCGCTGGAAGCTCTTGTCCGGCATGCGCTGGATGCGCGCGCCAAGCTGCTGCAGCTTTTCCTCGATACATTCATAGCCGCGATCGATGTGATAGATGCGATCGACGATGGTGTCGCCCTGCGCCACCAGGCCCGCCAGCACCAGACTGGCGGAGGCGCGCAGATCGGTGGCCATCACCGGCGCGGCGGTGAGCCTGTCCACGCCGGTGGTGATGGCGGTGTTGCCTTCCAGGCGAATGCTGGCGCCCATGCGCTGCAGTTCCTGCACGTGCATGAAGCGGTTCTCGAACACCGTCTCGGTAATGGTGCCGGCCCCTTCGGCAATGGCATTGAGCGCAGTGAACTGCGCCTGCATGTCGGTGGGAAAGGCCGGATAGGGGGCGGTATGCACGCTCACCGCACGAGGCCGGCGTCCCTGCATATCCAGACTGATCCAGTCGGCACCGGTCTCGATCTCGGCCCCCGCCTCGCGCAGCTTGGACAGCACCGCATCGAGCAGGTCCGGCCGGGTGTCCTTCAACTTCACCTTGCCGCCGGTAATCGCCGCCGCGACCAGATAGGTGCCGGTTTCGATGCGATCGGGCATCACGTCGTAGCGGCCGCCGCTCAGGCTGTCGACGCCCTCGATGGTGATGGTGTCGGTGCCGGCGCCGGACACCTTGCCGCCCATCATGTTGATGCAGTTGGCCAGGTCCACCACCTCCGGTTCGCGCGCGGCATTCTCGATCACCGTGGTGCCCTGGGCCAGGGCCGCGGCCATCATCAGGTTCTCGGTGCCGGTGACGGTGACCAGGTCCATCACCAGCTTGGCGCCCTTGAGGCGCTTGGCACGGGCCTTGATGTAACCGTTTTCGACGGAGATGTCGGCGCCCATGCGCTGCAGGCCGGTGATGTGCAGATTCACCGGACGCGAGCCGATGGCGCAACCGCCGGGCAGCGACACCTCGGCATGGCCGAAACGCGCCACCAGCGGCCCCAGCACCAGGATCGAGGCGCGCATGGTCTTCACCAGCTCGTAGGGCGCAACGAAGGAGTTGATGGTGGAACTGTCCACCTCGGTGTTGAGCTTCTCGTCCACCGTCAGGTGCACGCCCATCTGGCCGAGCAGCTCCATGGTGGTGGTGATGTCGTGCAGGTGCGGCACGTTGCCCACGGTGAGCGGCGTGTCGGCCAGCAGGGTGGCCGCCAGGATCGGCAGCGCCGCGTTCTTGGCGCCGGAAATGCGGATTTCGCCGTTGAGGCGGCTGCCGCCGGTGATGATCAGTTTATCCATGTACTGGCTCCGGCCCGCGTGCCGCGCAGGCCGCCGGTTCGGTGTAGGGGATCAGAAGGACACCTTCAGCTTGCGCTGGGTCTCCCACTCCTGTGGCGTGTAGGCCTTGATGGACAGGGCATGGATGGCGCCGCTGGTGATGCGATCACCCAGGGTGGCGTATACCAGCTGCTGTTCCTTGACCATGGACAGACCCTCGAAGGCCGTACTGACCACGGTGGCGTCGAAATGGCTGCCGTCGCCGGTCACGATGGCCTCGCAGCCGGGGATGCCGGCCTCGATGAGCCGCTTGATCTCGCTCGGTTCCATGGGGGCTCCGCTCTGTGCCTGAAAAACAAGGGGAGGAATGATACCCCCTGAACCGCGATTTTGTAAGCTGGAGAACGGGACGCAGCCCCCAGAAATGCCCGCTGCAGCAAGGGTTTTGCCGCCCCGGGCGGCGGCCTCAGGCCAGGGCGAGGATGCCGCTCAGTCCGGAGGCGGCGGCGATGGCCTGCATCTGGGCGGGGACCGCCCGGAACTGCAGTTCACGCCCGGCCGCGCGCGCCAGCCGCGACCACTCGATGAGCAGGGCCAGTCCGGCACTGTCGGCACGGCCGACGCCGGACAGGTCCACCGACAGCGGGCCGCTGCCGGCGGAGAACAGCGCGCTGCTGCCATTCAGCAGGGCGGTGACGGTGGCGAAGGTGAGATCGCCCGCGACACGCAGGCCGTCGGCGCCGTTCTCGATGCGGGGCGTGCTCACTCCTTGCCGGTCTCCGCCTTGTCGAACAGGAACTTGCCGATCATCTGCTCCAGCACCAGGGTGGACTGGGTCAGCTTGATCTCGCCACCGTCCTTGAGCACGTCCATATCGCCGCCCGGCTCCAGGCCGACGTACTTCTCGCCCACCAGGCCGGAGGTCAGCACGGCGGCCGAGGTATCCAGCGGCAACTGGTCGAAGCCGGCGCCGATACGCATGAACACCACGGCCTGGAAGGTCTGCGGGTCGAACTCGATGGCGGTGACGCGGCCGACGCGCACCCCCGCCACCGTCACCGGCGAACGCACCTTGAGGCCGGAGACATTCTCGAAGCGGGCGGTCACGGTATAGCCCTTGTCGTCCCCCACCACGGTAAGGTTGCTCACCTGCATCGCCAGCATGAACAGTGCGGCCAGACCCGCCGCCACGAACACGCCGACCCAAATCTCTACGGTTCTTACCTGCATCATCAGTCCACTCCGAACATCAGGGCCGTCAACACGAAATCCAGTCCCAGCACCGCCAGGGAGGAATGCACCACGGTACGGGTCGTCGCCCGGCTCACCCCTTCCGAGGTGGGCACGGCATCATTACCCTCGAACACGGCGATCCAGGTCACCACCACGCCGAATACCAGGCTCTTGATCACGCCGTTCATCACATCGTCGTCGAAATCCACCATCGACTGCATCTGCGACCAGTAGCTGCCCTCGTCCACGCCGAGGAGGCCGACACCGACGAAATAGCCGCCGTAGACACCGACCAGGCTGAAGATGGCCGCCAGCAGGGGCATGGCGATGAAACCGCCGAGAAAGCGCGGCGCCAGCACCCGCTTCACCGGGTCCACCGCCATCATCTCCATGCCGGACAGCTGCTCGGTGGCCTTCATCAGGCCGATCTCGGCGGTGAGGGCCGAGCCGGCACGGCCGGCGAACAGCAGGGCCGTCACCACCGGACCCAGCTCGCGCACCAGGGTCAGCGCAATCACCGGACCCAGCGACGCCTCGGCGCCGAAGTCCACCAGGGTGTTGTACAGCTGCAGGCCCAGCACCATGCCGACGAACACGCCGGACACCACGATGATCAGCAGGGACAGCACACCGATGGAGTACACCTGCTGCACCACCAGCAGCGGCCGCAGCACCAGGCCCGGCACCCCGCGCAGCAACGCCAGCAGCAGCAGATGGCCGCGCCCGAGGCGCTCGAAGAAGCTCAGGCCGTGACGGCCCAGTTGCGCCAGCCAGTCCAGCATCAAACCCTCCCCTCGCGCCCGGCCAGCAGGTCCTCGGCATAGGGCGCGGCGCGGTAATGGAACGGCACCGGCCCGTCGGGCAGCCCCTGCAGGAACTGCTGCGCCCAGTCGGAGCTGGAGCGGCCCAGTTCCGCCGGCGTGCCGTGGGCCACCACCTTGCCGCCGGACAGCAGGTAGATGTAATCGGAAATCGCCGCCGTCTCCTGCACGTCATGGGAGACGATGATCGAGGACAGGCCCAGGGCGTCGTTGAGGGAACGGATCAGTTTCACCAGCACGCCCATGGAGATGGGGTCCTGCCCGGTGAACGGCTCGTCGTACATGATCATCATCGGGTCCAGGGCGATGGCGCGGGCCAGGGCGACGCGGCGCGCCATGCCGCCGGACAGTTCGTTGGCCATCAGGCCGCGCGCCCCGCGCAGGCCGACGGCCTCCAGCTTCATCAGCACCAGATCGCGGATCATCGGCTCCGGCAGGTCGGTGTGCTCGCGCAGCGGAAAGGCGACGTTCTCGTAGACGTTGAGGTCGGTGAGCAGGGCGCCGGACTGGAACAGCATGCCCATGCGCTTGCGCAGGTCGTACAGCCCGCGGTGGCTGAGGCGGTGCACGTCCTGGCCGTCGACGGTGATGCTGCCGGCATCGGGGCGCAGCTGGCCGCCGATGAGCTTGAGCAGGGTGGTCTTGCCGGTGCCGCTCGGCCCCATGATGGCGGTGACCTGGCCGCGACGGATGTCGAGGTCGACGCCGTCGAAGATGGGGCGGCTACCGCGCGCAAAGCGCAGCCCGCGAACCTGTACCAGCGGTGAATTCGAGTCTTCGGTCATATAAACAAAAGGCCCCGGCGGGGGCCATGCGACGCTCCTTGTTGAGGCGGCAGTGTCGGCGACTTGTGCCGCGCCGTCAACCGTCAGCGACCGAGCAATTGTGTGATGGTCTGCGCAGTGCGCAGGGCTTGCAGCGACGGCGGCGCACCGGCAATCAGCAACACGCCGTGTACCGGAAGGGCCTCGATGGCGGCACGCAGGGCGCGGGCATCGGCCCCGCCCTCCCAGCGCAGCACGGGAAGCCCCCCTTCGCCCGCCACGCCAGCATAGCGATCTGCGAGTGCCTCCCGCAGTGTCGCCGGCGGCGGTGTGTTCGCCGCCTCCAGCAGAAAGCAAAAATCCTCCGCCGTATCCGCCACCCATTGCGCCGCCGTCGCCGCATCGGCCCGTTGCCACAGGGCGGCAGGGACCACCACGGCGCGGAACTCGTTGCCGTAATAGGTCAGTCGCCACTCGGGCGGCAGGTCGTCGGGATAGAAGGAGCCGGACCAGCCGTCGTGGTCCCAGCCGCAGGCAGCAATAAACATGACTTCGCGTTTCGCACTCTTGAACTGGCGGGGCCTCAAGTATAAACACAGTGGCCCGGCGCCCCTTGCAACTTGCCACCCGAGACCTGAAACTGCCGTTCATGGCCGAGATTCTCCCCTTCAAACGCCCCTCTCCCGCCGAGAAACACAAGGGCAAGACCCTGTGCAAGAGCGGCTTTCACCGCTGGGAGATACAAACGGCCCGCCCCTTCGACGTCAAGCTCGGCCGGCTGGTGACCCTCTACCGCTGCGCCCGCTGCGGCGCGACCAAGACGGAGGCGAAGTAACTACCGGATTTCAGGTTCAGGAAAAATGAGGTAAGGTGCCGCTCGTTCCACGCGAAAACCAACACCAACCAGAAAACCTCCAACCGTGAGCCCGCGCTTCCTTCTCCTTCCCCTGCTCCTCGCCCTCACCGGCTGCGCCACCGTCCCCGGCGAGCGCGACCCGCGCGATCCCTGGGAAAGCTTCAACCGCGGCATGTATGACTTCAACACCGACTTCGACAACAAGATCCTGAAACCGGTGGCCGAAGGCTATGTCGAGGTGGTGCCGCAGACGGCGCGTACTGGTGTATCGAATTTCTTCAGCAATCTGGGCGATGTGGTGGTCCTGGCCAACGACCTGCTGCAGCTGAAGTTCCGCCAGGCGGCCTCCGATTTCTCGCGCCTGCTGTGGAACACCACCGTCGGCATCGGCGGCCTCATCGACGTCGCCACCCCCATGGGCCTGACCAAGCACGAAGAGGACTTCGGCCAGACCCTGGGTTACTGGGGCGTGGGCTCCGGCCCCTATCTGGTGCTGCCCATTCTCGGTCCCAGCTCCCTGCGCGACGGCACCGGCCTGGCGGTGGACTACAGCCAGTTCAACCTCCTCAACGAGGTGGAGAGCGACGGGGCCCGCTATACCCTCATCGGTCTCGGCGCCGTGGACACCCGCGCCGGCCTGCTGCGCACCACCCGCCTGATGGAACAGGGGGCCCTCGACCCCTACCTGTTCATGCGCGAATCCTGGCTGCAGATGCGGGAAAACCGGGTTTACGACGGCAACCCGCCGGCACCTGAGTTCGATTTCGACGAATTTGAAGACCTGCCGCCGGATGAGCCGCCGGCACAGTAACGGCCCTGACCACGCCCCGGGGATACCGGATACGACGCCCCAGTCCCCTCGTATCTCGCCCATCCCCTCTTGTGGCAGAATGCCCGCCTCTCCTTTTCGACTGGATAACCATGCTCTGGACCTCGTTTCTTGCCATCCTCGGCGGCTTCGTGCTGCTGGTGTGGGGCGCCGACCGTTTCGTCACCGGCGCCGCCGCCACCGCCCGCAACCTGGGCGTCTCGCCCCTGATCATCGGCCTGACCATTGTCGGCTTCGGCACCTCGGCGCCGGAGATGCTGGTCTCGGCCATGGCGGCCTGGGCCGGCAATCCCGGCATCGCGGTGGGCAATGCCATCGGCTCCAACATCACCAACGTCGGCCTGGTGCTGGGCCTCACCGCCCTCATCGCCCCGCTGTCGGTGCATTCGGAAACCCTGCGCCGCGAGTTCCCCATCCTGTTCGCCGTCACCACCCTGGCCCTGATCCTGCTGCTGGATGGCGAGCTCAGCCGTATCGACGGCGTAATCCTGCTGGCCGGTTTCGGCCTGATGGTGTACTGGCTGGTGGGCCTGGGCCTGCGCGAACGTGCCTGCGACCCGGCGGTACAGGCCTGCGACCCGCTGCAGGATGAATTTGCCGAGGAGATACCGGCCGACATGGCCATGGGCCGCGCCCTGTTCTGGGTGGCGTTCGGGCTGGTGGTCCTGCTGCTCAGCTCGCGCCTGCTGGTGTGGGGCGCGGTCAACGTGGCGCAGCATTTCGGCGTGCCCGACCTCATCATCGGCCTGACCATCGTCGCCATCGGCACCAGCCTGCCGGAACTGGCGGCCTCCATTACCGGCGCCCTCAAGGGGGAGGACGACATTGCCATCGGCAACGTGTTGGGCTCCAATATGTTCAATCTGCTGGCCGTGCTCGGCCTGCCCGGCCTGATCCACCCGCTGGCGACCCCGGACGACGTGATGACGCGCGACTTCCCCATCATGTTCGGTTTCACCGTGCTGCTGTTCGCCTTCGCCTACGGCTTCCGCGGCCAGGGCCGCATCAACCGGCCGGAGGGCGGCATCCTGCTGATAGGCTTCATCGCCTACATGGGCCTGTTGTTCCACGCCAGCACCCAGTAAGGGAGGCGACCGATGCAAACGGAAGAGTTCAGCGTGAAGAACGTCAAGTGCGGCGGCTGCGTCGCCAACATCCACAACGGCCTCAAGGACCTGCCCGGCGTCAGTGCCGTGGAGGTGACCCTGGCCGGACAGGTGACGGTGCGCGGCGAAGGCCTGGATCGCGCCGCCCTCACCGCCAAGCTGGCCGAACTCGGCTACCCGGTGGCCGGATGACCCGCCCCGCCGACGACGACAAGCTGCAGCAGCTCGGCCGTGCGGTGCTGGAGACCGAGGCCGCGGCGGTGGCCACCCTCAGCGGGCGCATCGATGCCGGCTTCGCCCGTGCCTGCCGCCACATGCTGGCCTGCGAGGGCCGCATCGTGGTCACCGGCATGGGCAAGTCCGGCCACATCGGCGCCAAGATCGCCGCCACCCTGGCCAGTACCGGCTCGCCGGCCTTCTTCGTCCACCCCGGCGAGGCCAGCCACGGCGACCTCGGCATGATCACCGCCAAAGATGTGGTGCTGGCCCTGTCCAACTCGGGCGAAACCGATGAGCTCCTCACCATCCTGCCCCTGATCAAGCGCCTCGGCGTGCCGCTCATCAGCCTCACCGGCAATCCGCGCTCGCGTCTGGCCAAGGCCGCCGAGGTCAACCTGGATGTCAGCGTGGAGCGGGAGGCCTGCCCGCTGGGCCTGGCCCCCACCTCCAGCACCACCGCCACCCTGGCCATGGGCGATGCCCTGGCCGTGGCCCTGCTGGAGGCACGCGGCTTCACCGCCGAAGACTTCGCCCTGTCCCACCCGGCCGGCAGCCTGGGCCGCCGCCTGCTGCTGCGCATCGAGGACATCATGCACACCGGCGAGAGCATTCCCCGCGTCGGCGCGGAGGCGTCGCTGCGTGATGCCCTGCTGGAAATGACGCGCAAGGGGCTGGGCATGACCTCGGTGGTGGACGACAGCGGCCGCATCATCGGCATCTTCACCGACGGCGACCTACGCCGCCTGCTCGACCACGGCGAGGTGGCGATCGCCGGCATGAAGGTGGTCGAGGTGATGACCCGCGGCTGCACCACCATCCGCGCCGACCTGCTGGCCGCCGAGGCCCTGCACATCATGGACGAGAAACGCATCAACGCCCTGCCGGTGGTCGATGCCGACGGCGTGCTGTGCGGAGCCATCAACATGCACGACCTGCTGCGTGCCGGCGTCGTCTGAGGGCAGCGGGAACGACAGAACAACAACGCGGCACGGCAGAGGACAAAACCGCCAAACCCACGCAGAAGACACGGCACCGTGCTTCTGCCCTCTGACCGCGGCCCCAACACAAAGAGCGGAGCACTCGATGCAGGACATACTGGAAAAAGCCGCACAGATACGCCTGGTGATCTTCGACGTCGACGGCGTGCTCACCGACGGCAGCCTGTACCTGGGCGATGACGGCCAGGAATACAAGGCCTTCCACTCCCGCGACGGCCACGGCATGAAGATGCTGCAGGCCAGCGGCGTGGAGATCGGCATCATCACCGGCCGCACCTCGCAGGTGGTCAAACACCGCATGGACAGCCTCGGCATCCGTCATGTCTACCAGGGCAAGCTGGAAAAGCTGCCGGCCTTCGAAGAACTGATCGCCAAGCTCGGCCTGGCGCCGCATCAGGTGGCCTACACCGGTGACGATGTGGTGGACCTGCCGGTGATGCGCCGCGTCGGCCTGGCCCTGGCGGTGCAGGACGCCCACCCCCTGGTCAAACAGCATGCCCACTGGATCAGCGAGCACGGCGGCGGTCGCGGCGCGGCGCGCGACGTGTGCGAACTGATCATGCGCGCGCAGGGCACGCTTGATGCCCAGCTGCAACACTATCTCGCATGAACCGCCGCCTCCTTGCCGTCACGGTGCTGGTCGCCCTCGCCCTCCTCGCCCACTGGCTGTTCAGCCGGCGCGAGGAGACCGAGCGCGAGCGTGCCGCCGAGGCAAGGCACGTGCCGGAATATTTTCTGCGCGACTTCATCACCACCACCATGAACCTGGAGGGCCGGCCGGACCAGCGCCTGGCCGCCGAATTCATGCTGCGCTACGCCGATGACGGCTCGATGGACCTGACCGAGCCGCGCATGACGCTGTACGACACGGCGGACGACACGCCGCCCTGGCAGATCGACGCCGCCCGCGGCCTGGTCAGCGGCGACGGCAGGGAGGTGCAGCTGTCCGGCGGCGTACGAATGACCCGCGAGGACGCGGGCGGCCTGCTGGTGCTCACCACCGACGCCATGCTGCTGCGGCCGAAGGAGCGCTACGCCGAAACCGATGCCCCGGTCACCATCACCAACCCGGAGGGCCGTGTCGACGCCGTCGGCATGCGCGCCTACATGAAGGAAGAGCGCCTGGTGCTGCTGGCCCAGGTCAGGGGGAATTATGTCCCGTCACCTTAAGCTTCTCGGCTGCCTCCTGCTCGCCCTGCCGGGCCTGGCCGCCGCCCTGGAGAGCGACCGCCAGCAACCCATCCACGTGCGTGCCGACTGGGCGGAAATGGACAACCGCAGCGGGGTCAGCACCTACCGCGGCAATGTGGTGCTGGATCAGGGCACGCTGCACATGGAGGCCGACCTGCTCAAGGTCTACCGCAGCAACGACGAACTGGATCGCCTCGAGGCGGAGGGCCGGCCGGTGCGCTTCCGCCAGCGCCCGGAGGGCGCCACGGCGGACGTCGAGGGCGAGGCCCTGCAGCTCGACTACCGCGCCAGCGAAGATCGCCTGCATCTGCGCGGCGCCGCCTGGGTCCAGCAGGGCGGCGACCGCTTCAGCGGCGAGCGCATCGACTACGACATCGTGCAGAGCCGGGTGCAGGCCAGCGGCCAGGACAACGGCAGCGGCCGTGTCCATGCCGTCATCCAGCCGCGCACCGAAGGGGAGAAGAAACCATGACCTCCGCCCGCCTCAGCGCCGAAGGGCTGGCCAAGCGCTACAAGGCGCGCACCGTGGTCAAGAGCGTCTCGCTGCACATCGACAGCGGCGAGGTGGTGGGTCTGCTCGGCCCCAACGGCGCCGGCAAGACCACCTGCTTCTACATGATCGTCGGCCTGGTCCCCTGCGATGCCGGCAGCATCACCATCGACGGCCTCGACATCACCCGCGACCCCATCCACCGCCGCGCCCGGCGCGGCGTCGGCTACCTGCCGCAGGAGGCCTCGGTGTTCCGCAAGCTCACCGTGACCGAAAACATCCTCGGCATCCTGGAGACCCGCAGCGAACTGTCCCGCGCCCAGCGCGAGGAAAAGCTGGAGGGCCTGCTGGAGGAGCTGCACATCGGCCACATCCGCAACAACACCGGCATGAGCCTGTCCGGCGGCGAGCGGCGCCGGGTGGAGATCGCCCGCGCCCTGGCCATGGAGCCCCGCTTCATCCTGCTCGACGAACCCTTTGCCGGCGTCGACCCCATCTCGGTGCTGGATATCCAGGGCATTATCAACCACCTGCGCGAACGCAACATCGGGGTCCTCATCACCGACCACAACGTGCGCGAGACCCTCGGCATCTGCGGCCGCGGCTACATCATGAGCGACGGCCAGGTCATCGCCGCCGGCACCCCGCAGGAGCTGCTCCAGAACGAACAGGTACGCAAGGTCTACCTGGGCGAAAGTTTCCGGCTCTAGCCGCATCCGCAGCTGCCTCCATCCGTGTTCTTCCTTACTCTGGCACGCTCTTTGCGGTAGAATTGCCTTCCCGCCTCCCGGCGCGCCAATAACCCAATGAAACAGTCATTACAGCTCCGGCTCGGTCAGCAGCTCACCATGACCCCGCAACTGCAGCAGGCGATCCGCCTGTTGCAGCTGTCGACGCTCGAGCTGCAGATGGAGGTGCAGCAGGCGCTGGAATCCAACGTCATGCTGGAACTGGCCGAGGAGGGCGAGGACGAGGGCCTGGAGGGTCTCGACGCGGGTGACGAAGCCGTCGCGCCGGCGCCGGAAGCGGACAGCTACCCCGACAGCGAAGTGGCGGAGGCCGAGCCGCGCCACGAGGCCCCCGCCGCCGAGCACGACCTGGAACTGCAGACCAGCAGCGACATCCCCGACGAACTGCCGGTGGACAGCGCCTGGGAAGACATCTACGACAACATCAACAGCGGCGGCGCCTCCAGCTACGACAGCGAGGACTACGACACCGACTACGGCGACACCTCGGGCGAAACCCTGCAGGAACACCTCACCTGGCAGCTGCGCCTGATGCCCATGAGCGACACCGACCGCGCCATCGCCGAGGCCATCGTCGATGCGGTGGACGACGACGGCTTCCTCAGCGTGCCGCTGGAGGAGCTGTATGAAGGCCTGCGCGGGGAATTCGACATCGACCCGGACGAGGTGGAGGCGGTGCTGCACGCGGTGCAGAACCTCGACCCGCCGGGGGTGGCGGCGCGTGACCTGCGCGAAAGCCTGCTGCTGCAGCTACGCCAGCTGCCGGAGGATACCCCGCAGCGCGCAGCCGCAGTGCAGCTGCTCAGCGACCATTTCGACCTGCTGGCCGGGCGCGACTACAACCAGCTCAAGCGCCGCCTCAAGCTGGAGGACGAGGAACTGGGCCGCATCATCAAGCTGATCCAGTCGCTCAACCCGCGCCCCGGCGCGCAGATCTCCAGCGCCCGTACCGAATACATCGTCCCCGACGTCATCGTGCGCAAGGTCAAGGGCGCCTGGCGCGTGGAGCTGAACCCGGAGGCGGCACCGCGCCTGCGCATCAACGCCACCTACGCCGGGCTGATGAAGCAGGCCGGCTCGGCCAGCGACAACACCACCCTGAAAAACCACCTGCAGGAGGCGCGCTGGTTCATCAAGAGCCTGCAGAGCCGCAACGAGACCCTGCTCAAGGTGGCCAGCTGCATCGTCGAGCACCAGCGCGGCTTCCTGGAGCAAGGCGAGGTGGCAATGAAGGCGCTGGTGCTGCATGATATTGCCCAGGAGGTGGGCATGCACGAATCCACCATCTCCCGCGTGACCACCAAGAAATACATGCACACCCCGCGCGGGATTTTCGAGCTGAAGTATTTCTTCTCCAGTCACGTCAGCACCGCCAGCGGAGGCGAGTGCTCATCCACCGCCATACGGGCATTTATCAAGAACATGATCGCCGAGGAAAATCCGGCCAAGCCGCTCAGCGACAGCAAGATCGCCGAAGTGCTTTGCAAACAGGGGATTAACGTGGCCCGTCGTACCGTCGCCAAATACCGCGAAGCCATGAACATCCCGCCGTCCAACGAACGCAAACGTCTGACCTGATTTCATCATCTACTGCATTTGAACCGTCCCAAGGAGAACACCATGCAACTCAACCTCACCGGCCACCACGTCGAAATCACCCCCGCCCTGCGTGACTACGTCAGCAGCAAGCTGGAGCGCCTGGAGCGCCACTTCGACCACGTCACCAACGTGCATGTGGTACTGAGCGTGGAAAAACTGCGCCACAAGGCCGAGGCCACCTTCTCCATCACCGGCAACAACCTGTTCGCCAACGCCGAGGAAGAGGACATGTACGCCGCCATCGACGCCCTGGCCGACAAGCTGGATCGCCAGATCAAGAAGCACAAGGAAAAGCTCACCGATCACCACCGCACGGAAGGCGCCACGCTGAAGAACACCACCGCCGGCGAATAAGGTCCGGTCGGCCGCGCCCCCATCATGCATATCGCAGACCTGCTAACGGCCGGACGCGTCGCCTGCGGCGACCCGTCGGCCAGCAAGAAACGGGTGCTGGAACAGCTGAGCGCACTCATCGCCGGCGACCAGCAGGCATTGAACCCGACCGACGTGTTCGACAGCCTGATCGCCCGCGAGCGTCTCGGCAGCACCGGACTGGGGCATGGCGTGGCCATTCCCCACGGCCGCGTCAAGAACGGCACGGTGACCGTCGGCGCCTTCATCAAGCTGCAGCAGCCCATCGACTTCGACGCCGTCGACGGCGAGCCGGTGGACCTGCTGTTCGGCCTGCTGGTGCCGGAACAGTCCACCCAGGAACATCTGCAGTTGCTGGCCCAGCTGGCGGAGATGTTCAGCGACACGGCCTTCGTCGCCCGCCTGCGCGCCGCCGCCTCCGCCGCCGAGCTGCACACCCTGCTCAGCCAGTGGAAGCCGGCCGCCTGATCCAGCGCTCGCCCCGCCATGCCCGTCGCGCCCCTCAGCGTCCGTGTCCTGTTCGAGACCTACCAGAAACGGCTGGCGCTGCACTGGCTGGCGGGACATGCCGGTGCCGAGCGCACCATCGGCCGCGACCCCGCTGATGCCGCCGATGCCGCCCTGGTCGGCTATCTCAACCTGATCCATCCGGCGCGCCTGCAGATCCTCGGCGCGGCGGAACTGGACTACCTGCTCGGACTGGACGAAAAGACCTATACCGAGGCGCTGGACCATCTGTTCACCGAACCCACGGTGGCGGTACTCATCGCCGGTGGCCTGCCGGCACCCACCGCCCTGCGCCGTGCCGCCGAACAGCACGATACGCCACTGCTCGGCTCGGCCCTCGCCAGCGACAAGCTGCTCAACCACCTCGACTACTACCTCACCGACCTGCTGGCCGACAAGCAGGTGGTGCACGGCGTGTTCATCGACGTCATGGGCATCGGCGTGCTGCTCACCGGGGAAAGTTCGGTGGGCAAGAGCGAGCTGGCGCTGGAACTCATCACCCGCGGCCACATCCTCATCGCCGACGACGCCCCGGAATTCCGCCGCGTCGGCCCGGACACCCTGCGCGGCAGCTGCCCCGAGCTGCTGCAGGATTTCCTCGAGGTGCGCGGCCTCGGCCTGCTCAACATCCGCGCCATGTTCGGCGACAGCGCGGTGAAACGGCACAAGAACCTGCGCCTGATCGTCAACCTGGTGCCGGTCGCCAAGAGCGACATCCACAACATCGATCGCCTGCAGGGCAGCTTCAGCCACCGCACCCTGTTCGAGGTGGAGGTGCCGGAGATCCAGCTGCCGGTGGCGCCCGGCCGCAACCTCGCCGTGCTGGTGGAGGCGGCGGCGCGCAACCACATCCTGCGCGAGAACGGCTACGACGCCACCGCCCACTTCATCGAGCGCCAGCGCCACCTCATCGCGCGGGAAGAACAGGAATGAAGCTGTACATCGTCAGCGGCACCTCCGGCTCCGGCAAGTCCATCGCCCTGCACGCGCTGGAAGACCTCGGCTACTACTGCATCGACAACCTGCCGGTGGGCCTGCTGTCCGCCTTCGTGCAGGAACTGCAGGCGGCGCAGCGCCAGGGCTACAGCAACGCCGCCGTCGGCGTCGACGCGCGCAACCTGGTCAACGACTTCAGCGCCCTGCCCGACGCGCTCAAGCACATCCGCGAAAGCGGCATTCCCTACCAGATCCTGTTCATGGATGCCGACGACGACACCCTGCTCAAGCGCTTCTCGGAAACGCGCCGGCCGCATCCGCTCACCCGCGGCAACACCCCGCTGGCCGACGCCATCCGCCGCGAGCGCGAGCTGCTCGAACCCATCGCCGCGCGCGCCGACCTGCGCCTCGACACCAGCCACACCAACGTGCACCAGCTGCGCGACCTGGTGCAGGCCCACGTCGGCGCTTCCTCCTCCGGCAAGCTGTCGCTGCTGTTCGAATCCTTCGGCTACAAGCACGGCATCCCGGTGGACGCCGACTTCGTGTTCGACATCCGCTGCCTGCCCAACCCGCACTGGAAGCCGAGCCTGCGCGCCCTCACCGGCCGCGATGCCGATGTAATCACCTTCCTCGAGCAGCAGCCGGAGGTGGAGAAGATGTTCCAGTCCATCAGCGGCTTCATCAGCACCTGGCTGCCGCACTTCGAAAACGACAACCGCAGCTACCTCACCGTCGCCATCGGCTGTACCGGCGGCCAGCACCGTTCGGTATATTTCGCCGAGCGCCTGGCACGCCACTTCGCCAGCGATCGCGCCAAGGTCAGCGTGCGCCACCGCGAACTATCCTGATGAACAGCGCAGCGAAAGTCGGCGTCCTGCTGATCACCCACGACCCGCTCGGCCATGTGCTGCGCAGCACCGCCGACGCCATCCTCGGCCACTGTCCGCTGCCGGTCCAGGTGCTTACCGTGCCGCTGGATTCCGATCCGGATCTGACAGCCGCCGAGGCGCGCCGCCTCGCCACCGCACTCGACAGGGGCGCCGGGGTACTGGTACTCACCGACCTGTACGGCTCCACCCCCGGCAACATCGCCTGCCGCCTGCTGGAGTGGGAACAGGTACGCGTGGTCTCCGGCGTCAACCTGCCGATGCTGCTCAAGGTGTGCAACTACCACACGCTCGCCCTGGATGAACTGGCGGAGAAGGCCGCCACGGGCGGCCGCAACGGCATCATGCTTTGTGCTGGAAATAATATGTAGTCCGCGAATGAACGCAAATGTTCATGACTGAACCGGGTTCAGCGGCGCGTTCAGTCGGTTGATATGAGGCTGGATTGTCAGTCACGGACTTATTTGCGCTCATTTGCGGACTGAATCGGATTCAAGGATTACAACATGCTCAGCAAGGAACTCACCATCATCAACCGCCTCGGCCTGCACGCCCGTGCTGCGGCCAAGTTCGTCAACGTCGCCTCCGCCTGCGCCAGCAACGTGCAAATCGCGCGCAACGGCCGCAGCGTCAACGGCAAGAGCATCATGGGCGTGATGATGCTGGCCGCCGGCTGCGGCAGCACGGTGCAGATCACCGTGGACGGTAGCGATGAGCAGGAAGCGCTGGCCAGGCTCGAACAACTCATCGCCGATCGCTTCGGCGAGGACGAATAGAGGTGCCCTGATGCCTCTCGCCCTGCACGGCACCGGCGTCTCCCGCGGCATCGCCCTGGGACCGGCGCGGCTGTTGCAGCGCGGCAGGCTCGATATCCCCCACTATGTCCTGCCGCCCCACCTCATCGACGAGGAGGTGGAGCGTTTCATCGCCGCGCTGGAGGCGGCGCGCACCCAGCTGCGCGCCGTGCGCAACCAGATCCCCGGCGGCACGGCAGCCGACATCACCGCCTTCATCGACACCCACCTGCTGATGCTGGAGGATGCCACCCTCGCCACCGTGCCCATCGAGCTGATCCTGCGCGAGGGCTGCAACGCCGAGTGGGCGCTGCACCTCCAGCAGGAGGCGCTGACGCGGGTATTCGATCAGATGGACGATGCCTATCTGCGCACGCGGCGCGACGACGTGGAGCACGCCATCCTGCGGGTGCAGCAGATTCTGCTCAACCAGAGCCAGCGCGGCGCTGCCATTGCCGCCGGAGCGGAAGGTGGCCGCATCATCGTCACCGACGACCTGTCGCCGGATGAACTGGTGCTGCTGCACCAGCACGACGTCGCCGCCGTCGTCACCGAACACGGCGGCCCCATGTCGCACGTGGCGATCCTGGCACGCAGCCTTGGCATCCCCGCAGTGGTCGGCGTGCACAACGCCCAGGCCTACCTGTGCGACAACGAAGCGCTGGTGGTGGACGGACGCCAGGGCGTGCTGCTGGCCGGGCTCGACGAAGCGGGCACCGCCTTCTATCGCACCCGCCAGCTGCAGGAACGCCGCGCCCGCAGCGAACTGCGCCGCCTCAAGGACACGCCCGCGCTCACCCGCGACGGCAAGACGATCACACTGTTCGCCAACATCGAGCTGCCGGAGGACATCCAGGCGGCGCGCCGCGTCGGCGCCGCCGGCATCGGCCTGTACCGCACCGAATTCCTCTACATGAACCGCGGCACACCGCCGGACGAGGAGGAACAGTACCGCGCCTACGGCAAGGTGGTGAAGGCGATGAAAGGCAAGCCGGTGACCATCCGCACCCTCGACCTCGGTGCCGACAAGACCGCCGACGGCGTCGGTAGCGAGCGTAGCGCCGCCAATCCCGCACTGGGCCTGCGCGCGGTGCGCCTGTGCCTGCGTGAACCGGAGCTGTTCCGTCCGCAGCTGCGCGCCATCCTGCGCGCCTCGCAGCATGGACCGGTACGCCTGCTGATCCCGATGCTGACCACGGTGCAGGAGATCCGCCAGGTACGGGACTTGATCGACGAGGCCAGGGAGGACCTGCGCCGCTGCCGCCAGCCCTACGCCGACGATATCGCCATCGGCGGCATGATCGAGGTGCCTGCCGCCGCCATCTGTGCCGCGGATTTCGCCCGCCGTCTCGACTTCCTCTCCATCGGCACCAACGACCTGATCCAGTACACCCTGGCAGCAGACCGTCTCGAGGAAAGCCTCGGCCATCTCTACCAGCCGCTGCACCCGGCCGTGCTGCGGCTGATCCACACCACCCTGCGCGCCGGCGCCGAGGCCGGCATCCCGGTCACCATGTGCGGCGAAATGGCCGGCGACCCAATGCTCACCCGCCTGTTGCTCGGCCTCGGCCTCACCGAATTCAGCGTGCCGCCGCCGGCCCTGCTGGAGGTCAAGCGCATCATCACCCTGAGCGAGTTGGAGCCGTTGCGGCGCGCAGCGAAAAAGATCCTGCGCCAGGACGACATGGAGCAGTCGGCGCGCATGCTGGCGGAACTCAACACCGACGATTGACCCTGCGCCGGGCAGGTCCATACTGCGCTAACGCGCTGCAGAATCCGCGCCGCATCACAAATCTTTCATCGTTTCTCTTTTCCCTTTGCCGTCCCCGCTTGGTACACTTTGCGCGCCGATTCCCGTTATTTTTTCCCGAACAATGACCGACGCCATCGAACAGGACAAGGGCACCGACCGCCTGCAGGCGCTGCGTGACGCGCTGGCGGAGGATCACCTGTCGCAGGCGCAGGGACTGATCAACGAGATGTACCCGGCGGAGATCGCCGTGCTGCTGGAATCGCTGCCGGGGCCGGAACGCATCACCGTCTGGGAGCTGGTCAGCCCGGAGCTGGACGGCGAGGTGCTCACCTACGTCAACGACGAGGTGCGCGCCAGCCTGATCCGGGAAATGGCATCACACGAACTGGTGGCGGCAACCGAGGGGCTGGATACCGACGACCTCGCCGACCTGCTGGCGGAAATGCCGGACGAGGTGATCCAGCAGATCCTCAACACCATGGACGCCCAGCACCGCCAGCGCCTGGAGGCCGTGCTGTCCTATCCGGAAGACACCGCCGGCGGTCTGATGAACGTCGACACCATCACGGTGCGCGAGGACATCACCCTGGACGTGGTGCTGCGCTACCTGCGCTGGCACGGCGAGATCCCGGAAACCACCGACAGCCTGATGGTGGTGGATCGCGAGGGCAGGTACCTCGGCCTGCTGTCCCTCACCGACCTGCTCACGCGCAATCCCGATCTGTCCGTCGCCGAGGTGATGATCCGTGACGTCGATGGCATCAACGCCGCCACACCGGTCAACGAGGTTGCCACCCTGTTCGAACACCGCGACCTCATTTCCGCCCCGGTGGTCAGTGACGACGGCAAGCTGCTCGGGCGTATCACCATCGACGACGTGGTGGACGTCATCCGTGACGAGGCCGATCACTCGGTGCTGTCCATGGCCGGCCTGTCGGAGGAGGAGGATCTGTTCGCCCCGGCGGTGACCACCATCCGCCGCCGCGCCGTGTGGCTCGGCATCAACCTGCTCACCGCCCTGCTCGCCTCCTCGGTGATCGACATGTTCAACGCCACCATCGAACAACTGGTGGCGCTGGCGGTACTGATGCCCATCGTCGCCAGCATGGGCGGCATCGCCGGCAGCCAGACCCTGACCCTGGTGATCCGCGGCATGGCCCAGGGACGCGTCGGCACCAGCAATGCGCGCCGCCTGCTCAACAAGGAACTGGCGGTCGGCCTGCTCAACGGTCTGCTGTGGGCCATCATTATCGCGGCCACGGCCATGCTGTGGTTCCAGAACAACGGCATCGGCGCCGTCATCGGGGCAGCGATCGTCATCAACCTCGCCGCGGCCGCGGCCACCGGCGCCACCCTGCCCCATCTGCTGCGCCGCCTCGGCATGGACCCGGCCCTGGCCGGACCGGTGATCCTCACCACCGTGACCGACGTGGTCGGATTCCTCTCCTTCCTTGGCCTCGCCACGGTGTTCCTCATCTGACATGAAACAGCACGACGACTTCGACGACACGGACCTCGGTCCCAGCAAGAGCCAGCTCAAACGCGACGCCCACGAACTGGTCGACCTCGGTGCCGCACTGGTAGAGCTGGCGGCGGCACAACTGGCCGAGATCCCGCTGTCGGAAGAGGTGCTCGCTGCGGTGAGGGAAACACGCGGCATCACCGCCCACGGTGCGCGCAAGCGCCAGCTCAAGTATCTGGGCAAGCTGCTGCGGCAGGAAGATGATGCGCCGATACGCGAAGCCCTGGAGCGCCTCCAGGGCCGGCACGCCCTCACCGTGGCGCACCATCACCAATGCGAACGCTGGCGCGACCGCCTCATCGCCGAAGGCGATGCCGCACTGGCACCGTTGCTGGACGAATTTCCCCATGCGGATCGTCAGCAGCTGCGCCAGCTGATGCGCGCCGCCCAGACCGAGCAGGCGCAGGGCAAGCCGCCGAAGAGCGCGCGCGAGCTGTTCCGCGCCCTGCGCGAACTGATCGGCTGAGACAAACAGGCGACGCCATCGTGGCGTCATTGCACAGCCGTCACCCGCCGTCAGGTCCGGGGACGAAGGGAGGTCGTTCATGCCGCTGGTCACTCGTGCCCTGCTGGTAGCGCCGGAGTCGGCCGAGGGGCAGATGGCGCCGGTTACTGCCTTCGCCGCCGCCCAGGGCATCACCCTGCTGCGCGCCACGACTGAAGACTTCCTGCAGCGTCCCGCCGCCAGCCTGCACGGCTGCAGCCATGTGGTGGCCCTGGTGGACGACGCCGCGCTGGCACCGCTGCTGCAACGGGTGCGCATCGAAAACGTTTCCCTCGGCATCCTGCCGCTCGACCCGCGCAGCCGCCTGTATGACTGGTTCCGCGTGCCGCGCAACGCCGATGAGGCGCTCGCCCTTGCCTTCGACGACGGCGCCCAGGCCATCGATCTGCTGCGCTGCAACGACGAGCTGGCCCTCGGCACCGTCATGCTGGGGGAGACCCCCTTCCTCAGCACCGGCAACCGCATCTACCGCGAACGCACCGGCTCCTGGCTGCGCGCCCTGCGCTACACCCTGACCCTGCTGCTGTACAGCCTCCGCAACCTGTTCGCCATCCATCCCTTTCCGGTGAAGCTCACCACCGGCAAGGACAAGACCTTTCCAACCGCGATCACCGGCCTGGTGGCCATCGAGAACGACGTCAGCAACGCCGCTGCGCGTTTGCTCAACACCACCATCTCGGTGCAGGACGGCAAGGTGTCCACCATCCTCATCGCACCGAAGTCGGTGATGGAGTACCTCGCCTTCCTGTTCACCGCCATGGTACGGGGCGAACAGAAGGTGAACCGCCTGCCCACCGCCATCAGCTATGTCAAGAGCAGTTACCTGAAGATCGAAAGTCCGCGCCCGTTGCGCTACTTCATCGATGGACGGCGGCGCCTGGCGGAAAGCATCGAACTGGAGATCCAGCAGGCGGCGGTGCGCATCAACCTGAGTGCGGCCTACCACGAGCAGCATGAAATCCAGGCCGATGACAAGGACACGGTAAAGGTCGAGAACCTGCCCACCAACGAGGCACGCGTGGCGATGATCCAGCGCAGCCTGCCGCTGTTCACCCACGCCCTGGAAGAGGACTTCAAGGAGCTGTTCCTGCAGCTGCGCGAGAGCGCGCGCGCCCCGGCGCACTTCCTGCTGCTGATGGTACTAAGCGCCATCGTCGCCACCCTCGGCCTGTTCCTCTCCAGCGCCGCGGTGATCATCGGTGCCATGGTGCTGGCACCGCTGATGGCGCCGATCATTTCCCTCGCCATGGGTGTGCTGCGCGGCGATCGCAATCTGCTCGACACATCGCTGACCACCATCGGCATCGGCACCCTGCTGGCCCTCGCCACGGCGGCGCTCATCGCGCTGCTGATCCCGTTCGAGAAGATCACCCCGGAGATGGCCGGCCGCCTCAATCCCAATCTGCTCGACCTCGGCGTGGCCATCGCCGCCGGCATCGCCGGTGCCTATGCCCATGCGCGCGAGAGCGTGATGAAGAGCCTGCCCGGCGTGGCCATCGCCGTGGCACTGGCCCCGCCGCTGTGCGTGGCCGGCATCGGCATCGGCTGGATGGACCTGCACATCATCAGCGGCGCCCTGCTGCTGTTTCTCACCAACCTGGTGGGCATCGCCCTCGCCGCGGCACTCACCTTCCTGGTGCTGGGCTACGCGCCAATCCTCAAGGCGCGGCGCGGGCTGGCCATCTCGCTGCTGCTGCTCGCCGTGGTGAGCGTGCCGCTCACCGTCTCGTTCCATAACATCTACAGCCACTGGAGCATCGAGAGCGATGCCGCCGGCGCCGTGTTCCAGGTGCACGGCAAGCAGCTGCACCTCAATCAGCTGCAGGTGGCGATCCAGCGCGACAAGGTGCTGCTGCGCGCCGACGTCAGCGCCCGCCAGCCCGTCGAGCTCGACGACCTGAGGGCCTTGAAGCAGCTGTTGAGCGATCGCTGGGGCCGCGAGGTGGAGCTGGAGGTCACCACGCGCCTGCAGCTGTGAGCCGCCACCGGCGGCCACAAAAAAAAACAGCAACCCGAGGGTTGCTGTACAAGTTGCGCAACTAAGGAGAGCTGACGCCGAGGGGGGGACATGAAACTGCTACATCAGAGTTTCTGCACGTGGCAATGCAACTCGCCGTGCAGATTCCTCACCGCATCCAGCAGGATATGACCGGTGCTGCCAATCCAGGCATCGATGTCTTTGCGCGCACTGGGGCAATCGCTGATCAGTCGGATCACATCACCGGATTGCAGGCCGCGCAGCGCACGCCCCGCCTCCACCACCGGCGTCGGGCAGCGGCTGCCACGGGTATCCACCACTTGCCGGGTGGCGCGGCGGAGTCCCTTGCGAATGTAATAACCCCGGCGCGTTTCACCCATTGCTTCCACATGCAGCAGTTCATTACCGGTGGCGCGCGCCCATGTGGCCAGCTCATCGGTAGTGCGCATGCAGTCGGCTACCAGCAGCAAAATGTCGCCGGCAGCGATGTTGCGCGCCTGGTGCCTCGTCGCAATTATCGGCGCCGGGCAGGGATGGCCGCACACATCGACGGCGGCGACGGGGAGATAGGAACGGGCAGTCTGCATGGTGGCTCCTCGCGGTTGACCCGGTACTTCTGATGGTTACCGGGGCGAGATACTACGCCAGGGAGGCGCCACAAGAGAAAGAACCAGTACTTATATAATTAGAACAGCAAGGACGGAGACCGCTGCAGCCCGGCAGCAGAGGCCCACTGCCGGCAGCCATCGGACCGCGGCGGTTTCAGGGCAGGGTGCAAGGCAGACGCCGGTGATCCAGCGCAGGAAAGTTACGGCGGATCGCCGCCAGACGCGAGCGCTCGATGTCGGCCATGACGAAACCGGAGCCGCGCGGCAGGCGATCCATCACCACGCCCCACGGGTCGACGATCATCGAATCACCATGGGTCTCGCGGCCGTTGGCATGATAGCCACCCTGGGCCGAGGCGATGATGAAGCTCAGGTTCTCGATGGCGCGGGCGCGGATCAGCGGTTCCCAGTGCGCCTTGCCGGTGATGGCAGTGAAGGCGGACGGCAGGGCGATGATCTCGACGTTCTCCTGCACCATGCGGCGGAACAGCTCGGGGAAGCGCAGGTCGTAACAGACGGCGAGGCCGAGACGGCCGAACGGCGTGTCCACCACCACCACGTTGTTGCCCGGTTCGATGGTGCGCGACTCGGCATAGTCTTCGTTGCTCTCCTCCAGGTGCACGTCGAACAGGTGCACCTTGTCATAGCGCGCGACACGCTGTCCCTTGTCGTTGAACAGCAGGCAGGCGGCGCGCACCTTGTTGGCGTCATCGGCCACCAGCGGCACCGTGCCGCCCACCAGCCAGATGCCGTAGCGCGCCGCGGTACGGGCGAGGAAATCCTGGATCTGCCCCTTGCCGTCCGCCTCGCGCACCTTGACCTTGTCGAACTCGTGCATGCACATCAGGGCGAAATTTTCCGGCAGCACCACCAGACGCGCGCCGGCGGCCGCGGCCTTGGCGATGAGGCGCTCGGCCTCGGCGAGATTGGCGCTGATATTGGGGCCGGAGGCCATCTGGACGGCTGCCACACGAGTCACGCTGCGTTCTCCTTGGTCGTTATATGAATTCTTCGTTATTGCGCCACGCCGCTGACACGCAGCTCGATGGCGTCCTGGCGCCGGCTGCCGGGCAGCAGTTCGATGCGCTGCGACGACAGTCCCAGGGCCACCAGCCAGGCCTGCAGCTCGCGCGCCCACAGGCTGCCCTCATCCCCGCCGGGATAGAGCAACTGCAAGGTCTGGCCATCGTGCAGTTCGGCCATCGCCCGCGCCAGGGCCGGGTGCTGCAACAGCGCCGTGCCGGTGCGCGGCTGTGCCCATTCGGCGGCGGTGACGAACAGCGGTTCAGCCGCCGTCACACCACCGGCCATCAGCAACCACACCGCTGTCCACATCACGCGCTTCATGCGTTGCAGAATACCATTTTCCATCCGCTTACGACGCACCCTCGGCCGGTGCCACAGGCGGCGGTTCCACCTTTTCCACCAGCGGCTGATCCCATGAGCCGGTAACGCGGTATTCGGTGCGCGCCGCCTCGTCGACGTTCTTGTGCAACAGGCGCTGGAACAGCAGCATCACCGCTCCCACCTGCGGCCCGAAGGCCAGGGTACCGACCACCGGCGCGGTGCCGGACAGGTTGGGCACCACGGTGATGCGCTGATCGTAGTCGCGCGCCACCAGGCCGGTGCGTCCCTCGATGCGCACCACCGCCGCGGCGGAATCCATCACCATATTGGAGGTATGCGCATCGCCGGCATGGATACTGATATCACCCTCGATGCTGTCGAACGCCAGCCCCTTCTGGAACAGGTCGCGGAAGTCCAGGATCAGGCGGCGCGGCAGGGCCTGCAGGCTGAGCAGGCCCAGCAGGCGGCCGGCACCGGGACTGACCTCGTCCAGCTTGCCGTCCTCGATGCGCACATGCAGGCGCCCGTCCAGCCGTGCCAGGTCCAGCTCGTTCAGCCGGCCGGGCCAGTTGAGCTCGATATCGGCCTGGGCAGTGCCACGGGTGATGACGCTGGCCACCTGCAGGTCCTGGAGCATCTGCCCCACATCCGGCGATGCCAGCTGCAGCCTCACCTCGCTGTAGGAGCGTGGCCGCAATTGCCAGCGCGCCTGCCCGCTCAGTTGCAGGGCCGGCCCCTGCACCGACAGGTCGCTCACGTGCACCGCCGCGCGACTGCTGCGCAGGGCAAAGCCGAGCTGGCCGAGCTGCAGGTCACCGTAGGCGAAGCGCTGTATCTGCACCTGCAACGGTGGCAACTCGCCGCCGGGTGCCGCCGGCGTACCCTCGCCCGCCGCTGCCAGCAGGTGCAGTTCCTCCATCTCCAGGTGCAACGGCAGGGTGCCGCCCGTGCCGCCGCTGCCGAGCACCTGGCGCCAGCGCCCCAGATCCAGTTCGCGCAGGCTGCCGCTGACGTGCAGTTCCTTCTCCGTCGGCAATACCGCCTTGCCGGGACCGAAATGCAGCGCCCCGCGCTGCACGCGGCCGGTGCCGTCCAGCGCCAGCCGCGCCGTCAGCACCTCGCCGTAACCCAGGCGCAGCTGGCCGCGCCGCGGGCCGGAGAAATGATGCACCAGCTCCAGTGCCGGCCCGTCCTCCGCCGCCCTGGCCAGGGGATGCGGCAGGGCCAGCTCCATGCCGTGCAGGTCCGAGTAGACACGCAACGCGGCCCCCTCATCACCACCGCCATGGGGAACGGTCAGGGTGGCCTGCCAGGGGGCGCTGCCGTGCAGATGATCGAACAGCGGGGTATCAACCAGCTGGCGCAAGCCCGCCGGAGCCAGCGTACCGCGGCCGGCGAATACCGTGCGGGCGCTGTCGCCCTCTCCCTCGCCGTAGATGGTGATGCTGGCCGGCGCCTCCAGCAGGCGCATCTGCAGGGCCTCCGCCTGCAGGCCGGTTTCGCTGAAGGCCAGCCGGCCGCTGATCGCCTCGATGGCAAAGCGCTCCTCCAGCCACAGGCGGTTGTCCTGCAGCGTCACCGCCCCGTCGAGGCGGAACGGCTGACTGGCGGCCATTGCCGTCTGCAGCGGCAGGTCGAAGGCCAGTTCCAGGGCGCTCTGTCCCTCCAGGCGCAGGGCGGAGACGTATTCACCCACATGTTCACGCAGCGGCGTGTCACGCAGCAGGCGAATGGCGTCGTCACCGTTCAGTTGCGCCGTCCCGCGCACGCTCAATAACGGCGAGTGCAGGTCGGCAATGGCCACCGTAGTCGGACCGATGGCGCTGTCGTACATGCGGCCGCTGCCGGCATCGATGATCATGCCGCGGTTGTGGAAGCGCACACGGGCATCGGTCTGGCGCAGGCTGGGCCAGCCGGGACGCAGGAACAGCTCGGCACCTTCAACGCCGAAATCCACCTCGAAGCGACCTTCCTGACCATCGAAGGGAAAGGCGTGCAGGGGGCCATGGAACAGCACGCTGCCCTGAGTGACGCGGCCGTCATGGAACGCGGCATCCAGCCAGGCCAGCGCCTCGGTGCCCATGATCGCCGCCGGCAGGTAGCGCGGCGTGGCCACGGCACGGCCGTTCCAGAACACGCCGCGCAGATCGAGGTAGGGCAGGTCATGGGAAGGCAGGAGGATGGCGGCATCAACGGCCGCATGGATATCGGCATTGGCCACACGCATGCCATTGACGGCGACACGCCAGCCGCCGCCATCCCGCGACAGGCCGATCTCGCCCTGCAGTTGCTGCAGGGGCAACGGCTCACGGAACAGCTGCGGCAGCTCCAGCATGCCGTCGCGACCATCGAGGCGCACGTGGCCGCTGCTGCCGTCCCATACCCATTCCGCCTGCAGGCCGCGCACGCCGGGCAGACGCTGCCAGGGCGCGATGGCACCCTGCTCCAGCGCCCCCTGGAGATGTTCCAGACTACCGTTCTCCGCCAGCACCAGCCGCAGCTCGCGCAGCCGGCCGCGCGGTTGCAGGGCATGCAGGGCCGCGCGCATCTCCTCATCCAGTCCCGGCAGCAGGGGAACGAGCGCCGCTACATCCTCCAGCTGCAAGGCGGCCAGCTGCACGTCCCAGCCGCCCGCATGCCGCACACGCAGCTGCGCCGGCTCGGTGCGATCATCCTGCCGCGGCGCCAGGCGCAGTTCCTGCAGCCGCAGCTCCCAGCCCGCCGCATCACGTTCCCACTGCGCCTGGCCCCCGACGGCGGCCAGTTCCAGGCTGCCTCCGGCCGCTGCCAGCTGCAACTGCTGCGCGTCGAGTTCACCATTGACGCGCACCAGGCGGCCCGCCGCCCACTCGCCCCACACCTGGAAGTCGAACACGCCCTGCTGCAGGGAGATGCCGGCCAGGGGCCCCCACTCCTCCAGCCAGGGGACCGGACGCAGGCCGCGGCCCTGGATATGACCGTGCCCGCTCCAGGCACCGGGTTGCAGGATGTCCCCTTCCAGATCGAGGTGCAGCCGCAGGTCGCGGCCGGCGCCGGGCGGCAGGGCGATATCGACATTGAGCTGGTGACGCGCGTCACGGTTGTGGAGCGTGACATCCACGCGCGCGAAGTCGAGGCGATGGCCCGTCTTGCGGTCATCCCAGTGCAGGCGGCTGTCCTGCAGGGCCAGCCGCCCCTGGGACAACAGCCAACGCCCCAGGCCGGTGGCATCCGCCGCCGCCTCCCCCTGGCTGACCAGACCCTGCACGGCGATGCGGCCGTCGGCCTGGCGCACGACGGTCAGTTCGGCGCCGCTCACCGCAAGAGAGGCCATCACCGGCTGCATGCGCCGCAGGCTGGCCAGCACATCGATGCCGATGGCCACCTCGCCGAGGCGCGCCACCGGCGTCTGCGCGGCGGCATCGAGCAGTTCCACCCCTTCCAGTACCACCAGCGGACGCAGACCGTGCAGGCGCGAGCTCAGGGTGGTGATGCGCACCGGTTGCCCCAGCGCGGCACCGGCCTGTGCCTCCACCTGGCTGCGATACCCCTCCAGCCCCGGCAGCAGCAGGCGCGTCAGGGTCAGCAGCACCGCCACCAGGATCACCACGCCGGCCGTGGCAAACCACAGCGCACGGCGCAGGCGGCGAAGAAGGCTGGGCTTTTCCATGCGGCAAGAGTCCCCGGCGGGGCAGGAAAGAGTGTCTGGTTGGAACACGCTAACAGAAGATAAGTTGCGCGTCCTGCGCACGGATCAATGTTTCAGGCAATTTTTACCTGCCGCGCAGGGAGCGTTTACAGCAGCACGACGTCGAACTGTTCCTGGGTATACAGCGACTCCACCTGGAACTGGATCGGCTTGCCGATGAACTCCTCCAGCTCCGCCACGGCGGTGGATTCCTCGTCGAGCAGGCGATCGACCACTTCCTGCGAGGCCAGGACCAGCAACTGCTGCGCATCGAACTGGCGCGCCTCGCGCATGATTTCGCGGAAGATCTCGAAGCACACGGTCTCCGCCGTCTTCAGCGTGCCGCGACCATTGCAGGTGGGGCAGGTGGTGCACAACACATGCTCCAGGCTCTCGCGCGTGCGCTTGCGTGTCATCTCCACCAGCCCCAGTGCCGACACCTCGGAGATGTGGGTGCGGGCATGGTCGCGTTCCAGCGCCTTCTCCAGGCTGCGCAACACCTGACGGCGATGCTCCGGGTCCACCATGTCGATGAAGTCGAGGATGATGATGCCGCCCAGATTGCGCAGGCGCAGCTGGCGGGCGATGGCCTGGCTGGCCTCCAGGTTGGTCTTGAAGATGGTCTCTTCCAGATTGCGGTGGCCGACGAAGGCACCGGTGTTGACGTCGATGGTGGTCATCGCCTCGGTCTGATCGATGATCAGGTAGCCGCCGGACTTGAGCGTCACCTTGCGCTCCAGGGCGCGCTGGATCTCGTCCTCGATGGCGTAGAGATCGAAGATCGGCCGCTCGCCGGCATAGTGCTCGACACGCGGCACCAGTTCGGGAATGAACTTCTCGGCAAAGCGCTGCACCTTGCGGAAGGTCTCGCGCGAGTCGATGCGCACCTTTTCCACCTCGGCGCCGACGACGTCACGCATGGTACGCATCACCAGCGGCAGGTCTTCGTGGATCAGCGTGCCGCTGCGCTCGCTGCCGGCACGCGCACCGATCTCGCCCCACAGCTTGTGCAGGAAGGCGATGTCGGCCCGCAGTGCCTCGTCATCGGCATCCTCCGCCGCGGTGCGCACGATGTAGCCGCCGGAACCGAACTCCGCCGCCAGCGTCGTGACGCGCTCCTTCAGCCGCTGCCGCTCGGCCTCGTTCTCGATGCGCTGCGACACGCCGATGTGGCTGGACTGCGGCATGAACACCAGAAAGCGCGCCGGGATGGTGATGTGCGTGGTCAGGCGCGCACCCTTGGTGCCGAGCGGGTCCTTCACCACCTGCACCAGCAGTTCCTGTCCCTCGCGCAGCAGCTCGTCGATCTGGCGCTGCGGCGGGCGCTCGCCCTCCGGCACCTCGCCCTTGAGGCAGCGCTCACGCTCGTCGCTGCCGTTGTCGGGACAGAGGATGTCGGAGGCATGCAGGAAGGCGGTGCGTTCCAGACCGGCGTCGATGAAGGCCGCCTGCATGCCGGGCAGCACCCGGCGCACCGTGCCCTTGTAGATGTTGCCGACCAGGCCGCGCTTGCGCGCGCGCTCGATCTGCACCTCCTGCAGCACGCCGTTCTCGACAAAGGCGACACGCGTCTCGTGCGGCGTGACATTGACCAGGATTTCGCCGCTCATCGCCGGCGTCAGGGGAGCATTCATCGACATGATTATTCCAACAAAGCGATATCACAGCCGCCGAGCAGCGCGGCCGTCTCAAACAACGGCAAGCCCATCACCCCGGAGTAACTGCCCTCCAGGCGTTCGATAAAGACGGCACCCAACCCCTGCACCGCATAGCCGCCGGCCTTGTCGGCAGGTTCACCGCTGTCCCAGTAGGCAGCACGCTCGCCGTCGGCAATCGCGCGGAAGGTCACTGCGCTCACCGACAGCCGCGTCTGCGCCTCGCCGGCGGCATCCACCAGCGCCACACCGGTGTAGACATGGTGGGTGCGTCCGGACAGACGCGCCAGCATGGCCAGACCGTCGGCGCGATCACGCGGCTTGCCCAGGATGGCGCCGTCGATCACCACCGCGGTATCGGCACCGAGCACCGGCCAGTCGCTGCAGATCGCGTGTCCCGCCTGCGCCTTGGCCAGGGCCAGCCGCACCACGTACAGCTCCGGCGCCTCGCCCGTGTGCAGGGCCTCGTCGACATGCACCTCCACCACCTGATGCGCCACGCCGATCTGCGTCAGCAGTTCGCGGCGGCGCGGTGACGAGGAGGCAAGAAAGATCATCAGTCGGTTCGCTCTTGTTACTTGTTACTTGTATCTGCCTTACCGGTGATACGGATGCCCCTGCAACAGGCTCCAGGCGCGGTAGACCTGCTCGGCCAGCACGATGCGCACCAGCGGATGCGGCAGGGTCAGCCGCGACAGCGACCACTGCGCCTCGGCGCGGGCACGGCAGGCATCGGCCAGTCCCTCCGGCCCGCCCACCAGCAGGGCCACATCGCGCCCCTGCTGGCGCCAGTCTGCCAGACGCTGCGCCAGGTCCTCCGTGCTCCAGTCACGCCCGCCCACTTCCAGCGCCACCACGTAGGCGCCCTTGGGCAGCGCGGCGAGCATCTTCTCGCCCTCCTCGCGCCGTGCCCGTTCCAGATCGGCGCCCTTGGTGCGCTTGCCCGGCGCAATCTCGTGCAGCAGCAGGGCACAGTCGGCGGGCAGGCGCTTGGCATACTCGGCGTAACCGGCCTCGACCCAGCCGGGCATGCGGTTACCGACGGCGATCAGGTGCAGGCGCATCGGCGTTCAATACCCGAAAAAGGCCAGCCGGACAGGATGCACAAGCTGTTTCATGATTAACGGGAATCAATCTTGTGGTCATCCTGTTTATCTTGTCGCGCCTTATCGACGCTCGACCTGCGCCGCCGCCGGCGCCTCGTCACCCCAGAGTTTTTCCAGGTTGTAGAAATCGCGCTTTTCCGGGATGAAGATGTGCACCACCACCTCGCCCAGATCGACCACCACCCATTCGCCTTCCCGCTCGCCCTCCACGCCGAGAGGGGTGAGGCCATTTTCCCTGGCCTGGTCGAGCACATTCTGCGCCAGGGATTTCACCTGGCGATCGGAACGGCCGCTGGCGATGACCATGAAATCGGTGATGCTGGTCTTGCCGCGCACATCCAGGACGACGATATCGACGCCCTTTACGTCCTCCAGCGCGTTCACCACCAGCTGCTTCATCTGTTCTGCTTGCATCAATACCTTCCACTCATGACAAAAATCTCACTCCGCCGGCACGGCGGCATACAGGTCCCGGCGGCGGATATAGTCCCATACCGCATCGGGCAGCAGATAACGGGGACTGCGCCCCGCGGCAATCTGCGCGCGGATCGCCGTGGCCGAGATATCCAGCGGGGTGACCGGCTGCAGCAGGATGCCGCCGGCCGGCCGCAGCATCAGCTCGGCAGCCGCGCTGATGCGCTGCGCCGCCAGCACCTCGGCCAGGGACGCGGGTACGGAGTCCAGCGTCCAACCCGGCCGGTGCAGCACCACCAGGTGGGCCAGTTGCAGCAACTCCCGCCAGCGGTGCCACTGTGGCAGACCGAGAAAGGCATCGCTGCCCAGCAGGAGACATAACGGTGAGGCCCCCAGCTCGGCTCGCAGCGAGGTCAGGGTATCCACCATATAGGAGGGGCCGGGACGTTCCAGCTCACGGCAGTCGACCCGCAGACCGGACTGCCCCGCCAGCGCCAGCTCCAGCATGGCCAGGCGATCCGCGGCGGAGGCCCGGGGTGGGACCCGGTGCGGCGGCTGGCCGCAGGGCAGCAGCCGCACCTCGGCCAACCCCAGGATTTCCTGCATCTCCAGCGCGGCGCGCAGGTGACCGAAATGCACCGGGTCGAAGGTGCCCCCCAGAATACCCACGGCAGGGCCGGATGCGCCGCCGCTGTTCACAGTGCACGAATCGGCGGCCACGGAGAACACCGGCGTTGCCATCAGCGGAACCTGTGGCGCGCCTTTTCCAGCATCGCCTCGCGGGCCCGGGCCTTGGCCTCGGCATCGTCGCGCAGGGCCTGGGCCAGGTCGCGGTACTCCCAGCGCCGGCTGCGCCGCCACCACAACCAGCCGAGCAGGGCCAGGCTGGCCAGCAGCAGCCCGGCCAGCACGGCAATCCACCAGGCCGGACTCTGCCAGCGGCTTGCCGGCGTGGCCGCCGCCAGCGCCAGCCGCGCATCGCCGGCCGGTTCCGCGGCCGGGGCAGCCCCCTGTGCCGGGGCGGGTTCGCTCACCGGCGCCGTCACGGCGGGCGGCTCTACCGTGGCGGGGGCCGCCACCGGCAGGGTCAGCACCTGCTCGGCCAGGCGCTGCGCCTGCTGTTCCAGGGCCCCCAGGCGCTGGCGCAGTTCCTCGTTCTCCTCCGCCACCGTCGCATTGAGCTCGCGCACCTCGGCGAGACGCTGCTCCAGCTCACCGTCCCCGGCCTCCGGCGCGGAGGGGGCAAGGATCTGCAGTGCGGGTGCCGGTTCCGGCGCCGCGGCTGCGGAGGCCCCGGTGGTAGTCTCGGGTTCGGGCGCCGCATCCGGCTGCAGCGCCCGTTGCTGCTGCAGCATCACCCGCCCGGCGGCACCGCGGCTGCGCGCGGTGATGGCCTCGGCGGAGGGCATGTACAGGGTGGTGCCCCAGCGCAGGCGGTTCATGTTGCCGCCGATGAAGGCATGGGGGTTGGCCTCGAACAGGGCCACCGTCATCTGCGGCGTGCCGACGCCTTCCGGCTTGAGACGCTGGGCGATCTGGCTCAGGGTTTCGCCGCGCTGCACCGGACCATAACTGGCCACCACCGGCGCCGCCTGCAGGACCGGAGCCGCCACGGTGACCGGGGGTGCCGGCGCCTCGAGCGCGGCCGGGGCAGGGACGCTGGTTGCCGCCGGCGGGGCATACAGGGAAGGCGGATCCAGCAGCAGGGCATACTGGCGCAGCACGCTGCTGCGCCCCCAGCGGATCTCCAGCAGCAGTTCCAGCGCCGGCTCGCGCACCGGCTGACGACTGCTGATTTGTATCACCGGTTGGCCGGTCGCCCCCCGGGCGATTTTGAAACTGAGGGGCGGCAAGCCCTCGTGATAGGGCAGTCCGATACGGCGGTAGGCCTCGCGCCCGGCCAGGCCGACCTTCACATCCGTGACCGCCTCGCCCGGCGCCAGCACCAGGGGCAGCTCGGCCTGCAGCGGCTGGTTGAGGGCGGAACGCACGTGCAGTTCGCTGCCCAGTCCGAGGGCCTGGGCATGGCCGCCCCACAGCAGGCAACAGCACAGCAGGGCACGCGCCAGCCGGCCGGCGTGCCCACAGCGGGAACGCATGTGTTCAGCGGCGGATATGGCCATCACCCAGGACGATGTATTTCTGCGAGGTCAGCCCCTCCAGCCCCACCGGGCCGCGGGCGTGGATCTTGTCGGTGGAGATGCCGATCTCCGCGCCGAGGCCATATTCGAAGCCGTCGGCGAAGCGGGTCGAGGCATTCACCATCACCGAGCTGGAATCCACCTCGGCCAGGAAACGGCGCGCGCGGGTGATGTCCTCGGTGACGATGGCCTCGGTGTGGCCGGAGCTGTGCCTGTAGATATGCTCCATCGCCTCGTCCAGGTCCTTCACCACGCGCACGGCGAGGATCGGCGCCAGGTATTCGGCATCCCAGTCCTCCGCCGTGGCCGCCACCGCGTAGGGCAGCAGGCGGCGGGTGGTGTCGCAGCCGCGCAACTCGACGCCCTTTTCCCGGTACATGGCGCCCAGCTCGGGCAGCACGCGCTCGGCGATCTCCTCGGCCACCAGCAGGGTCTCCATGGCGTTGCACACGCCGTAGCGGTGGGTCTTGGCGTTGAAGGCGATGCGCAGGGCCTTTTCCACGTCGGCGCGGTCGTCGATATAGACATGGCAGACGCCGTGCAGGTGCTTGATCACCGGCACACGCGCCTCGTTGCTGATGCGCTCCACCAGCGACTTGCCGCCGCGCGGCACGATGACGTCCACGTACTGGCTCATGGTGATCAGCTCGCCCACTGCGGCACGGTCGGTGGTCTCCACCACCTGCACCGCATCGGCGGGCAGGCCGGCCTGTTCCAGCCCGGCGCGCACGCAGGCGGCGATGGCCTGGTTGGAGTGCAGCGCCTCGGAGCCGCCGCGCAGGATCGCGGCATTGCCCGACTTCAGGCACAGCGCCGCCGCATCGGCGGTAACATTCGGACGCGACTCGTAGATGATGCCGATGACGCCGAGCGGCACGCGCATCTTGCCCACCTGGATGCCGGAAGGGCGGAAATTCATGTCGGAGATCTGGCCCACCGGGTCGGGCAGGGCGGCGATCTGGCGCAGGCCCTCGGCCATGGCGGCGATGCGCGAGCTGTCCAGCGCCAGGCGATCCAGCATCGCCGCATCCAGCCCCTGTGCCTTGCCGGCATGGAGGTCTTTCTGATTGGCGGCGATGAGCGCTGCCTCGCCGGCGGTGAGGGCATCGGCCATGGCGGACAGGGCGGCATTCTTGGCATTGGTGTCGGCACGGGCCATGGCACGCGCGGCCGTGCGTGCCTTTTGGCCGACCTGCTGCATGTACTGCTTCACATCCATCTACGTGTCTCTGCGCTTGAGTATGTTGCGAGGGAAATCCACGGGACAAGATTTACAAGATTACTCAGGATGCACAAGATTTTTCTCCTGTTCATCCTGAAAAACCCGCTACCTCTTGTCGCTGGATTTCAGCCTGTCGTCAGACGATGCGTACGCCTGCCATGAGCAGGCTGAATTGTAACAGTTCGTCCCACGGGTTACCCGGCTCGGCCCCCTTGCAGATGCGGTCCAGCCGCGCCGCCCGCCGCAGCAGGGTGCGCCAGCGGCGCAGGTTGTGACGCTGCAGGGCGGCCTGGTACAGCGGCTTGCGCTTGTCCCACACCCGCTGCTCCTGCAACAGGGTCGCCAGCGGCGTGCCGGCGGCCTGGCCGGCGGCGATCTGGGCCAGTGCCCGCACCTCGCGCACCAGCGCCCACAGGATCAGCACCGGCTCGTCGCCCTCGCCGCGCAGCCCCTCCAGGATGCGGGCACAGCGCGGCGCATCGCCGCCCAGGGCGGCGTCCGCCAGCTCGAACACGTCATAGCGGGCCGAGTCGGCCACCGCGCTGCGCACCTGCTCGGCATCCAGTGGCCCGCTGCCGTACAGCAGGGCCAGCTTCTCCGCCTCCTGCGCCGCGGCGAGGAGATTGCCCTCCACCCGGTCGGCCAGCAGCTGCGCCGCCTCGGGCGTCGCCTGCAGACCGCGGGCCTGCAGGCGCTGGCGCACCCAGCCGGGCAGGGCGCGCGGCTCTACCGGCCACACCTGCACCACCGCCCCGGCCTCTTCCAGCGCCTTGAACCACTTGCTGTTCTGCTGCTGCTTCTCCAGCTTGCCGCAACTGATGAGCAGCAGGTTGTCCGGGGAGGGCTCGGCGGCGTAGGCGCTGAGCGCCTTGGCGCCGGCGTCGCCCGGCTTGCCCGACGGCATGCGCAGTTCGATGAGCTTGCGCTCGGCGAACAGCGACAGATTGCTGCCGGCGGCGGCCAGCGTGCCCCAATCGAAACCGGCCTCCACCTGCAGCACCTCGCGCTCGCTGTAGCCCTGGGCACGGGCGGCGGCACGCAGGGCATCCACCGCCTCGTTGAGTTGCAGCGGCTCGTCGCCGCTCACCAGGTAGACGGGCAGCAGCGGTTTGGCGACGTGGGCGGCAAGCTGTTCGGAGCGCAGACGCATGGTTCAGGCCGGGACGGGGGTGGAACGCGGCGGCATCAGGATCACTCCCCCGCTTCCTGCGGTGCCTCATCTGCACCGGAGGTCACGGCGGCCTCCAGACGCAGCAGCATCTGACGCACGGCGAAGGCGCGCATCTCGCGCACCAGCAGGTCCTCCTCCTCACCCTTGCCGAGCACGTTGTTGCGATCGAAGGAATAGTCGCGACTGAGACTTACGCTCTGGCGCGGCACCAGCACGCGGTAACGAACCTTCTCCTTGCCTTCCCTGTCCTGGCTGACCACCGGCTCGCGCAGCTCGAAGCTGAACTGGTAGGTCACCTCGTATTCGCTGGCGCGGCCGGTACGCCCTACCGACAGCAGCCGGCGGTTCTCACGCTCGCCGCTGATGTGCAGCTGCGCGGTGGCATCCGCCGTCACCACCTGCGCCCCGGCGCCCTCCAGCGCCGCTGTGATTTCGTCGGCCAGTTCGCTGCGCGCATCGACACCGGCCAGCTGGGTGCGCGCCAGTTGCGGCGGCAGCTCGACGGCGCCGCGCAGATGGAAGCCGCAGGACGTCAGCAGCAAGTGACAAGTGACAAGTGACAGGAAAAGAAAGCTGCGCCCCGCGGTGAAACGCAGCAGGCTGTTACTTGCCACTTGCAACTTGAAACTTGCCACTATGCCTTCACCACGATGTTCACCAGCTTGCCGGGCACGACGATGATCTTCACCACCGTCTGGCCCTCCATGAAACGCTGCACGTTCTCGTCGGCCAGGGCCGCCTGCTCGATGGCGGCCTTGTCGGCAGCGGCCGGCACGTTCACCTTGCCGCGCAGCTTGCCGTTGACCTGCACCACCAGCTCGATGCTGTCGCGCTTGAGCGCCGCCGCGTCCAACTGCGGCCATTGCGCATGCAGGATGTCGTCGCCGTAGCCGAGGCCGCGCCACAGTTCGTGGGTGAGGTGCGGGGCGATGGGCGACAGCAGGCGCAGCAGGATGGAAAAACCCTCGCTGCGCACCGCATCCGCGCCCTTGCCTTCCAGCTTGCCGATGGCATTGAGCATCTTCATGCAGGCGGAGATCACGGTATTGAACTGGTACTTGCCGAAGTCCACCAGGGCCTGCTGCAGCGTCTCGTGGATCTCGCGCCGCGCCGCCAGGGCGGTGTCGCTGGCATCGGCAGGCAGCGCAACCGTCTTCAGCACGGCGGCGTTGTCGGCGGCAAAGGCCCACAGTCGCTTCAAGAAGCGGTGCGCACCCTCGACGCCGGAGTCGTTCCACTCCAGCGACTGTTCCGGCGGCGCGGCGAACATCATGAACACGCGCGCGGTGTCGGCGCCGTACTGCTCGATGAGGGTCTGCGGGTCGACGCCGTTGTTCTTGGACTTGGACATCTTTTCGATGCCGCCCATCTCCACCGGCTGGCCGTCAGTCTTCAGCACCGCACTCAGCGGCCGGCTCTTGTCGTCGACGGTGACGGCCACGTCGGCCGGGTTGAACCACTGCTTGCGGCCGTCCTTGCCTTCGCGATAGAAGGTCGGCGCCACCACCATGCCCTGGGTGAGCAGGTTCCGGAACGGCTCGGATACGGTGGTGAGGCCCACGTCGCGCATCGCCTTGGTCCAGAAGCGCGAATACAGCAGGTGCAGGATGGCGTGCTCGATGCCGCCGATGTACTGATCGGCCGGCATCCAGTAGTCGGCGCGGCTGTCCACCATCGCCGTTGCGCCCGGACAGGCGTAGCGGAAGAAATACCAGGACGAGTCCACGAAGGTGTCCATGGTATCGGTCTCGCGCCGCGCCGCGCCGCCGCACTTCGGGCAGGTGCACTGCAAGAACTTTTCATACTTGTTGAGCGGATTGCCCGAGCCGTCCGGCACGCACTCCTCGGGCAGCACCACCGGCAGCTGATCGTCCGGCACCGGCACGTCGCCGCAGGTGGGGCACTTGATCATCGGGATCGGCGTGCCCCAGTAGCGCTGGCGCGAGATGCCCCAGTCGCGCAGGCGCCAGGTCACCTTCTTCTCGCCCAGCTTCTTCGCGCTCAGGTCGGCGGCGATGGCTTCGACCGCATCATCAAAGGGAAGACCATCGTATTTTCCAGAATTAATGGCGATACCAGCATCTTTCTCGCCATACCACTCTTTCCACTTATCGCCATTGAATTCGTAATAACGATACTCGTCCAGATTCCAACCATCACGGACGGCAGCGATCCATTTGGTGTTCTCAATAACTTGCTTGATAGGCAATTTGTACTTGTGCGCAAATTCAAAGTCGCGCTCGTCGTGCGCCGGCACCGCCATCACCGCGCCCTCGCCGTAGCCCATCAGCACGTAGTTGGCGACCCACAGCGGCAGTTGTTCGCCGGTGAGCGGATGGCTGACGGTCAGTCCCGTCGCCATGCCCTTCTTCTCCTGGGTGGCGAGCTCCGCCTCGGACACGCCGCCGTGCTTGCACTCCTCGATGAAGGCGGCGAGCGCGGGATTGTTCTGCGCCGCGTGCAGCGCCAGCGGATGCTCGGCGGCGACGGCGACATAGGTGGCGCCCATCAGGGTGTCGGCGCGGGTGGTGAACACCCACAGGGTGCCGCCGCCGGCGATGGCGTGGGGAAAGCCGACGCGCACGCCGAAACTCTTGCCGATCCAGTTGCGCTGCATGGTGCGCACCTGTTCCGGCCAGCCGTCGAGCTGGTCGAGGTCGGCGAGCAGTTCCTCGGCGTATTTCGTGATCGCCATGTAGTACATGGGGATCTCGCGCTTCTCCACCACCGCGCCGGTGCGCCAGCCGCGGCCGTCGATCACCTGCTCGTTGGCGAGCACGGTCTGATCCACCGGGTCCCAGTTCACCGTGCCGGTCTTCTGGTAGACGATGCCCTTCTCCAGCAGGCGCAGGAACAGCCACTGGTTCCAGCGGTAGTACTCCGGCGTGCAGGTGGCGACCTCGCGCGACCAGTCGATGGCGAAGCCCAGCGACTTGAGCTGGTTGCGCATGTAGTCGATATTGCTGTAGGTCCACTGCGCCGGCGGCACGCCGTTGTTCATGGCGGCATTCTCGGCCGGCAGGCCGAAGGCGTCCCAGCCCATGGGCTGCAGCACGTTCCTGCCCAGCATGCGCTGATAGCGGGCGATGACGTCGCCGATGGTGTAGTTGCGCACATGCCCCATGTGCAGCCGGCCGGAGGGATAGGGGAACATGGACAGGCAGTAGAACTTCTCCCGCCCGGCCTCCTCCACGACGCGGAAGGCCTGCGTCTGTTCCCACTCCGCCTGCACCGCCTGCTCCACCCGACGGGGCTCGTAACTCTCATGCAACGCCATGTTTTTTCCTGAAAAATCCGCCGATTCGAAAGACCCGCAAGAATACCACGGACGCCGTCCCGGCGGGGAGATGCGCTGCGGCGCGCCGGCGCCTTTCCTCCCGTGCGGTTCTGGGTCACACTACGGAAAAGTCAGCCCGAGGAAGGAGAGGAACCATGAGCGAATCCGGCATGAAACAGCACCTGACCGATGCCTACTACCGCATGCTGGGCCGCCTGAAGACGGCGGTGGAAGACGCCGAGCACAAGGCGGCGCCGGTGGTGGATCGGGCCATCGAGCGCGCCCAGGAGACGGCCACCGAGCTGGGCGAACTGAGCCGCGAGGAGGCCGAACGCGTCGGCGGCTACCTGCGGCGCGACCTGGAGGATGCCGCCCGCTTCCTCGCCGACACCGGCAGCGAGCTGGGGGAGTGGCTCAGGTTCGACCTGCAACTGGTGGAAAAGGGACTGGCCGACCTGTTCCGCGACAGCGTGGACTACACCCGCGTCGAACTGGGCCAGCTGGCGGAACGCGCCGACGCCGTGGGCGAGTGGCACAGCGGCGAGGTCACCGGCATCGGCACCCTGCAGTGCAAGGCCTGTGGTGAAAAGCTGCACTTCCACCACATCGGCCACATCCCGCCCTGCCCCAAGTGCCACGGCACCGTGTATCGCCGCGTCTCGCGCAGCGACGAATAGGGAATGTCGGGACGGAGGGCTCAGTCCCCGGCGCCGCGCCCTCTTTTTTGCCTCCAATACACCCAACCCAGCAGCAGCGCCAGCAACACCAGCACCGGCCAGTTACCCCAGCGGGCATAGGGCGTCATCCCCTGCATCGGCTGCACGCTGCCGCGCAGCACGTACTCCACAAACTGCGGCGCGGTGGCGAGCAGGCGGCCGCGGTGATCGGCCAGGGCGGAGATGCCGGTGGTGGTGGCGCGCACCAGCGGCCGTCCCGTTTCGATGGCGCGCATGCGCGCGATCTCCAGATGCTGGTGCGGCGCCAGCGAGTCGCCGTACCAGGCGTTGTTGCTGCCGTTGATGAGCAGGGTGGCGGCGGGGAAGTTGTGCAGCAGTTCCTCGCCGAAGGCATCCTCGTAGCAGATGGACATGGCGGCGCGCTGCCCCGCCACCGGCAGCGGCGGTTGCGCCGCCGGCCCGGACGAGAAGCCGGACATGGGCAGGTCGAAGAAGCTGATCAGGCCGCGCAGCAGCCCCTCCAGCGGCACGAATTCACCGAACGGCACCAGATGGTGCTTGTGATACGCGGCCTCCTGCGCCCCCAGCACCATCAGGCTGGTGTAGTAACCCGGCGCGTCACGCCGCTTCACCGGCACCCCGACGACGATGTCGGTGCCCTGCCCCCGCGCCTGCGCCGCCAGCCAGTCGAAATAACTGTCCTTCAGCTCGTGATAGAACACGGTGACGGCGTTCTCCGGCCAGATCACCGCATCCGCCGCGGCGAGATTTTCCAGCGTCAGCCGGGCATACAGATCGAGCCGGGCATTGAACTGTGCCGGGTCCCACTTGGTGGCCTGCGGCAGATTGTCCTGGATCAGCGCCACGCGCAGCGGCTCTCCTGCCGGCTGCGTCCATTCGATCTGTTGCGCCCCCCCGCCGGCCAGCCACAGCCCCGCCACCAGCACGGCACCGGGCCAGGCACGGCGTCCGCTGTGCAGCAGCCAGGCCAGCGCCCCGGCGCTCAGTGCCAGCACCAGGCCGATGCCATATACGCCGAACAGCGGCGCCAGCCCGGCCAGCGGCGACTGCGTCTGGCTGTAACCCAGCTGCAGCCAGGTGAAACCGGTGAACAGCCAGCCGCGCAGCCATTCGAAGGCCATCCACAAGGCCGGCAGCAGTCCCAGATACCACAACGCGGGCGGCAATGCGCCACGCCGCTGCCAGCGGGCAGCGAGGTAGGCAAACAGGGCGGGATAGGCGGCAAGGGCGCCGACGAACAGCGCCGTGAGCATGACGGCAACCGCCACGCCGCTGGCGGAGAAATCGGCGATGGCCACATACACCCAGGACACGCCGACGCCGAACAGGCCGAGGCCGAACAGAAAACCTCGCCGCAGCGCCGCGCGCGGGCTCAGTGCATGCAGGGAGAAAAACAGCAGTGCCGGAGACAGCGCGGCGAGGGGAAACCATCCGACCGGCGCGAAGGCCAGCGGCAACAGCGCGCCGGCCAGTGCCGCGCTCAGATCAGCGCGCCAGCCGGGCTGCCGGAATGCCTGTGCGATTGGGCTGGACAGCGCGGACTCCTTTTACGCTCAGGCGATGCCCTCGCCGGTGTAGTCGCTGCCATTCTCGGGCAACGGGGCCTTGGTGACCTCCACCAGGTGCAGGCGGCGGCTGTCGGCGCGCAGCACCTTGAAGCGCAGTCCGCCCATGTCCATGATCTCGCCGCGCTTGGGCATGTGGCCGAACTGCGACAGCAGCAGGCCGCCGATGGTGTCGAATTCCTCGTCCGAGAAATCGGAGCCGAAGTGCTCGTTGAAATCCTCGATGGAGGTCAGCGCACGCACCGTGTGGCGGCCCTTGCTGATCTGCTGGATCTCGATGTCGTCTTCGTCGATGTCGTGCTCATCCTCGATCTCGCCGACGATCTGCTCCATCACATCCTCGATGGTGACCATGCCGGCGACGCCGCCGTATTCGTCCACCACGATGGCCATGTGGTTGCGGCTGGTGCGGAACTCGCGCAACAGCACGTTGAGGCGCTTGCTCTCCGGGACAAACACCGCCGGACGCAGCACCTCGCGGATATCGAAACCGTCGCCGCCGCGGGCCACGAAGGGCAGCAGGTCCTTGGCCAGCAGGATACCGAGTACCTCGTCGCGCGATTCGCCGATCACCGGGAAGCGCGAGTGGGCCTCGTCGATGATCATCGGCAAAAAATCGTTCAGCCCCTGCTCGCGCTCCACCACCACCATCTGCGAGCGCGGCACCATGATGTCGCGCACCTGCATGTCGGATACCGACAGCACCCCCTCGAGCATGTCCAGGGCATCGCCGTCGATGAGGTGACGCTTGTGGGCATCACGCAGAAATTCGATGACATCTTCCTTGTCCTTGGGCTCGTTGCCCTGCAGGGCCTGGCCCAGGCGCTCCAGCCAGCTGCGCCGTGGTTCATTGGTGTCGCCGCTAGGTCGACCGTCGTTCATAGGGGGTAGTCCGGAGAGAAATAAAGAGGTTGAATCGATAGTAAATCAATCGGGTGACTGTTTTTTGACCGCTGCCTTCAGGCGTAGGGGTCCGCATAGCCTAGGGCAGAGAGCACATCCCTTTCAAGGTTTTCCATGATCTCGGCCTCGGCGGGGTCGATATGGTCATAGCCCAGCAGGTGCAGGCAGCCGTGCACCGTCATGTGCGCCCAGTGCGCCGCGGCGGTCTTGTCCTGCTCCTGTGCCTCGCGCGCCACCACCGGGGCACAGATGACGATGTCGCCCAGCAGCGGCAGCGCCACGCCGGGCGGCGCCTCGAACGGGAAGGACAGCACGTTGGTCGGCCCCTGCTTGTGGCGGTAGGTGCCGTTCAGCTCGGCGCTCTCCTCCTCGTCCACCACGCGGATGGTCAGTTCCGCCTCGGCGCGGCGGCCGGCCAGCGCCGCCTCCACCCAGCTGCGGAAATCATCTTCGGCCGGCAGGCCGGAGGCAGCGGAAGCAATTTGCAGGTCGAGGTCGATCATCGGTTCGTCAGTCAATGTCATAAGCCGTTAACCGCGAAGTACGCAAAGTTCCGCAAAGTAGTCTTTGCCTTGCTTGGCGTCACGTCGCGTACTTTGCGGTTAAACATTCTTCATTACCCCTGCTTCGGCGCCTGGGTATCGAAACGTTCGTAGGCGCTGACCACGCGCTGCACCAGCGGGTGGCGCACCACGTCCTTGGCGAGGAAGAAGGTGAAGCTGATGCCCTCCACGTCCTTCAGCACCTCCACCACCTGGCGCAGGCCCGACTGGGTGCCGCGCGGCAGGTCGATCTGGGTGACGTCGCCGGTGATCACGGCGGTGGAGCCGAAACCGATGCGGGTGAGGAACATCTTCATCTGCTCGGTGGTGGTGTTCTGCGCCTCGTCCAGGATGATGAAGGCGTCGTTCAGCGTGCGGCCGCGCATGTAGGCCAGCGGCGCCACTTCGATCACCTGCTTTTCCATCAGGCGCGCCACCTGCTCGAAGCCGAGCATTTCATACAGCGCGTCGTACAAGGGGCGCAGATAGGGGTCCACCTTCTGTGCCAGATCACCGGGCAGGAAACCGAGCCGCTCGCCCGCCTCCACCGCCGGCCGCGTCAGCACCAGCTTGCGCACCTGCTCGCGTTCCAGCGCCTCCACCGCGCAGGCCACGGCGAGATAGGTCTTGCCGGTGCCGGCGGGACCGATGCCGAAGTTGATGTCGTGGCTGATGATGTTGCGCAGGTAGCGTTTCTGGTTGGGACCGCGCCCCTGGATGGCGCCGCGGCGCGTGCGGATGGTGACGTCCACCTCCTCCGCCTCGTGCTGCTCCAGCAGCGCCTCGACACCGGACTCCTGCAAAAACAGATGCACCCGCGCCGCCGTCAGCTTCTCCGTCGCCGTCGCGGCATACAACCCCTTCAGCACCTCCGCCGCGGCGCGCACCGACTCGTGTTCGCCGATGATGCGGAAGGCATTGCCGCGGTTGTTCACCTCGACACCGAGGCGGCGCTCGATCTGGCGCAGGTGTTCGTCGAACGGCCCACCCAGATTGGAAAGCCGCGCATTGTCGGCGGGTTCCAGGGTCAGGTCGACGGATTCAGGCGTGGCGTTCATATGTAAAACTCCAGCAACCGCAAAGGAGGCGAAGTACGCCAGGAAGCAGACCAGCCCGGATACACTGCGCGACCTTCGCGTACTCTGCGGTTAATGTTCTTGCCGTGAACCATCACGCCGCCGCGGCGCGGACCAGCTCGCCGCGCAGGGAGTTGGGCAGGGCCTCGGTGATGCGCACGTCGGCGAACTGGCCGATGAGGGCGGCATCACCGGGGAAGTTGACCACGCGATTGTTCTCGCTGCGGCCGCTCAGTTCCAGCGGATTCTTGCGTGAGGGACCGTCCACCAGCACACGCTGCACGCTGCCGACCATCTGCCGGCTGATGCGCTGGGCATTGGTGTTGATGAGCTGCTGCAGGCGCGCCAGACGTTCCTTCTTCACTTCCAGGGGCACGTCATCGGGCAGGTCGGCCGCCGGCGTGCCGGGGCGCGGGCTGTAGATGAAGCTGAAGCTGTGGTCGAAATCGATCTCCTCCACCATGCGCAGGGTGGCCTGGAAATCCTCTTCCGTCTCGCCGGGAAAGCCGACGATGAAATCCGACGAGATGCAGATGTCGGGACGCACGGCGCGCAGGCGGCGGATGATGCTCTTGTACTCCAGCGTGGTGTGGCCGCGCTTCATCAGCGCCAGGATGCGATCGGAGCCGCTCTGCAGCGGCAGGTGCAGGAAGCTGACCAGCTTGGGCTCCTCGGCATAGGCCTGGATCAGGCGGTCGCTCATCTCCATCGGGTGGGAGGTGGTGTAGCGGATGCGCTCGATGCCGTCGACGGCGGCGACATAGTGGATCAGCAGGGCCAGGTCGGCGATCTCGCCGTCGTGCATCACGCCGCGGTAGGCGTTGACGTTCTGCCCCAGCAGATTCACCTCGCGCACACCCTGCGCGGCGAGACCGGCCACCTCGGCGATGACGTCGTCGAAGGGACGGCTCACCTCGGCGCCGCGGGTGTACGGCACGATGCAGTAGGTGCAGAACTTGGAGCAGCCCTCCATCACCGACACATAGGCACTCGGCCCCTCGGCACGCGCCTCGGGCAGGCGATCGAACTTCTCGATCTCGGGGAAGGACACGTCCACCACCGGCCGATGCTCGGCCCACACCGCCTTCAGCATCGCCGGCAGGCGGTGCAGGGTCTGCGGGCCGAACACCAGGTCGACGTAGGGCGCGCGCTGGCGGATGGCATCGCCCTCCTGGCTCGCCACGCAGCCACCGACACCGATCACCAGCGCGGGATTCTTCTCCTTCAGCGGCTTCCACATGCCGAGCAGGGAGAACACCTTCTCCTGCGCCTTTTCGCGCACCGAGCAGGTATTGAGCAGCAGCACGTCGGCCTGTTCCGGGGCGTCCACCGGCACCAGGTCGCACTCGGCGCGCAGGGCGTCCACCAGACGCGCCGAGTCGTACTCGTTCATCTGGCAGCCGAAGGTCTTGATGTATACGGAACGGGTCATGGGACGGGCCGGCAAAAAAGGGCGCTCATTTTATAACCAACCCGGCCCGGTGTCATTTATTACTGTTTTACTGGGGAAGTACTTCCCGCTGCAGGGCGCCCCAATCGATGCGGCCATCACCGGCCACGATCTCCGCCCAGCGGCGCTGCGCCGCCGCCCGCTGCGGCTGGCCGCGCGCCTCGTTGACGGCGGCGAGACGCTGCAGGTCGGCGGCGCTATGGCGCCGCGAGAGCAGCCACAGGCGGATGTGCAGGGCGCGCTCCAGGCGATCGGCGGCCGCCTCCCACTGCTGCTGCTCCGCCAGCAGCTCACCCCAGGCCTCCAGGGTGGCGGCGGTGCCGGGTCGATCCGGCAGGGCCTTGTACAGCGCCAGCGCCTGCTCCAGGGCCGCAGCGGCCGCGGCATGCTCGCCGGCGCGGCGCGCCAGCTCGGCCCGGAAGCGGTGCAGGCGCGCGGCAAATCCATCCGCGCCCCCGCCCACGGCGGCGGCATAGCGTTCCACCCAGGCGGCCGCCTCGGCCTCCCCGCCCAGCAGGGCGGCATCGGCGCGGTTGGCCAGGGCGCTGCGATAGAGGGTCTCGCTGCCATGCGCTCCCGCCAGCAGCGGTGTCAGCAGCTCCACCGCCGCCGCGTACCGCCCCTGCTGCAGGGCCACCGACGAACGCAGCAACTGCACCCGTTGCGCGGCCGCGCCCTCCGCCAGGGGTGCGGCGGCCAGCAGATGGCGCTCCGCCGCCGCCCCGTTGCCCACCGCCAGCGCCGTCTCGGCGAGGTTGATGCGGGCGCGCAGCATGCCGTCCTGGTGGTCCAGTCCCTGGTAGTGGCCAAGGGCCTGGGTGAAATGGGTCGCCGCATTGGCATAGTCATCGGCACGGAAGGACTGCACGCCCATCGCCAGGATGCGCTCACCCTGCAGCAGGGCCGCCGGGCGCTGCTCCGGTGCGCTGACGCAGGCGGCAAGCAGCATGGCGGCGAGGGGAAGGAGCCAGAGTCTAGTCATTGCGCGGCTGGGCCTCGATCAGGGTTTCCTCGCCGTCTGCCGGCACGGCGGCCGACAGCGGCCAGATGCGCTGCATGCCCTGCAGGGTACGGTCGGTGGAGTCCATCAGCAGCTTCATGCGGCTGACCAGTTCGGGCAGCTGCTGCAGTTCGACGTTGACCGTGCCCATGGCAGTGTTCATCTGGTTCACCAGGTCCTTCGCCTCCACCACCAGGCCGGACAGCTCCTTCGTGGTGGTGCGCCCCTCGTCGGTGATGGCGCCGGCATTGGCCAGCAGCGGTGCCATTTCGGCAAGGCGCTGGTCGGCCTTGCGCAGCACGCTCTCCAGACTGGCCAGCGATCCGCCAACCTGCCGCTCGACCTCCCGGCTGAATACGGCCTGACCGACGGCCCCCTTGCCGGAAGCGATCTGCTCGCTGATCGCGCGCATGCTCTCCAGGGTGCGCGCCATCTCGCGCGAGGTGGTGGTGACATCTCCCGGCTCCACCGCTTCCACCAGGGTGGCGACGCCGTCGACGATCCGGGTCACCTTCTCCAGCACCGGCGTCAGATCGGCCATCAGCTCATCCAGCGACTTGGGCTCCTCGATGTGCAGGGTCGCCCCCTCGGGCAGCAAGGGGGCGCTGACCGAGCCGGCGGAGATGTCGATCACCGCCTTGCCCAGCACCGACAGCTTGGACAGGGCGCCACGCGAGTCGGCGCGCAGCAGGTTCTGGAAACGCTTGTAGACGAACAGTTCCAGGTGCACGCGGTTGTCCGCCGCGATATCGATGCTGGAGACGCGCCCCACCTCGATGCCGGAGATCTTCACCACCGATTCGGTGCTCACGCCCTGGGCGTTCTTCAGGTAGGCGTGATAGCTGATGCGCTCCTCGAACAGGTGCGAGGTGCGGCTGTTGATGAAGATCAGGCCGAAGACCACCGCCAGCGCCACCAGCACGAACACGCCCACCAGGCGCTCGCGCGCGCTGTAGCTGAGGCGATGGATGTAATGAACGCGTTGCTCGGCCATGTTCAGTTCGGCTCCAGCGCCGCGCAGGGGCGGCGTTCCATTTCCAGATAGCGTTGCACGTCGGCGGCCTGGTCGGCCAGCAATGCCGCCCAGCTGTCGAACAGGCGCACGCTCTGCCGGCTGACGAACAGCACCGCATCGGCCCGATGCGCCAGCAGGGCATCGTTGGCCGCCACCAGCAGCAGCTCCACCCGCGGCCGCACCCGGTCCACCAGGTACTCGCGCAGCCGCTCCGCTGCCGGCAGGTCCAGGCCGTCCAGCGGCTGCTCCAGCAGCAGCACGCGCGGTTCCAGGATCAGGGCGCGGGCGATGAGCAGGTGGCGCCGCTGCAGCTCGCTCATGTGCGCCGGCAGGGCATCGTGATCGGCATCATAGGCGATCTCGCCCAGCAGCGTCCGCGCGCGCCGTTCCACCTCGCGCTCCGGCGCCAGGCGGTGATACTGCGCCGGCAGCATCACGTTGCGCAGGCCGCTCATGATGGACAGCAGGGGCACCGCCGGACTGACATAGCCGACGCGCCGGCGCAGCTGCTGCCAGCGGTGCGCCCCGGTCCCGCTCAGCGGCCGCCCCAGCAGCAGCAGGTTGCCCGCCGCAGGCGGCGCCAGGCCGGCCAGGGTATGCAGCCAGGCACTGAGCCGCTCCCGCCCCGGACCGGCCAGCACCACCAGCCCGCCGCTCAGGACCAGATCGAGCGCCGGCGGTGCGTCCAGCCCCGCCGGCACCAGCCCCTCGGCCCGCAGCAGCACCTCATCACTCATAACAGGGTCACCGCCATCAGGCCGTCGAGCAGGAAGATCAGCACCAGGCTGTTGACGATGGCGCGCTGCGTCTCCTGCGGCACCTCGGTGGGCGAGATGCCGACGCGCAGGCCGTGATAACAGGCGCTGCCGCCGATGAGCAGGCCGAACATCAGGTTCTTGACGACAAAGCCGACCAGGGCGACGGGGTCGAAGGCCAGCGGGATCGCCAGCAGGTACTTGAGGTAGCCGAACGATGCCAGCAGGGCGCTGAAGAACACGCCGCTGACCACGGCGATGACCGCGAAATAGACCGCCAGGATCAGCTGCGACAGCGCCACGCCCACCAGGCGCGGGCTGATGAAGAAGTCCTGCACGTCGATGCCGAGCAGGGTCAGCCCCTCCACCTCGCGGTGCAGCTTCATGTTGCCGAGGTCGACGGCAATGGCCGAACCGGTGCGGCCGATGACGATGATGGCGGTGAGCAGCGGCGCCAGCTCCAGCGCCACCACCTTGGTCAGCACGTTGATGACGTCGGCCTCGCTGCCGACCACCTGGAACAGCAGGATCAACTGGGCGGTGATGCCGGCGCCCACCGCCAGCCCGAGCAGGGTGACCGACAACAGGGCATCGATGCCGGTGAAGATCATCTGCGCGATGACGGCGTGGTAGCTGGCGCGGTTGAACAGGCCGCGGCGGCCGCCCCAGCTGCGCATGGCGTACAGCACGAACACCGTCAGGTCCACCACGTACAGCAGCGACTGCAGGGCGCGGCGGCCAATCAGGCCGGCCAGCGCGGCGGGGGACAGGTGGGATTTGGCGATCATCGGTCAGGGATTCGGGGCATGCGCTCGTGCGCACACTATACCGAATCCGCGCCGCGGAAACGGAACGGGCCGCACAGGCGGCCCGTTCGCAGACAGTCCGGCAAGAGGGTCAGCGGTCGTATTCCGGCTCCGCCATGATCTTGTGGATCGACAGGTCGGCGCCGTGGAACTCCTCCTCCTCGGACAGGCGGATGCCCACCAGCTTCTTCAGGGCGCCGTATACCGCCAGGCCGCCGGCGAAGGCGATGACGATGCCGAGCACGGTGCCGACGAGCTGGGACATAAAGCTGACCCCGCCCATGCCGCCCAGGGCCTCCAGGCCGAAGATGCCGGCGGCGATGCCGCCCCAGGCGCCGCACAGGCCGTGCAGCGGCCACACGCCGAGCACGTCGTCGATCTTCCAGCGGTTCTGCGCCAGGGTGAACAGCCAGACAAACAGGGCGCCGGCGATGCCGCCGGTGATCAGCGCCCCCAGCGGGTGCATCAGGTCGGAACCGGCGCACACCGCCACCAGCCCGGCCAGCGGGCCGTTGTGGACGAAGCCGGGGTCGTTCTTGCCCACCAGCAGGGCCGTCAGGGTGCCGCCGACCATCGCCATCAGCGAGTTGACCGCCACCAGGCCGGAAATACCGGCCAGGGTCTGTGCCGACATCACGTTGAAGCCGAACCAGCCCACGGTGAGGATCCAGGCGCCCAGGGCCAGGAACGGGATGCTGGAGGGCGGGTGGGCGTACACCTCGCCGTTCTTGCCGTAGCGGCCCTTGCGGTGCCCCAGCTGCAGCACCGCGGCGAGGCCGATCCAGCCGCCCACCGCATGCACCACCACCGAGCCGGCGAAGTCGTGGAAGGCGGCGCCGAAGGCGGCGGTGAGCCAGTCCTGCAGACCGTAGCGGGCATTCCACACCATCCCCTCGAAGAAGGGATACACCAGGGCCACCAGCACGAAGGTGGCAGCCAGCTGCGGCTGAAACTTGGCACGCTCGGCGATGCCGCCGGAGACGATGGCCGGGATCGCCGCGGCGAAGGTGAGCAGGAAGAAGAACTTCACCAGGTCGTAGCCGCTCTTGTCGGCCAGGGTCGGCGCGGCGCTGTAGAAGCTGACGCCGTAGGCCACGGCATAGCCGATGAAGAAATAGGCGATGGTGGAGACGGCGAAGTCGGAAATGATCTTCACCAGGGCGTTGACCTGGTTCTTGCGCCGCACCGTGCCCACCTCCAGGAAGGCGAAACCGGCGTGCATGGCGAGCACCATAATGGCGCCCAGGAGGACGAACAGGACATCGTTTGGTGCAGTGTTGGGTTCCATCTTGGCTCCTCGTAGCGGCAATCTGCCGCAACGTAGAGCAAGAACCGCACCATTGTTGTGCCTCAAATAAAAATCAAAGGGTTAACGACGCTGATGGCCCCCGGCCGCCCCCGTATTGCACCAACACGGTGCCCGCAAGGGGTGCGGCGATCCATCTCGGGGCAATGCCGCGGCCGCTTCACTCCGCCCGCTTCACCGCCTCCCACTGCGCATCCATCTCTGCCAGGCTCGCCTCGGCCAGCGGCTTGCCCAGCCCCGCCTCCACCGCCCGGAAGCGGCGCTCGAACTTGAGCGTGGCCTCGCGCAGCGCCGTTTCGGCGTCGACCCGGGCGTGGCGCGCCAGATTCACCGCGGCGAACAGCAGGTCGCCGATCTCGGCGGCCACCCGCTCCTGCGGCGCCCCGGCCTGCAGCTCCGCCGCCACCTCGTCGACCTCCTCGCGCACCTTGGCCAGCGGCCCGGCGATGTCGGGCCAGTCGAAACCGGCGCGGGCGGCACGCTTCTGGATCTTCTCGGCGCGCACCAGCGCCGGCAGCGCCACCGCCACGCCATCCAGCGCGCTGTGCGCCTGCTGCTCCGCCCTGGCGGCACGCTCGGCGGCCTTCTGCGCCTCCCAGCGCGCGGTCTGCTCGGCGGCATCGGCCACCTGCACGTCGGCAAACACATGGGGATGGCGGCGCACCATCTTGTCGACGATGGCCTGCACCACGTCATTGAAATCGAACTGTCCCGCCTCGCGCGCCATCTGGGCATGGAACACCACCTGGAACAACAGGTCACCCAGTTCCTCGCGCAGCTCCGCCATGTCCTGCCGGGCGATGGCGTCGGCCACCTCGTAGGCCTCTTCCAGCGTATAGGGGGCGATGGTGGCGAAGGTCTGCTCGCGATCCCACGGACAGCCCTGCTCGGGGTCGCGCAACGTCGCCATCACCCGAATCAATTCATCGATGTTCATCGGCAAACCTCGAAAGGAAAGACATTTCAACGCAAAGATGCAAAGGCCGCCGAAATTTCTCGTGCAGGCGCCGAGTCCTCTCGGCGAATGCGCGTCTGTGGCGCCGCCGGCACTTCGCCCGCGGAGCGGGCTCCTACAGGTGAATTTCGCATTCTTCTTCTTTGCGTACTTTGCGCTGAAGTGGTTACTGATCCGTCCGCGGCATCGGATTCTGCCGCCAGCGCTGGAACGACTGGCCGCGCTGGTGCGCACCGCTCAGCACATAATCCAGCACGCTGCGCAGGCGATAGAAGTTGACCACCGAATCGACGCGGATGATCTCCTTGCCGTGCTGGTCGAAGAAGATCAGGGTCGGCGCATAGAACAGTCCCAGTTCGTCGGCCCAGCGCCGCGCCGTGGTGCGCTGACCGGCGGGCGTCACCACCCGGGTATCCGACCACATGTCCAGCTGCACCGCGTCGAGCATGGCGAGCTGGCCGGTGATCACTTCATTCTTCAGCGGCCCGCTGTGCAGCACATCACAGGCATGGCAGTCGCCCTGTTCGAAGAACACCGCCAGCGGGCGCTGCCCGGCGATGCGGCTGCGATCCAGCACGTAGGGCGGCGGAATGAAGAACGGCTGCTCGTTGAGGTCGTCCGGCTCGAAGCGCGGCAGCGGTTCGGCGCGTTCCAGATACTCGCGGAAGGTCTCGTTGCGATAGTGACCGTCGGCCACGTACTCCAGCGCGGCGCGGAAGCGGTAGGGCGGATAGTAGCCGCGCAGGCGCAGCGCCTCGTTGCCGTCGGCGTCGAAGAACAGCAGGGTCGGCGTGAAGGTGGCCTGCTGCTGCTCGGCAAAGGCCTTTTCCGTCAGCTGGGCGCCGGTGAAATCGGTCACCGTGCGATCGCCCCAGATATCGGTGGCGATGAAATCGAAATGGGTGCGGGTGTAGGTGGCGATGTCGCTCTTGGCGAAATTCACCGTCATCAGCTTCTTGCAATAGGGACAGTGCTTCTGCCCGAAGTAGACGATGATGCCGCGCTTGCCGTCCTGCACCGCCTCTTCCAGATCCTCGCGCAGGTTGAGAAAGCTGAGCTTGAACCAGTCCGGATGTTCGAAGGCCTCGTCCAGCGGCGCATCATCAAAAGACAGCGACTCGAAATCATCTTCCGTCGCCGCCTGCAGCGGCGCCGCACCGACCAGGGCGCAGGACAGCAACAGGGCGAGGATGGCGAGGTGTTGTTTCACACACGGACTCCGGCGGGGATGATGAGTACCGATGTTACCCGAAGCCCCGCAGCGATGCACATTAACACCGACGCGCCGCAGGGTTACACTGCACGGCAGTACAACCGCCTCACAGGGAGCATCATGACAGCCAGCAGGATTGGTCTCGTACTCGGCAGCGGCTCGGCGCGCGGCTGGGCCCATATCGGCGTGATCCGCGCCCTCACCGACGCCGGCATCAAACCGGACATCGTCTGCGGCAGCTCCATCGGCGCCCTGGTCGGCGCCGCCCACGCCAGCGGCAACCTCGACGTGCTGGAGCAGTGGGTGCGCGCCCTCACCTTCTGGGACGTGGTGCGCCTGCTCGACATCAAGATGCAGGGCGGACTCATCGAGGGCGTCACCCTGATGGACTCCTTCCGCGACAAGATCAGCGACATCAACATCGAGCAGCTGGACCTGCCCTTCGCCGCCGTCGCCACCGACCTCGGCAGCGGCCACGAGGTGTGGCTGCAGCAAGGCCCGCTGCTGCCCGCAGTGCGCGCCGCCATCGCCCTGCCCGGCCTGTTCTCCCCCACCCGCATCAATGCGCAATGGCTGGTGGACGGCGGCCTGGTCAATCCGGTCCCCATTTCGCTGTGCCGCGCCATGGGCGCCGACTTCATCATCGCCGTCAACCTCAACAGCGACATCGTCGGCCGCCACCTGGCGCCGAAGGGCAAGCGCAAAAAGGAAACGGCCGCCGAAGAGGAAGGCCGCCGCGACCTGTTCGATCAGCTGCTCAAGCAGCTCAACAGCGGCCTGCGCGAACGCGCCATCAATGCCTGGCGGCGCGAGCGCGGCGATGCCGATACGCCGCCCGGCCTGTTCGAGGTGCTGGCCAGCTCCATCAACATCATGCAGGACCGCATCACCAAGAGCCGCATGGCCGGCGATCCGCCCGATGTGCTGCTGTCGCCGCAACTGGGCCAGCTCGGCCTGCTGGAGTTCGACCGCGCCAGCGAGGCCATCGACGAAGGCGTCGCCTGCGTCAAGCGCCAGCTGCCGCAGCTGCAGCAGGCGCTGGAACGGTTGCGCAAATAGGGACTAAATCCGCCGCAAGGCGACAAACTTGTGGTTGGCGTCGAACTCCAGCTCGAACTCGCCACGCACGCCTTCATGGGTGACGAAGGGCCGCAGCCGCTCGGCGGGAAACTGCACCCGCCGGCCGTCGCGGCCGGTGGCGATGACGCTGTGCGCCGCGCCCTGGTAATAGGCGAGATAGCGCTCCGGCGAAATGTTGAGGTGAAAACGGACGGTCGGCATACCGCGTGAGGCACGGGCGAGGGAAACGCCCTGACAGTGAATCCCTACTGATCCTTCTTGCTGCGGCCAATCTGATGCAGCGGCACCACCACCTCCGCCTTGGGCTTCGCATCGCCCGGCATCTGCGGCCGCATGTCCATGCTGCGGCCCGCCTCGCTCGCCAGCTCCTGCTCGCGCGCGCTGATCAGCATCAGGCACTGGCGCAGGTCATCGATGGTGCGGTCGGACAGCGGATGCTTCATGCCCGGCTGGGTGGCGGTGTCCTTGATCACGCCGGTCAGCGTCATCTTCACGGCGCGCAGGATCTGTTCTTCTTTGCTGCGGGTTTCGTTGCTCATCATGTTCTCCGGCGGGGGAAGTCCCGCGTCATTGCCCCGCAGTGTACCCCACAAGCGGCTGCCGTCCCAAAGCCTTATACTCGGAAATCAAAACCATTAACCCGCAATGATTTTGCGCCTATCCAATCAACCCGGAAGACCCCATGCCCGCCACGCCCCCCGACGCCCTGCTGTTCATCGCCCCCGGCTGCCCGCACTGCCCGGTCGTCTTGCAGGCCCTGAGCGAGATGGTGAAACAGGGCGGCATCGGCCGCCTCGAGGTCATCAACGTCGCCGCCCACCCCGATGCCGCGGCGCAACACGGCGTGCGCGCCGCCCCCTGGACCCGCCTCGGCCCCTTCGAACTGGAAGGCGCACAAACGCCGCAGGAATTGCGCCGCTGGCTGGAACTTGCCGGCAGCCCCGACGGCATCACCCGCTACCTGGAACAACTGCTGCGCGACGGCCAGCTCGCCCGCGCCGAGCAACAACTCGCCCGCCATCCCGACTGGCTGGTACAGCTGCTGCCCCTGCTCACCCAGGCCGACACGCCGATGCAGGTGCGCGTCGGTGTCGGCGCATTGATCGAAGGGCAGGCCGGCAGCGCGCAGTTGCAGGCGCTGGTGCCGGCGCTGGGCGAACTCAGCGGCGCGGCGGAGCACAGCGTGCGTGCCGATGCCTGTCATTACCTCGGGCTCAGCGGCAGTGCGGAGGCGGTGCCGTTCCTGCGGGCGCGGCTGGAGGATGAGAGTGGGGAGGTGAGGGAGATTGCAGGGGAAGCGTTGGAGATGTTGGGGGTATAGGCCTGCGTAGGAGCGGCTATGCCGCGATGAGACGCGTGGGGGGGTTGTGCGCTGCGCGCGCTGGTTTTGACGGGGGTTCCGCCCCCCTACGCCGTGTTACTTTCTTTTGCTCGGCCAAAAAGAAAGTAACCAAAGAAAAGGCCGCCCGACTCCCGCGCCGCTATCGCGGTCCCCTGCGCTTCTCGCCCGAATCGGCGCTCGCCTACGCGTCTTCCTGACGCGAAGGCGAGGACCCGCCATCCCTGGCGGGTCCCCTGCGGGCTTGTCCCGATTCGGGCTGCGATGCTCGGCGCGGCAGACGGGGCTTCAACCCGGCTCGCCTGCGGCATCGCGCGATGCAGTGTGCGCAAGCGTAGACGGTACCCTGTAAGAATGGATTTACGGTACCGACCCCTTGTGACTTATGAATTAGGAGGCACTACGTGGCTCATAGGAAGAAAGGTATACCAGGACTATCGTTTTCGTGGAAATGTGCCAGCGGCCTATCCACCGTCAAAGGCAAGCTATCGCGGCACATAGGGATTCCGCTCACAAAAGTAGGTCGCCAAAGGAAAATAGGCAAGGCGATGGGGTGTTGCATACCACTTGCCTTCCTACTCGCCGGATTTGGTGTTACTTTTACTGGCGTCGCGCACCTTATTTCGCTTTATATGGCGTAACTGTATGCGACGCATCAACGACCAGATCCTGATGCTAGCGAACTATACAACCTCCTGAAACCAAGGATGAAGCAGAAAACAAATAAAATAATTTAGCGCACATAAAAATACGCTCAGTACTAATTTTCTATTGTCTATCAGGTGGGATTTATGGCGAAGAAAAATTCAGCCATCAGCTTAAGGAACTTCTGCAAAAGTCCCCGATCTGATCCTGCAACCGCATGATCGGAGCCGAGGACGGGAATAATGAAACAACTGAGCATGACCACGGGGTTCGAGAAATACACCAAGGCGACTAAGCGCC
>JBFLWM010000034.1:0-61705 GCA_040755915.1 Pseudomonadota bacterium | reverse complement strand
ATCTCGGTGGGGTCGCCGTAGTTGTTGACCCAGCGCATGGCGACACGCTGATTGCGCAGCGCCATGGCCGGTCCCATCTCGGCGTCGGCGAATTCGGCGCGGCCTTCGCCGTGGGCCACGGCGATGGGCATGCGCGAGCCTTCCATGCCGGCGAGGAACAGCGACGGCGACTTGACGATTTCCACCATCGCCACGCGCGCCTCGAACTGCTCGGACTCGTTGCGCACGAAGCGCGGCCAGCCCTCGGCGCCGGGGATGAGCTCGTGCAGGTTGGACATCATCTGGCAGCCGTTGCACACGCCGAGGCTGAAGCTGTCGCCGCGCTGGAAGAAGGCGGCGAATTCGTCGCGCGCGCGCGGGTTGAACAGGATCGACTTGGCCCAGCCGCCGCCGGCGCCGAGCACGTCACCGTAGGAGAAGCCGCCGCAGGCGACCAGGCCGGTGTAATCCTGCAACGACACGCGGCCGCTGATGATGTCGCTCATGTGCACGTCCACCGCGGCAAAGCCGGCGCGATCAAATGCGGCCGCCATTTCCACCTGGCCGTTGACGCCCTGCTCGCGCAGGATGGCGACGCGCGGCCGCTGGCCGCTGTGGATGAAGGGCGCGGCAACGTCCTCGTCGATATCGAAGCTGAGCTCGGCGTGCAGGCCCGGATCATCGGCATCGAGCAGGGTGTCGAACTCTTCCTGCGCGCACTCCGGATTGTCACGCAGTGCCTGCATGCGGTAGCTGGTCTCGGACCAGGCGCGCTGCAGCTCGATGCGCGGCTCGTCGAGCAGCGCGATGCGATCCTGGCTGATGACGATGCGGTCATCGTCATTGAGCGTGCCGATGACGTAGCTGTGCCTGCCGAGGCCGGCATCGTGCAGATACGCCAGCACGTCATCGGTGTCGACGTGGCGTACCTGGAGCACCGCGCCCAACTCCTCGTTGAACAGGAGCGCGGCGGCATCACCCTCCAGTCCGTCCAGCTCGACGCTGATGCCGGTGTGGCCAGCAAAGGCCATCTCGGCCAGGGTGACGAACAGACCACCGTCGGAGCGGTCGTGATAGGCCAGCAGCAGGCCCTTGGCGTTCAGGTCCTGGATGCAGTCGAAAAAGGCCTTGAACTGCTGCGCGTCGTCCAGGTCGGGGGCGTGATGGCCCAGCTCCTTGTACACCTGCGCCAGGCAGGAGCCGCCGAGACGGTTCTTGCCCTTGCCCAGGTCGATGAAGATCAGATCGCTGTCGCCCTTGTCGTCGCGCAGTTCCGGGGTGAGGCTCTTGCGCACATCGGACACCGGCGCGAAGGCGGTGACGATCAGCGACAGCGGCGCGGTAACGCTGTTCTTTACGCCGTTCTCCTCCCATACCGTCTTCATGGACATGGAGTCCTTGCCCACCGGAATGGCAATGCCGAGCGCCGGGCACAGCTCCATGCCCACCGCCTTCACCGCCGCATACAGGCCGGCATCCTCGCCCGGATGACCGGCCGGGGCCATCCAGTTGGCGGACAGCACGATGCGCGAGATGTCGTCGATGCGCGCAGCGGCGATGTTGGTCAGCGCCTCGCCCACCGCCATGCGCGCCGAGGCGGCGTGATCGATGAGGGCCACCGGAGTGCGCTCGCCCATGGCCATGGCCTCGCCGGTGTAGACGTCGAAGGAGGTGGCGGTGACGCCGCAGTCGGCCACCGGCACCTGCCACGGGCCGACCATCTGGTCGCGGCACACCAGGCCGGTGACGGTGCGGTCGCCGATGGTGATGAGGAAGTTCTTGCTCGCCACCGTGGGCAGGCGCAGCAGGCGATAGGCGGCATCCTTCAGGTCGATATGACGGGTATGCAGCTCGCTCTTGTGGAACGGCCTGTGCTGCACGTCGCGCAGCATCTTGGGCGGCTTGCCCAGCAGCACCTCCAGCGGCAGGTCGATGGGGGTGTTCTCGAAATGACCATCGCCCAGCACCAGACGCTGTTCCTCGGTGGCCTCACCGATTACCGCATAGGGCGCGCGCTCGCGCTCACAGATTTTGGCAAAGCGCTCCATATCCTCCGGCCGCACGGCGAGGACGTAGCGCTCCTGCGCCTCGTTGCACCAGATCTCCATCGGCGCCATGCCCGGCTCGTCGTTGGGGATGGCGCGCAGCTCGAAGCGCGCACCGCGCCCGGCGTCGTTGACCAGCTCCGGCATGGCATTGGACAGGCCGCCGGCGCCGACATCGTGGATGGAGACGATGGGGTTGTGTTCGCCCAGCTGCCAGCAGCGGTCGATGACCTCCTGGCAGCGGCGCTCGATCTCCGGATTGCCGCGCTGCACCGAGGCGAAGTCCAGGTCCTCGTGGGACTGGCCGGTGCTCATGGAGGACGCCGCGCCGCCGCCCAGGCCGATGAGCATGGCGGGGCCACCCAGCACCACCAGCTGCGCGCCGGGCGGGATGCGGTTCTTCTCCACGTGGTCGACGCGGATGTTGCCGAGGCCGCCGGCCAGCATGATCGGCTTGTGGTAGCCGCGCACCTCTTCGCCGTTCGGGCCATGCACCTTCTCTTCATAGGTGCGGAAATAGCCGTTGATGGCCGGACGGCCGAATTCGTTGTTGAAGGCAGCGGCGCCGAGCGGGCCGTCGATCATGATCTGCAGGGCCGAGACGATACGCCCCGGCTTGCCGTGGTCGCGTTCCCAGGGCTGTTCGAAGCCGGGGATGCGCAGGTTGGAAACGGAGAAACCGGTCAGGCCCGCCTTGGGCTTGGAACCTCGGCCGGTGGCGCCCTCGTCGCGGATCTCGCCGCCGGAGCCGGTGGCGGCACCGGGGAAAGGGGAGATGGCGGTGGGGTGGTTGTGGGTCTCCACCTTCATCAGGATCGCCACCGACTCGGGGTGGGCGGCGTACTCGCCGCTGTCCGGCCGCGGGTAGAAGCGGCCCGCCGGGTAGCCCTCGATGACGGCGGCGTTGTCCTTGTAGGCGGACAGGATGCCCCGGCTGTTGTGGTGATAGGTGTTGCGGATCATGCCGAACAGCGACTTGTCCTGCGCCTGGCCGTCGATGACCCAGTCGGCATTGAATATCTTGTGGCGGCAGTGCTCGGAGTTGGCCTGGGCGAACATCATCAGCTCGACGTCGGTCGGGTTGCGGCCGAGGGCGGTGAAGTTCTCCACCAGGTAATCGATTTCGTCGGCGGCCAGGGCCAGGCCCCAGTCCCTGTTGGCACGCTCCAGGGCGGCGCGGCCGCCGGTGAGCACGTCCACCGAGCGCAGCGGCGCCGGCTCCTGCACACGGAACAGCCCGGCCGCCTCCTCCAGCGCCTCCAGCACGCTCTCGGTCATGCGGTCGTGCAGCAGGGCGGCCACGGCGGCGGCCTCGTCCTCGCTGAACGGGGCATCGCCCGCCTTGGCGGCATAGTAGGCGACGCCGCGCTCCAGCCGGTGCACCATGGACAGGCCGCAGTTGTGCGCAATATCGGTGGCCTTGGAGGCCCAGGGCGAGATGGTGCCGAGGCGCGGCACCACGAAGAACAGCCGGCCGTGCGGCTCCTCCACCGTCAGGCGCGGGCCATAGCTGAGCAGCTGTTCCAGCACCGCACGTTCGGCGTCGGTGAGCGCCCGCTCCGTGTCGGCGAAGTGGACGAACTCGGCGTAGAGGTGCTCCACCCCCGGCGCAGCGCGGCGCACCTGCGCCAGCAGCTTTTCCAGACGAAACGGGGACAGAGCCGGACTTCCGCGCAACAGCAGCATGACAGGGCAGGCCTTTCGGGTGGGGTTTGGGAAGGCGCTAATGATACTGGCAAACCGGGGAAAGGGAAAACGCAGACCGGGCCCCGCCCGGCCGCACCGCAGGCGACTTCATGAAAACTTCAGGAAGGCATGGAACAATGGCGCCCCCAACTCCGAGTCCACCGAACATGACCGACACTGCACGACGCTTCTGGCTGCGGCACGGCCTCCTGCCGGCCGCCCTGTTTCTCCCCCTCGCCCTGCTGGGCCAGTTTTCCGGCCTGGACATGGCCGTCAGCGACCTGTTCTACGACGCGGAACGGGGGCGCTGGCGCATCGGCGACACCTGGCTGACGCAGCAGGTGCTGCACGACGGCGGTGCCGACTTCATCAAGCTGATCGCCGTTGTCGTCCTGCTCGGCCTGGCCGGCTCATTGCTCGTGCCGCGGCTGCGGCGCTGGCGCCGCACCTTCGCCTACGCCTTCCTCTGCATGCTGCTCGGCACCGGGCTGGTCGCCCTCGGCAAGCACTACTCCAACGTGGACTGTCCCTGGAGCCTGCAACAGTACGGCGGCGACCGCCAGTATGTCCCGGTGTTCAGCCCGCGTCCGGCGGACATGCCGCGCGGCGTCTGCTTCCCCGGCGGCCACTCCTCGGGCGGGTTTTCGCTGTTCTTCCTCTACTTCCTGTTCCTCGGCCGCAACCGCCGCCTGGCCCTGGCCGGGCTCGGCATCGCCCTGACCGTGGGGTCGGTGTTCGCCGCCACCCAGTGGGTACGCGGCGCGCACTTCGTCTCCCACGATGTCTGGTCGACCTTCCTCTGCTGGGGCATCGCCCTCGGCCTCTATGTCTTGGCCTTCCGGCGGCGGGTCTGGCCGGTCAGTTGACGCCCCAGGCCTGGCGGCCGCTGCGGTAGAGCGCGCTGGCCCCCTGATACAGGGCCACCGCGTCGGCCAGTTCGCCGTTGTCCGGCGCTGTAACCTGCAGGCGGCCACGCCCGTCCATGGTATAGGCACTCACCTGTCGCTGCGGTGACAACACGATGAGACGTTCATCGTGCAGATAGCCCAGCTTCTGATAGTTGCCGATCAGTGCCCGGCCGCCGCTGCCGGCGGCCAGCAGGTCCTGACCGAAGAACTTGCTGTCGTAACTGAAGTTGAGCAGGCCGAGCACCGTGGGCATGACATCGATCTGGCTGGCCAGCACATCGACCTGCTGCGGCCGGATATGGCGCGGGGCGTAGACCAGCAGCGGGATACGGTAGCGTGCCACCTCCAGTTCGGCCCGACCGGCGCTGCTGGCGCAGTGGTCGGCGACGATGACGAAGACGGTGTCGTCGAACCAGGGATGCTGCCGGGCCTGGGCGATGAAGTTGCCCAGCGCCCAGTCGGTGTACTTCACCGCCCCCTCGCGCCCCGTCCCTGACGGGATATCGATGCGGCCGTCGGGGTAGGTATAGGGACGATGGTTGGAGGTGGTCAGCAGGTGCTGGAAGAACGGCCGCCCCGCGGCATGGGAGCGGTCCGCCTCGGCCAGGGCGCGGTTGAACAGATATTCGTCCGCCACCCCCCAGATGGTGGCGAAGGGCGCCTCCTCCTCGCTCATGTCGGTGCGGTCGACCACCTCGTAGCCGTTGCCGGCGAAGAAGGCGTTCATGTTGTCGAAGTAGCCGTAACCGCCGTAGAGGAAGCGGGTGTCGTAGCCGCGCTCGCGGAACAGAAAGCCGGCCGAGAACAGGCCGCTGTTGTTCGGCCGCTTGACGATGGAACTACCGGGCGTCGGCGGCAGGGACAGGGTCACCGCCTCCAGGCCGCGCACCGTGCGGGTGCCGGTGGCATACAGGCGGGTGAAACGCAGGCTGTCGGCCGCGATGGCATCCAGGTGCGGCGTCAGGCCGCGGCCATCACCATAGGCACCGAGGAACTCGGCGCTGAGGCTCTCCACCACCACCAGCATGACATTCAGCCGCCGCTCGGTGCCGGGCCGGCGCACGGCATGCACCGCGCTCAGTTCCCCCCCCGTCGTCCCCTCCCCGAGCATTTGCGCCAGATGCTGCTGCACGACCGGCTCGGGCTCGGTACGGTAAAAGGTGTCGTAGTCCAGTTCGTTGTTGCGGAAGGCGGCAAAGAAATTGTACGTGCCGTTGCCCGCCAGCTGATTCTCATAGCGATTGGTGGATACATCGGCCAGGGAACTGTCGATGAGTGCAGTGGCCAGCACCGCCGCGCCGACAAATGCAGCCGCATGGCGCAGGCGCGCCGCCAGACGGGTCGGGTGGCCAAGCCCGGCCAGCAGGCGCCGGCGGATGAGGACATGCAGGGTCAGCGCCGCCGCGCCGATACCGCTGAGCAGGGCCGTCAACGGATAGGACTCGCGGATGTTGCCGATGAGCTCCTGGGTATAGATGAGGTAATCCACCGCCACGAAATTGAAGCGGCTGCCGAACTCGTCCCAGAACAGCCACTCGGCCACACCGATGAACAGCAGCAGGGCAAAGGCCGCCACATAGCCCAGCTCCAGCCACAGCCGATGCAGGGGATGGCGGAACACCACCTCGGGAATCAGCAGCAGGTACAGCACGAAGGGCAGGGCGAAATAATTGGCGGTGATCAGGTCGTAGAGCAGGCCGACGGCAAATACCTTGACCAGCCCGAACACCCCGGCGTCGATATCACCCCATTGCTTCCACAACAGGGCCAGACGGACAACAAAGGAAATGGCAACGAACACGACGACATAGGCCAGCACGGCCGTATAGCGTCCCCGAAAATCGAACTGCAGTTTACCCGCCATGGTCTCTCCGCCACCTGAATACAATCGGTGGCGGCAGCCTAGCTAGGGAAGGCTTAAAACAAGCTTAACTGCGTTAGCGCAAATACCGGCCGGCGCGGCAAAATGCCGGGGCGGTCACACAATTGTTCAAACCTGACCTGAAAAGCGGTAAGGTGGCGCCCCTGAATCCTGGACCCCGGGTTGCCATCGTGAGCACCGTATTCACCCCCTGCCCCCTGCTGCGCCGCCTGGCCGCCGCCCTGTACGACACCGTGCTGCTGCTCGGCGTGGAACTGCTGGCCTTCGTGCCCTACACCCTGCTGCGCCGTGGCGGCGCCGGTGACGGCAGCTTCGATCCGCTGGCGCTGTTCTGGCTGCTGGCGACGGCCTTTCTGTTCTTCGGCTGGTTCTGGACCCATGGCGGCCAGACCCTGGGCATGCGCACCTGGCGCATCCGCGTGCAGACCCGCGACGGCCGCGCCATCGGCTGGATGCAGGCCCTGCTGCGCTTCATGACCGCCCTCGTCTCCTGGGCCGCCCTCGGCCTCGGTTTCTGGTGGTCGCTGTGGGACAAGGACAAGATGACCTGGCACGACCGCTGGTCGGAAAGTGTGCTGGTAAAGGCGGAGACACAGGACAAAGGGTAGGAGCCGGCTCCGTGGACGGATGGGTCCTGTCCCGGGCGCCGTTCGCCGCGGGGACCCGGCTCCCGCACGAGACTATTCCTCGATGCGATACACCGGCGCCAGCTGGTCCGCGCCGCTGACCTGCACATTGAGGTCGCGCAGGATGCCGTCGTTGATGCTGTAGATGCAGCCATGCACCGACAGCTCCTGTCCCTTGTGCCAGGCACGCTGCACGATGGTGGTGTGACAGACATTGGCCACCTGCTGCACCACGTTCAGCTCGCACAGCCGGTCGATGCGCGCCTCCTCGTCCAGCCGCTCCAGCCGGGTACGGTTGCGATCATAGATATCGCGCACATTGTGCAGCCAGTTGTCGATCAGCCCCAGCTCGCGGTTCTGCAACGCGGCGCGCACGCCGCCACAGCCGTAATGGCCGGTGACGATGATGTGCTTCACCTGCAGGATTTCAATGGCGTACTGCAGCACCGACATGCAGTTGAAGTCGGTGTGATAGACCAGGTTGCCGACGTTGCGGTGCACGAACAGTTCGCCCGGCGCCAGGCCGACGATGTCATTGGCGGGCACGCGGCTGTCGGAGCAGCCGATCCACAGATATTCCGGACTCTGTTGCTGCGACAAGCGGGTAAAGAACGCGGGGTCCTGGGCGAGGTGTTGCGCGGCCCAGGTGCGGTTGTTCTGGAACAGGTCGGCTAGTTCGTCGGCCATGATGCGTATCCAGTAATGGTGGGTCGCGCATTCTACCCTATCCCCGCGGCAGGAAAAAAATCCCGTGCCGTCTCCGCCGGTGCGGAGAAACTGCTAGGCTTTCATTGTTGACGCCACAAAATCAGCCGAAACAGGGAGAGCATGATGAATCACGCGCACCGCCCGCAGCGTACGGGCAACAAAGGCCGCCCCCCCGCCATGCTGCGGATACTGACCTGCGCCGCACTGCTGCTGACCAGCACCGCCCATGCCGATGCACTGCTGGATGAAGCCCGGCAACTGCTTGACGCCAGGGCGGGCGAACAGGCCTACCAGCTCCTGGCGCCGCAGGAGGATACACGGGCCGGCGAGGTGGAATACGACTATCTGCTCGGTCTCGCGGCGCTGCAATCCAATCGCACCACCCGGGCGGTCTTCGCCCTCGAACGCGTCCTGAGCGTGCAGCCCGACCACAGCCAGGCGCGTGCCGAACTGGCCCGCGCCTATTTTCTGATCGGCGAGAACCAGGCGGCCCATCATGAATTCAGCCAGGTGCTGCGACAAGACCCGCCAGAGACCGTGCGCAACAGCATTGCGCGCTACCTCAATGTGCTCGAACAGCGCTTCGACGCCCAGCTCGATCAACTGAGCGGCTACCTGGAACTCGGTGTTGGCCATGACAGCAACGTCAACAGCGCGACCAGCGACAGTCAGGTGGCCATCCCCGCGCTGGGCAATCTGGTGTTCACCCTCGATCCGGGCGGACTGGAACAATCGGACAGCTTTGCCAGCGTGCGCGGCGGCCTCAATTACCGGCGCCAGCTGCGCCCCGACCTGCAGGCCTTTGTCGGCGGCAACGTCGAAGACCGCCGCAACGCGGATTACGACCGCTTCAATATCGGCACCGCCGATGCCCATGCCGGCCTGCGCCTGCAAAGCGGCCGCGAACGCTACATCGCCGCACTGCAGACACAGGGGCTGTGGCTGGACGGCGAGCGCTACCGCACGCTGGCGGGGCTGAACCTGCAGTGGGAACACATCTTCGACGCCCGCAACCAGGGCTCGCTGTTCATGCAATATGCCGCCCAGCACTATCCGGAGCAGCAGACCCGCGATGTCAACACGACCATGATCGGCGCGGCATGGGTCCATGCCCTCAAGCAGACCACCGCACCGGTGGTGTTTTACAGCAGCCTGTTCGGCGGCACGGACGACGAACAGGATGGCAACTACCGGCACATCGGCAGGGATTTCTGGGGCCTGCGCCTGGGCGTCAACTATGCACTCAGCCAGAAGATCGGCTTCAATCTGTTGGGCAGCTACCAGGCGGCCAGCTACGGCGCCGACGATCCGCTGTTCCTGAGGACACGCAGGGACGACCTGTATGACGCCAGCCTCACGGCCACCTACAAGGCGACCAAGGACTGGTCATGGCGCGCCCAGCTGCGCCACAGCAAAAACGACTCCAACATCCCCATCACCCAATACGAGCGCACACAGATGATGCTGTCGCTGCGTCGTGATTTCCGTTAGGGAGAACGACCATGAACCTGTCTCTTCTCCGCCACCTGCAAACCCTGACCCTGCTCTGCCTGCTGGGAAGCAGCGGCGCCTGGGCCAGCGCCGGCAAGATCCTCTTCGCCAGCGGCGAGGCCAGCGCCGAGGATGCGCAAAGCATCAGCCGTACCCTGCGCCGCGGCGATGTCATCAACAGCGGCGATACGCTGATCACCGGGGCCGGCAAACTGCAGATACGCTTCACGGACGGCGGCCTGGTGTCGTTGCAGGAACACAGCCGTTTCATCGTCGACGAATACAGCCTCGCCGCCCCCGGTGAAGGGGGCGACAAGGCGGCATTCAGCCTGCTCAAGGGCGGTCTGCGCGCCGTCACCGGCACCATCGGCGTGCGCTCGCGCGAGACCTACAGCGTCACCACCCCGGTGGCGACCATCGGCATCCGCGGCACCGGCTTCACCCTGCGCTACTGCTCCGGCGACTGCGCCCCCGTCAATGGCCAGCCACAGCCCGACGGCCTGTATGTCAGCACCCAGGACGGCATCATCTATGTCGCCAATGCTGCCGGCATCATCGAACTGGCCATCGGCCAGGCGGCCTTCGTCGCCAGCCGCGAGACACCGCCGCAGCCCATCGATACGCCGCCGCTGCTGCTGCCGCCGGCCGACGACGGCAGCGGCACGCCCGTGTATGTCGCCGGTGAACAAGTTACCGGGGGCGAAGAAATACCCGATGTCTTTGATATTTTCACGCCACGCAGCGTATTCGACATGTACGCGGCACAGAATCTCATCGGTACCTATGATGTTCTGGCCGGCGGCACGACCCCGACCGATCAGTACGGCACCACCGGCACCTTCCTCGACGGCCAGATTTTCGTCTATTTCGGCGACGCCACCATCTCCGGCTGGTTCGATATCAGCATCATGCAGCCGGGGGGCAGCGTACCCAACACCCTGAATGCGGGATTCGGCGGCAGCTTCCTGCCGGGCACCACGCTGTTCACCGGTGATAGTACCGGCATCGACACGTCACTGAACGTGAATGTCTCGGGCGGACTGCTGGGGGATAATGCCGAGGGGCTGCTGATGAATTACTCGGTGGAGGACCCCGGCGTGGGACAGACCATCACCGGCACCCAGGCCTTCGAAGGTATCGTCGATATGGGGCCGAATTAACGGGTTCTCACTGCACCCGCCGCATCAGCCCCCACCACAGCCCGTACACCACCAGGGTGGGCATCGCGGCGCTGAGCAAGGGCGACAGGTCGTAGACGAGGGCGATGCGGCCGAACACACCGTTGAACAGGTGGAAGCCGATGCCGAGCAGGCCGCCGACGGTGATGCGCAGGCCGATGCTGACGCTGCGCAGGGAACCGAAGATGAAGGGCACGGCGAGCAGCATCATGCCGGCGGTTGCGAAGGGTGCCACCACCCGCGTCCACAGCGCCAGCTCATACACCCGCGCATCCAGGCTGTTGCTGCGCGTGTAGTCCACGTAACCGGCCAGCTCGGCGATGGACAACTTGTCCGGCGGCAGCGCCGCCACGCTGATCACCGCGGGGCTCAGCACGGTACGCCAGGGCAGGCGAGGCAGTTCCTCACTCACCACGCCGGCATGATCGACGCGGCTGCGCGTGACCTTGCGCAGCACCCACTGCCCCTTGTCATACACCGCCGAACGGGCACTGATCATCTCCAGCAGCCGCTGCTCCTTGTCAAACACATACAGCGACACGTCATAGGCCGTGCCTTCCGGCAACAGTCGCCGCACGTTGATGTAGGTATCGCCGTCGCGCACCCACAGCCCGCCCCTGACATTGAGGCTGACCCCCTTGTTCAGTGCCTGCGCGCGCATCACCTGCGCCTTCTGCTCCAGCTGCGGCGCGGCCAGCTCACCGATCAGCGCCACGGCGAGCATCAGCAGCAGGGCCATCTTCATCATGGCCAGCATGATGCGCCGTACCGACACCCCTGCCGCCCGGATCACCGTCAGCTCGTTGCTGCTGGCCAGCGTGCCGAGACCAAGCATGCCGCCGAGCAGGGCCACCATGGGGAACAGTTCATAGAGCTGGCGCGGCAGCAGCATCAAGGCATATTGCAGCGCCATCACGATGGAATAGCGTCCCTGGCCGACGGCGGCCAGTTCATCCATCAGGGTGATGAAGAAATAGATGGTCAGCAGCACCGCCATGACCATCAGGGTCTGCACCAGCACGGTACGGCCGATGTAGCGGCTGAGGATCCTCATGCGTGCACCGCCTTGCGGCGCGGCCCCGGCAGACGCCGCTGGCGCCACAGGATGACAAGCAGCAGCGCCGCACCCAGGCCGTGCACCCACCACAGGCCGAGCCACGGACTGAGCTCACCCCGGGCCAGGGCCGACTTGGCGGCGAAGATGAGATAGCTGTACACGATGTAGATCAGGATCGCCTCGGCCAGACGGCCGTAGCGCCCCTCGCGCGGAGAACTGCGCGACAGCGGCACCGCCAGCAGGCCGAACACCAGGGTGCTGAGCGGCACCGTCAGGCGCCACTGCAACTCGGCCATGTCGGCAGCGGCACCGCTGCGCCACAGCGCCGCCACCGACAGCGCCTGGCGCGGCCGCTCACTGGTCACCACCTCGCGCTCCTGCAGGCGGATGCCATGCTCGCGAAACTGAATGACCCGGAAATCCGGCGTACCCGGCTGGCCGTCATAGCGGTAGCCATCGAAGAACACCAGGTAGCGCTCACCATCGAGTTCCTGCTGATGGGCCCGCGCCGCACTCAGCACCTGTTGGCGCGCATCCATCTCGCCACGGGAGAACACCTCGATCATTTCGCGCCGATCGTCGGATATCCCCTCCAGATAGACCAGCAGGCCGCCCTCACCCAGCGGGTTGAAACGTCCCGCCGTCAGCCCCTCGATCTCGGAACGCGCCCCGGCCTCGTCCTGCAGGCGGGCGGCCCGCTCCTTGGTCCACGGCACGAACATCAGGGCGAGGGCCCCCAGCACCAGGGCCACCAGCAGGGAGAGCAGGCCGACGCTGCGATAGATGCGCTGCGGCCCGATGCCGCAGGCATACAGCACGGTCATCTCGCTGTCGCGGTACAGCCGTCCCAGGGCGAGCAGGACCGACAGAAAGAAGGTCAGCGGCATGATGAACACCAGATTGGCCGAGCTCTTGAGAGCGAACAGCTCCAGCATTACATCAGCGGGATAGGTACCCTCCACCACCTCGGACAGGACGCGCACGAAGGTGCCGCTGAGCACGATCAGCGACAGCAGCAACGCCACCCCGGCAAAGGTGGCCGCGATCTCGCGCAGGAGGTAGCGTCGGATAATCAAGGAATTAGCAGTCCGTTATGGTGGGCGGGGGCAGACAAGTTTACGCTATAGCCATGGCCGCTGGCACGGCCCCCTCTCAAACACTGTCAGGAGTCTTTCATGGAGTTTTCCGTCAAGCACGGCCCGGTTGAAAAACAGCGCAGCGCCTGCATCGTGGTGGGCGTGCATGAAAAGCACAAGCTGAGCCCCGCCGCCGCCGCCCTGGATGCCGCCTGCGGCGGTCTCATCGCCCGCACCCTCAAGGGCGACGACATCAAGGGCAAGGTGGGCGACACCCTGTTGCTGCACCACGTCGGCGAGCATATGGAACGCGTGCTGCTGGTGGGCTGCGGCAAGGCCGGCGAGGCGCTGTCCGCCGCCGATTACCGCAAGGTGCTGGGCGCCGCCCTGGCCGCGCTCAAGGGCACCGGGGCGAAGGATGCCCTGCTCACCCTCGCCGAGCTGGAGGTCAAGGAGCGCGATCTCGCCTGGAAGGCACGCCATGCCGTGGAGCTCGCCGGCGGCGTGATCTACCAGTTCGACCAGCTGAAGAGCAAAAAGGAAGACAAGGAAAAGCCGCCCATCAAGAAGGTGTCCCTGCTGGTGGCCGATGCCGCGGCGGAAAAGGTGGCACAGGAGGCCGTGCGCCAGGGCCAGGCCATCCAGGCCGGCATGAAGCTGGCGAAGGACCTGGCCAACCTGCCCGGCAACATCTGCACCCCGCGCTACCTCGCCGAGCAGGCCGAACAGCTGGCCAAGGGCAACAAGAAGCTCAAGGCCACCATCCTCGACGAGCAGGAGATGGAAAAGCTGGGCATGGGCGCCCTGCTCTCGGTGGCGAAGGGCAGCCGCCAGCCGCCGCGCCTCATCGTGCTGGAGTACCAGGGCGGCAAGAAGAAGGACAAGCCGGTGGTACTGGTGGGCAAGGGCCTCACCTTCGACGCCGGCGGCATCTCCCTGAAGCCGGCGGCCGCCATGGACGAGATGAAATACGACATGTGCGGCGGCGCCACGGTGCTCGGCGTGCTGCGGGCGGTGGCCGAGCTGGAACTGCCGCTCAATGTGGTGGGCGTGGTGCCCAGTTCCGAGAACCTGCCCGACGGCGCCGCCAACAAACCAGGCGACATCGTCACCTCCATGTCGGGGCAGACCATCGAAATCCTCAACACCGACGCCGAGGGCCGCCTGATCCTGTGCGACGCCCTGACCTATTCGAAGCGTTTCGACCCGGCGGTGGTGATCGACATCGCCACCCTCACCGGCGCCTGCGTGGTGGCCCTGGGCTCGCAGGCCTCCGGCCTGCTCGGCAACGACCAACCCCTGGTGGACGCCCTGCTCGCCGCCGGCCAGGCCAGCGGCGACCGCGCCTGGCAGATGCCGCTGTGGCCGGAATACGACGAACAGCTCAAGAGCCCCTTCGCCGACATGGCCAACATCGGCGGCAAGGAGGCCGGCACCATCACCGCCGCCTGCTTCCTGGCCCGCTACACCAGGGACTACACCTGGGCCCACCTGGACATCGCCGGCACCGCCTGGAAAAGCGGCAACGGCAAGGGCGCGACGGGCAGGCCGGTGCCGCTGCTGATGCAATACTTGCTCGATAGGGTGACCAGCGCCAAGTAACGGGAGGGTTTTTACTTGTATCTTGTAACTTGCAACTTGTATCTGCCTTCATGACCCGCATCGATTTCTACATCCTCGAAGGCAACCAGCCGGCCGATGGCCGGGTGATTGCCTGCCGCGTGGCGGAAAAGGCCTGGCTGGCCGGCCACAAGGTCTACATCCACGCCGCCGATGCCGGTGAGGCGGAGCGGCTGGACGAGCTGTTGTGGACCTTCCGCCAGGGCAGCTTCGTGCCGCACCAGCGGCTGGAGGCCGGGACGCCGGCCGACGAGCTCACCCCCATTCACATCGGCTGGGGCGCCGAGCCGGAGGTGCATGACGAGGTACTCATCAACCTGGCCGCCGAGGTGCCGCTGTTTTTCAGCCGCTTCCAGCGCGTCGCCGAGATCATCCCGGCCGAGGAGCAGGCCAGACAGCAGGGCCGTGCCCGTTACAAGTTCTACCGCGACCGCGGCTACCCGCTGGATACGCACACCCTCACTCAGGGATGAGCCATGAGCGACACACAGAAAAAATCCGCCGCCGAAATCCTCGCCGAACTGGACCGCGTCCGTGCCCTGCTGGCCACCCGCACACCGGCGCCGCCCAAGGCAGAGGATGACATCCCGCTGCTCGATGAGGTGGTCGCCAGCGGGGCCGAGGCCCGGGCCGAGAGCACGGAAGTCACTGCATTGCCGGCCGCCGAACCGCCCCCGCCGTCGGAGGCGGAGCTGGACGCCCTCATCGACAAGATCATCGACCGCGAAATGCCGCGCATCCGCCTGGAGCTGAAGCGCGTGCTGCGCGACGAGCTGCGCATGCGCAACCTGCTGAAATAGGCCGCACCCCGCCCCCATCGGGTATAATCCCGCCCCATTTCGCCAGACACCAACACTGTAGGATGGGCAAAGGAGCGCAAGCGACGTGCCCATCGCCTGGCGCCATGGTGGGCACGCTGCGCTTTGCCCACCCTACGAACGACACAGCACAAGAACATCACCATGGACAAGAGCTACGAACCCCATTCCATCGAGCAGCGCTGGTACCAGACCTGGGAACAGAACGGCTATTTCGCGCCCGTGAGCGACGCAGGCGCGAACAGCGATGCCTACTGCATCATGATCCCGCCGCCCAACGTCACCGGCTCGCTGCACATGGGGCATGCCTTCCAGGACACCATCATGGATGCCCTGATCCGCTACAACCGCATGGCCGGCAAGAATACCCTGTGGCAGCCGGGCACCGACCACGCCGGCATCGCCACCCAGATGGTGGTGGAACGCCGCCTGCTGGCCCAGGGCAAGACCCGCCACGACCTCGGGCGCGAGAACTTCCTCGACGAGGTGTGGAAGTGGAAGGGCGAGTCCGGCGGCACCATCACCCGCCAGCTGCGCCGCATGGGCGCCTCGCCGGACTGGTCGAAAGAGCGCTTCACCATGGACGAGGGGCTCAACGACGCGGTGAAGGAGGTCTTCGTGCGCCTGTACAGCGAGGGCCTCATCTACCGCGGCAAGCGCCTGGTCAACTGGGACCCGGTGCTGCACACCGCCGTGTCCGACCTCGAAGTCATCTCCGAGGAAGAGAACGGCTACATGTGGCATTTCCGCTACCCGCTTTCCGACGGCAGCGGCCACCTGGTGGTCGCCACCACCCGTCCCGAGACCATGCTGGGCGACAGCGCGGTGGCGGTGAATCCGGAAGACGAGCGCTACAAGCACCTCATCGGCAAGACCATCACCCTGCCGCTGGTGGGCCGCGAGATCCCCATCATCGCCGACGACTACGTCGACCGCGAATTCGGTACCGGCTGCGTCAAGATCACCCCGGCCCACGACTTCAACGACTACGCCGTGGGCCAGCGCCACAACCTGCCGCAGATCAACGTCTTCACCAAGGACGCGAAGATCAACGACAACGCGCCGGAGCAGTACCGCGGCCTCGACCGCTACGAGGCGCGCGATCAGATCGTGCGCGACCTCAAGGAGCTGGAACTGGTCGAGAAGATCGACGACCACAAGCTGATGGTGCCGCGCGGCGACCGCTCCCATTCGGTCATCGAGCCGCTGCTCACCGACCAGTGGTACGTCAAGGTCGCGCCGCTGGCCGAAGAGGCCATCAAGGTGGTGGAAGACGGCCGCATCCGCTTCGTGCCCGACAACTGGAAGAATACCTACTTCGACTGGATGCACAAGATCGAGGACTGGTGCATCAGCCGCCAGATCTGGTGGGGCCACCGCATCCCCGCCTGGTATGACGAGCAGGGCAACGTGTATGTGGGCCGCAGCGAGGCCGAGGTGCGCGAGCAGCACAAACTGGGCTTCGACGTTGCGCTCAAGCAGGACGAGGACGTGCTCGACACCTGGTTCTCCTCCGCCCTGTGGCCGTTCTCGACGCTGGGCTGGCCGCAGCAGACCGCGGCGCTGAAGACCTTCTATCCCACCTCGGTGCTGGTCACCGGCTTCGACATCATCTTCTTCTGGGTCGCCCGCATGATCATGATGGGCCTGAAGTTCATGGGCGACGTGCCGTTCCGCGAGGTCTACATCCACGGCCTGGTGCGCGACGCCCACGGCCAGAAGATGTCCAAGTCCAAGGGCAACGTGCTCGACCCGATCGACCTCATCGACGGCATCGACCTGGAGACCCTGGTGCAGAAGCGCACCACCGGCCTGATGCAGCCGGAGATGGCGAAGAAGATCGAAAAACAGACCCGCGCCGAGTTCCCCGACGGCATCAAGCCCTACGGCACCGATGCCCTGCGCTTCACCTTCGCCGCGCTGGCCTCCACCGGCCGTGACATCAACTTCGACACCGGCCGCATCGAGGGTTACCGCAACTTCTGCAACAAGCTGTGGAACGCGGCGCGCTACGTGCTGATGAATACCGAGGAAAAGGACTGCGGCCAGAACGGCGGCGCCTGCGAGCTGTCCCTGGCCGATCGCTGGATCCTGTCGCGCCTGCAACGCACCGTGGCCACGGTCAACGAGGCCGTCGCCGGTTACCGCTTCGACCACGCCGCCCAGGCCATCTACGACTTCACCTGGAACGAGTACTGCGACTGGTATCTGGAGCTGTCCAAGCCGGTGCTCACCAGCGGTGATGCCTCCGAGGCCCAGGAACGATTCGCCGGGAGCGAATCGTCGCGCCAGCCCCAAGGGGGTGTGGCGCAGGGAAGCGCCACACAACGCGGCACGCGCCAGACCCTGGTGCGCGTACTGGAGGCGCTGCTGCGCCTGGCCCATCCGATCATGCCGTACATCACCGAGGAGATCTGGCAGCGCGTTGCGCCGCTGGCCGGCGTCAACGGCACGACCATCATGCGCCAGCCCTACCCGCAGGCCGGCGACATCGCCCTGGACGCCGCGGCCGAAGTGGAAATGCAGTGGATGATGGATTTCATCGTCGGCGTGCGCAAGATCCGCTCCGGCATGAACATCGCCCCGAGCAAGCCCCTGCCGGTACTGCTGCAGAACGGCTCCGCGGAAGACCAGCAGCGGCTGGAACGCAACGGCCTGTTCCTGCAGCGCCTGGCCCGCACCGAATCCATCACCTGGCTCAATGCCGGCGACAGCGCCCCCGAATCCGCCACCTCGCTGGTGGGCGAGATGCAGCTGCTGGTGCCCATGGCCGGCCTCATCGACAAGGAGGCCGAGCTGGCGCGTCTGGCCCGCGAGATGGGCAAGCTGGAGAAGGACATCGAGCGCATGCAGGGCAAGCTGTCCAACGAGGCCTTCACCGCCAAGGCCCCGGCCGAGCTGGTGGAAAAGGAACGCGCCCGTCTGGCCGAGGTGCAGACTGCCCTGGCGCAGCTGACCGAACAGCAGGCGCGCATCGCCCGCCTGTAGCAGCCGGCCGGACCCGGGCCGTCCTCACAATCGGCCCGGGTCCGGCAGGCTGCTAGCGCCGCACGCAACTCCGTCTAAACTGCCATGGGCAGGGCATACCCTGCCTCAAGGTGATTTGCCAGCGACATCCGTGTTGCTGCAAGATCACCGGGCAGTTGCGCCGACACACGGCACGTGTCCATCTTGCCGCCACCCCGCGGGGCGGCGCATGCGCGGAGGAGACATGGCGGATTTGATCGAGTGGCAGTCCCACCTCAACCTCGGCATCGCAGCGATCGACTACCAGCATCGCGAGCTGGCGGATCTGCTCAACCTGCTGGCAGGTACCCTGCACGCCGACACCACCCTCGACCCCGTCGCCCTGCTGCAACGCATCCACCGCGACGCACGCAACCATTTCCTCTATGAAGAGAAGCTGATGCTGTCCAGCGGGTTCCGTGCTCACATCGATCATCAACGTGAACACACCATGCTGCTGGGGGAGCTCAAATTACTCAGCAACGCAGTCAGCCATGGCGAGACCGCACTGGATGCCGAGCTGCTGCATTCGTTGCGCGACTGGCTCATCGCCCACATCGTCACCAGCGATCGCGAATTTGCCGTGCATTACATCCAGGTGACAAACGACAAGTGACCTGCGGGAGCGTTTTCTTTTCCTTGTAACTTGTCACTTGTAACGTATCTGTCTTCGCTTTGCAGGAAACCACCATGCCCGGTACCCGTTATTCCCTCGAAGTCCAGCCACGCATCCCGCCGCGCCTGATACGCCTGCAGGAGCTGGCCGGCGATCTGTTCTACAGCTGGGATCGCGGCGTGCGCGGACTGTTCCGCCGCCTCGACGTGGAGCTGTGGGAACAGTGCGGCCACAATCCCAAGGTGTTCCTGCGCCAGGTAGCCCAGGACAGGCTGGAGCAGGCGGCACAGGACCGCATCTTCATGCAGGACTACAACCGCGTCATCTCATCCTATGACGTCTATCTGCAGGAGGAGGCGCGCGGCGACCTGCTGCAGCACCTGGACCCGCAGCGCGATCTGGTCGCCTATTTCTGCGCCGAGTTCGGCCTGCACGAGAGTTTTCCCATCTATTCCGGCGGCCTCGGCATCCTCGCCGGCGATCACTGCAAGGCGGCCAGCGATCTGGGGCTACCCTTCGTCGCCGTCGGCCTGCTCTACCGCCAGGGCTATTTCAATCAGACCATCGACGGCGGCGGCTACCAGATCGCCCACTACCATCCGGTGGATTTCCGTGACCTGCCGGTACACCCGGCAGTGGATGCCGCCGGCAATGAAGTACACGTCTTCATAGAACTGCCGGGGCGGCGGGTCGAACTCAAGGTATGGGAGGCGCGCGCCGGCCATATCCGCCTCTACCTGCTCGACTCCGATCTGCCCGGCAACCAGGAGAACGACCGCTCCATCACCTACCAGCTGTATGGCGGCGACATCCACACGCGCATGCAGCAGGAGATCGCCCTCGGCATCGGCGGCGTGCGTGCCCTGCGCACCCTCGGCATCCAGCCCACCATCTGGCACATCAACGAGGACCACACCGCCTTCCAGATCCTGGAGCGCATCCGCGAGCAGGTGGCTGCCGGTCTGGACTTCGACAGCGCCCTGGAACTGGTGGCCGCCGCCACCGTATTCACCACCCACACACCGGTGCCCGCCGGTCACGATATCTTTCCGCACCATCTGATGCACGAATACTTCGGCCGCTACATGCAGGAATTCGGTGTCGCCGAGGAACGCATCCTGGCCCTCGGTGCCTCGCCCGCCACACCCAACAGCTTCAACCAGACCGCCCTCGGCCTGCGCGGCTCGCGCTTCCACAACGGCGTCAGCCGCATTCACGGCAATGTCGCCTCGCAGATGGAGGCCTACATCTGGCCGCAGATCCCGGCCGAGGAGAACCCCATCGGCCACGTCACCAACGGCGTGCACGTGCCGACCTTCCTGGCGCGCGAGTGGGTCAATCACCTGGACATGCAATACGGCGGCGGCTGGCGCAACGAGCTGCTCAACGCCGACTACTGGAACCAGATCGACGCCATCCCCGATCACACCTTCTGGAGCCTGCGCCAGACCCTGAAGTCACAGATCCTGGACGAGGCGCGCCGCCGCACCCTGCGCATGCACCGGCGCAACGGTGTCAGCGAGTCACAACTGGAACGGTTGATCCGCCACCTGCAACCCACGGAAACCGACATCCTCACCATCGGCTTCGCACGCCGCTTCGCCACCTACAAGCGTGCCACCCTGCTGTTCGCCAATCCGGAACGGCTGGCCCGGTTGGTGAATGATCCAAAGCGGCCGGTGCTGTTCATCTTTGCCGGCAAGGCCCACCCGCACGACCAGCCGGGACAACAACTAATCAAGACCATCCACGACTACGCGCGGCGGCCGGAGTTCGAGGGCAGGATCATTCTGCTGGAAGATTACGACATGGCACTGGGCCGGAAGCTGGTCACCGGCGTGGACGTATGGCTCAACAATCCGGAATATCCCATGGAGGCCAGCGGCACCTCGGGACAGAAGGCGGGCATCAACGGCGTGATCAATCTCAGTGTCACCGACGGCTGGTGGGGCGAGGGCTACAGCGGCGACAACGGCTGGGCCATCACGCCGCACGGGCCGCAATTCGATGCGGCCTTCCGCAACAACGAAGAGGCCAACGAACTGCTCGATCTGCTGGAACACCACGTCATCCCGCTGTACTACCAGCGCAATGGCCACGGCTATCCGGAAGGCTGGGTGAAGAAATCCAAGATTTCAATGAAGTCACTGCTGCCGCGCTTCAACGCGCAACGCATGGTGATGGACTACATCCGCGACTACTACGGCCCGGCACAGCGCCAACAGCAGCGGCTGGCCCGGGATGACAATGCACCGGCACGCGAACTGGCGACCTGGAAGCGCCGCATCCGCGCCGCCTGGCACAAGATCACCATCGCGCGCAGCGACAGCATCCAGAAACAGATCATGGCCGGCGACACCCTGCCCATCGAGGTGACGATGGATATCAACGACCTGCAGCCGGAGGATTTGATCGTCGAATGCCTGGTGGGAACCGAGACCGAGACTGGCGAGTTCATCACCCAGGCCAGCCACACCCTGACCTGCCAGGGTCGCAACGAACACGGCGCCACCCTGTTCCGTATCGATCTGCGCCCGCGCCTCTCAGGCATGCAGTACTACAAGCTGCGCGCCTATCCGTACCACAAACTGCTGAGCCACCCGTTCGAGATGGGCTACATGATATGGGTTTGAGGTAGGAGCGGACCGTGTCCGCGATTAAGCGTCCTGGGTGGGCACGCAGGTCGCGAATACGATTCGCTCCTACACTGCCCGTGACCGATAGATATCCTGCACCGCCGGCGGAATGGCATTGATGAACTCATCGCGCAGCGACTGATCGCTGCCCAGCTGCGCCAGCATCGGATCTTCCGCCGACTCCGGCAGCTGATAGACGGCGAAGGCGATGATCGGCGCCAGCCAGAGGTACTGTTCATCGGACTCGAACAGGCGATCCCAGTAAGCACTGCGCAACTGCGTGGCGCGCATGAATCCCGAGCACCAGCCCTCCGGCTCGACCACCTCGTTATCCTCGTCGTCCAGCCCGACATACCACATGGGCTCGAAGACATCGCTGTCACGCAATTCCTCTTCGATGGAGCGGCGCAGCGCGAAGATCAGCTCCACGATATCCCGCTCCTCGCACTCGTCGGCAAAGCCGGGATTCTCCCCGCCCCACACCTCGGCCAGCCACTCCCCGGCCGGCACGTCATCCGGCGTGCACACCAGGGCGGTGAGGAAGCCGTCCAGCTCGTCCAGCACCATGCATTCCTGCGGGCGCTGTTCGGAGCCGAGAAACTCTTCCAGCCGCACCAGCCCGGCCTCGTCCAATTGTGCTGTGTTGTTCATGCAGTTATTTCCGTTCAGGGAGTTGATGTTGTTACCTGTAGGAGCCCACTCCGTGGGCGAAAGCAACGCCTGACCTCGGCACCGTTCGCCGAGAGGACTCGGCTCCTACAGCATTGTCGGTATCAGCGCTTCAGTTTGGCAAAGGCCTCGGCCATGGCGCCACCCGGCGCCGGCGCATCGCGGCGCTCCTGGCGCGGCTTGCCGCCTTTGCCCGGCCGCTCCCTGGGCATTGCCGATGATACGTGATCGCGCTGGTCATCGCTCAGGCGCATGGTGAGTGCGATACGGCGGCGCTTCACGTCCACCTCCAGCACCTTCACCTTCACCACGTCGCCGGCCTTGACCACCTCGCGCGGGTCCTTGACGAACTTGTCGGCCAGGGCGGAGATGTGCACCAGACCGTCCTGGTGCACGCCGATGTCGACGAAGGCGCCGAAGTTGGTGACATTGGTGACCACGCCCTCCAGGATCATGCCCGGCTCCAGGTCCTTCAGGTCCTCGACGCCCTCGCGGAAGCTGGCGGTCTTGAACTCGGGACGCGGGTCGCGCCCCGGCTTTTCCAGTTCCTTCAAAATATCGCGCACCGTCGGCTCGCCGAAGCGTGCGTCGACGAAATCGTTCGCCGCCAGCCTGCCGAGCAGTCCGGTATTGCCGATCACCTCGCGCATGCCCTTGCCGGTGGTGGCAAGAATCTTTTCCACCACCGGATAGGCCTCGGGGTGTACCGCGGAGGCGTCGAGCGGGTTGTCGCCGTTCATCACGCGCAGGAAGCCGGCGCACTGCTCGAAGGTCTTGTCGCCCAGGCGCGGCACCTTGAGCAGGGCCTGACGGTTGGCAAAGGCACCGTGCTCGTCGCGGTAGGCCACGAGGTTTGCTGCCAGCGTCGGATTGAGGCCGGCGACGCGGGTCAGCAGCGCGCTGGAGGCGGTATTGACGTCGACACCGACCGCATTCACGCAGTCCTCCACCACCGCATCGAGCATGCGCGCCAGGCGCGTCTGCGACACGTCGTGCTGGTACTGGCCGACGCCGATGGACTTGGGGTCGATCTTCACCAGCTCGGCCAGCGGGTCCTGCAGGCGGCGGGCGATGGACACCGCGCCGCGCAGCGACACGTCCACGTCGGGAAATTCCTTCGCCGCGTATTCGGAGGCGGAGTACACCGAGGCGCCCGCCTCGCTCACCATGATCTTGGTGAGGCGCAGCTCGGGATGCAGCCTGATGAGATCGGCAGCCAGCTTGTCGGTCTCGCGCGAGGCGGTGCCGTTGCCGATGCTGATCAGCTCGACGTTGTGCTTCTTCGCCAGCGCGGCCAGCACGGCGATGGACTGGTCCCACTGCCGCTTCGGCTCGTGCGGGTAGATGGTCGCCGTGTCCACCAGCTTGCCGGTGTTGTCCACCACCGCCACCTTCACGCCGGTGCGCAGGCCGGGGTCGAGGCCGAGGGTGGCGCGCGGCCCGGCCGGCGCGGCGAGCAGCAGGTCGTGCAGATTCTGCGCGAATACCTTGATCGCCTCCTCCTCCGCCGCCTCGCGCAGGCGCGTCTTCAGGTCGGTGTCGAGGTGGGTGAAGATCTTCACGCGCCAGGCCCAGCGCACCGTCTCCTTCAGCCACAGGTCGGCGGGGCGGCCCTGCTCGCTGACGCCGACATGGGCGGCGATCATGCGCTCGGCGCTGCCGAGCTGGCCCGCCGGCAAGGCCTCGTCATCGGGCAGCACCAGGGAGAGATTGAGGAAGCCTTCCTTGCGGCCGCGGAACAACGCCAGGGCGCGGTGCGAGGGCACGCCCTTGAGCGGTTCGCGGTGATCGAAGTAGTCGGAGAACTTGGCGCCCTCGTCCTCCTTGCCCTCGGCCACCCTGGACACCATCTGACCCTGTTCCCACAGGTACTCGCGCAGGCGCCCCACCAGCTCGGCGTCCTCGGCGAAATCCTCCATCAGGATCTGGCGCGCACCATCCAGCGCGGCAGCGGCATCGGCCACGCCCTTGTCGGCGTCGATGTATTGGGCGGCCTCGTCTTCGGGCCGCAACGTCGGGTTGGCCAGCAGCGCCCGGGCCAGCGGCTCCAGCCCCGCCTCGCGGGCGATCTGCGCCTTGGTGCGGCGCTTCTGCATGTAGGGGCGATACAGGTCTTCCAGGCGGGTCTTGGTGTCCGCCGCCAGAATGGCCGCCTTCAGTTCGGGGGTCAGCTTGCCCTGCTCCTCGATGCTCTTCAGCACCGTAGCGCGGCGCTCGTCCAGCTCGCGCAGATAGGTCAGGCGCTCCTCCAGGGTACGCAGCTGGGTGTCATCCAGGCCCCCGGTGACCTCCTTGCGGTAGCGGGCGATGAAGGGGACGGTGGCGCCCTCGTCGAGCAGGGCGATGGCCGCCTCCACCTGGGCTACCTTGACGGCAAGTTCGTTGGCGATGCGTTGGGCGATATTCATGGGCAAACGGTGATCGGCAGGAAACGGAAGGGGCGGCATTGTAGCAAAGCCCGTCACTGTGGACGCGCAAAACCACAAACACCCGACACGTCAACGGCTTGCAGGCTTCAGGGGACGCCCTGCCAGGGGTCAGCCGAATACCGCCGCCACGCCGTCGCCGATGAAGTGGGTGGCGACGATGACGATGACCGCAATGAACAGGTGTTCGGCGATGACGTGCAGGGGCGGCTCGCCGCGATGGCGCGCCAAGTGCCAGGACAGCAGGGCGATCAGCCCCAGCCCCCAGCCGATCGCCACCAGGATCGCCGTGCCCAGCTCCAGCAGCAGCAGCGGCACCAGAAAGGTCAGGGCGATGAAGGCCTTGGAGAACAGGGTGGCGAAGGTGGCCTCCCATACCGCCAGGGTGCTGCGCCCGGCGGTGGATTCCTCGGCAATGTGGATGCCGAGGGCGTCGGAAAAGGCATCGGCCACCGCAATGGTGATCACCCCGCCGATCACCGCCAGCGAGGAGTGGGTACCGGAGTGCAGTCCCACCATCAGGCCGAGGGTGGTGATCACCCCGGAGGTGAGGCCGAAACTGAAACCGGTGCGCAAGGATTGTTTCAGACTCATCACATCAGCTCCCGGCGCCGGACAGTGACAGCACCATGCGGGCATTCTGCAACGGCACACCGCGCACCACCACTGTCTGCACACACTCCACCACAAAACCGTAACGCCCAAAGAAACCTTCTGCCGCCCGACTGACATCGGCATGGACCTGCGCCAGGCCTCTCACAGCCGCCTGCTGCAGGAGATTCTGCATCAGCGCCGTGCCCACACCGCAACCGGCCGCCTCCGCCGCAACGAAAAACTGGTCGATATAGCCATCGGGCTGCAGGTCGGCATAGCCGATGATGCTCCCCTCGCGTTCGGCGACCCACGGCCGCGCCTGCTGCAGCCGCCTGGCCCAGGCCACCGCATCGTAGTCATGGGGCGCCCACGCCGCCAGTTGCTCCGCACTGTACCAATCGCATGCCAGACCATGCACGGACGAATGGAAGACCTCATGCAACCGCGCAACATCCGTGACACGAAACGGCCGCAAGCGGATCATGGCCATGGCCGCGGCTCAGACCGCCGCCCGCAGCTCACGCTGCGCCGAACGGATCACGCGCCAGGCCGAGCGCAACAGCACCACCACCAGCAGCGCCGCCACCGCCAGGTCCGGCCAGCCGGAACCGGCCAGCCACACCGCGCCGGCGGCGACGAAGACCGCCAGATTGGCAATGATGTCGTTGCGCGAACACTCCCACACCGAACTCATGTTCACGTCCTCGTGGCGATGGCGCCATAACAGCGCGAGGCACAGCGCATTGGCCGCCAGCCCCAGCAGACTGAACACGCCCATCACCTCGAACAGAGGTACTGCGGGTACAAACAGGCGATACAGCAACTGTCCGGCCACCACACTGGCGGCGAGAAAGATCAGCGCCCCCTTGAACAGCGCCACCTGCGCCTTGACGCGCGCGCCGCGTGCCACCGCATAGAGACTGAGGCCATAGGTCAGCGCATCACCCAGATTGTCCAGACTGTCGGCCAGCAACGCCGTAGAACGGCCGTACAGGGCCGCTGCGACGATCACGACAAACATTACGGCATTGATGAGCAACACCATACGCAACGTAGCCCGCTGCTGTACCCGGCGCGCATCCAGCGAACAACCCTGCTCACAGCATCCGCTCATGACATCCCCGTAAAACACACACTCCGTGCGTATTTGACATTGCAAATTTTTCAATCAAGGCCAGTATGTTAAGTTCATCCTCCCAATCAGAAAAGGACAACATCATGATGATACCGCGCCTGTTGCATAGCACCCTTGCCGTCGTCTGCATGTGCACAACCGACCTGGCCCTTGCCGTACAGCCGTATTGGCACGATCAGGATGGCCGTGTGGTACACGATGGCTCCGGTGGTTGTGTCCAGACCAAGGACTGGACCAGGGAGCTGGCCAGTGCCGACTGCGGTGCCCGCCCGGTGGCCAGGGCAGCGACCACTCCGGCTGCGCGGCCCGCCCCCGCACCGGCACCTGTCGTTGCTCCCCCCACGCCGAAGGCGGCACCCGCCCCCGCCGCCGTCCCGGCAGAACAGCCGGTCACGCTGCGCGGTGACACGTCCTTTGCTCCGGGCAGCGATGAGCTGCGATCGGCGGCACGTGCCCAGCTGGATCAGCTGGCGCAGCGCATCCGTGCGCTGGAGTCGGTGGACAGCATCGAAGTGGCCGGCCACACGGACAATACCGGTGCCGCCGCCTTCAACCAGACCTTGTCGGAGCGGCGTGCCCAGTCGGTCAAGCGCTATCTGGTCGAACAAGGCGTGAACGGCGACAGGATCAGCACCACCGGTTACGGCATGAACCGCCCCATCGCCGACAACACCACTGCCGCCGGTCGCGCCACCAATCGCCGGGTGGAGATCACCATCCACGGTGCACGCTGATCTCTGCGGCAGTACAATGGCAACGGTCCAGTCAGGACCGTTGCCATCCTGTGAATATCCCTCATGCGCCCCGTCCTCCTGTTGATCGCTGTCCTGCTGCTGACCGTCGCCGGCACAGCCGCTGCCGCCTCCCATGCAGTGGTCTTCATGTACCACCGCTTCGGCGAGGACCGCTATCCCTCCACCAGCATCCGCCTGGAGCAATTCGACGCCCAGCTCGACTATCTGGCGCAGAACGGCTATCAGGTCTGGCCGCTGGAGCGCATCGTCACCCACGTCCTGCACAACGAGCCCCTGCCCGAGCGCACCATTGCCATCACCGTCGATGATGCCTATCTGTCGGTCCACGAGCACGCCTGGCCACGCCTCAAGGCGCGCGGCTGGCCGTTTACCGTGTTCGTCAACACCGACCCGGTGGATCGCCGGCTGGGCGGTTTCATGACCTGGGAACAGATGCGCGCCATGCAGAAGGAAGGCGTGCGCTTCGCCAATCACACCGCCAGCCATGACTCCATGGCCGAACGCCGTGCCGATGAAAGCGACGCCGCCTGGAAGCGGCGCGTGCGTGCCGACATCGAACGGGCGCAGCGCCGCCTGCGCGAAGAACTGGGTGAACAGAGCGAACAGGAGCCGCGCCTGTTTGCCTATCCCTACGGCGAATACGACACGCGCGCCGCCGATCTGGTGCAGGCCATGGGCTACATCGGCTTCGGCCAGCAATCGGGCGCCATCGGTCCGCTGTCCGATCGCCGCGCCCTGCCGCGCTATCCCATGGCGGAAGGCTTCGCCGCCCTGGAGCCGTTCGCGCGCAAGGCCGGCAGCCTGCCGTTGCCGGTGCTGCAGGCCGCGCCGTGGGAACCGCACGTCGACAGCAGCAATCCGCCGCAACTGACGCTCACCCTGCAACAGCCGCTGCGCGGCATCGCCTGCTACAACGCAGCGGGACAACCCTTGCCGCTCACCTGGCTCGACGACACCAGGCTCCAGGTACAGGCCGCAGACAGGCTGCCGCGCGGCCGCAGCCGCTACAACTGCACCGCCCCCGCCGGCGACGGCCGCTGGTACTGGTACAGCCATCCCTGGCTGGTAGATGAATAGACAGCGGGGTATTGCGGCTACGGGTGCCGGGAGATGGGAGGAGCGCCTGTAGAGCTCGTCATGCCAGAGCCGGACTTCAGGGCTCTTCGGGGGCCAGAACGGGCGAACCGAGCTGCCCCAGGCCGTTGCTGCTGATCATGCGCTGTATCTCCGCCACATACTCCGCACCGCGCTCGGAGTAGCGCAGCAACCCCGCGGCCAGATGTTCGGCATCGAGTGCGGCGCCGGCCAGACGCAGCGCCGCGCGGGAGCGGCGCATATCGACATAGGCGTGGCCGATGTTGAGATTGAACAGGTAGACGCGCACCGAACTGCGCAGGTCGGGAAACACGCGCACGTAATGCCTGGCCCCTTCCATGCGCTGGGCCGGCACCATGCCGAGGTCCTTTTTGTAGGTCCACAGGCCGAACAGATTGTTGGCCTCGCGCGCGAAGCGCGAGGTACCCCAGGCGCTTTCATTGGCGGCCTGCGCCAGCACCAGCGCGGCAGGCACCTCGTCGACACGGCGCAGCAGGATCTCGCGCACCACCGGGTCGTTCAGATCGCCGGGCACACGGTACAACTCCGCCAGTTTCTCCACCTGATTCCAGTTGCGCGTGCCCGGACGCAGCGGACCGAGGGCAAAACGCTCCTCGATATAGCGGCGCTGGGCGCGGATGCGCGCATTCTCCGCCTCGACCAGCGGCAGCAGGCCGCGGAAGAACAGCGCCTTCTTGCGTGTCACCTCGACCCGGCCGATATCGTCCGGGAAGCGATCGATGGCGATACGCGGCAGCGGCCCCTGTGGCGGCCAGTGGTAGTTATAACCGGCAAAGAGGGTCTCCATATGCTCCGCCGAGGCCACCTCCAGCTCATGCAGGGGGATCTGTGCCGGGACACCGGCCACATAGGGACGCACCAGGAAACCGTACATGAGCGCCGCCAGCAGCAGCGGCGCCGCCGTGGCCAGCAGCAACAACTTGAAGCGCACCAGCCAGCGCAGCCAGTGCATCATCACGCCAGTCCCGGCAACAGCTGGCGCAGGCCGTTGGCCATGAATTCCACGGCAATGGCCGCGAGGATCAGGCCCATGATACGCGTCAGTACATTGATGCCGGTGCGCCCCAGACGCTGCGACAGCAAGGGCGCGGCACGGAACACCGTCCAGACGATGAGCGCCATGAGCAGGATCTCGATACCCAGCACGGTGTAGTGCAGCGGTGCCGAGGAGCGATGGGTGTAGACGATGATGGTACTGATCGCGCCCGGTCCGGCAAGCAGCGGAATCGCCAGTGGCACCACCGCCACCGATTCCTTTTCCGCCGCATCCTGCGCCTCCTCGTCGGTCTGCTTGGCCGGGCTCAATCTGGCATGCATCATCGACACGGCGATGAGCAGGATCAGGATGCCGCCGCCGACGCGGAACGAAGCGATGGTGATGCCGAAGAAGCTGAGGATCGCCTCACCGGTGAACAGTGCGGCCAGCAGCACCGCGCCCACGGCCAGGGCGGACAGCAATGCGGTGTGGTGGCGCCGGCGCGCCGTCATGCCTTCGGTCAGGCCGATGAATACCGGGATGGCACCGACCGGATTGACGATGGCGAGCAGACCGGCAAAAAACTTGGCGTATTCAGCCCACTCCTGCATGGTGTTCCTCGCTGCTGACCAATAACGGCAGCGGCGCTCACGCCGCCGCAATCCACGCGCGCCACGGCCCGAACAGCGCCGGGTCCAGCGTCGCCACCACCGAGCGCGGCTGCAGCGCGACATGCAGCACCGCATCGCCCTGCAGGGTTTCGGCGCAACCACCGGCCTCGGCGAGGATCAGGCTGCCGGCGGCGTAATCCCACAGGTTCTGCCGGCCGTGCAGATAGAGCTGGCCGCGACCGGCAGCGAGCTGACACCAGTCCAGCGCCGAGGAACCAAAGTTGCGCTGCGAGGCAAAGGGGGGATGACAGGCCAGACGCGTGGCCAGCGAGGGGGCCAGGCGCTTGAAATCGACCATCGCCACGCAGCGCGCCAGCGGCAGCCCGGTGGCACGGGCGCGCAGCGGTGCACCGTTGAGCCAGGCCCCCTGACCACGCGCCGCGCTGAAACACTCGTCGCGCACCGGGTCGTAGACCAGGCCGAGCTGCACCTCGCCATGGCGGATATAGGCCAGGGCCAGAGCGAAATAGGGAATGCCGGCCGCGAAATTGCTGGTGCCGTCCAGCGGGTCGAGACACCACAGCCCGTCAGCGGAATCGGCCAGCAGGCGCTGCTGTTCCGCTGCCGCCATCTCTTCGCCCAGCAGGGGGATGTGCGGCCAGTGCGCCGCCAGCGCCGCGGTCACGGCCTGCTGGCAGGCCAGGTCCGCCTCGGTAACGACGCTGCCGTCGGCCTTGACGGCAGCAGCAACACGGTTGAAGCGAGGCAGCAGTTCCTGCCGCGCCAGCGGCAGGACTACCGCGCGCAACTGCTCCAGCCCGGGGACCATCAACGACGCAGGTATTCGAAGGTGACGTTGGGCCGGCCGACGAAACAGGCATGGGTGAACTGGTGTTTGCGGATCGCCGCCAGCGCCGCCCTCGCCTCCTTCTCATGGCTGCCCATGTCGTACAGCGTGATGCCGTTGTCGATGATCAGCCAGCTGCCGTCACGCTGCACCAGGCCGGCGGTACTGGGGTGGAAACGCACGCAGTCTTCCTCATACCACTGACCCAGCGGCGCCCGCCCGCTGATCAGCAGGAAGCGGAAGGCCGGCGGGTCGCCGATGAAGCAGGACTGGTTCAGGCCGTACTGCTGGATGATCTTCATGGCGGCATGGGCATCGGCTTCGTGGTCGCCGAAATCGAAGATCCACCAGTCCTCCTGCACGATCTGGTAGCGCCCCTCCAGCTGGCGCACGGCGATGCGCTCCGGATCGAAGTCGAGGCACTTTTCCTCCATCGGTGGCGGCGGCGGCGCATAGCCGGCGCGGCTGATGCGCTTGGCGGGAAAACCGCCGGTGACACGGGTCACCTCCAGCACGTTGCCTTCCTCGCGGATGGCCAGGTGCAGTTCGCCGCGCGCGGCCGCACTGCCCTTGGGCACGTCGACCCAGCTGCCATACAACATCTGACCACGGAGGCGGCCGCTGAAAATCGCCGTGCGGCTCGGCTCCGGCCCGCCCTCATTGAACCAGTAGATTTCGTCGCCGATGTGGCGCACGTAGTAGGTGGCGCCGTCGTCGCCGAACCATTTGCCGTTGAAATCCGGCGCAGCCATGGCCGGCAGGACACTGCCCAGCAACAGAACCGCGCCCGCCATCAATTGTTTCATCATCCCTGTACAGCCTCTAGTTGGCAGCCCGCAACAGGCTGTCGATCATCTTGCTGCGCTCGCCGCGCGTCAGTTTGAGCAATTCCCGGTGCGCCACTTCCCAGGCCATGCCGCGCCGTACCAGGACATCAAGCATACGGTTAAACGTAGCACGGCGACGCAGACCGTCTTGTGACTCGTCACGGCGCGAACGACAGAAATCCATCAGGGTGGAGCCGCAGACACAGTTGCGAAACAGCTCGACCACCGGCCTGTCATCATCATCCAGCGCCGACTTGAGTCCGCTATGACCACCGGCAGGCACCGTCAGTTCGAGAAACTGCGCCAGATTTTCATAGGTCCGGCCACAATTGGGACAAACCTTGGGAAAGGCGCCGGCGCCCACCTCCTGCAAACCGGCAAACAACTCCGAATCCGGGTCATCGACCATGAGCAGGCTCCCCTTCCCGCCGGACACCGTACCGCAACATACCGAGATACGGGCATGTTACCTGAAAAGGAAAGGGGCTAGAACCCGCTCAGGTCCGGCGCACCCAGTCGACGAGGAGGGAAAACAGCAGGATGGCCACCAGGGCCACGGCGCCCAGGAACAGCCGGATCGGCCCGGGGCGGCGGCCGGTGTTGTGAAACTCCGGCGGGACGGGAAAGGACACGCACATGGCTGGCGACCTGATGGCAAACGGGCCCCCTGTATACCATCCACCGGCCGGCGGACGGAATGACAATCCGCATTCCGTCCCGGCTTCAGGGGCTGTCCCGCAATATTTTCTCCAGCAGGGCGAAATCGAGCCCCAGCAGGCTCACCGGCTCCTGCTTGCCGCGGAGACTCAGCGCCTGCTGCTTGCCGCGCCAGTGGCGCTCATGCAGGTGGCGGTAGGCCGTCTCGCTCAGGGCGATGTCGCAACCCAGCTCCTTGGTGGCGCTCTCGAGGCGGAAGGCGGTATTCACCGCATCACCCAGGGCGGTGTTGTCGGCCCCGATGCCCAGCGAGGCCTGACCGGTATTGATACCGGCCCCGATGCGCAGGGGTTGCGGCAACTCGGGGAAGGTCAGCTTGAGGCGGGCGGTGGCCTCGGCAATCCGCCACGCCGTGCGCAGCGCCTGCATCACGCTGTCCTGCGCCCGCTCATTGTCCCAGCGCACGAACACACAGTCACCGATGAACTTGTCGATGGTGCCACCGCCGTCCTGGATGATATCGCTGACATCCTGGAACCATTTGCTCATCAGCCGCGACAGGGTCTGGATCGGCACCTGCTCGGACAGGCCGGTATAGTTGCGGATGTCGGCCACCAGCACGGTAATCTCCTTGATCACCGGGGCGTGAAAGATGACGGTCTGCTGAAAGGAAACGGAGTCGTTGAAATGGGCCGGCTGGATACCCTGCTCGAACACGAACTCGGTCAGCCCGATGGCGATGCGATCGCCGTTGCGCAGCCGCGTGGGGGCCGAGACCCGCCCGCCGTTGACCGAGGTGCCGTTGGAGCTGCCGCTGTCGATGACGTAGTAGTCGCCACCACCCAGGCGACGCACCATGGCGTGATTGCGCGACACCAGCAGATCGCTGAGCACGATATTATTGCTCTTGTCGCGGCCGATGGTCAGGGCACTGCCGCACGGCACCCGCTCCGTCTGCTTGTCCCTCACAAAGGTCAGATAGGCAGACATCGCCACTCCCCGCATCCATAGGCCCGGGGAGAAACCTTACCCGCGTCCCGGCCTTCAGGCAAATACCCGGCGGATCTCCTCCAGCGAGGTGAGGCCCTGCAGCAGTTTGGCACGGGCGTCGTCACGAATACTGCCGGTCTCCTGCCGCAGCAGGTCGCCACCGTCCAGGACGGCACGCCCCTTGTCCAGCAGCTCGCGCAGCGCCTCGTCCACCTCCAGCAGTTCGGCCACGGCCACGCGTCCGCGATAACCACTCTGGCGGCAGTGCTCGCAGCCGACTGCCTCGTAGACCGTGACCTCACCCTCCCCTGTCCCGCCCAGACCGGCGGCCGCCAGCTCGCGCCAGGACAACGTCACCGGCCGCTTGCAGTCATCACACAGGCGGCGCACCAGACGCTGGTACACCACCACCAGCAGGGTGGCCGACAGCATGTAGGACTTGATGCCGAAATCCAGCAGGCGGGCGATGGCCCCCTGGGCATCGTTGGCGGTCATGGTGGACAGGATCAGGTGGCCGGACAGCGCACTGCGCGCCACCGCCAGCGCCGTCTCCTGGTTGCGTATCTCGCCCATCAGGATGATGTCGGCATCCTGGCGCACCAGGTGTTGCAGGGAACCGGCGAAGGTGTAGCCGGCGGCCTCGTTGACGGCGGTCTGCTGCACCAGCGACAGCTGGTATTCGATGGGGTCCTCCACGGTGACCACGTTGCGCTGCAGGATATTGCTGCGCCGCAGCATGGAATACAGCGTGGTGGTCTTGCCGCTGCCGCTTGGCCCGACCGTCAGGATGATGCCGGACTGCTTGCGCAGGCAGCGCTCCAGCCGCGCCACCTGCGCCGCCTCGAAGCCCAGCCACTCCAGCCGGTGCAGCGCCTCGGTCTTGGGCAACAGGCGCAGCACCATGTTTTCGCCGAAGGCGGTGGGGATGAGGGCGACGCGGATATCGTAGCCGGTGCGCAGATAGTGGAAGGCAAAGCCGCCGTCCTGCGGCGTGCGCTGCCGGGTGATGTCCAGTTCGCTCAGCACCTTGGCGCGGGAAACCACGTTGCGGTGGATGCGCGCGGGAAAGGCGAAATAGTGATGCAGCACGCCGTCCACCCGGTAGAACACGTGGGAGGCCAGGGCCTGGGGCCGGATGTGGATGTCCGTGGCGCGGTCCTTGATCGCATTCTGAATCAGCAGGTCCAGCAGCAGCTCGATGTCGACGTCAGCACCGGTCACCGCCTCCGCCACCAGGGCGGCAATGCGCTGCTCCAGGGGATTTTCCAGTTCGAAGTAATACAGCTCAACCGCCTGGGCGATGCGTGCCCGATCGCTGACCACGAAGGCGACGCGCCGCCCGCTCGCCTCCCGCAACAGCGCTTTCAGGCTGCCGTTGCCCGGGTCCTGGGTCGCCACGGTGAGGACGCCGCGGCGCAGGTGCAGCGGCAGCACGGTATGTTGCAGGGCCAGGTCCTTGGGGATGGCCAGCAGGGCCTTCTTCTGCGGCACGGTGACGGCCAGATCGACATAGGGCAGCCCGTGCTGCACCGCCACGGCATGGGCGATTTCGTCGGCAGTGACGAAATCCAGTCCCACCAGGATCTCGCCCAGATAGCCGGGCCGGGCCTGCTGGGTGTGCAGGGCCACCTCCAGCTGCTCCGCCGTGATGTGTCCCGTTGCCAGCAGCAATTCACCCAGAGGGCTGTTTTTCATGAGCGCGCCTCGCGTCAGGTCGATGCCTTCATGATGGCGCAGCCGCCGGCGGTGTGCCAGTCCGTGTCCGTTACCGGCTATTTCTTGTATGCTTGGCGGGCGCATCAGGAAAGGAGACAGCGATGACACAGCACAACGCCGGCGACAACAACGAGTTCCAGAAACTCATCCGCTGCAACATGGTCGGGCCGCACGGCGAAAAGAGCGTGCGCTTCGTGGCGCTGGAGCACTTCTCCCTGTGGGAACACATGATGCGCAGCCGCCACGGCTTCGAGTGCAGCGATTATTCCATCGGACTATGGCTGCCGGCGGATGAATTCGAGCGCAAGGCACACATCTACAGCCACAGCGGCAATGTCGAGGCCGTGGGACGCTTCAACTTTTCCATCTTCGATCCGACCTATCACTACACCTACACCGCCTCCCGCTTCGTGCCGGATGCCGATGCGGAGCGCTTCCGCCAGGCCATGCTGGAGCACATCCCGGAAGAGGTCCGCCGCAGCAACCGCTTCGATCTGGAAGCGATCCCCGGCTACTGCATCGAGAAAGACAACGTGGCCAACCGCTCCAGCCTGGTGCTGGACCTGTACCACGGCCTGCACGACATTTACTGATCCAGGCTGCGCCGATCGCGCACGACGAAATCAGCGGTCAACGCCGAACCGTCGCGGAAGGTAAGGGTGACGGGAATGCGTGCACCGGCATGCATGCCGCGGCTCTTGTACAGCATCAGGTGGTAGCCGGTTTCGTTGCTGAACACCAGGCTGCCGTGCGGCGGGATCTCCAGCGCCTCCTGCAACACCATGCGCGCCATGTCACCCACCACCACGGATCGGTGGATTTCGATGTTCTCCGCGTTCGGACTGAAGGCCCCGATGAGATATTTCGGCGTATCACCGTCGTTGTGCAACACCATCCATCCCGCCGTCACCGATATCATCGGCGGAATCTCCGGTATCCAGCCCCCCTCGATGCGAATCGAGCCTGTCTCCTGCTCGGCACAGGCGGACAGCAGCAGTGAAATGACAATAAGCAGAAATATGCGCATGACTCCAGCATCTCACGTTCAAGGGGCCGCAGCATTGTGCCGCAGCACTGCGGCATGGGGAAGATGAAAGAGCGGGAGATCAAAAGGCAGTCACCGGTCGCGCAGCGACGCAACGAACAACCTCACGACCTCGCGCGGCCCAGGTAACGCGCATCCTGACGAAAGAAAGGGGCCTTGCGGCCCCTTTCCTCACTGACTCACCGGCTGGAACTCCGACGGGTCCTGCTTGGCCAGATGCTCGTAGGTCTGCCAGCGCAGATCCAGCGACTCCTGCGCCAGCTTCATCAGGCGCTTGGCGGCGTCCGGATTGTTTTTCTGCAGCAGCTTGTAGCGCTGCTCGTTGTAGGCAAACTCCTCCAGCTTCAGCGTCGGTCGCGTCGAGTCGAGGATGAACGGCCTCCGGCCGGCGGCGCGCAGCAGCGGGTTGTAGCGAATCAGCGGCCAGTAGCCGGAGTCCACTGCCTTCACCTGCTGCGACAAACCGTTGCGCAGATCGATGCCGTGGGCGATGCAGGGGCTGTAGGCCAGGATCAGCGACGGTCCCGGATAGGCCTCCGCCTCGCGCATGGCCTGCAGGGTCTGCTGCGGATTGGCGCCCATCGCCACGCGCGCCACGTAGACGTTGCCGTAGGAGATGGCCTGCAACGCCAGGTCCTTCTTGGTCACCGCCTTGCCGGCGGCGGCGAACTTCGCGGTTGCGGCGATCGGCGTCGACTTGGAGGCCTGGCCACCGGTGTTGGAGTACACCTCGGTATCGAGTACCAGCACGTTGATGTTGCGGCCCGAGGCCAGGGCGTGGTCGAGACCGGAGGAGCCGATATCGTAGGCCCAGCCGTCGCCACCCACCAGCCACACCGAACGGCGCACCAGGTGATCGGCCACGGTAAGCAGCGACTTGGCGCGCGGGTCGTCGATCCCGCGCAGGCGCTGCTTCAGCTCCTGCACCCGCTGGCGCTGACGGCTCATCTGCGCACCGATGTCCTGGCTGGTGTCCATCAGCGAATCGATGAATTCCTTGTCCAGCAGATCGGTCATGCTGGCCAGCAGGTCCTTGGCCAGGGCGGTATGCTGATCCGCCGCCACGCGCATGCCGAGGCCGAATTCGGCGTTGTCCTCGAACAGCGAATTGGACCAGGCGGGGCCACGCCCCTCCTTGTTTACCGACCAGGGCGTGGCCGGCAGGTTGCCGCCGTAGATGGACGAGCAGCCGGTGGCGTTGGCCACCAGCAGGCGCGGGCCGAACAGCTGGGTCAGCAGGCGCACATACGGCGTCTCGCCGCAGCCGGCGCAGGCGCCGGAGAACTCGAACAGCGGCTCGAGGAACTGCGCGCCGCGTACCGAAGCGAAGTTGACGGTGGAGCGGCGGTTGACCGGGATGGTGTCGAAGAACTCGACGTTCCGGCGGCCGTCTTCCAGCAGCGGTGCCTTGTCCGCCATGTTGATGGCCTTGCGCGACTGATCGTTCTGATCGAAGGCCGGGCAGGCCTCGACGCACAGGCCGCAACCGGTGCAGTCCTCCAGGTAAATCTGCAGCGTGTAGCGCGTCTCCGGGAAGCCGCGCGCGGTGACCGGTGCCGACTCGAAGCTGGCCGGGGCCTTCTGCAGGGTGTCTTCGTGATAGAAGCGCGCGCGAATGACGCTGTGCGGACAGACGAAAGAGCAGTTGCCGCACTGGATGCACACGCCCGGCTCCCACTTCGGCACGAAGTCGGCAATGTTGCGCTTCTCCCAACGGGCCGAACCGCTCGGGTAGGTACCGTCCACCGGGATCATCGACACCGGCAGGTCGTCGCCGTGGCCGGCCAGCATCGGCGCCGTCACCTCCTGCACGAACTTGGGTGCATTGAGCGACACCACCGGCTTCATCGCCGCCTTGGAAGTCACCTTGCCCGGTACCTTCACCTCGTGCAGATGATCGAGCGCGGCGTCCACCGCCTTGAAGTTGAGCTGCACCACCTCGGCGCCCTTGCGCGCGTAGGTCTTCTCGATGGCCTTCTTGATCTTGGCGATGGCCTCGTCGCGCGGCAGCACGCCGGACAGGGCGAAGAAGCAGGTCTGCATGATGGTGTTGATGCGCCGCCCCATGCCGGCGTTGCGCGCCACGGTCGTCGCATCGATGACGTAAAACTTGAGCTGCTTGTCGATGATGGTCTGCTGCACCGGCATCGGCAGTTCGTCCCACACCTGGTCCGGACCCACCGGGCTGTTGAGCAGGAACACCGCACCCTTGGCCGCCTTGTCCAGCATCTCCACCTGATTGATGAAGTTGGTCTTGTGGCAGGCGATGAAGTTGGCCGAGGTGATCAGGTACGGCGCGCGGATCGGGTCGGGACCGAAGCGCAGGTGCGAGGTGGTCTGCGAACCGGCCTTCTTCGAGTCGTAGACGAAGTAGCCCTGACAGTAGAGGTCGGTGCTCTCGCCGATGATCTTGATGGAGTTCTTGTTGGCCGACACGGTGCCGTCGGAACCGAGGCCGAAGAACATGGCGCGGGTGACGTTGCCCGGCTCGATGTCGAAGGACTCGTCGTAGTCGATGGAGGTGTGGCTGACGTCGTCGTTGATGCCGACGGTGAAGTGGTTCTTCGGCGTCTTCGCCGCCAGGTTGTCGAACACGCCCCTGGCCATGGCCGGGGTGAACTCCTTGGACGACAGGCCATAGCGACCGCCGATCACCCGGGGCATGACGGCCAGCTGGTCGTTGCCGTAGGCCTCGGCCAGACCGGTGACCACGTCCTGGTACAGCGGCTCACCGGCGCTGCCCGGCTCCTTGGTGCGATCGAGCACGGCAATGCGCTGGCAGGTCTTGGGCAACGCGGCGATGAGATGTTCGGTGCTGAACGGACGGAACAGGCGCACGGTGATCACGCCCAGCTTGCGGCCCTCGGCGTTGAGCTTCTTGATGGTCTCCTCCACCGTCTGCGCGCCCGAGCCCATCATGACGATCACGTCGGTGGCATCGGCGGCGCCGAAATAATCGAACAGACGGTACTGGCGGCCGGTCAGTTTCGCCAGCTGGTCCATGGTCTCCTGCACGATGGCCGGCACCTGGGCGTAGAACGGGTTGGCGCTCTCGCGGCCCTGGAAATAGACGTCCGGATTCTGCGCCGTGCCGCGGATGAACGGGTTGTCGGGATTGAGGGCGCGGCGGCGGTGTTCCCACACCAGTTCGTCGTTGATCATCGCCTTGATCTGCTCATCGGGGATCAGGCTGATCTTGTTGATCTCGTGCGAGGTACGGAAGCCGTCGAAGAAGTTGATGAACGGGACTCTCGCTTTAAGAGTGGCGGCGTGGGCGATGAGCGCGGCATCGTGCGCCTCCTGCACCGAACAGGAGGCCAGCATGGCCCAGCCGGTCATGCGCGCCGCCATCACGTCCTGGTGGTCGCCGAAGATGGAGAGCGCCTGCGCGGCGATGGAGCGCGCCGCGACATGGAACACCGTCGAGGTGAGCTCGCCGGCGATCTTGAACATGTTGGGCAGCATCAGCAGCAGGCCCTGCGAGGCGGTGAAGGTGGTGGTCAGCGCGCCGGTCTGCAATGCGCCGTGCGCGGTGCCGGCTGCACCGCCCTCGCTCTGCATCTCGATCACCTGCGGCACCTGGCCCCAGATGTTCTGCACGCCCTGGGTGGCCCACAGGTCGGATAGTTCGGACATGTCCGACGACGGGGTGATGGGATAGATGGAGCAGATTTCGCTCACCCGGTAGGCGACGTGGGCGACGGCGTGGCCGCCATCGACGGTCACCTTCTTGGCAGTATTCTGTTCGCTCATGCTGTTCTCGATCGTTCTGTAGTCTGGTCGCAGCGCGACGCACCTCCGCTGTGCGGAGGTGCGTCCAGCGCAGGCGAATTCATTACGCCGCGCGTCCGCCGTTGGCGGAGGCCGCTTCGGGGATCATCTCGATGGCGTGGCACGGGCACTGCTCGGCGCAGGTGCCGCAGCCGGTGCAGCGGGCGTAGTCGTAGCGGTACTTCTTGCCCGGCCCCAGCTTGATGATGGCGTCCTCGGGACAGGAGCCATAGCAGCCGTCGCACTCGAAGCAGTTGCCGCAGGACAGACAGCGCTTGGCCTCGTACACCGCGTCGTGTTCGTTGATGCCCTGCAGGATCTCCTCGAAACCGCCGAGGCGCTGCGCCAGCGGCAGGTGTGCCTGCTCCACCTGCGGCGCCTGGGTGCGATACCACAGCTGCAGCTGTTCGTGGTTGACGATGGGATGCTTGGGGTGCGGACGATAGGTCTCGCCGCGCAGCCAGGCGTCGATGTGGCGCGCGGCCTTCTTGCCGTGGCCGGTGGCGATGGTCACCGAACGCTCGGACGGCACCATGTCGCCGCCGGCGAAGATGCCCTCCGCGCCGGTCATCATGGCGGAATTGACGATCACCGTGCCGTCGGCCTTGAACTCGATGCCGGGGATGCGGCCGAGGAAGCCGGTGTCGGTCTCCTGCCCCACGGCCAGGATCAGCGAGTCGGCCTCCAGCTTCTCGTAGCGGCCGGTGGGGCGCGGGCGGCCCTTGTCGTCCAGCTCCATGATTTCCACCTCGATGGTGGAGCCGTCGATCTCCTTGATGGAACGCAGCCAGTTGAACTTGACGCCCTCTTCCAGCGCCTCGTCGGCCTCGAAGTCGTGAGCCGCCATGTTGGCGCGGTCGCGGCGGTAGATGATCATCGCCTCGTCCACGCCCATGCGCTTGGCCACGCGCGCGGCATCCATCGCGGTGTTGCCGCCGCCGTAGATGGCGACGCGGCGGCCGAGGGTCACCTTCTCGCCCTGCTCCACGCTCTTGAGGAAGGACACCGCATCCATCATGCCGCGCGCATCGCGCGCCGGGATGTCGATCTTCTTGGAGATGTGCGCGCCGACGGCGACGAACACCGCATCGAAGTTGCCGGCGGTCTTCTCGCCCAGCACGTCGTCGACGCGGTAGTTGAGGCGGATCTTCACGCCCATGTCCTCGACGCGCCTGATCTCGGCCTCCAGCTCGGCGCGCGGCATGCGGTAGGCCGGGATGCCGAAGTGGATCATGCCGCCGGCCACCGGGCCGGCCTCGTAGATCTCGACGGTATGGCCGAGGCGGGTCAGGTGGTAGGCCGCCGACAGGCCGCTGGGGCCGCCGCCGATGACCAGCACGCGCTTGCCGCCCGGGCGCGGCGTGTACTTCGGCCTCCAGCCCTGTTCCATCGCCATGTCGCCCAGAAAACGCTCGACGGCGTGAATGCTCACTTCCTGGTCGGTGTAGACGCGGTTGCAGGCGTTTTCGCAGGGGTGGTAGCAGACACGGCCGTGGATGGCCGGGAACGGGTTGTTCTCGATGAGGAGCTGCCAGGCCTCCTCGTACTTGCCGGCCTGGGCCAGCGCCAGCCAGCCCTGAATGTCCTCGCCGGCGGGACAGGCGTTGTTGCAGGGCGGCAGGAAATCCATGTAGACGGGACGACGGGAACGGGCGGCGCCGGTGCCCTTGCCGAACTTGTCCGGGTCCAGGCGTGCGGTCATATCCTTGGAATTCATAGGAATTTCTTTGTCTCTCAACAGGTTATAAAAATTAGAGGTGACTTGTCTTGCGGAATGGGCGGCATTGTACCTGACTGACAGAAAATCCAATACTCAGTATTAAAAAATACAATACTTGGTTCACAAATCGAAAATCACACCGGGTGGACTCCTCTCAAAGCCGGCGGATGCGGTAATTGAGACGGCAGCTGCGCCGGGCGGGATCGAGGGCCGGCCAGGCCGCCAGCTGCCGGCGCAGCCGGGCCGTCGGCGTCGGGCGGCTGAGAAAGGCCGCGATGGCGTTCTCGTACTGCGGCGCCGTCAGGCGAAAGGCGGAAGGATAACGGCGGCGTATCGTTTCCTCATGGAACCAGGCGCAGGCCTGCAATTCAGCCAGTGCCGCAAAGTTGAACACCAGCGTCCCGTCTGGCGCCAGCAACCGCCCCAACTGGCGAAACCAGCGGCCGTCCGCCGCCACCACCCGCTGCGGCTCACCGTCCGCATCGCCAAACAGGTCGTCGATGATCAGATCGAAGGGCGCGCCGCGGTACTGCCGCACCCAGCGCAGGGCATCCGCCTCGTGCAGCGTGACATTGGCGGCGCGCACGCCAAAAAAGCGCCGCGCCACCACCAGGTGCACCGGATTGAGCTCGACGCCGACGATGACCTGCGGAGCGAGGAAGTGGTTGAGCTGACGGATCACCGCACCGCCGCCCACGCCCAGCACCAGCACCCGTCGCACCTCCCGCGGTGCAAAGAAGGCCGGCAACATCAACAGATCCCACACACTGCCGCTCACCGGCTGACGCGGGTTGTACTGGCTGTGGAATACACCGTTGGTATAGAGCCGCCGCGCATTGCCGGCACTGCGCACCTCATAGTGGGTCGCGCCGTCCTGGCGGAACCAGAGCAGGGCCATCGGAGCAGCGAGCGCGGCGCTACAGCGCGCCGCTCCTTTTCAGCCTGGCATGAATGGCGACCGCGATGGCGCGATATCCGTCGGCGTTGGGATGGATGGGATCGGCCTTCAGGCCGTTGTCGGCGAGGACCTCGGGAATGACGTCGGCCTCCAGCGCCACCTGCAACCGCTCGGCCAGTGCGTGGTACAAGGGCTCGCTCTCCAGACCGAACAGCGCCGGCCGCGGCACCCCCAGCAGCAGCACCGGGACACCCCGCTCACGGCTGAGCAGCACCATGCGCTCCAGATTGTGCGCAATCTCGGCCGGGGCCTGCTTGCGCAACAGGTCATTGCCGCCCAGACACAGGATCAGCAACTGCGGCTGATATTCGTCGAGCACCTCCGGCAGGCGTTCCAGCCCCGCCGCCGTCATCTCCCCGGGAACACCGGCATTGATCACGCGCCGTCCGCTCAACTGCTCCAGCAGCGCCGGATAACTCTGCTGCGGCGCGGCGCCGGTGCCGTAGGTCAGGCTGTCGCCGAAGGCGAGGATCACCGCATCCTCCGCCAGTGGCGGCAGAGGCAGCTCGCGGCTGCAAGCGGCCAGGGCCAGCAGCAAGACCAGACCGGCGATGCGGCCCATCTTTCCCACGTTCACCACCTGCCGCATGAGCACACGCCCTGGCGCGTCAGTCCTCCACATCGTCCACGTCCGCCTGACCGGACAGGCGGCGGCGAATATGCGACCAGGACATGCCGGTGGCCAGCACGATGGCGACGACGATCAGGATCAGCCAGGTGATGGCCTGGGCGCTGTCGGCGGGCACGATGCCGATATCCACCACCAGCCAGATCAGCGTGCCGAAGAAGGCGGTAGCCAGCAGCACACCCCAGGCGCCGAGCGAGCGGCCGGTGGCGCCGAGATAGACCACCCAGCCGATGACCAGCGTGATGCCGGCCAGCGCCTTGTACACGTTGAATGCCGACAGTTCGGTAAACACCCAGTGCAGATAGGAATAGCCGGAGGGGTTGTAGGTGGCGAAGACAATGACCAGCGCGCCGAGCAGGCGCAACAGGAAACCAACCCAGTTGAATTCTTTGACTACGGCCATCGTGCAATCTCCCTGTCGTCGGCGTGAACACCAAGTTTGCGCAAGTGTATCGCCGAACACCGCTGCCGTGGCAGCACCCGACCGCAAAATATATGACGCCGTCTCAACGTGAGTCCTGCAGACTGTCGTACAGGCGTTCCAGCAATTGGCGCAGGGACGCCATCTCCTGTGCACCGATGAGGGCCGCCCATTCCGCCTCGACCTGGCGCGACAATTTCAGTGCAGCACGCTGCACCTCCTTGCCACTGCGCGTCAGACGCACCCGCTTGGCACGACCATCGCTGGGGTCCGGCTCGACGCTGACATAGCCGTGCGTGGCCAAATGGTCCACCAACACCGCCATGCTCTGCTTGGTCATGCCGGCACGTTCGGCCAGCTCGACAATGCGTGATCCCTCCGCGCGGATATAGCGGAACACCACGCCGTGCGCAGGCCGGATCTCGGGGTAACCGCCTGCCGCCAGCGCGCCGTATACGCGCTCGGCCAGTACCTGCCAGGGAACACGCAACAGCGCGCCGATGGTGCGTTCAATCTCGGGAAGAGTGCTGTCGGCCATGCCGGGAGCTTGACACATAGTCAGATTAACTGTCTATACTGGTCAAGCAGACTGACTATCTGCCCGCCGACGCGGCGGGCACTCACCACACGCTATGGAGGGACAACCATGCACGCCACCCCATCTCCGCTGGGCATTCACCTGCTGCGCAGCGCCGTACTCTACCTGCTGCTCGGCCTGTTGCTGGGCATCGCCATGGCCGCCAGCCACCAGTTCGCGCTGCGGCCGGTCCACACCCACGTCAACCTGCTGGGCTGGGCAACCCTGGCCCTCACCGGCCTGGTCTATTGCCTGTTCCCGCACGCCGCTGCCAGCCGCCTTGCCATCTGGCATGCCCGGCTGCACAACCTCGGCCTGCCGCTGATGCTGGCGGGACTCGCCGCCTACAGTCTGGGATACACCCGGCTCGAACCGCTCATCGCCATCGGCGCGCTGCTGTTGAGCGCCGGTTTGCTGCTGTTTGCAGCGGTGGTGTATCTTCGCCTCGCGCCGCGCCAGGCGGCATGCAATGCATACGACACACCGGCGGTGTCCGGTGCCAAGGGATAGGCCACTGGTCGGCTGGCGGCACGCAGAGTGTCGCCGGCCGGCATACTGACAGGAAAGGAATCATGCATACACTGCACATACCGTTGCTCACCCTGTATCTGCTGCTCGCCATACCGCCGGCCATGGCCGACGACACCGGCCCGTTCGGAACGGCAGAACAGTCGGCGACCGCCCCCGGCCTGATCATGCCGCTGGAGATCTCCGGCAAAGACATCGCACCGCACGATCAGAAACACGCCGCGGCGCTCACGCAAAAACTGCAGGCGCTCCATGCCCTGGCCGCCAGGACGCCGCTCCTGCGCCAGCCGCGGGGATTCAGCGTGGAGCCGGTGCTGTACACCGCCGGCGGCACACAGGCACCGCTCGCCGGCGCACTGAGCCTGTACTTCCGTCCCGTCTATCTGCACTGGGAGAGCACCCGGCGCGATCCACAGACCGGCCGTTACTTCACGCCCCACCCCAATGACGGGATCACCTTCATGGTCAACCAGCCCGCACGCCTGCTCGGCGAGGAGCTCGGCCGCGATGCGCAAGGCGCCTTCCATACCGCCCCCGAACTGGTCGAGCGCGGCAACGGCTGGCTTGAGCATCGCAGCCACAAGTACCACCTGCTGGTGCATATCGGCAACGGACGCAAGCCCTATCGTCCCATCAGCAGCGAGCGGTATCTGAATCATCTGATCGCCGAGGCGCGGGTACTGGCGACAGAGGCGGAGACCAACGACAGCGGTGACAGTGTGCCGACACAGGAGGAACTGCTCGCCGAGCTGCGCCAGACCGAGCGGGACCTGCTCGCCAGCGGCATGGAGCGGGCGCAGGTCGATGCCATGCTGGCACCGATGCGGGAAACCCTTGCGGCCTACCAGCCGGTCGTCATCAACCAGGGCGAGCTTGCTGCGCTCGCGGCGGAGGCCCATGCCGTCACGCAGGATCATGTGCAGGCGCTGGAACGCGAACTGGCGGCGCTGTCGCCGGCACAGCGCAAGGCACCGGCCTGCCAGTACCTCGGGGAACCGAAATACATGCCGGCCTCGGGGATGGACATCCACTGCCGTGACCCGCGCGGCCTCATCGTCGAGGCCAACCCGGAGTTCTTCGATCCGCGCCAGCCGCGCGATGCCGTGCAACTGTTGGTGATCCACTACTTCCCGCGGCGCGGCGACAACGGGAAATTCACCTATCTCGACGTGGCGCACAATGTCATGGACGCGCTGCGGCAGGAGGACATCCTGGCGACCCTGCAGTGATGAAGACGGCCGGATCGTCGACGACATTCCGCAAAGACTGGCAACCGGTAGTGAGCCGCTCTGAATTGCGTTACCCTGCCGGCATAGCGCCAACAACCCCGGATATCGCCATGCCCCGACTGCCCGCACTCATTCTGCTCCCGCTCCTCCTCCTTGCCGGCTGTTCACCGCATCCGGCTACCGGCACGTGGAACGGAGCCGCGACGGAGCCCGGCCGGTTCCATCGTCTGGAAGTGACTTACGAAGGGCGCGCGCTGCTCTACGCGGTTGGTGAGGACAAGGCGGGGCGGCACTGCTTCTGGGGTGGGGAGAGCGCGCAGTCCATCGCGCTGAGCTGCACGCCGGCATTCAATCCGGAACTGGAGGAGCACTATCGCCTGGTCATCGGCGCCGACGGCCGCGCCAGCCTGCGGCAGGGTGACAGCACCCTGCTACAGCTCGAACGACAGGTGCAGTAACGCACGCACCGTGCCTGCGGCACGGTGCGTCTGCTGCGTTACTCCATCATGTCGTTGATGACATTCTTGAACCAGCTGTGGGCGTAGCTCACTTCACGCTTGCGGATCTCCGGGCTGGCATTGGCCGGTGACACACCGCCGGATTTCGGCATTTCCTCGATGGAATTATTGGCGGCATCCAGGGTGTAGACCGCCGCCACGGAAATGCCGAAGTCCTCGCCCACCACGCTGTAGCAGGTGTTGACGAAGGTCGGGTCACCCGGCTCGCGGCCAAGGAAACGGGCCACGATGGCGGCGGCGGCCACCTTGGCCTGGGAGTTGGCGGCATAGGCCGACTTGGGCATCTTCGCCGCGCTGGAGGCATCGCCCAGCACATAGATATCCTTGTGCCGCTTGGATTCGAAGGTACGCTTGTCCACCGGACACCAGTCACCATCGACCAGATCGGCGGCAAAGGCGATGGCGCCGGCCTTCTGCGGCGGGATGATGTTCACCACATCGCCCTGGAACTCCTCGATCTCCGCCTGCAAGGTCCGCGTCGACGGGTCGACGGATTCCACCTTGCCGCCGGCGGCGGCCCCCACCCATTCGATCATGCTGTTGCCAGAGCCATAGCCATACAGCTTGGTCCAGCCCTCGACATACAGCCCCTGCTTGGAGAAGGCATCCTTGGCGTCGAGGATGATGATCTTGGCGCGCGGGTTGTGGTGCTTGCAGTACATGGCGATCTGCGAGGCGCGCTCGTAGGGCCCCGGCGGGCATTTGAACGGATTGGGCGGCGCCACGATGATCACGCGGCCGCCCTGGCGCATGGCCTGCAACTGGCGGCGCAGGATGCGGGTCTGCGGGCCGGCGTTCCAGGCATGGGTGATGGTCTCGCTCACCGACTCGTCATAGCCGTCGATGGCATCCCACTTGAAACCGATGCCGGGCGATACCACGCAGGCGTCGTAGCCGAATTCCCTGCCGCCCGCCGTCGCCACCGTCTTCTTCACCGGGTCGATGCCGACCGCGGTGTCGGTGACCACCTCGACGCCATGACGGCGCAGGCCGTCGTAGCCGAAGGTGATCGACTCCAGGGTACGCTCGCCGCTCAACACCTCGTTGCTCATGAAGCAGGTGGTGTAGGTGGTCTTGCTCTCGATCAGCGTCACCGCCAGCGTCGGGTCGAGCTTGCGCAGGTACTTGGCCACGGTGCAGCCGCCCACGCCGCCGCCCACGACCACCACACGGCGCGCGGCGCCGAGGGCGAGGTGCGGAAAGCCGAGGCCGGCGCCCAGCGCGGCCACGCCGCCGGCGCTGCGAATGAAATCTCTACGCGTAATCTTCGTCATGATTCGTGGTCCTCGCGGCGATCAGTGCTGGCTGGCGTAGTAGTGGATGAGGGCCGGGATCGCCTGCTTGCCCTCGTCGGCAATCGCCGCATCCACCTTGCGCTTCATCTTGCGCGGCCAGTCGCGCTTGCCGGACATGAAGTCATCCATGGTGTGCTGCAGATAAGGCATCCACTGTCCGGCCAGCGTGCCGGCATCGCCGGGGCGGCCACCGTTTTCGTGACACTTCTCGCAGTGCTTGTCGTGCAGGATCTTGCCGCGCGCGGCGAGCGCCGCATCGTATTTCTGCGGCACCAGATGCAGGCGCTGCCGGGCGAAGAACCAGGCCATGTCCTCCAGCTGCTGCGCGGTATAGCCGCGGGCGAGGCGATTCATGATGGTGGCATTGCGCTTGTCGGCCTGATAGGCCTTCATCGCATCGACGAACACCTCCGGGTCCATGCCGGCGATGGACGGCATCGACGGTCCCACGCTGGAACCGTCGGTGCCGTGGCAGCCGGCACAGGTGAAGGCCAGCGCCTCGCCGCTGGGCGCGGCGGCGACGGTGGCCGGGAGCAGCGCCAGCACGGCCAGCAGCAGATTGCGTACAGTCTTGGTCATGATGTCGTCTCTCCAGGCTAGTCCGGCATGGTCATCAGGCCGATCAGCACCAGCGTCAGCAACGCCAGGCCGGCCATGATCAGCACACTGGTGATGAACGACGACGCCAGATCGGCGCGGCGCGACGGACGCTTGACCAGATGCTTCTCCAGCTCGCCGGCGGCGACCAGACGCTCGTATTCGAGACGATGGTCATGCTTGAACTCCTCGATGGGGATCGCGCCGGTGAAGATGGTGGTGCTCATCGGGAAGCGCTCGGGCCGGAAGTGCACGTTGAAGAAGTGCACCGAGTTGAGGAATATCGCTGCCAGCAGCGCCTCCTCCGCATGGATCAGGGTGGCGATGTTGAACACCCAGCCCGGCAGGATGGCGGCGGTCGCCTCCGGTGCAAACAGGATGATGCCGGAGGAACCGATCACTGCGGTACCCCAGAACGGCGCCCAGTAGTCGAACTTCTGCCAGTAGGTCCAGTGACAGAACTCGGGACGCGGGCCGCGGCCGAGGAACCACTTGAACATGCCGCGCAGGTCGTCCCAATCCTTCCAGTTGGGCAGCATGGAGGTGCCGCCGAACCACTCGAAGGTCTTGCGCTTGCGCCAGATGTTGGTCAGCGCGATGACCAGGTGCACCACGAAGATGCTCAGCCACAGCACGGCGGCGGTGCGATGCACGATGCCCTCCACCTGCGGCCCGCCGAGGAAGTCGACTACCGCCCTGGCCCATGCGGTGTGCGAGAACAGCAGGGTGGTGCCGGTCAGGATCAGGGTCATGGTGGCGATGGCGAACAGGCCGTGGATCCAGCGCCATACCGCCGGGAAGCGACGGAAGTAGACGATGTCCGGACGATCGCGGTCCTCGATGAAGCCCTTGCCCTGGATGCGATCCATCACCTCGCGGTACAGCCACAGCAGGACATGGACCCAGAAGAAGGCGATGACACCGAAGATCAGCGCCTGCATGAATACCTTGGCGGCCCACAGCGCCGGATAGTTCTCCGCATCATCCGCATCGCCGTGCGGCCAGAAGCTGAGGAAGTTTTCGTTGGCGTCGGTATGGCAATTGCGGCAGTTCTCCAGCCGGTTGTTGGCATGAATCTCCGAGGTGGGGTCGTCCTTGCCGCGGATCTCGTGACCGCCGTGGCAGTCGTGACACTTGGCGGTATTGGTGTAGCCGAGGCGGTGCACCTGGCCGTGATACGAGGCGAAATAGGTACGCTGGGCGTCCTCGTGACAGTCGCCGCAGTTCTTGGTGATGGCCTTCTTGGCGGCATCCCCCTCGGGCGAGGTGATGGCGTGGGTGGTGTGGCAGTCGGAACACACCGCCGCCTTGCTGTCCTTCTTCTCCAGCACCGCCTTGCCGTGATCGGAGGTGCGGTACTCGTTCAGCTGCTTCTCGTGGCAACTACCGCACAGCTCCGGATTCTTCAGACGGTTCTCTTCCCGCTGCTGGGTGCCCAGTTTGCCGACAGTATGGGCATCGTGGCAGTCGTAGCAGGTGGCATTGGTGCGGGACTCGTCCAGCTTGCTCGGCTGGGCATGGACCGAACCCATGAAGCTGTCGATCTGTTCGATGACCACCTTCAGGCGCTCATGCTCGCCGCTCGGGTCATTCTTGTGTTTTTCCCAGGTGCTGCGATGGCACTCGACGCAGCCGACGATCACCTCCGGCGCCTCGCGGTGCGGCACGCGGCTGATGGTGGTGTGGCAGCTGTTGCAGCGCTGTTCACCATGCACGCTCGCCTCGATCTGTTCACGGTGCACGAAGATGTTGACCGTGGTGCCGTCATCGCGCACATCGGTCTTTTCCTTCTCGTCGCCGTGGCAGGTCAGGCAGCGCTCGTTGGGAATGATGCGCTCACCCGTGGCCGGATCGAAGTTGTGGATCATCAACTCCCCGTCCGCCTCGGCGGCGAAGACCGGCGACAGGGGGAAGAGAAAGGAGGCTGCGCAGAGGCAGACATAAAACATGGCTGCGATGCGACGCGGCATCGTATTCATAACCTGTTTCCTTTGGTGGTCGCGCAGCCCTGTGGACTGTCGCTTGCTTTGTATTCCGGGCAACGGCGGTTCCGGATGTACCGACACATCGTCGCGGTGTGACACGACGCGCTGCCCGCAGGGCGGCAGACGGCCGCATCCCAATCTTCAAAGCGTCATACAAAGCAAAGGGGGTGCCAAGTTTTGTCATGACAAAACCCGGGAAAACGGCCTTGCGGGACCTTTATTCAGGTCATGTCATGACAGGTGGCATATGACAGGCGCGTGACAGCTGACAAATTTGGCGGAAGAATGCTGACTGAAGTGGCAATGCCAACGGACATGCCTGACGTCATGCAATCGGGAAAGAGACATGCATTCATGACATATGCCAAAAATGCATGCCATGGATGAAGAAAGAAAGACATGCGTCAGCCCCCGCCGCTGACCCGTGAGCAGGGGCTGACAACGGTCAATTGATCCAGGGCTTGTTCTCGCCGTACACCAGCGGCAGTACCTCGATGCGGTGCGTGGTGATGGTGATCGGCTCCTTCACATCCTCGCGCTTCAAGGTCAGCTTGACCGGTGTCCCCGGCTCGCCGCGCAGGCGCATCACCACGCCGGCGGCGGAAAGCGACTTCACCGCCACATCGTCGATGGCAAGGATTTCATCACCGTCACGCATGCCCGCCGCGTAGGCCGGCGAGTCCACCGACACGCGCGCCGACACTTGCCCCTGCCAGCCGGCCTGGATGGACGAGAAACCACCCGCCCACCACTCCTCCAGCCCATACAACAGCACCCCGACACCGCCTCTGGGCAACGGACCATACAACGGGATATCCACCTGGAACGGCTCGGCCGGCACCACCTCGCTGCAGACGTCGTTGGACAGCAGCTGCATGCGGATCGCGGCGCGATAGGGTGTGCGGGTGTGATGCAGCACCAGCATGCCTTCGGCATCATTGATCTCGCCGGTCACCTGACCGCCGTCGGCCGGTATCGGACAGATGTCCGCCTTCATCGGCTTGCGCTCCCAGGAACCTGCCAGGGCATTGCCCTGGACATTCAGTACATAGCTTTCGATGGCGTAGGTACGCAGAAAGATGTTGCCGACAAAGGGATAGGTGGCGGTGACCTCCTTCTCGACCACGCGGCGCCGCTCGGTGCGCAGCGTGATGCGGCCGCCTTCCAGGCTCAGGTGGTAGGGCGCGCCGTCGTGACTGATCCATACGCCGACACGCCCGGTGGTCCTGGCCTGTTGCTCCTGACGGAACTCCAGCTTGATCAACTCGTCCTGCACCTTGGCCGCATCGGGGGCGTTGGGCTCCAGGGCGAGATACCGGCGATAGCTGGCGATGGCATCGTCATAACGCGTCAACCGGGTCTGCACCAGGGCCAGATTGAACCAGGCGGAGGACATCTGCGGCGCAATCTCCGTCGCCATGCGGAACTCATCCTCCGCCACCAGCAGTTCCGCCGGGGACTTGGCCATTTCCACCGCCGCCATGCCGCGCACCATGTGACGCCGCGCATCCTCCGGTGTACCGGTCGCCTTCGGCCGTACTGCCGGTGCAGCGATCGCCGTAGGCGGACTCATTCCCGCCGGCTCCTGCACGCCGGACGGTGTCTGCGGGGAGGTGGTCACCTCGAAACGGACGGGGGCATCGGCAGCACAGCCGGCAAGCAGCAGGGCCAGCATGGCGGCAAGGATCGGTTGGCGTCGCATGATTCGGTCTCTCGTGGCAAAAAACATTCGGTTGCGCTACATCCTGCCAGAAAATCACTGCCACCGGCACAGCCGGCACCGTGGTCCCGGCAATTAGCATCAGGGCCGGGGCCTGCCCGTCGGGCAACGGAATGGCAGACGGGCCAGGAGCAGGGGTATGGCTCAGGCCAGGCGGCGAGGCCGGGCATCCCGTCCGCAGGGACCGCCGCGCCCTGACGGACTCAACTCCGGCACGGCAAACGTATACAATCAGGCACAGATGCCCGACTCCCCGGGAAGGGATGCACCCCAATCATGTCACGCCTGCGCCTCCTGCCAGCTCTGACTGCAGCCCTGCTGTGCGCCGCGCCACTGGTCGCCGCCGCGACCGATCTGGCCCAGCAGCGACTGCAATTCCTCGATGCCCGCGCCGCCCTCGCCAAGGGCGAGCGGGCAAAGGTCGAACAGTTGAGCGCCGCGCTGAACGACTATCCCCTCCAGCCCTACCTCGTCGCCTGGCAGATGACGCGGCAACGCGTGCTGCCGCAGGAACAGGTGCGGGCGTTTCTCGACGGCCACGGCCATACCCCCTTCACCCTGCCGGTGCGCGAACAGTGGCTGCGCCAGCTCGCCCAGGCCGGGCGCTGGAAGGAATACCTTGCGGACTACCGGCCGAGCAGCCGTGGCGAACTGCGCTGCAACTACCACTACGCCCAGCTGCGCAGCGGAAACGAGCAGGCGGCATGGCAGGGCGCGCGCGTGCTCTGGCTCAGTGCCAACCGCCAGGATGCCACCTGCAACCGCCTGTTTGCCGCCTGGGAAAAGGCCGGCGGTCTGAACAGTGAACTGCGCCGCCAGCGTCTCGACCTGATCCTGCGCGACGGCAACATGGGCTTTGCCAAACAGATCGCCGCCGGCCTGTCCGAAGCGGAGCGCAACCGCGTCGCATTGTGGGAGAAGGTGCACCACTACCCGGCCCTCGTCACCAGCGATGCCCGCCTGCAGGAAGACAGCGCCGACAACCGCGACATCATCAGCTACGGCCTGCAGCGCCTGGCGCGCCGCGATGTGCAGGAAACCCTGCGGCTGTGGCGCCGGGTCGAGGATCGCCATGCCTTCACGCCGCAGCAGCGCGCCGATGTCCTCAACGCAGTCACCCTGCGCCTCGCCCTGCGCGGCGACGCCGCCGCGCTCGACTGGTATCGCCAGATCCCGGCCGCCGCGGTGGATGGCGACGTGCGTCACTTCGCCATCCGCATCGCCCTGCGCCACCAGCGCTGGCAGGATGCCCTCGACGCGCTGCGCGCGCTGCCGGAGGAGGAACAGGCCGACGAGGAATGGCAATACTGGATGGCCCGCAGCCAGGAGGCGCTGGGCGACAGGCAGGGCGCGGTGCAGCACTACCTGGCCATTGCCACCAACAGCAGCTACTACGGCTTTCTCGCCGCCGATCGCCTCGACATGCGCTACAACCTGAGTCACGCCCCGGTGACTGTCGACGATGGCGCCCTCACCACGCTGCAGCAGCACCCGGCGATACGGCGCGCCCATGAGTTCCTGCAACTCAACCTGATCGCCGAGGCACGACAGGAATGGGAGGCCGCCATTGCCGCGATGTCGCCGGGCGAGCGGCTCGCCGCCGGCAAGCTGGCCAACAGCTGGGGCTGGCACGATCGCGCCGCCCTCACCCTCGCCAGGGCCGACTACTTCGGCGACCTGGAGATCCGCTTCCCCCTCGCCTACACCGACGTGGTGATGAAGGAGGCAGAGAGCAACACCGTGGACCCGGCCTGGGTGCTGGCGGTGGCGCGGCAGGAAAGCGTGATGATGCCCGACGCCCGCTCCCCCGCCGGCGCCCTCGGCCTGATGCAGCTGATGCCGGCCACCGGCCGCAAGCTCGCCCAGCAGATGAAGAGCGGCCTGAACAACCTGCAACAACTGCTGCACCCCGAGACCAACATCCGTCTCGGCAGCTATTACCTGCGCCAGCTCGAGCGCCAGTTCGACGGCCACGCCGCCCTCGCCACTGCCGCCTACAATGCCGGCCCCGGACGCGTGCGGCAGTGGACTCCGGAACACAGCCTCGATGCCGACATCTGGATCGATACCATCCCCTACGCCGAAACGCGCCAGTATGTGCGCCGCGTCCTCGCCTACAGCGTGTTCTACGACCAGCGCCTGGAGAAGCCGGTGGTGCGCCTGCGCGATCGCCTGCCGGCGGTGCAGAAGGAAGCCAGCAAGAGCTAAGGCCACTGCCTGTACCGGCAACCCTGCTGCAATCATCGTGACGATGTGTACAATAACGGGCGATTCACACCGTCAGATGGACCTTGTCTAACCACGCTGCCGGGGGGCAGCCTGACCCAGGGAGAAAAATAAGATGAACAGGACTTCGCTCCAGACCGCCGCTCTGGCCCTCATGCTGTGCGGCCTGTCGCTGGGCGCCGCCGCGCAGACCGTGGCCATCAGCGATGACGGCATGACCCAGATCAGCCTCAAGGCCGGCATGATGAGTGGGGAATCGGGTGAGTATGTCTACGACGCCGACGGCAGCGCCAGCGGCATCCCCGGCTACAAGCTCAGTGAACTGCAGTGGGAGCTGGATGACGTGTTGATGGCCGGCATCAACCTGCGCCACCGCTTCAGCGAGGGCTTTGCCCTCGGCGTCGACTACTGGACCAACGCCGGTGACGGCGATGGCTACATGACCGACTACGACTGGTTCTATATCGGCCTCGACTGGAGCGAGCGCTCGCAGCATCCCGACACCACCGTGCGCGATGCCAACCGCATCGATATCAGCGGCGAGTTCCTGCTGCATCGCAACGCAAACGAACGATTCGATGTCTACGCCCTGCTCGGTTACCGCCGCGATCACTTCGACTGGCAGGCCAGGGGCGGTACGGCCATTTATTCAAACGTAACCTACCGCGACACCTATCTGGTATTTGCCGATGTTCCGGTGATTTCCTACGAGCAGACCTGGGAAGTGCCCTACCTCGGTGTCGGCCTCCGCTCCACCAGCATGGTCAGCGGCCGCCGCGTCACCGCGGACTTCAGCGCCCGTTACAGTGTCTGGGCCAAGGGCGAGGACATCGACATCCACCACCTGCGCGACCTGCGCTTCGAGGAAAGCGGCACGGACGGCCAGTGGCTCGATCTGCAGCTGAACATCGACGTCGCACTGGACACGAACCTGGACCTCACCTTCGGCGTCTCCCATTCGGTCTACAGCGAGGTCAAGGGACCGACCACCATCACCGACCTGACCACCGGCGCCACCAGCTACTATCCCGGCGATGCCGCCGGCCTCGACCACAGCTCCACCCTGCTGTCGCTGGGGCTCAACTACCGGATGTAGCCGCGCTGCAACTCCCGGACAGAAAGGCACCCGCACGGGTGCCTTTCTGTTTTTCCGGATCCGGACGCGCCCGCGCAAATGCGCTGCGGCAACACGGGTTCATCGGCAGGGCGCTGTCTCCGCTGCTGACGTGGCGCCACAATCCGCCAGCGCCGCCGGTGCCGCGGCATCCAGCGTCGCCAGATGCTGCTCCAGCCGGGGCAGATACGCCGCCATCTCCTCCCCCACCCAGGACTGCGGCAGCGAAGGCTCCAGCTTCTCGCGCGCCTCGCGCTCGGCGATGGCGCCGGCCGCCTGCTGGAAGGCGGCGGTAAAGGAACGGGTCTGCTTCAGCGCACGCTCGAAATAGGCCTCGCCGAAATAGGTCCAGGCATTTTCGTTGCTGCAGCCGAAGGATTGGCGATCGGCGGCGGCCGCGGTCAGCACCAGGCTGCCGGCATCATTCAGCGGCGGAATGAAGCCCCCGGAATAACAGGCGGAGATGACCACCGCGCGCCAGCGGATGGGCGATTCCGCCAGCATCGCGCCGAGGCGCGCGGCGGGGATATCGTTGAGCCGCAGCGGCCAGTAGTGCATGGCGAATTCGTGCTCCCTGGAGCCGTGCGAGGTCAGGTAGAGAAACAGCATGTCCTCTTCCGGGTCCATGACCTCGCCGAGACGCCGCAACACCCGTTGCAGATTCGTGGCATTGGCCAGGGGCACCTCCCCCACCGTCTGCGGATTGTTGATGAGCAGCAGGGAACGGCCGGCGGTGTCGAAGCGCGTGTCGAACAATTCGCGCACGGCACGCACCTCGCGCAGGAACACATCCTGCTCGGCCCAGCCGGCCACGCCGACGAAATAGATGTCGGGCACGCCGGGACGCTGCGGCTGCAGGCCGTCAAGCGCCGCGGCCAGCAGTTCAGGCTGGGCGTAATAGGTGGCCTCCACATCGAGCACCGGTTTTTCCGGCGCCTCGTCGCCGGTGTAAACCGTATACCAGGCGTCGGCGTGCGGCAGCACCAGCGAATTCGCCACCAGCACGCCCATATACACGGCGGCGGCAACCGCCGTGCGGCCGCGCCCGCTGGCAAACACCCGGGACTGGGCACGGTACGCCACCCAATAGAACCAGCCCACCAGCAGCGCATACACGCCCCATGCGGTCCACATGTCATCGGCAGACTCCGCCACCTGCCGGTAGAGCTCGGCCACACCCCGCCCCACCGGCTCCGCCGCCAGCATCACGATCAGCAGCAGGCCAAAGCGATCGAGCCGCCGATGCGCCTGTGCGGCAAGATAGGCGGCGAACAGAAACAGCGCATACGTCGCCAAATGGCTGATGACGCCCCAGGCGTTGAATTCCCGCTCCGGCTCGGTATGGATGAAATCTGCCAGCAGGGTCAGCGCCAGGGCGATCAGAAACAGCCCCACCGCCTGGTGCGCGTCGACATGCACTGCGTCGGGGTCGAAGCGCCGTCCGAGCCCGATGCGCAGGCCGGCACGCAGATTCTGCAGAAGGGGATGCACTCCCGGTTCCCTGGATGGCATGACGACTCCTTTTTGTATTCCAGCGATGTGACCGATGTTACCAAGTGTGCCCGCACTCACCACACAGTCCTGTGACGTGCCGCAATAACCAAGCAACACCCACAAGTTCCGGCTTTGTATCCACAAGACCGAGCAATTACATCCACATCGCATGCCGTCACCACCTGACACCGCATCCCGTGCCCGCCCCGGCTGCGACCTGTTCCGCTGAACGGCCATCTGTCATACTGGCCATCCTTATGACATTGATGCAAGAATCATCCTTGTCATAAATATCCCAATCGATTGAAGACAGGCTGCCATGGCCGTCCGATACGATGCATAAGAAAAATATAACTACGGGTTACAGTAATGGATGACAAGACCATATTCACACCCGTCACGCCCTATCACGACACGCTCGCCGGGCTGGGGCACAACAAATCCATTTCCGACAAGCTGGTCCTCGTCCATGATGAGGTACGCGGCCACTACCCGTTCATCGACCGCATTGCGGTGGCGATGTATGAGCCGGAACGGGATCTGCTGAAAACCTTCATCTACAGCTCGAAGAACGAGACGCCACTCCAGTTCTACGAAACCACATTGAGTGCCTCGTCATCACTCAGCGAAATCGCCCGCAGCGGCAATGCCCGTGTGGTCAATGACACCACCATCTTCGATGGCGTCAACAAAGTCCATGCCACCGCCCTGGGCAAGAGCGGCTACAGTTCCAGTTTCACGATTCCTTTTTACAGCGACAGCGCACTGGCCGGCTTCATTTTCATGAATTCACGCCACAAGAACGTGTTCTCGGAACCGGCCTGCCACGGACTCTCCCCGTTCGTTTACCTGATCAGTCTGCTGGTGCTCAAAGAGATCGACATGACCAATGTCCTGCGCGGCTCGATAAGTTCCGCACTGGACCTGAGCCAGCATCGCGATCCGGAAACCGGCGCCCATCTGCAACGCATGTCGCGTTATACACGCGTGATCGCCACCGAAGTCGCGCCGCTGCATGGGCTTAATGATGAATACGTAGAATACATCTACCAGTTCGCCCCCCTGCACGATGTTGGCAAGATCGCGGTTCCTGACCGCATCCTCCTCAAACCCGGACGCCTGACCGAGGAGGAGTTCGACGCCATGAAGAAGCACACCCTCATCGGCCGCGACATCGTCGACCGCATGCTGACCAATCTCCGCCTGCAAGGCATGAGGCACACCATGATGTTGCGCGACATCGTTGAGCTGCATCATGAGGCTATCGACGGCAGCGGCTACCCCCATGGCCTGAGTGGCGGGAAGATCCCCCTGGCCGCGCGCATCATTGCCGTTGCCGACATTTTTGACGCCCTCACCAGTTCACGCCCCTACAAGGACGCCTGGAGCAATGCCGCAGCGTTCGACGAGCTGGAACGTATCAGCGGCAGCAAGCTCGACCCGCAATGTGTCGCGGCACTCAAGAAAAACAGGGCTGTAGTAGAGGAGATCCAGAATAAATTTACCGACGATCCCCTCGGCTGACATGCCGGGGGACCGCCGCTTCCGGAACGGCAAAGGGCGTTCTAGGCTGACGCCACCTTGCGCAGCGCCATCCCCATTTCCCTGTCTGTCTTCATGATGTGGCCGGTGACCCACAGGCGCAGGAAGTTGATGACCTGGTTCGATGCCACGGTGTCACCCTGACGCAGCTTCTTCCTGATGTCGGCCATCCATTCGATGAAGCGCTGATGCTCCATCTTGTGGGCAGCGGCACCGGGATAGGCATGCTTGTGCATCAACTGCTCTTCATAACCGAAATGATAAACAGCGTAGTCCGCCAGCTCTGCGAGTACCGAGCCCAGTATCTCGGCATCCTTGCCGTCGTGAACCGTGTCATTGAGTCGATTGATGAGACTGATGAGCCGCTGGTGCTGCTCATCCTGCTCATCGATGCCGGTAGACATCTCGTGCGTCCAGCTCAAGTGGGCCATCGCGCTTCCTTTGTTGTTTTTGTTGTTCGACTGTGTCGTTCGCATGCGACCTGTGCCCCTGCCGCGAACGGACACCCAGCACACAGGGTAAGACGATGTTCACCCGGCGACAACCACGAAATATATAGGGCTGCCTAGCGGACGACGAATTCGTCGACGATTCCCTGCAAAACGGCGTTGAACTGTTCGGGCTTTTCCTGTGCCACGAAATGGCCCACGCCGGGGATGAGCACGACGCTGGAATGCAGCGGCTGCTCCTTGCCGGTCGGCGCGGCGTTGATGTTGCGCAGCGGCCCCGTGTAGCGCGCCAGATTACCGGCCGCCTTCCAGCGCAGCAGTTCGTACATGGCGCTGACACCGAGCGCCTTTTTCGAGCCGTCGAACTGTGTCAGCACCCACGCCTTCACCGCCGGATCGGACTGCGGCGTGAACATGGTGCCGATCATCTGCTGCGTCGTCATGGGGAAATTGTCCTCGAACGGTTTCACCAGCGCGGCGATCGCGGCCTCCGTCTGCGGATAGGGAAAACTCGTATGGAAGGTGTCGACACCGACGATGCCCAGCACCTTGCCGCCCAGGCGCCCCGCCGCCTCGACGGACACCGGGCCGCCCATGGAATGGCCAATCAGCACCACCCGCTGCGCGCCGACCGCCTCCACCACCGAGGCCACGTCCTGGCCGAAGGCCTGCATGGTATAGCGCTCGCGCCGGCTGCCCGAGTCGCCATGGCCGGCGAGATCCAGCCAGACCACGCGGTAGTCGCGGCTGAAATGCTCGACCTGCCTGTCCCAGAAGGTGTGGTTGCAGGTCCAGCAGTGCACGAACACCAGGGTCACATCACCCGCGCCGCGCACGCCGTAGCGGATCGGGCTGCCGTCGGCGGCACTCGCCACCACATGCGTCTGGGCGGAATCCTTCGCCGCCATCGGGCTGCAGCCGGACAAAACAACCAGCAGGGCAACAACAAACAGTTCAGTGAAACGGAACTTCGGGATTTTCATGACAGGCATTCCTTTCCTTGGTTGTGGAGGCCATTCAACTGGCCTGTGAGTTTACCTCTAATAGAGCCAGTATCGTGTGATCCAAAACTCTTTATCCCCCAGGGACAAATCCGCCCGGAGTAGATTTGAACAGCCGCAGGCTGGCCCAATGGGTGGATGACGGGACGTCCGAATTAAGGACAGGGATGACGGGTAACAGCATCCATGTAGCTGTGGTCCCTTCTCCCTCAGGGAGAAGGACAGGATGAGGGGATCAAAAATAAACGCAGTACCGCCATTTCCTCCCCTCAACGCCACTCCCTCAGGGCGACGGAGTTTTCCGCTCCCCGCTAGAGAAAGCTAAACACCTCATCCGCCGGCAGACGCGACTTGGGCAGCGCGGCGTTGGGGTCATCGGCGCTGCGGTAGCCGAGGGCGACCAGCACCACCGAGGTCAGGCCCTGCTCTTGCAGGCCGAGTTCGCGGTCGAGAATGGCGCGGTCGAAGCCCTCGATGGGCGTGGCGTCGATCTCCAGCGCACCGGCGCCGAGCAGCAGGGTGCCGAGGGCGAGGTAGACCTGCTTCTCCATCCAGTGCGGCGTGTCCTGCAGATCCTCGCGGTGCAGATTGGCGTAGAACATCCGGCCCTTGCCCGTCCCCGCCTTCGCCTCCGCGCTCTTGAAGCGGCCGTCCTTCTCCTCCTGATCCAGCACATGGGCCAGATGGGCATCGGTCAGCTCGGTGCGGGCGCACAGCACCACCACATGGGAACAGTTGCGCACCTTGGCGTCATTGGCGCTGTAGGGCCCGGTGGTGGCCTGCGCGATGCGCGCCTTGCCCGTCTCGGAGCCGGCGATGATGAAATGCCAGGGCTGCGAATTGATCGACGACGGCGCGTAGCGCAGCAGCGTCTGGATCTGCTCCATCTGCGCGGCACCGATGCGCTTGTGCGGGTCGTAGGCCTTGGTGGTGTAACGGGTGGCGGCGATCTGGGTGATGTTCATGGTGGGCGTTCTGCTTGGATATGATTGCGAGATTTTACTCAAACCAGTCGGGGGTTGGTCAAAATTAAATCCCCCGCTTGGCGACGGGGACGTTCGGGACCTGTGTCACAGTTCAGAAACACCGGCGGCAACCGGGTCAACGGCCACAGGCAAGGTCCGTTATTCGCCTTGTTGTCAGACAAATTTCCCAACAAGGAGCAAGCACCATGAAAAATACTGTTTTCGCACTGATTGCTGCCGGCAGCATCGTCGCCACCCCCGCCGCCTTTGCCGACCACAACAGCGTCTGGGGGGCCGGCTGGGCCAACATGCCCAACGACATTCACAACACCCGCATCGAAGACGACAATGAAACATTCCTCGATCTCGTGCAACAGGGTGGCGGCGCGGACTCCGTGAACCGCTACGACGATGGCGACGACACCACGACCAGAAGCATGTCCAGCCGCACCACCATGCGCGGCAGCGGCTCCGGCGCCGCCCGCGCCTCAGGCATGGGTCGCGGCGGCTACCGCTAACATCCGCCGGAAGATGACAGGGAGGCAGGTCACGGCGTTACGGCCAACAACCGGGCACGTGATCTGCCGCCCAACCCGACAGACGCTGCAATTGCAGGACATACGGGTGTTCTGCTTCCGATTATTCAGCCCCATACCCAGCAAGCAGGATTAACGTTAGCTGTGCTTTGGCCGAATTGCTTGCCAAGCGTTCCGCTTGAATATGATCGCAAGGTTTTACTTGACCAGGTCAGGGGTTGGTAAAAATCTAACCTCTCCGTCCCCTTTTACTCTATTCGCCGGTGACCTCGCCGAGCAGATCATCCAGCTGCGGCGGGATCGACGGACGGCCGCGCCCGTTCAGGGCGGTGCCGATGATCCTGGCCTTCATCACCGGCTTTTCGTCGGGCAGGCGGTAGATGTCCTGGTAGAAGGCAAAGCGGGCCTTCGACTCGCGGCGCATGTTGAGGCCGACGACGAAGCGGTCGCCGCTGGTAAGCGGGAATTTGTAGTCCAGCTCGGCACGCACCACCACCAGGTTTATCCCCTCGCGGGCGAGGCCGGCGAAGTCGATGCCGATGCTCTTCAGGTATTCGTGGCGCACGTGTTCCAGGTAGTTCTGATAGACCCCGTTGTTGACGATCCCCTGCAAGTCGCACTCGTAATCGCGAACGCTCATCTGTTCGGTGAACGCGTAATTCTCCATCGTTGTTCCTTGTGTAAGCTTGTATCGCTAAGGCAATACCGAGGTTGCTGGCGCGCTTAGATTAAATT
>JBFLWM010000033.1:0-72456 GCA_040755915.1 Pseudomonadota bacterium | reverse complement strand
CCAGCTCTCGCGGATCGGTCGGCTTGTCCCAGTCGCGCCAGGGTTCGCCTAACGGCCAGCCCTTGGGGTCAACCCAGTTGCCGCCCGTGATGACGAACATCCCCCACTCCCGCCCAACCGGGGTGGCGAGCACGACAAGCAACAACACGACGGTCAGCCGGAAGAGGCACTGCGAACGACTCCGGCAGGTGAGCCAGCGGCGCCAGCGCGATGATGCGGGGGTATCCATGCGGCCATTCTCCTTGTCAGATCATTCCGTTGTAGCGCGCCTTTACCAAACAGAAGGTCGTTGCCGCCCAATTCTCCGGGTTTGAGTCCATATCACCCTACCGCAGGGTAATGCTCTATCCATCATGCAGTCATTTGATCGATATCTGCTATCCCCCCCTCCCATGCCCTCCCCGCTTAGCGGGGAGGGCACGATGCCATCATCGCATTACTTCTCTTCGGCCTTGCGCAAACGGCCCATCAGCGACGGCAACACCAGCACTGCCAGCAGGAGCAGCATGAAGCCGTCGATGGCACCGCCGCCACCGCCGCTGGAGTGGCTCGGACGCGGGGTGGTGTACATCGGTTGCTGCTGGTCGACGCGGCGCGAAACCGGGGCGCTCTGCGCGCGCTGCTGCTGCGCGGCCTGCTCGACGGCGACGCGCTGCTGGTTGTTGCGCTGGATGTTGCGCGCGGCGAACTGTTCCTCACGCAGCACGATCATCGAGGTGTGGTCGGTGACCAGGCTGTATTCCAGGGCGATGTCGGTGGCGGCGCGCTTGAGGTCGGCCTTCTCGCCGAAGTCCTCCATCTCGCTCTGGATGTCCTCGATGGCGGCGTAGGCCCACAGGCGCTCCAGTTCCGGGTTGTCCTTGCTCTGCCGGGGGAAGGCGAACTCGGTCTTGTAGGTCTTGGGCTGGCCGGAGATGCGGCCGGTCAGTTCGACCCTGGCGTTGCCGCCGTCGAAGTAGTGGCCCATGACGATCAGCTGCTGGCCGCGATACAGGCTGCCGATCTCTTTCGGTGTCAGGTCGGCCACCTTCACGCCGCCGATCTTCACCTCGACGCCGTGCAGTGCCTCGTGGCTGACCTTGCTGACGGCGGTGAGCAGCTGGCCGACGATGTCGTCGCTGTTGGAGATGCTGACAGCGAAACCGCCGGAGGCCTTGGTCATCGCCTCCAGCATCGGGCGGTTGGCGCTGTTGCCCATGATGAAGGTGAACAGGCGCGTGTCCTTGCGCTTGATCATCTCGATGAACTTGCGCTGCGCGGTCTCGCCCACGTTGGCGACGCCGTCGGTCACCAGCACGATGGCGCTGGTGCGATCCGCTTCGAGCGCGCTGAGGCCGAGTTCCACGCCGGCATACAGGTTGGTGCCGTTGGTGGGCTGGATGCGCGCCACCTCGTCGCTGTAGTGCTTGACCATCTCCGCCGTGGCATTGACGTAGCCGTTGGTCAGCTCCTGCGCGCGGTCGTTGAACAGCACGATGCGGAAACGATCATTGGGGCGCATCTTGCCCAGGGCGCGCTGCACGCCGTCGGCCAGGGTGGCGTACTTGCCCTGCATGGAGCCGGAGATGTCGAGCACGAAGATCCAGTCGCTGCCTTCGGTGATCGGCTTGAGGTCCTCGCCGGGGGTGACGGTGAGCATGAAGGTGCCGCGCTTGCCGGCGTCGGGCTTGTAGGTCACGAGGTCGACGCTGCCGGGCAGGCCGGCCTGATGACGCCAGTAGACCACCAGGTCCTTGTCCAGGGTGAACACCGCACCGGCCTGCTGCGCCTGCGGGTTGAAGGCCGGGGCCTGGGCGCCGCCCTCTTCCTGCGCCGCGGCGGCACCGTTGCCGATGCTCACCTTCCATTCGCCGGGACCGACCTGGCTCACCTGGGCATTGGCCTGGTTGGGCAGGCGCACGGCATCCACCGGATAGCCGGACTTGAGGTGCAGGTTGAAGCTGAAGGCCGAGGTCACCTTGCTGTCGGCGGTCCAGAACGACAGTTTCTCCTCGTCCACGCCGCCCTCTTCCAGCGGATAGACATAGCGGCCGATGCCGGTGTCGACGTGCGCCGCCTGCACGTACACCAGGCGGGTGCGGGTATCCTGACCGGCGCGCACCGGGGACACGCTGATGTCGAAGGTCTTGTAGCTGTCCTTCTCGGTGATGCCGGCGTCGCGCCCGGCGGCCTTTTCCTCCTCATAGACGCGGCGCGCCTCCTTCTTCTCCAGCACCTCGCCGGTCACCGGCTTGCCGTCGATCCACAGGGTGAACTCGCCCACCGCGCCGTGCTCCGGCACCGGGAAGGAGTAGATCGCCTCCAGGTCGCGGTCGTGGGGATTGTGGAACACCTGCTCCACGGTGGTGACCGCATAGCCGTCCTCGACCACCACGTTGACGTGGTGTTCCTTCAGGTCCAGGGCCGGCAGGCGGCCATCCGCCGGGGTGAGCAGGCCTGCCGCCTGGGCGACGCCGCCCGCCAGCAGGCCGAGGAACAGGGCCAGCGCCCCGCCGGTGACCGTCCTTACCTTGGTTGTTTCCATGATGTCTCTCCTTAAATAAACATTGTTCAATTAACCGCCTGCAAAAACCCGCCGGGGCGGGTGCCACGCTGTTCGGCATTGTCAATTGAACAGCGTTCAGTTATTTTGTAGCACACAATTGAACAGCGTTCAATACTCCGCTACACTGGCCTCCAACATTCAGCAGTCAGGCAGATGACATGGCACGACGCAGCGACCACAGCCGGGAGGAGATCCGCCAGATGGCCCTCAATGCCGCCGAGGCCATCGTGGCGGCCGAGGGCTACAAGGGCCTGTCCGCCCGCAAGGTGGCCGGCGCCATCGACTACACCGTGGGCACCCTGTATCTGGTGTTCGAGAATCTGGACGACCTGGTGCTGCAGGTGAACGGCCGCACCCTCGATGCCCTGTATGAGTGGCTGCGCGCGCGCCGCGCCCCGGGCACCGACAGCCGCGCCGGCCTGCTGGCCCTGGCCGATGCCTATATCGCCTATGCCGAAACCGAGACGCCGCGCTGGAACATGCTGTTCGAGTACGTCACCGAACAGGGCAATGCCCTGCCCGACTGGTACCAGATGAAGCTCAGCAAGGTGTTCGGCCTGGCCGAGGTGGCGTTGAAGCCGCTGGCGGATCACCGCAGCGAAGAGGAGATCAGGCAGGCAGCGCGCGTGCTGTGGGCCAGCGTGCATGGCATCTGCACCCTGAAGATCCGCCACCGCATGGACCTGGCCGGCGGCCAGGGCACCGGCGAAATGGCGCACATGCTCATCGACAATTTTTTGCAGGGGTTTGAAAGCTGATGAATTTATCCCCTCACCCCAACCCCTCTCCCGGGAGGAGAGGGGCCTAGAACTCCCCGCAGTTTAGCGGAAGGTTCCCTCTCCCCCAGGGAGAGGGATAGGGTGAGGGGAGCTAACCAAGCAACAGGAAACAACAAGGAGAACACGATGGAACTGTTCAAACGCGCGCTGCGCTGGCTGCTCAAGGCGCTGTACCAGGTGGAAGTGAAGGGACTGGAGAATCTGGAGCAGGGCGGCAGGCGCGTGCTCATCGTCGCCAACCACACCTCCTTCCTCGATGCCGTGCTGCTGGTGGCCTTCCTCCCCGGCCCGCTCACCTTCGCCGTCAACACCTTTGTCGCGCAGAACAAACTGCTCAAGCCGTTCCTGGCGCTGGCGAAGATCTTCCCCATGGACCCGACCAATCCGCTGTCGGCGAAGTCGCTGATCCGCTACCTGCAACAGGACAACCGCGCGGTGATCTTCCCCGAAGGGCGCATCACCGTCACCGGCTCGCTGATGAAGATCTACGACGGCACCGGTCTCGTTGCCGACAAGTCGGAGGCGATGGTGGTGCCGGTGCGCATCGACGGCGCGCAGTACACGCCGTTCTCGCGCCTGCGCGGCCGCATGCGCCTGCGCTGGCTGCCGAAGATCACCCTCACCGTGCTGGAGCCGCGCCGCATCGCACCGCCCGCCGAGATTCGCGGCCGTGCCCGCCGCAAGGCGGCCGGCCGTGCCCTGGCCGAGATCATGACCGAAATGATGTTCGCCACCAGCAACTACCGCCGCACCCTGTTCCAGGCACTGCTCGATGCGCGCAAGGTTCACGGCGGCAGCCACGTCATCGTCGAGGACATCCAGCGCCGGCCGCTGACCTACAACAAGCTCATCGCCGCCGCCTTCGTGCTGGGCGACGTCATCGCGCAGAAGACGAAGCACGGCGAATACGTCGGCCTGCTGCTGCCCAGCATGACCAGCACCGTCGCCGCCTTCCTCGGCCTGCATGCCTACGGCCGTGTCCCGGCGATGCTCAACTACACCATCGGCGCCAACGGCATGCGCTCGGCCTGCGAAACGGCGCAGATCAGGACCGTCATCACCTCGCGCCGCTTCATCGACGCCGCCAAGCTGGGCGACGCCGTGCGTCAACTCGGCGAGCAGGTCAATCTCGTCTACTTGGAAGACCTGGCCAAAAACATCACCCCGCTGGACAAGCTCAACGGCCTTGCACTGGCGCACCTGGCTTCCTGGGCCTATCGCCGCAACGGTGGCGCCGGCGATGCGGATGCGCCGGCGGTGGTGTTGTTCACCTCCGGCTCCGAGGGCGCGCCCAAGGGCGTGGTGCTGTCCCACGCCAACCTGCTCGCCAACCGCGAACAGCTCGCCGCGCGCGTGGACTTCTCGGCGCAGGACATCATTCTCAACGCCCTGCCGCTGTTCCACTCCTTCGGCCTCACCGCCGGCACGCTGCTGCCGCTGTTCTCCGGCATGAAGACCTTCTTCTATCCCTCGCCGCTGCACTACCGCATCGTGCCGGAGATCGCCTACGACGTGAACGCCACCGTGCTGTTCGGCACCAACACCTTCCTCGCCGGCTATGCCCGCTTCGCCCATCCCTACGATTTCTACTCGGTGCGCTACGTGTTCGCCGGTGCGGAAAAATTGCAGGAGGAGACGCGCCGCGTGTGGGCGGAGAAATTCGGCGTGCGCATCTTCGAGGGTTACGGCGCCACCGAGACCGCGCCGGTGCTGTCGGCCAACACGCCGATGGATCACGCCGTCGGCAGCGTCGGCCGCCTGATGCCGGGCATCCGCTATCAGTTGCAGCCGGTGCCCGGCGTGAAGGAGGGCGGGCGCCTGTTCGTGCACGGCCCCAACGTGATGCTCGGCTACCTGCTGCACGCCAATCCCGGCGTGCTGGTGCCGGCGGAATGCGAGCTGGGCCAGGGCTGGTACGACACCGGCGACATCGTCACCATCGACGGCGACGGCTTCATCCGCATCCAGGGCCGCGCCAAGCGCTTCGCCAAGATCGGCGGCGAAATGGTGTCGCTCACTGCCGTGGAAGAACTGGTGGCCAGGGCCTGGCCGGATCATGCCCATGCCGTGGTCGCCCTGCCCGACAAGGCCAAGGGTGAGCAACTGATCCTGCTCACCGAACAACAGGACGCCGAGCGCGGCGCCCTGCTCGCCGCCGCCAAGGCGGCCGGCATCGCCGAGATCAACGTGCCGAAGAAGATCGTGAGCGTGCGGCAGCTGCCGCTGCTCGGCACCGGCAAGATCGACTACCCGGCAGTGAAGACCATGGCCGAGGAGCAGTTCATCGACGAGGAGGACGTGGCATGAACCGTTCCATCCATACCCTGCTGTTTGCGCAGTTCCTCACCGCCTTTGCCGACAACGCCATCCTGTTCGCCGCCTTCGCCATGCTGATGCAGGGCGGCGACTACGGCGACTGGTACCGTCCCGCCCTGCAGGCCTCGTTCCTCGTCGCCTTCGTGTTGCTGGCGCCGTGGGTGGGCCGCTTCGCCGATCAGCACGCCAAGGGCCGCGTGCTCACCTGGGGCAACGCGCTCAAGGCCTTTGGCGCCGTGCTGCTGCTGGCCGGCATCGACCCGCTCCTCTCCTACGCGGTGGTGGGCATCGGCGCCGCCGTGTACGGCCCGGCCAAGTACGGCATCCTGCCCGACCTCGTTGGTCATGAGAATCTGGTCAAGGCCAACGGCTGGGTGGAAGGCTCCACCATCGTCGCCATCGTGCTCGGCGCGGTGATCGGCGCCGGCGTGGCGGATCGCAGCATCGGCGCGGCGCTGGCGCTGATCATCGCTTCCTACGTGGTATCGCTGCTCGCCACCCTGTTCATCCCGCAGACCGCCACCAAGCCGCGCGATCAACGTCCCGCCGTGCGCCACTTCTTCGCCATGATGGGCGGCTTCTTCACCACCTCGCGCGCGCGCTTCTCCATGCTCGGCGCCGCCATCTTCTGGGCCGCCGCCGTCGTGCTGCGTGTGATGATGACGGCCTGGGCGCCGGCGGTGCTGATGACGCACAACACCTCCGAAATCGCCAACCTCACCGTGTTCATCGCCATCGGTATCGCACTGGGTGCCGTGGCCGTGCCCTGGCTGGTGCCCATCGAGCGGCTGCGCCGCGCCCGCCTCGCCGCCTACCTGATGGGCTTCTGCATCCTGCTCCTCGGCATCACCAGCGATCCGCTGTGGGCCAAGGTCGTGCTGCTGCTGATCGGCGTGACCGGCGGCATCTTCGTGGTGCCGATCAATGCCGCGCTGCAGGATATCGGCCACCGCACCATCGGCGCCGGCGGTGCCGTGGCGATCCAGAACTTCTTCGAGAATCTGGCCATGCTGGCCGGCACCGGCCTCTACACGCTGGCGCTGACACAACACATCGACCCGGTGAGCGCCGTGCTCAGTCTCGGCGTGCTGGTGGTGCTCGCCACCACCATCGTCGCCTGGCACCTGCCCAAGGAACCGGAACCGCTGCCGCCGGCGCTGACGGAGCAGGCGTAGGCACCCATACAAATGGGTAGAACAAAGTGAAATCCATCAACGGCATGATGGGCTGTGCTGCGCTTAATCTATCCTACGCAACTGTACGCCCAGCATGTCGCCAGCAAATGCAAGAACATCCCCTCTCCCCAAGGGAGAGGGTTAGGGAGAGGGGATGGAAATCGGTTCGTAGTGATCCATCCCCTCATCCTGTCCTTCTCCCTGAGGGAGAAGGAACCAATATCAAGCACCAGTAACTCTCGACAGAAAGCTTCTCCGATAAGGAGGTGACATGCTCCGCCCGCTCCGCAACGCCCTGCAACGCCGCGGCCTCTGGCCCGAGGCCGGGCTCACCAATCCCTGCCTCGGCGCATTGCCCGCGGAGGTATTGCGCGATGAACGCCTGCAGGCGATCTGGGATGGTCTCGATACGGACCAGGTGTGGGACAGCCATGCCCATCTGGTCGGTGTCGGCGACAGCAACAGCGGCATCCGTGTGCACCGCGACCTGACCACCCCGCTCAAGCCGCTGAGTTATCTGCAACAGAAATTCTTTCTCAACGCCAGTTGCAGCCACACCGACGGTTGCGTGGACGAACGGTTTGTGGAGCGCCTGCTGGCATTGCACGATCCGCTGCCGCGCGGTTACAAGACGCTGCTGCTCGCCTTCGATGACTGCTACGACGAACACGGTCGCTGCAACCACCATCTCAGCGCCTTCGTCACGCCGAACCGCTACGCGCGCCGCCTCGCCGCCGACTACCCGCAGCGGCTGGAATGGGCCGCGTCCATCCATCCCTACCGCGAAGACTGCGTGGAGGAACTGGACAAGGCGGTGTTCCACGGCGCCCGCGCCATCAAGTGGCTGCCGCCGGCGCAGGGCATGGACCCGGCCTCGCCGCGCTGCGACCGCTTCTATGACGCACTCGCCCGTCACGGCCTGCCGCTGCTCAGTCATGCCGGCGGCGAGCGCGCGGTGCACGGCGCCAACCGGCCCGACTATGGCAACCCGCTGCGCCTGCGCCGCGCCCTGGAGCGCGGCGTGCGCGTCATCGTCGCCCACTGCGCCTCACTGGGCAGCTACACCGATACCGACAGAGGCGGCAAAGGACCGACGCGCAGCTCCTTCGATCTGTTCGCCCGCCTGATGGATGAGAGGGAATACGCCGGTCTGCTGCACGCCGATATCTCGGCCATCACGCAAATCAACCGCGCCGGCACACCGCTGCGCACGGTGCTGCAACGCGACGACTGGCACCCGCGCCTGCTCAACGGCACCGACTATCCGCTGCCCGGCGTGATGCCGCTGTTTTCACTGCACAAGCTGGCGGCTGACGGCTTCCTGGCAGAACAGGACATACCGCTGTTGAACACCCTGCGGCGACACAACCCGCTGTTGTTTGATTTCGCGCTGAAACGGCGCATCGCATTCCAGGGCCACCGGCTCGGCAACAGCATCTTCGAGTCCCGCCGGCACCTGTCCCGGCACGCGGCATGACGGATGCGCGCAAAAACCTGCGCCCGTCATGCTGCGATCATCGTCAGTCTATACGCCCGGCATCCAGCAACGGCATGACCCAGTAGTGCAATCCTGCCCCCTTGAAATCACGGCGCAGGGCATCGAGCAGCGGGTTCACCGCCGTGCAGTCGGTATGGACATGGAACATCACCTTGCGCTGACGCCCCATCACCTGCTCGGCCAGCGACAGTTCCGACTGCCGGCTGCCGTAACCGTCGATACGCGAGCTGCTGAAGCCTGACAGCTGTTCCTGCGCCAGCAGCCAGTCCACCACCGACTCCTCGAGGGAGGGCGTGGTCACGATAACCAATAGACACTCTTGCATGAGGGACTCCTAGCGTTCCACACCGAAACGACGGTACAGGATCGGCAGCAGGATCAAGGTCAGCAGGGTGGAGGTCACCAGGCCGCCGATGACCACGATGGCCAGCGGCCGCTGGATCTCCGAACCGGGGCCGCTGGCGAACAGCAGCGGCACCAGACCGAAGGCGGCGATGCTGGCGGTCATCAACACCGGACGCAGGCGGCGGCGCGCCCCCTCGATCACCACGTCGGCCAGCGCCATGCCATGGGCGCGCAGCTGATTGAAATACGTCACCATCACCACACCGTTCAGCACGGCGATGCCCAGCAGCGCGATGAAGCCCACCGATGCCGGCACCGACAGATATTCGCCGGCCAACCAGAGCGAGAACACACCGCCGATCATGGCGAACGGGATATTGGTCAGCACCAGCGCCGCCTGACGCACGGTGCCGAAGGTGGAGAACAGCAGCAGGAAGATCAGGCCGATGGCCACCGGCACCACGATGGACAGACGGCGCGCGGCGCGCTGCTGGTTCTCGAACTGGCCGCCCCACTCGACGTAGTAGCCGGTCGGCAGCTTGATCTGCTCGGCGACCCTGGCCTTGGCCTCGTCGACGAAACCCACCAGGTCGCGGCCACGCACATTGGCCACCACCACCGTATAGCGCGCCGCCTTTTCGCGCGCCACCTTCACCGGCCCCTCCACCCGCTGCAGGGTGGCGATGGTGGACAGCGGGATGTTGCGCCCGTCCGGCAGGGTCACCTGCATGGCGGCGAAACGCTCCGGCGCGGCGCGCAGGTCCTCGCCGCCGCGCAGGATCAGCGGCGTACGGCGCGCGCCCTCATGCACGGTGCCGATCGCGATGCCCTCGACCTGTGCCCGCATCATGTTTTCAAGTTCATTGATCGACAGGCCGAGGCGGCCCGCAGCCAGCCGGTCGATGACGACCTGCAAATACTGCACGCCGGAATTTTCCGCCGTGCGCACGTCCTCCGCGCCGGGGATGCCGTTCAGCAGGGCGGTGATCCGCTGTGCCTGGGCATCCAGCTCGGTGACATCGGTGCCGAAGATCTTCACCGCGACATCGCCGCGCACGCCGGTCAGCATCTCGGAGATGCGCATCTCGATGGGTTGGGTGAAGCCATAGTTGAGGCCCGGGATGTCGTTCATCACCTGGCGGATGGCGTCGATAAGCTCTTCCTTGGTTTCCATGCGCCACTCGTCCTGCGGCTTCAGGACCAGAAAGCTGTCGGTGTCGTTCAGCCCCATCGGGTCGAGGCCCAGTTCATCGGAGCCGACGCGGGCGATCACGCCGGTGATCTCCGGAACATTCTCCAGCAGCGCACGCTGCACGCGCAGGTCCAGCGCCACCGACTGCTCCAGATTGATGGACGGCAGCTTTTCCAGCTGCACCAGCAGGCTGCCTTCGTCCATGGTCGGCATGAAGGTCTTGCCGATGCGGGTGTAGACGACACCGGTCACCAGCAGCAGCACCAGGGCACCGATGATGATCGGCTGCGGCTTGGCCAGACACCAGCGCAGCAGCGGCATGTAGTAGCGGATCACCTGCCGCACCACCCAGGGGTCCTCATGGCTGACCTTCTTCAGCAGGAACGACGCCAGTACCGGAATCGCCGTCAGCGACAGCAGCAGCGATCCGGCCAGGGCGAACACTATGGTGAGGGCGACCGGAATGAACAGCTTGCCCTCCAGTCCCTGCAGGGTCAGCAGGGGCAGAAACACGATGATGATGATCAGGATGCCCGAGGTGACCGGGACGCTGACCTCACGCACGGCGCGATAGATCAGGTGCATGCGCGGCAGGCGCTGCTGCTGCTCGCCGTGGGCGAGATGGGTAACGATGTTCTCCACCACCACCACCGCCGCGTCCACCAGCATGCCGATGGCGATGGCCAGACCGCCCAGGCTCATCAGGTTGGCGGACATGCCGAACTGGCGCATCAGGATGAAGGTGGCCAGCGCCGCCAGCGGCAATACCAGTGCCACGGTCAGCGCGGCGCGCAGATTGCCGAGGAACAGCACCAGCAGGACCAGCACCAGGACGATGGCCTCGGTGAGCGCCTTGCTCACCGTGTTCACCGCCTTGTCCACCAGGTCGCCGCGGTTGTAGAACACGTTGATGGAGATGCCCTGCGGCAGCGTCGGTGCCAGCTCATCCAGCTTGGCCTGCACCCCTTCCACCACGGCGCGTGCGTTGGCGCCGCGCAGGCCGAGCACCAGGCCTTCGACCGCCTCGCCCACGCCATTGCGCGTCACCGCACCATAGCGCGTGATGGCGCCGATGCGCACCGTGGCGATTTCGCCCACGCGCACCGGCACGCCCGCCGCAATCTTGACCACAATGGCACGTACGTCTTCCACGGAACGGATGCGTCCCTCGGCGCGCACCAGCAGGGCCTCGTCGCCCTCGCTGAGGCGGCCGGCGCCGTCGTTGCGGTTGTTTTCTTCCAGCGCCGCCATCAGCTCGGCCATGCCGACACCGCGTGCGTTCATGCGTGCTGCATCCGGCACCACTTCATAGGCGCGCGCCAGACCGCCGAGGGCGTTGACGTCCGCCACGCCCGGCACGGTGCGCAAGGCGGGGCGGATGGTCCAGTCGAGCAGGCTGCGTTTTTCCATTGCATCCAGCGTGTCGCCTTCGATGGTGAACATGAACATCTCGCCCAGCGGCGTGGTCATCGGCGCCATGCCGCCGCTGATGTCTGCGGGCAGATCCGCCCAGATGGCATTCAGCCGCTCGGCCACCTGCTGCCGCGCCCAGTAGATGTCGGTGCCGTCCTCGAAGTCGACGGTGATGTCCGTCAATGCGTACTTGGCCACGGAGCGCAGCATCACCTGATGCGGGATGCCCAACATCTCCACCTCGATGGGCGCGGTGATGCGCTGCTCGACTTCCTCCGGCGTCATGCCCGGCGCCTTGATGATGATCTTCACCTGCGTCGAGGAGATGTCCGGAAAGGCATCGATGGGGATGTTCTGGAACGCCAGCGTTCCCGCACCGACCAACACCAGCACCGCCAGCAGCGCCAGCAGGCGCTGGGTCAGGGCAAACTGAATCAGGCGCGCCAGCATCACTCACCCCCGCCGAGGCCCATGGCGGCGCCCTTCACGGCCGCCAGGCCGGTAACCGCGACGCGCTCCTGCGGCGCGAATTTGGCGACGAATACGGTCTTGCCGTTCTGCGTGCCCAGCACCTCGACGATGCGCGGCGAAAAGCCCGTCGCCGTCTGCACGAACACGATGCTGTGCTGGCCGCTGCGCACCACGGCGGCGGCGGGCAGCTGATAGCGATCCGTGCCGGCCACACCGGCGATGGCGGCCTGCACATACTGGCCGGGCCGCAGGGCGCCGGAACCGCTGGTCAGTTCGGCGCGCACCCGCACCGTCTGGCTCGCGGCATCGACATCGCGGCCCACGCTCAACAGGCGACCCGCCGCACCGAGCCCCGCCACCTTGACCTCGGCGCCGGCAGCCAGGCTGGGCAACTGCTCCAGCGGCACGCGGATTTCCAGCCACAGCGGGTCGAGATTGGCGAGGCGGTAGATGGGATCACTCATGGTGAGGCGCTGGCCCGGTTCGGCGAGACGTTCGATGACCACGCCGGTAATCGGCGCGCGCACCTGCAGCGTGGTGCTGAGGCGGCGCTCCTTCAGCAGGGCCGTGATGTCACGTGCCGCCATCCCCGCCAGCAACAACGCCTGGCGCCGCTCTTCCAGCGCCGCATTCATTTCCTCGAACGCGCTCTGGGTTTCCAGATAGCGACGGCGGGCAATGACGCCTTCCTTGAACAGCATCTCATCGCGTGTCATGGCGGTCTGGGCCAGACGCTGCTGACTCAGCGTTTGCAGGAAATCACGCTGCAGGCTGACCAGCTCGGGACTCTTGAGGCGGGCAATCACCTGGCCCTCCATGACCTCGTCACCCACCGCGCTCGGCATGTATTCCAGCAGGCCGGCCTGCGGTGCCGTGATCAGATGCACCTGATCCGGCGCCACCGTCACCAGCGCCGGCAGCTCCTGACCGGCCACCGTGCTCACGGCCTCGGGCTCCAGCGTGGTCACGCCCAGGGTCTGCTGCTGGGCCGCTGTCATGACCACATCCTCGGCAGGCAGATCGGCGGCGTGGAGCGGCAGAGACAGCATTCCGGCCAGGACGAAGACAGGCAACAGGGGCTTCATAACGTTTCTCCAACAACCTGGTTGTAGCGGGCGGTCGCCTGCTGCAATTGCAGCTTGCGCACGTTGAGGGTTCGTTCGGCGGCATAGGCACGGGTCTGTACGCGCAGGCGCTGCACCAGATCGATTTCGCCGAGGTCAAATGCCAGGCGCGCCATGCGCAGATTTTCCTGCGCCATCTGGTGCTGCTGCTGTGCCAGCTCCAGCTCGCTGCGCAGCGTCGTCAACGCCTGCTGCGCATCGTGCAGGGCAAGTTCGAGTTCGCGTTGCAGCGCCAGCTGTTCGCTCTGCGCCTGCACCAACTGATTGTTGGCCGCCGCAATGGCCGGTCCGGCGTGACTGCCACCGCCGAAGGGCAGGCGCAACGACACGCCGATGCTGTCGTGGGTGGTCTCTGTCACCGGCTCCTGATCACGCCGGGTTCCCACGATGAGCATGGGATTGTCGCTGCCTGACGCGCGCGCGCGCTGCAGTTCCGCCTGCGCCTGCTCGACACGGCGCTGCGCCTCCAGCAGCAAGGGGTGATCCGCCTCGATGCGGCGACGGGCGCTTTGCACTTCGCTGAACTCGGCCGGCCGCTGCGGCAGACCGGACAGCAACAGATAACGCTTCTCCGCCGTGCGTACCTCGCTCACGGCGAGCAGATATTCGTCCTGCCTGGCCAGGGTGTCATCGCGCGCCAGCAGCAGATCGGCCTCGGCCAGATCCCCGGCCTCGACCCGGCGCTGCACGTCCTGCTCCAGGGCCTGCGCGGTGTGCCAGGCCTGCTCGGCCAGATGACGCTGTTCTTCGGCCAGCGCCAGCGACCACAGCACATCGCGCACGCGGCCGGCCACATCCAGCTGCAGCGCCTGTCCCTGGGCGCCGGCCAGCTCACCCGTGCTCAGCGCCTGGTTGCGGCTCGCCGAGCGCTGGCCCCAGCGCCACAGCGGCAACTCCAGATTCGCCTCCCACTCGCGCAGGCCACGGTCGGTGCCGGCCTGATCGGTCTGGTGCCTCACGATCAGCGCCGGCGCACCGGCCAGCAGACTGTCGGCGCGCGCCGCCAGCGCCGCAGCCTCCTGACGGGATGCCTCGGCGATGCCGCTGCGCGGGTCGCCGCCCAGTGCCGCCACGTAGACATCATTCAGGTTCAGCTCGGCGCTGATGCCCACCAGCGGCGCAGCAAGCGTCTCATCCGCGGCAGCCTGGCCGCTGGTGGCGGCCAGCACCAGGCACAGTGCCAACACGACAGGGGTTAATTGCATGACAGGTTTCCCGCAACAATTTCAGTGGCGGGAAGTATGGCGAATGAAACTTAAACCGAGATTAAAGTGGCGACGGAAGTGGCGTCTGTGCCGTCACGCCAGGCCCGCGGCAAGCGCTGCGAAACAACCACGATATTCCTGGGCCATTTCTGCCGCGTGTTGTTGCAGCATGGCCTGTGGCACGGCAGATGCTGCAGGCCAGGCGGCGGCGATCTCTCCCGCCGCCACCTGCACGGGCAGACCCGGCAGCTCCCAGCTGGCGCAATAAGCCTGCTGCTTGGCGGGGATTTCTGTCGGCGCCGGCTGCCGCACATTGATGCGCGGCAGGCCATGGGCCATGGCGACGATACGGCCGTGCAGACTGCTGCCGCAATAGCCACGGCTGTGCGCGATGAGGGCGCAGATATCCCACAGGTGCAGCGAAGTGAACAACCAGATCGCGGGGGCGTGCATACAGGCGGCGAGGCGACGGTAACAGGCGAGGTCATCGTGCCAGGGCGCGGCACCGGCACGAAACAGGACGATGGCGAATCCGCTGGCACGGGCGATCGCGTCGAGTTGCGCCGCGATGGCGGCCAATGTCGCATCGTCACCGAAGTCGGCGCTCAGCTGCACGGCGAGATAACCCTGCGGAAAGGCGGCGCGCACCTGCGCCGCTTCGCCGTAGCGGGCATGCCGCTGGATTTCAGCGTCGAACAATTCCCGCACCATCACCGCCGGGTCGGGCAGCAGCATGGCATCGATGCCCGCAGCCGCGAGATGGGATTGTGTCACCTTGTCGCGCACGCCCACGCCATCTGCCGCATGCAGCTTCGCCAGCACTTCCCTGCGCAGTTCAGCCGGACGAGCCGCGAGGTCCACACCGCCGACCGCGCAATAACTCACCTGCTTCGCAGCAGGAAACAGCTCACGGGCGATGCAGTACGGCGCCTCGTCACCGAGACCGAGAGTCTGCGCGGCCCAGGTGCGGCGCTGCGCGGGATCATGCTCGCAGCGGGCGATCATTTCCTGCGCCTGCTCCGGCGTCTGCAGCATCACGGCCGCCTGCCAGGCATCACAGGCGAGCAGTTCGCCGCCGACGTGCAGGATGTGCAGCGGCCGGTCGCGCAGCTCCAGCGCCAGTGGCGCGATGGCCCGGGTCTGATGACCGCCGTACGGGCGCAAATCGCGCGCGGCGAGGCCGGCGTGAATCAACCGACGCCCCGGCAACAGGGCGGCGGCGATGTGGGGGAACAGCAGATCGCCGAAGTTGTGACGGTCGAAGGCGCCGAACAGCAGGAGGGGGGTGTCGTCTGCCATGGCTTAACTATACGCGCCCTCCCGGCTCCCCCGCTGTGGATAAGGAGCGCGCAGAGGTTTCCGGCTATCATGCGCTCCCCATGCGTATCGACGATCTCCGCCAGCTTTTACGCCATCACGGCGCCAGGCCCGCCCACGAGGCGCGCTTCCTGCGCGCCTGGCTGCAGGCGCTGCCGCTCGGCACGAAACGGCAGGCGGTGGAAGACGTGATGCCGCTGACGCTGCGCCGGGCCTTGCCGGAGATTCACGCGGAACTGGAACACTTGGCCCGGGTGCGCTCCTCCCATCCCGGCGCCGACGACTCGGTGCGCCTGCTGGTGGAACTGGGCGACGGCCAGACGGTGGAAAGCGTGCTGCTGCCGCGCGGCGGCGTGTGCGTGTCGACCCAGGTGGGCTGCGCCGTGGGCTGCATATTCTGCATGACCGGGCGCGACGGTCTGCTGCGGCAGCTGGGCGCCGCGGAGATCGTGGCGCAGGTGGCGCTGGCGCGGCGGCAGCGGCCGGTGAAGAAGGTGGTGTTCATGGGCATGGGCGAGCCGGCCCACAACCTGGACAACGTGCTGGAGGCCATCGAACTGCTCGGCACCCTGGGCGCCGTGGGTTACAACAATCTGGTGTTTTCCACCGTGGGCGATCGGCGCGTGTTCGCACGCCTGCCGCAGGGCACGGTGAAACCGGCGCTGGCCCTGTCGCTGCACACCACCAATGCCGAATTGCGCGCCCGCCTGCTGCCCAAGGCACCGCGCATCGATCCGGCCGAGCTGGTGGAGGAAGGCGAGCGCTACGCCCGCGCCACGCGCTACCCCGTCCAGTACCAGTGGACCCTGCTCGAAGGCATCAACGATACGCCGGAGGAGATGGAAGGCATCGTGCGCCTGCTCAGGGGGAAGTACGCGGTGATGAACCTGATTCCCTACAACAGCAACGAGGGCATGGGCCACCGCCGTCCGACGGCGGAGCACACCGCGGCGATGGCCAGCTACCTGCACCGCCACGGCGTGCTCACCAAACTGCGCAACTCCGCCGGGCAGGACATCGACGGCGGCTGCGGCCAGTTGCGGGCGCGGCTGATGCGGGATGACGGCTGAGATAACGGCAGTCCTGCAGAACGGGCCTCAGCCCGCAAATCGATCCCCGCTCCGCCGGCCCCTAGCGGGAGAACATGCGGCTCAGGGTCCTGGCCAGCCAACCCTGGTCCTCGGCGCTGCCGCGCTGCAGATGTTCCCGCACCACCGGCGCAAAGTCGCGGTCTTCGTTCCTGATGTGATTGGTCAGCCAGATGCGCAGATCGGACAGCAGCTTCTTGGCCACATCCTCGCCGTGGGCCAGACGCACGCGATAGTGCTGCACCCGCTCGGTGAATACCCGGTGCACTTCCTTGTGGGCCTCGCAGTGGCGATAGCCCGCACGCTCGATCATCTTTTCCTCGAAGGCGAAGTGGGTCAGGGTGTAATTGACCACCTGATCCAGCACCTCATGAATGATCGCGCGGTCGTTCTCTGCGATGGCGTCGTGCAGGCGGTTGATGTAGTCGACGATTTGGCGGTGCTGGGTATCGATGATGTCGATACCGGTTTCCAGACTGGAATCCCATACGAAATAGAACATCCCTTTTCTCCTCCCTGCAGCTCCCGGGGCATTAAGCAAACAAGGAAAATTGATAAATATCAATTAATTACCCTTGCCTCCCCGCTGATGTCGAATGGTGGACCAAGCCGTCTGCCGGCACATTGATCTGTATCAAGGAGCTGGGTTTTTACCCGGTCCAGTATAGGCGGCGATTCACTATATAAGTGAATTCCGTATAATCCTTTCCCCAGGACAGTAGCTGTCATTTGGCGTTGCTAACCTGCGGACCATGCCGTGGTGCCAACGTGACATGACAGAGCATTGACAAGGAGTTGTCGCGTGTTTACCCCCCATTCCATCAATCTGCTGGATTTTGTCGTTTCCATCGCCAGCGCCGTCGATCACATCGACACCCGCATCGCCAACCATCACAAGCGCGTGGCCTACATCGCCAACCAGATCGCGCGCGAGATGGGCGCCTCGCAAAAGACGCAATACGATTTGGTCATCGCCGGGCTGCTGCACGACATCGGCGCCCTGTCCATTCATGAGCGTGCCCAGCTGCTGACCTTCGACGAATCGGCCGACACCCGGGAGCATTGCGAGGCCGGCTATCAGCTGCTGAACAAGTTCCGCTATTTCTCCGGCGTCTCCACCATCATCCGCCACCACCACACCGAATATGCCGGCGGCCATGACGTGCCGATGGAGTCCACACTGCTATTCTTGGCCGACCGCATCGACGTGCTGATCGACAAGGACCAGCCGATCCTGGAACAGGTCGACCGCATCGTCGCCACCATCGCCCGCAACGCCGGCAGCCTGTTCGATCCCGATCAGGTCGACGCCTTCACGGAACTGGCCTGGCGGGAGAGCTTCTGGCTCGACGTCGTTTCCCCCACCCTGGAAAAGGTGCTGGTGGCCAACTGCCGCAACTACTCGGTGGAGCTGGAAAACGACGACCTGCTCGACTTCGCCGAGCTGCTGGCCCACATCATCGACTTCCGCTGCCGCTTCACCGCCACCCATTCCAGCGGCGTAGCCACGGTGGCCTCGGTGCTCGCCAACCTGATGGGCTTTTCCGAGGCCGAGTGCCAGAAAGTCAAGGTCGCAGGCTACCTGCACGACATCGGCAAACTGGCGATCCCCGCCGATATCCTGGAAAAGAACAGCACCCTCACCAGCAGCGAGTTCCGCATCATCAAGTCCCATGCCTACTACACCTACCGCATCCTGGAACCCCTGCAGGGCATGGAGGAAATCCGCAACTGGGCGGCGATGCATCACGAGCGGCTCGACGGCAACGGCTATCCCGGCCGCTGCATCGCACCGACCATCCCGCTCGGTGCCCGCATCATCGCTGCTGCCGACGTGTTCACCGCCCTGCTGGAAACCCGTCCCTACCGCTTTGCCCTGCACAAGACCGCAGTGCGCGAAAAACTGGTCGAACTGACCCAGCGCAACGTCCTCGACCGCAAGGTGGTGGATACCCTGCTGGCCAACTTCGACAGCATCGACGCCTACCGCACCCAGGCCCAGGAGGAGGCCCTGCAGGAGTACCTGCAGTTCCGCGACTCCGTCGAACGCGCCACGGACGCGCAGCCCCGCGATATCGCCACCTACCCGTTTGTGCCTGCCACCGGCCTGAGCTGGTGATCCCCTTGCGTACGGCGGGGACCGACTATACTTGACCACAGTAGTCAGTTACTAGGCGCGCAGCGCAGGGGAGGTGTGTCATGACCACCGAACACGAACTGAGAATCCCGCGCCCCGGGATGGAGTGTGACAGCGGGCGCTGGACCGAACAGATGGCGCAAAACCTGGCCGTGGCAGACGGCATCGGCCGCCTGCGGGATGAGCACTGGCGCGTGATCCGCTATTTGCGCGAACACTTCGTGCAGTACGGCGCGCCGCCGCCGATGCATCTGGCCTGCCTGAACAGCGAACTGGATCAGCACTGCGTGGAACGGCTGTTCCACGGCGCACGCGAGGCCTGGCGCATTGCCGGCCTGCCGGACCCCGGCGCCGAGGCCATCAGCTACATGGATTGAGGCGGGTAGTGCCGGAATTGTTGCGGGGAGCGCACCACGCCCCCCTGCACTCGCCCGGCCGACAGGGTTGGGGAATTACAGCACGTCACTGACGCGCAGCAGGGCATATACCACCGACCCCACCATCAGCAGGTAGCCCAGCACCGGCAACACCCGGTTCAGCACGGTGAAGACCGGCGGCATGCGATCCAGCTTGCCGCGCACGCTGCGCGGGTAATACCAGGCGAAGTAGGCGCCCACACCGATGTTGATCAACAGGGAAAGCAGTTCACCGCCGCCCATCACTTCGCTCCTTCCAGTTTTTCGATCCTGATGATGCGATCCAGACGGATGCAACGCCCGTCACCGCCATCGGTCACCGCGGACATGAACTCCTGGCCGTTGCGCGTCTGCAGATCGGTGGGACGCAGCGTCTCGAGGTGATCGGTACCCGTTTCGTCGCGCCAGTGCATGCGCCAGCGCTGGCGCCGCATGATGGCCAGTTCGTATTCCGAGTACAGGCCGCACTCGATGGGCTGATAATCGTTGTCGTCAGTCATCGCCGTCCAGAAACAGCTCGATCAGGTCGTTGAGAAAATCGCGGCCCCGCCCGGTCGGCCGCACGCGTTTGGCATCCCACTCGATCAACCCGCGCCGCTCCGCCTCCTGCAGGGCAGGCGTCACCACGCTGATGGCCAGGCCGGTACGCTGGCCAAACAACCCGGTGTCGAAACCCTCCACCAGACGCAGCGCATTCATCATGAATTCGAACGCCGCGTCGCTGCGGCGCAAGGTCGCACGTCCATCCACCTTGTCTGCGGCCGCCAGGTAATCACGCGGGTGGCGCTTCTTCCACAAGCGTTCGATGCGCCCTTCCGGCGCATGGGTGATCTTGGCATGGGCGCCGGCACCAATACCGAGATAGTCGCCGAAGTGCCAGTAGTTGAGGTTGTGACGGCACTGTCGCCCGGCACGCGCATAGGCGGATACCTCGTACTGAGCATAGCCGGCAGCGGCCAGACGCGCCTGACCCTGGCGCTGGATGGCCTCGATCTCCTCTTCCGGCGGCAGCGCGGGCGGACGGTGATGGAAGGCGGTGTTGGGCTCCAGCGTGAGCTGATAGTAGGAGATGTGCGTCGGCTCCAGCGCCAGTGCCGTGGCAATGTCATCAATGCCACGCGCCAGCGACTGCGCAGGCAGACCGAACATCAGGTCCAGATTGAAATTGTCAAAACCGGCGTGGTGAGCGGCCTCCGCCGCGCGCAGCGCCTCGCGCCGGCCATGGATGCGACCGAGACGCTGCAGTGCGTCATCATCAAAACTCTGCACACCGATGGACAGGCGGTTGATGCCGGCGGCGTGGAACTCCTCGAAGCGACCCGCCTCCACCGTGCCCGGATTGGCCTCCAGGGTAATCTCCGCGTCGGGCACCAGCTTCAGGCGCGCGCGCAAACCGGACAGCAGGCGGTCCAATGCCTCCGGCGACAACAGGCTGGGCGTACCGCCGCCGATAAACACGCTGGACACCGGCCGCCCCCACACCGCCGGCAAATCCTGTTCGAGATCCCCCAGCAGCGCATCGACGTAGGCCGCTTCCGGGATATCACCCTTCAACTCGTGGGAATTGAAATCGCAATAGGGGCATTTGCGCACACACCAGGGCACATGCACGTAAAGACTGAGCGGCGGCGGGGCGGAAAAACGAAACATCAATAACCTCGATCCCGGCAGTGGATTCCCGGCAACCTCTGTATACTGTAGGAAATATTGTTATATCCCAATGATGCCCATACGCCATCCAATGCGCATCGGCCTGTTGCTGGCCCTGTCCATCGCCCTGCTCAGTTGCAGCCCGGCGCAGACCTTGCGCATCGGCAGCAATCCCTGGCCCGGTTATCTCGCTTTGTATCATGCCCGCGATCTGGGGCTGTTCGACGGGCACCCGATCCGGCTGGTGGACTTCGACAACACCGAAGACGTACTGCGCGCCTTCCGCAACCGTGCCATCGATGCCGCCGCCGTCACCCTGGACGAGGCGCTGCACCTGGCAGAGAGCGGCGCAGACCTGCGTATCATACTGGTTTTCTCCATCTCCCATGGCGCCGACGTGGTGCTCGCACGCCCCGGCATCGACACCCCGCAACAGCTGCGCGGCGGACGCCTCGGCGTGGAGACCAACGCCCTCGGTGCCTACATGCTGGCACGCCTGCTGGAGCAGGCCGGCCTGTCCAGCCAGGAACTGACCATCGTCCATGTTCCCCTGCAGGAGCATGAGGCCGCCTACCGCAGCGGCAAGGTCGACGCGGTAATCACCTTCGACCCACAGCGCAGCCGCCTGCTCGCAGCCGGTGCGCGGGAGATATTTTCCAGTCGCGCGCTGCCTGGCGAGGTGGTGGATGTGCTGGTGGTGCGGGAAGAAACCCTGCGTTCCCATCGCACGGTGCTGGCAACGCTCGAAACGGCCTATTTTCAGGCGCTGGCCCAGTTGCAGCGTGACCCGCAGGCCGCAGCAGGGACATTGAGCCGCCGCATACAGATCGACAGCGCCGACCTGATGGCCGCCTGGAACCTGATGGAGCTCGCCGAGCAGCCGCGCCAATATATCTTGCTCGGCGATGGGCCCGGCAGCCTGCACCCCACCATGCAGCGCATGCAGCAGGTAATGCAGCAAGCCGGCCTGTTGCCGCAGCCGGTACTGCAGTCGATCCGATTGGGCACGGCACCGTGAACTGGCTCTATCCCCTGCGCCGCATCATCCCCCTGGCACTGATCCTTTCCAGCCTGCCGCTGCTGGCCGTCCTCTACCTGCTCGAACTGCGCCAGGCCGACACGGGCATCCAACAGGAGCTCAGCCAGCGTGCCGCCCATTCCGGCAACCAGCTCGCCGTGCTGCTGCGCGATGCGCTCACTCGCGAGGACTGGGAAGGTGTGCGGCGTACCCTGCAGAGCGTGGTGACGCAGCCGGATCTGCGCTGGGCCGTGCTGGTGGATGAAATGGATCAGGTGCTGTACAGCACCGACTACCGTCTGCTGCAGCGTTCCCTGACGACACTCCCCGATGCCCCCGATACCGCCCTGCTGGCACGGACGCGTCAGACCCTCGCCGGCGAAAGCCGGTTCGACGACACAAATATGGTGCTGCATGCGGTCTATCCACTGCGCCTGCCGCTGAAGTCGGGAGAGCTGCGGGCGGCACGTATCGGCGCGCTGGTCTTTGTCTATGACGCTGCGCCGCAACTGGCACAGGCCTACCATGATGCCACTCGGCACGCCATCTACAGCTTCATCGGCGCAGTGTTCATTGCCGGCCTGTTCTGGCTGTATCTGCACTTCTTCCTGGTACGCCGCATCGAGCAGCTGACCACGGCCATCCAGCTCGGACACGCCGATGCCGCTCCACTGCCTCACATCAGCGGCCGCGACGAAATCGCCCTGCTGTCACAGCAATTCACCCGTCTGACACACCGTCTGACGGCACAAAACATCGAGCTGCAAAAGGCGGAAAGGCACAGTCGCCGCCTGAGCGATTTCTATGCCACGCTGAGTCATACGAACACCACCATCGTGCGCAGCCGATCGCTGGATGAATTGTTGCCACGTATCTGTAGCATCGCGGTGGAGAACAGCGGCCTCTCGGCTGCCTGGATCGGCTTCGCCGACGAGCAGATGCATATCCGCCCCGTCGCCAGCGCCAACATGCCGGAAGATTACCTGGCCAATCTGCACATCTCGCTGGACCCGGCGCTGCCGCAGGGACAGGGTCCGACGGCCACGGCCATGCGCAAGGGGGAACACTACCTGTGCAACGATTTCCTGCATGACCCGCACACCGCGGCCTGGCACGAGCGCGCCCGTGCCGCCGGTTTCCTTGCCTCCGCCGCCTTCCCCCTGCGCCGCGAAGGCAAGGTCATCGGTTCCCTCAATCTTTACGGCGGAGAGGCCAATCTGTTCAGTGATGATCTGGTGCATCTGCTGGACGAAATGGCGCTGGACATCTCCTTTGCCCTGGACAACTTCCTGCGCGAGGAGCGCCGTCATCAGGCCGAGGAGGCGCTGGAGCGGCGCAGCCACGAGCTCAATGAACGGGTAAAGGAGATGCGCTGTCTGCTCGACACCTCGGAGATCATCGCGCAGCACGATCTGTCACTGGACGAGATGCTGCAACAGATCGCCGCACGCATCCCGCCGGCATTGCAGTATGCCGAACAGGCCTGGGCGCGCATCACCCTCAACGACAGGAACTACGGCGTCGGCGGCCACGGCAATGGCCCGGCCATCACTGCCCCTATCATGCACAATGGCCACAGCATCGGCGCCATCGAAGCCGGCTACCTGCAGGTGCCCGTGGCTGTCGCAGCCAATCCATTTCTGGCCGAGGAACACAGCCTGCTCGGCCTGTTGGCCGCCCAGATAGGGCGCCTGTTTGGCCAGATGCAGGCCGACGAACAACTGCACCTCGCTGCCCTGGTATTCGACAACAGCCGCGAACTGATCGTGATCACCGACGCCGAGGAACACATCATCAGCGTCAACCGCGCCTTTACGAAGGTGACCGGCTACCAACCCGACGAAGTGATCGGCAAACATATCCGCACCATCAAATCCGGCCGCCAGGACCAACCGTTCTATGCCGCCATGTGGCAGACCATCGACGAAACGGGTTACTGGCAGGGCGAACTGTGGAACCGACGCAAGAGCGGCGAGCTGTATCCGGCGCTGGCATCCATCTCGGCCGTACACGATGCCCAGGGCAAGGTGTCAAAGTACATCTCCGTTTCCACCGACATCACCGAATACAAGCAGGCCGAGGATCGCATTCGCTATCTCGCCTATTACGACCCGCTGACCGAGCTGCCCAACCGCACCCTGCTGCGCGACCGCGGCGAACAGATCCTGAGCAAATCGGAGCGCGCCCATACGGCGGCGGCCTTCCTGTTCCTCGATCTCGATCACTTCAAGACCATCAATGATTCCTTGGGCCATTTGAGCGGTGACAGTCTGTTGCAGGAGGCCACCCAGCGCATACGCGCCGCCCTGCGCCATACCGACACTGTCGGCCGGCTGGGTGGTGACGAGTTCCTGATCGTCCTCGGCCACACCGACGCCACCAGCGCGGCCCATGTGGCGCGCAATCTGCTCATGCGCCTGAGTCAGCCCTTCGTGATCGACGCGCACACCCTCAACATCACGGCCAGCATCGGCATCGCCATCTATCCCAACGATGGCGCCAACTTTGACGATCTGCTGAAGAGTTCCGATGTCGCCATGTACAAGGCCAAGGAACTCGGCCGCAACCGCTATCACTTCTTCACGCCGGAGCTGAACGAGGCGGCAATGGAGCGCCTCACCCTGGAGAGCGCCCTGCGCACGGCGCTGGAGCAGAATCAGTTGTCCCTCAACTACCAGCCGCAGGTCGATCTTGCCAGCGGCAAGGTCATCGGTGTCGAGGCACTGTTGCGCTGGCAGCATCCGCAGATGGGCTTCATCTCGCCGGCCAAGTTCATCCCCATCGCCGAGGAGAGCGGCCTGATCAGCCAGATAGGCACCTGGGTGCTGCAGGAGGCCTGCCGGTAGAACAGGGCCTGGCAGGAGGCGGGGCTGCCACCCATGGTGATCGCGGTCAACGTTTCAACCCGGCAGTTCTCCCTCGGCGATATTCTGGCGGCGGTGCAGCATGCACTCCATGCAAGCGACCTGCAGCCCGAATATCTGGAGGTGGAGATTACCGAAAGCCTGCTGGCGCAGGATCTGGAAAACACCCTGAGGGTATTGGAACAACTGAATCGGCTCGGCGTGCAGATCGCCGTGGACGACTTCGGCACCGGCTATTCCAGCCTGGCCTACCTGAAGCGCTTCCCGCTGCACAAGCTCAAGCTGGATCAATCCTTCGTGCGCGAACTGGAGAATGATGCCGACGACCGCGCCATCGCCTCCGGCGTGGTTAACCTGGGACACAGTCTCGGCCTGGTGGTGATTGCCGAGGGTGTGGAGACCACGGCACAGCTGGATATCCTGCGCCGCCTCGGCTGTGACGAGATCCAGGGTTATCTGTACAGCCGGCCGCTGCCGCCGGAGGAGCTGGCGGCCTGGCTGCGGCAGCGCTCAGGCTGATTGCAGTGTCCCGGCACGCGTACCGTTGGGCAGCAGATCCGCCGGAACGGCCTGCCCGGAGCGAAACAGCTGCAGGCGCGCGCAGCGCTCACGCCGCGGTCCCTTGCAGTAATTGTTGATCCACACATACGCGGCGACCGTGCTGAAGTTCTTCCACACCGGGCACTGCTGCAACTGCTCACATTCAGTCATTTACGGCTCCATCCGTCTTTTCATCCCTGGCAACCAACCGCAGCGGGCTGTACCGCCCGCACTGCAAGACGCTATCCCTGTCGCAACGCCGCCAACAACTTGCGCAACGCCTGACCGCGATGGCTGAGATCATGCTTCAGCGCCGACGGCAGCTCGGCCACGGTCGCATTGTGCGCCGGCACAAAGAACACCGGGTCGTAGCCGAAGCCGCCGTCGCCATGGGGCTCGAAGGCGATCACGCCTTCCCAGCTGCCCTGGCAGATGAGCGGCGTCGGATCGAGTTCATGCTCCATGTACACCAGCACACACTGAAAGCGCGCCGTGCGCTGATCCGCCGGTACATCTCGCATATCGGCGAGCAGCTTTTGCAGATTGGCGGCGTCGCCGGCACCAACGCCGGCATAGCGCGCCGAATAGATGCCGGGGGCGCCCCTGAGTGCATCCACCTCCAGGCCGGAGTCGTCGGCGATGGCCGGCAGGCCGGTGTGGCGCGCGGCATTGCGCGCCTTGAGGATGGCGTTTTCCACGAAGGTCAGCCCGGTCTCCTCCGCCTCCGGCACGCCCAGCTCGTTCTGCGGCACGATGCTGATAGCGGCACCGGCGAGGATCTCGCCGAACTCGCGCACCTTGCCCTTGTTACCGCTGGCCAATACGACCTTTCTCATACCGCCTCCGAAAAAAGAAGGTTAAACGCAAAGACGCAAAGGGCGCCAAGTTCGCAAAGTGGGTATCCCCGAAACTGCGTTCATTGCGCCTTGCCCGGGAAACGTACGCTGCGTTTATGTTCCGGGGACAAATACCGATTTACCTTTGCGTTCTTCGCGCCCTTTGCGTTTAACGCTTTTGCTTTTACTGTCCCAATGCCTCGCGCTGCTTTTCCAGCAGCTGACGGATGCCCTGGTCGGCCAGGGCCAGCATGGCGTCCAGCTCTTCGCGGCGGAAGGCATGGCCCTCGGCGGTGCCCTGCACCTCGATGAAGGCGCCGCCGTCGTTCATCACGACGTTCATGTCGGTCTCGGCACTGGAATCCTCGGCGTAGTCGAGGTCCACGATGGGCGCGCCCTGATGGATACCGACGGAAACGGAAGCCACCTGGCCGTGCAGCGGGCTTTTCTTGATCAGCTTCTTGTCGAGCAGATGGCGCACGGCATCGGCCAGTGCGACATAGCCGCCGGTGATGGAGGCGGTGCGGGTACCGCCGTCGGCCTGGATCACATCGCAGTCGACGGTGATGGTGCGCTCGCCCAGCGCGGCCATGTCGACCACCGCGCGCAGCGAACGGCCGATGAGACGCTGGATCTCCATGGTGCGGCCGCCCTGCTTGCCCTGCGCCGCCTCGCGGCTCATGCGCGAGCCGGTGGAACGCGGCAGCATGCCGTATTCGGCGGTCACCCAGCCCTCGCCCTTGCCCTTGAGGAAGCGCGGCACGCCCTCGCTCACGCTGGCGGTGCAGATCACCTTGGTATCGCCGAACTCGACCAACACGGAGCCTTCGGCATGCTTGGTGTAGTTGCGGGTAAGTTTGATGGCGCGCAGTTCAGCGGGCGCTCGTCCACTCGGGCGCATAGGAATTCCTTCGTTGGATGGGTGTAATGGGAGGCCCGGCCATTGTACCGGGCATCGGCAACGAGGCGAACCCCATTGCCGTAATTAAGCGACTCAGCGCTTCAGCTCGTCCTTGTAGGTGCGCAGCGCCTCTTCGATCTGGGCGATGGCGCTCTGCAGCTTGGCATCGTCCACGTGCGGCGTCGCCGGCTTGGGCTCCGGCTCCGGCGCGGGCTTGGGCGGCTCCGGCGGGCGCGGCCGCGGTGCCGCCGCCGCCAGCGAGGTGAGGCGCAGGGCCACCACGCTGATGTTGTCGCTGTGCGGATAGCTGGTCTGCTCGGCGCGCATGGCCATGTGCTCGAGCACCTCGTCCAGACCGCCTTCCTCGCGCAGCATCAGTCCCAGCTGCGCATCATCCAGCGCCCCCCACAGCCCGTCGGAACAAAGCAGCACGATGTCGCCCACACGCAGCACCTTGCCCTTGCCCACCTCCACCTCCGGCGCCTGCGGCAGGGCGCCGATACACTGCGTGATGTGGTTGCGGCGCGGATGGGTGTCCTGCTCGGAACGGCGAATGATGCCCTGGCGGTACAGCTGTTCGACGTAGGAGTGATCGGTGGTGCGGAACAAGGGCAGGCCGTCGCGGAACAGGTACAGGCGCGAGTCACCGACATGGGCCCAGTCGATGCGCCCGTTCTGGATCAGGCACAGCACGGCGGTGGTACCCGGGATGTTGTCGGTACCCTGCTCGGCGGCGTGGCTCACCAAGGCATCGTGGGTGGCCTGGATGATGGCGGTGAGGAAGCGGCCGGGCTGCGCCACCGGGCGCGGGCTGTTGAGATAGCGGTCGCGCGCGATATCCACCAGTGCCTGTGCCGCGATCTCGCCGCCGATGTGGCCACCCATGCCATCGGCCAATACCAGCAGCACACCCTCATCGGTCTCGACGACGTCGAAGCGGTCCTGGTTGCTGTTGCGGTTGCCGAGATGATTGGCAACGCCGGTTTCGTAATGCATCAGTCTTGGCCTGTGATTCAACCCTTGGACCAGGGCAAGGTAATGTCGCGGGTCAGCAGATCGAGGAACGAGTCGCCGCGCGAGGTCGGCTCCTCCGGGGGGTCCTCGCGGTTCATGGCCTCCAGCAGTTGATCGACACTCTGCGGACGCAGCAGCGGGTCCACCTCCATCGCCCAGTCGATGGCGGTGAGCAGCGCGGCGGAGTAGTGCTTCTTGAAGGCCTGTGCCGCCGGCCTGAGGGTGTCCTTCATGCGCCGCTCGTCGGCCGGCGGCGGCGTGGTGCCGTCGATGCAGGCACGCATGGAGGCGCCGATGGCATACAGGTCGCTCCACGGCCCGACGTAGCCGCCCGGGGTGAGCTGCTCATAGGGGGCGAAGCCGGGCGTCACGACCTGGGTCGGCTGGTACTTGCGGCTGTTCTGCATCTGATGCACGGCGCCGAAGTCGAGCAGGATCGGGTTGCCGCCGGGACGCAGGAAGATGTTGCCGGGCTTGATGTCCAGGTGCAGCAGGCCCATGCCGTGGATGGTCTTGATGCCGTCCAGCAGGGGCGGGAACACGGTGCGGATGAACTTCTCGCTCAGGCCGCCGCCGTGGCGCTTGATGTAATCCTGCAGGTTGATCCCCTTCTCGTAGGCCATGACCATGTACACCGTGCCGTTGGCGCGGAAAAAGTTGATCACGTTGACGATGTTGGGATGCTTGATGTTGGCCAGCGTGCTGGCCTCCTGGAAAAACATGCGGCGGCCGTGGGCGAAGTTGTCGCCGTTCTCGGAGTCGGGCAGGGTGTGCACCGAGACGCCGTCCTCGCCGCGGAAGGCCAGCTTGCGCGGCATGTACTCCTTGATGGCGACCTGGGTGCCATAGCCGGCGTCATGGGCCAGATAGACGATGCTGAAACCGCCGCCGCCGATGGTCCGGTCGATGACGTAGCTGTCCAGCGGGGTGCCCTTTTGCAGGCAGTAATTGTCGCGCGCGTCGTTCATCCGCTATCTGTTTGAGGGGAAACCTGTTTTATAGCGCCGAGGAACCGGGTTACCATGACCGACCCGTGCCGCAGCGTTAGCCTGAGGAGTGTACATGATTCACAGCATGACGGCATTCGCCCGCCGCGAATCCCAGGGCGACTGGGGCGCCTTCACCATCGAACTGCGCTCGGTCAACCACCGCTATCTCGAACTGGGCCTGCGCCTGCCCGAGGAGGTGCGCGTGCTGGAGCCGCGCATCCGCGAACGCATCAATCAGAGCCTCGGCCGCGGCAAGGTGGACTGCACCGTCCGCTACCAGGCCCCGGCGGAGTACGCCACGCTGGAGATCAACCGCGAACTGGTGACCCAGCTGGCCCACGTCAGCCGCGAGATCGACGGCATTCTCTACAACGCCGCCCCGGTGAACTCCTTCGATGTGCTGCGCTGGCCCGGCGTGCTGCAGCTGCCGACGCCCGACCCCGAGCGCCTGCACAGCGAGGCCATGACCCTGCTCGACGCCGCCCTGGCCGAACTCATCGCCACCCGCGCCCGCGAGGGCGACAAGCTGAAGGACCTGCTCCTGCAACGCTGCACGGCGATGACGGACATCGTCAGCCAGGTCAACGCACGCCGCCCCGAGGTGCTGGCCCGCGCCCGCGAACGCCTCGACGCCCGCCTGGCCGAGCTGAAGGGCGAACTGGACCCGGCCCGGCTGGAACAGGAACTGGTGCTGCTGGCCCAGCGCCTCGACGTGGAAGAGGAGCTGGATCGCCTCAACGCCCACCTCGACGAGGTGCGCCGTGTGCTGGAACAGAAGGAACCGGTGGGCCGCCGCCTCGACTTCCTGATGCAGGAGCTGAACCGCGAGGCCAACACCCTCTCGTCCAAGTCCCAGGACGTCGACACCACCCGCTACGCCGTGGACCTCAAGGTCCTCATCGAGCAGATGCGCGAGCAGGTGCAGAATATCGAATAGCCCGGCCCGTTGTTGACCATAAGTAAACACGGAAGTAAACTTATGCTCCAGCTGATATACAAGAAGGCAGCTGTGAAGGAGCTGGCGAAGATGCCGGCCCCGGTACGCCGGAAGATGCAGGAAGAACTGGCAACGATCGCCGCCAATCCGCATGGCTATAGTGGCGACTGGAAGCCGCTGACCGGTTCACCCTATTGGCGCCTGCGGGTGGGTGGCTACCGCGCCATCTGCCATATCCAGGACGAGGCGCTGGTATTGCTGGTGCTGAAGGCCGGGCCGCGAGGGGACATCTACAAATGAGCGCACAGGTCCAGATCATCGAGAAGGACGGCAAACCCGAATATGCCGTCGTGCCCATTGAGTTGTACCGCCAGTTGTTGACCCTGGCGGAAGACGCCGAGGATATTCGCGCCGCCAATGCCGCCCTGCGCGAACTGGAGAGCGGCGCAGACGAGGCGGTCCCGGCGGAAGTGGCGCAGCGCCTGCTGGCCGGGACCGAACACCCGCTGCGCATCTGGCGCGAACACCGCGGCCTGACCCAGGAGGCCCTCGCGGCCCAGGCCGGCGTCGGCAAATCCTATCTGTCGCAGATCGAGGCCGGAAAAAAGACCGGTTCGGCGAAAATACTACGCACCCTGGCGCAAATACTGCGGGTGGAGATGAACGATCTGCTCATGCCGCCCGCGCAGGATTGAACCCCTTAAACCACAGGTCCGCTATGGAACACCAGCACGAACAAGGCACCCTCTACATCATTTCCGCCCCCTCCGGCGCCGGCAAGACCAGCCTGGTCAAGGCCCTGCTGCAGAACACCGATCGGCTGCAGGTCTCGGTGTCCCACACCACCCGCGCCATGCGCCCGGGCGAGGTGGACGGCAAGGATTACCACTTCGTCGATGTGGACACCTTCCGTGGCATGGTGGCCGACCATGCCTTCCTGGAGCACGCCCAGGTGTTCGACAACTACTACGGCACCTCCCGCTCCGCCGCCCTGGACCTGCTCAAGCACGGCATCGACGTGATCCTGGAGATCGACTGGCAGGGCGCGCGCCAGGTGCGCCAGATGATCCCCGGCACGGTGTCCATCTTCGTCCTGCCGCCCTCCCGCGCGGCCCTGGAGCAGCGCCTGCGCAACCGCGGCCAGGACGGCGACGAAATCATCGCCCGGCGCATGCGCGACGCGGTGAGCGAGATGAGCCACTGCTTCGAGTTCGACTACCTGGTGATCAACGACGACTTCGACACCGCCCTGGGCGAACTGGCCGCCATCGTCCGGGCCAACCGCCTGCGCGAGCCGCGCCAGGCCGCCGCCCACGACGCACTGATCAAGGCGCTACTGGCTTAAATGGCCATTTTTCAATAAAATTCATCCCCTTTTCGCCCGTCCCTACCGGGGCGGGCCCGGATTATCGGAGAGTAGCAACATGGCCCGTGTCACCGTCGAAGACTGCCTGGACAACGTCGACAACCGCTTCCAGCTGGTGCTGGTCGCCACCAAGCGTGCCCGTCAGCTGGAAAAGGGCAAGGATCCCCACCTGGCCTGGGAAAACGACAAGCCCACCGTGCTCGCCCTGCGCGAAATCGCCGCCGGCCTGGTTGGCCGCGAGGTGCTGGATGCCGTCGATCACGAACCCGAGGAAGAAGTGGAAGAAGAGGTCGCCGCCCCGGTGGTGATCTCCATGGACAACGACTGATGTCCGGGCCGGAGGGCGCGCAGTGTTTCTCATCAGCGACCTGTGCGCCCTCCTCGAAGGCTACCTTGAACCGGACCAGGTAGCGGAGATCTATCGCGCCTACCTGTTCGGCGCCGAGGCCCACGAAGGCCAGAAGCGTCTCTCCGGCGAACCCTACATCTACCATCCCCTCGCCGTGGCGCGCATCCTCGCCGAGATGCGCATGGATGCCCCCAGCATCGTCGCCGCGATCCTGCACGACGTCATCGAAGACACCCCCACCGCCAAGGAACAGATCGCCGAGAAGTTCGGCAACGAAGTGGCCGATCTGGTGGACGGCGTCTCCAAGCTGACCAACATCCAGTTCGAAAGCAAGGCCGAGGCGCAGGCGGAAAACTTCCGCAAGATGATGCTGGCCATGGCGCGCGACCTGCGCGTCATCATCATCAAGCTGGCCGACCGCCTGCACAACATGCGCACCCTGGGCGGCCTGCGCCCGGACAAGCGCCGCCGCATCGCGCGCGAGACCCTCGACATCTACACCCCCATCGCCTCGCGCCTCGGCATGAACCGCCTGCGCCTGGAACTGGAGGACCTCGGCTTCTCCGCCTACTACCCGATGCGCGCCCGCGTGCTGGCCGAGGCGGTGAAGAAGGCGCGCGGCAACCGCCGCGAGATCATCACCAAGATCGAAATCGCCCTGCAGGAACGCCTGCGCCAGGAAGGGCTGGAAGGCCGCGTCATCGGCCGCGAGAAGCATCTGCTCTCGCTGTACAAGAAGATGCGCAGCAAGAACCTGTCGTTCACTGAAGTGATGGACGTGTACGCCTTCCGCGTCATCGTCGACAAGGTGGACACCTGCTACCGCGTGCTCGGCGCCGTGCACAACCTGTACAAGCCGGTGCCGGGCAAGTTCAAGGACTACATCGCCATCCCCAAGGCCAACGGCTACCAGTCGCTGCACACCGCCCTGTTCGGCCCCTACGGCGTGCCCATCGAGGTGCAGATCCGCACCGAGGAGATGGACAAGGTGGCCGAGGCCGGCATCGCCGCCCATTGGCTGTACAAGACCGGCGAGGGCGGCGGCGTCAGCGCCCAGGCGCGCGCGCGCGACTGGCTCAAGGGCCTGCTGGAGATGCAGCAGAGCGCCGGCAATTCGCTGGAGTTCCTCGAAAACGTCAAGGTCGACCTGTTCCCCGACGAGGTCTACGTGTTCACGCCCAAGGGCGAGATCATGGAACTGCCGCGCGGCGCCACCGCCGTCGACTTCGCCTACGACGTGCACACCGACGTCGGCAACTCCTGCGTCGCCGTGAAGATCGACCGCCGCCTGATGCCGCTCGCCACGCGCCTCGCCAACGGCCAGACCGTGGAAGTGATCACCGCGCCGAGCGCGCGGCCGAATCCCACCTGGCTCAACTTCGTGGTCACCGCCAAGGCGCGCGCCAACATCCGCAACTACCTCAAGAACCAGCAACGCGACGAGGCCATCGGTCTCGGCCGCCGCCTGCTGGAACAGGCGCTGACCGATCTGGAAGAAACCCTGCTGATGGTGCCCCACGAGCGCGTCGTCGCCGCGCTGAAGGAAATGAACCTCGCCAGCCTCGACGACCTGCTGGAACAGATCGGCCTCGGCAACCGCATGGCGCCGCTGGTGGCGCGCCTCCTGGTACCGCTGGAAACGCCGTCGCCGGAACAGGAGGCGAGCACCCGTCCGCTCTACATCAAGGGCACCGAAGGCGCCGTGGTGTCCTTCGCCAAGTGCTGCCGCCCGATCCCCGGCGACGCCATCATGGGCTTCCTCTCCACCGGCCGCGGCATCATCATCCACACCCAGAACTGCAAGAACATCGCCGACTACCGCAAGCAGCCGGAAAAGTGGATCACCGTGCAGTGGGCCGACCTCATCGACGCCACCTTCCAGGTCGACCTGCGCGTGGAAGTCACCAACCAGCGCGGCGCCCTCGCCACCGTCGCCGCCGCCATCGCCGACACCGACGCCAACATCGACAACGTCAACCTCGAAGACCGCGACGGCATCCACACCGCCATCAACCTCACCGTCGCCGTGCGCGACCGCGTGCATCTCGCGCGCATCATGCGCAGCATCCGCGCGCTGGACAAGGTCGTGAAGGTAGGCCGCGGCCGCGGCTGATCCATCGTCACCACATGGTGACGAATCTTTCGTCGGGCAGGTGGCGTGACAATGCAACCCGCCGCCTTGCATGCCGCAGGATGGCATACGGGGAACCCCGTCAATCACAGGTTTGCTATCACTGGCGAGTTCTTCAGGCAGGTTGGGCTGACGCCAGGAAGCCCAACAATTCAGGCCACGTTGTGGGGCCTGCGTACTACGCTGGACAGAGTGTTGGGCTTCGTACCTCAGCCCAACCTACGCGCTGCCATTTATCGGCGACACGCTCAAAGCTCCTGAATCGCTCTCTCGGCCGCATTTTCTAGAACTGAACATAATTCCCTGTCTTCTCGCGCACACCGCTGCTGGGCATTCTTTCGGATTTGCTTTAGGTCATTACCGTCCGCGGACGCATCAATGTGTTTCAGCACGAACGCAAAGAACTTCGGGTCCTTTTCCTTTAATGCCTTAAGCTCCGGGATGGACGTCCACCGCACGGCAAGCATTTTAACTACCGCTTCGGTATAACCCTCTGCGAAGAAGCCATCATCGCACTCCGGAACGTTTCGAGTGAAGGAGGTATGGATGCGCTGCCATGACACTAGGAGAGGAAGCTCCTTATCAAGCCACCGCTGCTCCTCAAGAGAGCATTCCCGCGCTTCCGCAGATGCGTAGGTGCTAATGAGCATTAGGGCGATGAGAGTCCGTTTCATTCGAAGGCCCAACAATGATTAAACGACGTATTGACGGATAATTGCCTGAGAGAATTGCTCCATTTCATAAAATCACCTTTGTGAACAGGTGGTTGGTTCCATCCGGAGAAATGCGGGTAGGGCGAATATAGCGCGGTTTGCCGGGATAACAAAACATCACCCTCTTCCAGCCTTGAGAAACGTACCCCTGCGTTTCTAACCGACTACATCCCTGTAGCCGTCTTCCAGATGGAGAAGGAAAATCCGGTGGACAGTATCGCGGAGCAGCTGTCTAGATCCGCCACCCGCCGCCGATCACCTTGTACAAATCCAGCGCGGCGCCGAGGCGGGCGAGGCGCAGTTGCACGCGCGTGTCCTGGGCCTGGAACAGGCTGCGCTGGGCGTCGAGCACGGTGAGCAGGTCGTCGGCGCCTTCGCGGTAGCGCAGTTCCGCGAGGCGCAGGGTGCGCTGGGCATGGGCGACGATCTGTTCCTGCATCGCCTCCTGCTGTATGTTGCGCGCGGCATTACCGAGGCTGTCTTCCACTTCCTTCAATGCGGAGAGGATCGCCTTGCGGTAATTCTCCACCAGTTCGCGGCGGCGTGATTCGCTGCTCGCCACCTGCGCGCGCAGGCGGCCGCCGTCGAACAGCGACTGCACGATGCCGGCGGATAGGCCGAGGGTGGTGACGGGATTCGCCAGCGACAGCAGTTCCGTCGTTGCGACACCGGCGGAGGCGGAGAGCGAGATCGACGGCAGCAGCGCGGCGCGCGCGGCGGCGACGTTGGCGTCGGCGGCAGCCAGTTGCGCCTCAGCGCGGGCGAGGTCGGGACGGCGCAGCAGCAATTCTGATGGCAGGCCCGGCGCGACCACCGGAATATTTAGTTGCGCGAACGCCTCCTGTGCCAGCGCGAGGCCCTGCGGTGCGCGACCAAGCAGGATCGCCAGGGCGCGTACGGTCTGTCGTTCCTGCACCTCCAGCGGCAGCAGCGCGCTGCGCTGGGTCAGCACGGCGGTCTGCTGGCGCGTCAGGTCCAGCGCCGAGGCGGCGCCGTTGCGGTAGCGCGCCTCGACGATGCCGAGCACGCGTTCGGCGATGGCGAGATTTTCGCGCGCGATGCGCAGACGCTCGCGCAGGGCGAGGCTCTGGAAATAGGCATCGGCCACGGCCGCCACCAGGCTGAGGCGTGCGGCGGCAAAATCATAGTGCGCCGCGGACAGCGTTGCCTCGGCCGCGCGCACGTCGGCGTCGATACGGCCCCACAGGTCCACCTCATAGCTGGCGCCGAGGCTGACGCTGGTGGATTCGCTGTTCGTGGCCGGTCCGTCCGCCGGTTCATTGCGGCGCACGCCGGTGCTGCCGCTCAGGTTGAGCGAGGGGAACAGCGATGCGCCGCTCTGGCGCACCTGCAATTCCGCCTGCACCACCTTCTCTTGCGCCGCCGCGAGGTCGGGGCTGGCGTTGAGTGCTTCCCGCACCAACGCCTCCAGTTGTGTTGAGTTGAATTGTTGCCACCAGCCGTCGCTCAGCGGTTCGGCCTGCGCGGGCGCTGCTTCGGTCCAGGTCGTCGGCAGAGCGACTGCGGGACGCTGGATGGTGTCGGTGGAGGCGCAGCCGGTCAGCACTGTCACGAGGACGAGGCCAAGCAGGGTTGGTTGGCAGCGGTACGGCATCATGTTGTGTGTGGCCTCTCCTCGTTGCGGTGGCGCGCGATGCGCACTCCATGTCATGTCTGGTATTCGTGTGTCCGACTGCATGCGATGCTGCATCTCGCACGTCATGCGCCCCTACGGGCCGTGCCCTGTTGGTGCGTTGTATCGCGAATACCATTCGCTCCTACGGGCCGCGTCCCCTTGGTGCGTTGTATCGCGAATACCATTCGCTCCTACGGGCCGTGCCCCTTGGTGCGTTGTATCGCGAATACCATTCGCTCCTACGGGCCGTGCCCCTTGGTGCGTTGTATCGCGAATGCCATTCGCTCCTACGGGCCGCGTCCCCTTGGTGCGTTGTATCGCGAATGCGATTTGCTCCTACGGGCCACGTCCCCTTGGTGCGTTGTATCGCGAATGCGATTTGCTCCTACCAGGTATGTTCCGTAGGAGCGAATGGTATTCGCGATGGTTCTCCCGTCCTCGCTCCAGATACGTCATGCAGGGCGCCACGTCATTCCGACGCCAGCGCCACCACCGGGTCGAGCCGTGCCGCCTTGCGGGCCGGCAGGTAGCCGAACACCAGGCCGGTGGCGAAGGCGCAGCCGAAGGCCAGCACCACCGGCGCGACGGAATACAGGATCGGCGTATCGAAGGCCTCGATGATCGCCGCCGCGCCGAGGCCGACGCCGACGCCGATGAGGCCGCCCACGGCCGACACCACCAGCGCCTCGATGAGAAACTGCTGCAGGATGTTGCGCATGCGCGCGCCGGTGGCCATGCGGATGCCAATCTCGCGGGTGCGCTCGGTGACCGACACCAGCATGATGTTCATCACGCCGATGCCGCCCACCAGCAGCGAAATGGCGGCGATGGAGCCGAGCAGGATGGTGAGGGTGTTCTGCGTCTCCGACACGCTCTCGATGATCGCCGCCATGTTGCGGATCTGGAAATCCTCCGTGCCGTGGCGCGCCAGCAGCAGCGCCTGCACCGACTCCTGCACCGCCTCGATGCCGGCCACGTCGTCCACCGCCACGGTGACGTTGCGCAGATGGCGCTGGCCGGTGAGGCGCAGGCTGCCGGTGGTGTAGGGCACCAGGATGACGTCGTCCTGGTCCTGCCCCCAGGGCGTGGCGCCGCGCGGCGACATCACGCCGATCACCTGGAACGGAATGTTCTTCACCAGGATGAACTTGCCCAGCACATCGCCGGCGGGGAACAGTGCCTGCGCCACGGTCTGGCCGAGCACCGCGACGGTGGCGTAGCTGCGTTCGTCGTCGGCCGTGAAGAAGGTACCCACCGCCGGCTGCCAGGTGCGCGCCAGGGTGTAGTCGGCGGAGGTGCCGTTGACCTCGGTGCGGTGATCGACATTGCCGTAGCGCACGGTGACGGCGCTGCTCTGTTCCGGCACGGCGGCCAGTATATTGGACAGATCACGGATCGCCGTCACGTCCTCCGGCACCAGGGTGGCGATGCCGCCGGAGCCGCGCATGTTGGGCGCGCCGGGCCGCACCATCAGCAGGTTGCTGCCCATGGAGCTGATGCTGCTCACCACCGCCTGCTTGGCGCCGTCGCCGATGGCCAGCATGGCGATCACCGAGGCGACGCCGATGACGATGCCGAGCAGGGTCAGGATGGCGCGGAACACATTGGCGCGCAGGGCGCGCAGCGCGGTGCGCGTCGCCTCCATCAGGTCGGTGAGGCGCGAGCTGCGATCCACGTGCGGCATGAAATCGGCCGCCGGCGTGTCACGCGGCTGCGGCCCCGGATCGGACAGGATGTTGCCGTCGCGGATCTCGATGACGCGGCTGGCGTGCTCCGCCACCTCGCGCTCGTGGGTGATGAGGATGATGGTGTGGCCCTGCGCCGACAGCTCGGACAGCAGGCGCATCACCTCGGCGCCGCTCCTGCTGTCCAGCGCGCCGGTGGGCTCGTCGGCGAGGATGATGCGGCCGCCGTTCATCAGGGCGCGGGCGATGGACACGCGCTGCTGCTGGCCGCCGGACAACTGATTGGGGCGATGATACAGGCGCTCGGCCAGCCCGAGGTCGGTGAGCAGGCGGCTGGCGCGCGCGTGGCGTTCGTGCGGCGGCATGCCGGAGTACACCGCCGGCACCTCGACATTCTCCAGCGCCGTGCTGCCGCCGATGAGGTTGTAGCTCTGGAACACGAAACCGAACTCTTCGCGCCGCAGCCGCGCCAGTTCGTCCGCCGCCAGCGCGGACACGTCGCGCCCCATGAAGCGGTAGCTGCCGCTGCTCGGCCGATCGAGACAGCCGAGGATGTTCATCAGCGTGGACTTGCCGGAGCCGGAGGCGCCCATGATGGCGACGAATTCACCCGGATGGATGACGAGATCGATGCCGTGCAGCACCTCCACCGCCAGCTCGCCGCTGTGGAAGGTCTTGGTGACGCCACGCAGCTCGATGAGCGGCGTGCTCATCAATGCAGTCTCGCCGGCCGCGACATTCCGCCCGCTGCGGCGCGCGCGCCCAGACCACTCGGCGTCGACACCACGCGCTCGCCTTCCTGCAGGCCGGAGAGGATCTGCGCCTGGATGCGATTGCTGACGCCCACCTCCACCTCGCGCGGCGCGATGCCGCCGTCCGCCGCCACCACCTGCACCGTGGCGCGGCGCTGGCGGCTGCGTCCTTCGCCGTTGCCGGCGGCGGGACGCACCGGCTGCATGCCCAGCGCCGACATCGGTACCAGCAACGCACCCTTCGCCTCGGCGACGACGAAGAACACCTGCGCCGTCATCTGCGTCATCAGGGCGCGGTTGGGGTTGTCCACATCGAACAGGGCGTTGTACAGCACCACGTTGTTCTGCACCGTCGGCGTCGGCTCGATGCGGTGCAGCTTGCCGTACCAGCGCCGCCCCTGGCTGCCCAGGGTGGTGAAGTAGGCCTCCATGCCGAGGCGCAGGCGCGACACGTCGGCCTCCGACACCTGGGTCTGCACCGTCATGGTGGACAGGTCGGCGATGCGCAGGATGATCGGCGCCTGCTGGTTGGCGTTCAACGTCTGGCCCTGGCGCGCCGTGATGGAGACCACGGTGCCGCCCATCGGCGCGTAGATGCGCGCGTAATCGAGATTGGCCTCGTCGGCGCGCAGCGAGGACTCGGTCTGATCGATCTGCGCCTTGAGCATTTCGATCTGGGCACGCGCCGACTTCAGTTCCGCCTCGGCGTTCTGCACGGCCTCCGTAGTGGTCGCCTCCTCGGCCAGCAGATTCTTCTGCCGCCGGTACTGGATCTCCGCCAGCGCCAGTTGCGCCTCGCGGTCCTGCAACTGGGCGCGCTGGTAGCGCAGCTGGGCGCGGCTGGCATCCACCCGGGCGCGGAACAGGGTCGGGTCGATCTCCGCCAGCAGATCGCCTTCCTTCACCTCGCTGCCCACATCGACATGGATCCTGCGCAACTGGCCCGACACCTGGGCGCCGACATCGACGTAGTCACGCGGCTGCAGCATGCCGGTGGCGGTCACCATCTCTTCGATATCGCCGCGCTGGACCTGGGTGCTGCTCTGGGTCGGATCACTGCCGGCAGCGGCGGCGAAGAAAAAACGCCACACGAGTAACGCACCGACGGCGCACGCCACCAGCAACACGCCGATGATCACGCGCCGGCGGCGCGCCGTGCCGGGAAGAGGGATCGTGCTCATGAATACGCCTTCTGTTCCAAAGGTTGCCGTCCACCATCGCAGACATGGCCAGCGGGTCGCAAGGCCACAGCGCCACTTTAGCGCGCCGCCGCCACGACAGAGACAACTTCGGAGCAAAAGGATTGCAAAGAATTGCGAGGACGGGCCGCGCAGACGGCGGGCGCGTTGCGCGCCCGCCGCTAGCGAAGGACTTATTTGGTCAAAATCAGTTTCCCCTGCCGGGTCAGGCGCAGGCGGTATTCCTCGCCGCCATGGGCGATGATCAACTCATTGCCGCAACCCAGCAGCGCGATGCTGTCCAAACGGCGCCGCCCATCGGCCGCCGTCACCCTGACCGGTGCCTTGCCGGCCTCTCTGTCGTTCATCGCACACCCCGCAGACCTGAGTAGTTGTTCTGGGGACTAGATGATAATGATTCTCATTAGATAGTCAACAGGAAGCACATCAATCAGGCTGGCGCCGGGCCCCCGCCCGCTCCAGGCGGGCCAGATAGTCGGCCCAGTGCCGGTCGTAGTTGGCACCGAGGTCGTAGAGGTAGTCCCAGGTATACAGGCCGCTGGTATGGCCGTCGTCGAAACACAGCTTCACCGCGTAATGCCCCACCTGGACGATGTCGCTGATGTTGACCTCGGCCTTGCCCACCTGCAGCACCGGGCGCTTGCGGTGATAGCCGGCCACCTCGGAGGAGGGGGAATAGACGCGCAGGTATTCGCAGGGCAGCTCGAAGCGGGCGCCGTCGGCGAAGGTGATTTCGAGCAGGCGCCGGTCGCGGTGCAGGGCGATTTCGGTGGGGTGATGGGATGGCTCCATATGATCTCCCGCGACACTGGATGGTTATTCGGCCGGCGGCGGGTACAGCTTGAGCAGCCCATCCGGCACCTCCCCCTTGCCCGCCATCTCCAGACCGCTGTTGGCCAGCACGAACAGCACCAGCACCATGATGATAGTGGGCATCACACCCACGCGCGTGGCGATGGTGAAGATGATCTCGCGCATGCTGTGTTTCTGCGCGGTGAGCGCCAGCAGCGAACCGCCGCCGATGATCAGCGCCGAGGCGGCATACCCCATCATCAGCAGGCGGCAACGGCGCCAGGCGAGGCGCCAGTGCATCAGCGCAAACCAGGGCGCGCCGGTGGCGGCGCGATGGCTGCGCAGATAGATATAGGCGATCACCAGGGAAGAAAACAATGGCGGCAGGGCCAGACCCCAGGCACCGATGTCGAGGGCGATGGAGGCCGGGGCGAGGAGCAGATGAAAGGCCGCCAGATTGATCATCAGCAATTCGTGGGGAGTGCGGGCCTGGCGCTTCAGGGTGTCGTCAATGGCGTAGATCATGTCGGTCCTCGTGGGAGTGGGCGCGAAGATGAGGGATGCGGACGCTGTGATATGCTTCCGGAAGTTCAGGACCATTCTATCCAAAAACATCGCCTGAACCTTTGCGAAAACGCAATCACTGCCACAGATTCCCGCACGGCACGGCAGGAGAAAGACCGGCGTTTTCGGGAAGCCGCTTAACCAGCTACAGGGTGGGCCATGGAGAGCAACGATCCGCGTGTACTGATTCGCGTCGCCGAGGCCGTCTACCCGGTGTGTGAACTGGGCGACGAATCACGCCGTCGCCTCGCCGAGCAGGGGCGCCTCGAAGTACTCAAGCCCCACGGCCGCATCGTCGCCGCCGAAGATTCCGCCTGGCTCACCTACCTCATCCGCGGCGAGGTGACGCTGGTATCCGACAAGGGCGAAAACGAGGAGGTGCACGCCAACTCGCCGCGCGCCCGCCTGCCGCTGTTCCGCATCCACCCGCCCGGCCTCCATGCCGAGGCCAGGGTCGCCAGCGTGGTGGTGCGTTTCAGCCGCCCGTTGCTGCACAGCCTGACCGCCGCGGAGCGCAGCACGGGCAGCGGTGAAGAGATCGTGATGGCGGGCAATGCCGCCGATGACAGCCCGCTGTATCAGCGCATCTACCAGGCCTACCAGCGCGACGAACTGGAGCTGCCGTCGCTGCCCGACATCGCACTGCGCATCCGCGAGGCCATCCGCAATCCGGATGTCAGCGTCAAGGATGTCGCCAAGATGGTGCTGGCCGATCCCGTACTCTCCGCCCGGTTGATTCATGTCGCCAACAGTGCCGCCTACCGGCGCGACAAGCCGGTCACCACCGTCTATCAGGCCGTCACCCGGCTCGGCCTCGCCGCGGCGCAAAGCATCGCCATCAGTCTGGCGCTCAAGCATGTGTTCACTGCCGACGCGCCGCTGCTCAAGCAGCGCATGCAGGCGCTGTATCAGCACAGCAGCCAGATCGCCAGCCTCGCCTATGTGCTGGCGCGCCACAGCCACGGCTTCAACGCCGAGCGCGGCATGCTTGCCGGCCTGCTGCACGACATCGGCGTGATCCCCATCCTCACCTTCGCCGCACAACACGGCAATCTGGAACATGACGCCGCCGAGCTGGACAAGACCATCAGCCGCCTGCGTCGCATCACCAGCCATCTGGTGCTGAGCCGTCTCGGTTTCGAGGAGGATCTGGTCACCGCCGCGGAACAGGCGGAAGACTGGATGCGCGATGCCCACGAGACGCCCGATTATGCCGACCTGCTGGTGGTGGCCCAGCTGCACAGCCATCTCGGCACAGCGCAGATGCAGCACCTGCCGCGCATCGACACCACGCCGGCCTATCGCAAGCTCGACCTGGGCGAATTCGATCCGCACCACGGCCTTGCCATCCTGCGCGAGGCGCACACCGTCAGTGCCGCGATCCAGCAGATGCTGCACTGACTACGGTGCGTTTCCTGCGGCAATATCGCGCAGGGCATCACCGCGCAGACGATACACCATCCACTCATCCTTGGCCGTGGCGCCCATGTGTTCATAGAACGCCACCGCTTTTGCATCCTCCGCCAGCACCCACCATTCCAGACGCGTGCAGCCGCGCTCCAGCGTGATGCGCGCCAGTTCGGCCAGCAACCGGCGGCCGATGTTGAGGCCACGCGCCACCGGACGCACGTAGAGATCCTCCAGATGGATGCCGCAGCGGCCGCGGAAGGTGGAATAGTTGCCGTAGTACAGGGCGAAGCCCACGGCGGCGCCATCGAGTCGCGCCAGCAGCACCTCCGCCTGCCGCTGCGGCCCGAACAGGGCATTGTGGATGTCGCCCTCGGTGGCAACCACCTCGTGGGCCAGACCGAGATGCTCCGACAGCTCAGTGATCATTTCGTGGATGGCCACCACGTCATGGGCCTCGGCCGGGGTGATGTGCAATTGTCCCATGTCCCGCTCCTCAAATCTGGCGCCAGCCCTGCACCATGAACTCCACCGCGATCACCGCCAGCAGCAGCCCCATCAGGCGCGTGACGACGCGGATGCCGCTGACCCCGAGCAGGCGGCGCAGGGTTCCGGCAAAGCGCAAAGCCAGATAGACGATGAGGCAGGCGAGGAGTATCGCCGCCAGCAGTTGCAGCTGCTGCACGGGTGCGGTGAGCTGCTGGCGCCAGACCAGCACCGCGGTGATGGCGCCCGGCCCGGCCAGCAGCGGAATGGCCAGCGGCACCAGGGCGATGTTGTCCTTGCGAATGCCCTCCTGCTCCTCCTCGGCCGAAGTCTTGATGCCGCTCGGGATCAGCGCCAGCATTTGCAGGGCGTAGATGAAGAAGATGAAGCCGCCGGCCAGCTGGAAGGCCGGCATGCTGATATGGAAGAAGCGCAGCAGGACGTCGCCGCTGAGGGCGAAGGTCATCAGAATGACGGCACTGGCCACGGCAGCCACCAGCGCCATGCGCCGCCGCTCATCCTGCGTGTTGTCGCGGGTGAACAGCAGGAAGAAGGGCAGGTTGCCCAGCGGGTCCATGATGATCAACAGCGGCACCAGTACGCCGATGAAATCCTGCATTCCCTTTTCCCCCGCTTGCCGGCCGCCCGCCGGGTGCTACAGGAACAGCGTCAGCACCCCGGTGTAGCCATACAGGCGTCCATTATAGAGCTCGCCGTTGGCAAAGAAACCGGCCAGGGGGAACTCGCCCAGCACCGCACCGATCAGGCGCAACTCCTCGGCGTCGTCGCCAAACTGGTTGCGGCCGCGCCCCAGACAGGTGACGTAGATGCCGCCACGGATGGTGCGGCCGGCCACCCGTGCCTTGATGCGCTCCAGCATCTGGCGCATATCCTCGCGCGCCGTGTTGCCGTCGCGGCGACAGAACATCAGCCGCTCATGGCCATCGAGATAATCGCCCACGGCGATGAGTCCGTTGCGCGTATCCAGCCCCATCAGGTGGCGCACCAGATAGTCGCCGGTGTCGGAATGGGCGATGGGCAGACCGACAAAGATGTAACCGGCAATGCGCTGCAGATCGCGCGCCAATACCTCGCCGATCTCCTCCTTCATCACCTCCAGTGCCGGACGGTGATCAAGACGGATGGCGATGTTGCCCTCCGCCTCGGTGATGGCATGGGGACGCCCCAGCGGCGTGCAGCCCTGGGTGTGATCGGTGACTACCGCCACTGCGGGGCCGAACAACACGCCCGACACGCCGCCGCTGATCACCGCATCACCGACCACCTGATGATGCATGCTGTTGGATGAGGTAAGGCCGCCGTTGACGAAGGCCGCCGGCAGCGCCGCACCCACCGCCTCCACCAGCCTCGGTGTCGCGGTGTTGGTGGGATCGCCGTGCAGCAGCGCAAAGCAATAGCCTTGCTGCTCCGCCCAGGCATGCAATTCCGGCGGCAGCACCGCCTCGGCCTGCAGCGCCGACGGCAACAGGCGGAACTGCTCCACCGGCACATCGCCCAGCAGCAGCACCAGCGCCGGCCCGTCGTAATATTCCTCACCGCTGGCGCACACCGCCATGCCCAGGGTGCCCACCCACTGTACGCGCGGCAACACCGCCTGCAGGCGCTGCACGATCTGCGGCAGCTCGGCCGCCAGCGTGTCGCTGGCGTAGACAAAACCGAGTGTGGCCTCCGGCGGCACGCTGCCCAATTGCTGCAGGCAGCGTTCCAGCAGGGTGGTGCCGTCGGCGCCCGCCGCGTGGGCGAGCAGAAATTGCTGCATCGTTATATCCCTATGCCAGGCACACGCCGGTGCCGCCCAGGCCGCAATAACCGCCGGGATTCTTTGCCAGATATTGCTGGTGATATTCCTCGGCGTAATAGAAGGTTGGCGCGTCGACGATCTCGGTGGTGATCGCGCCGAATCCCGCAGCGCCCAGCCGCGCCTGGAATGCCGCGCGTGTCGCCTCGGCGGCGGCGCGCTGCGCCGCATCGTAGACATAGATGCCGGAACGATACTGGGTACCGACATCATTCCCCTGGCGCATGCCCTGGGTCGGGTCGTGCGCCTCCCAGAACACGCGCAGCAGATCTTCGTAGCTGATCTGCTGCGGGTCATGGATCACGTGCACCACCTCATTGTGTCCGGTCATGCCGCTGCACACCTCGCGGTAGGTGGGGTTGGGCGTATAGCCACCCGCATAGCCCACGGCCGTGGAATACACGCCGGGCTGCTGCCAGAAACGACGCTCGGCGCCCCAGAAACATCCCAGGCCGAACAGGGCCTGCGCCATGCCCGGCGGAAACGGCGGGATGATCCGGTTGCCGTTGACGTAGTGATTGAGCGGCACCGGCATCGGTACGGCGCGGCCGGGCAAGGCTTCGGCGGCGGTAGGCATGACGGGTGTGCGGGAATGGAGTGACATGGCGGCGGTCCTCGCGGCGGTATCCCCTAAGGATGCGTCCGCACGGCGGAAAAACAAGGCCGCGCGGAGTATGCCTGTGGCAAACGCAGATTTTTCTCCGCAACGACTCTGCCGCGATGACGCGTACTACGGCTGCAAATGGAACACCACCTCGTCGAGACGCGTCAGGCCACGCTCGCGGAAGCGGGCATTCTCGGACAATACATCATGGGTATACAGCCGTGCGATGTCGTAGTGCCCGGCATACAGCCGCTGCACCTCGGCCGCGCTGACGGAAAACGGCGGCCCGTCCATCTCCGCCTGCGCATAATCCATGGTGACCAGCAGCATCGGCACGCGTGCCGGCAGCACTTTGTGCAGATGCCGCGCATACTCCGTGCGCATCTCCGGCGGCAGCGCCACCAGCGAGGCACGGTCATACACCGCCGCAATGCCCTTGAGGTCGGCCGGCTCCAGTTCGAAGAAATCGCCGCACAGCAGGGTCACGCCGTCACAACTCCAGCTGTCGAAGGCGCCGTGGCTGCGCACCTGCGGCTTGAGTTCGTTCTCCAGAAAGAAATCCTCCACTGCCAGCGGACTCAGCTCCACGCCGAGTACGCGGTAGCCCTGCGCACGCAGCCACAGCATGTCGCGGCTCTTGCCGCACAGCGGCACGAACACCTCGGCCCCCGCGGGCAATTGCAGACTGCCCCAGTAGTCCTGCAGGTGGGCATTGATTTCCTCCTGATGGAAACCGATTTCGTTGCGCTGCCAGCGCTCCAGCCAGAACTCCGCCTTCATCACTCCTCTCCCAGCCAACGCACCAGATAGAACAGCTTGAATCCCTCGGAGGAACGGAACGGGCCGCATACCCGCGCGGCAAACAGGTGTTTTTTCGCATCGGCCCCGGCCAGCGCCTCCTGCTCGGTGTCCACCACCTGCACCGTATTCTCCGGATAGCGCTGGCGCTGGCGGCGCGGCGCATAGATCACCGCATAGCTCTCGCGCAGATCGGCCGGCAGCAATCCTTCCTGTTCGAAATCCCCATCCGTCATGCCTGGTTCCCTTTGTCCTGTGAACGATGCCGCTCCATCATAAGCGCTCGGTACCGGCGGCGGTAGACAGTTATAATTCGCCTCCCGTTCTGCCCCGGAGATCCCATGGCCCGTCGCCACACCGCCGTTCGTGTCGCTGCACTGCTGTATCTGCTGCGCCGCCATCCGTTGTTGCTGCTGGCAATGGCAGTACTCACCGCCGGCTGGTACGGCTACGAGGTGTTGCACGCGCGCCCGGCAATGGCCTGGCAAGGCGTGCCGGCAGCCATCGACTGGCGCGCCCTCACCTGGACCCGCGTGCTGCGCAACGACGCCTTTCTGGTGGGCTGGTCCGACCTGCGCGGCAATCCGCTGTGGGTCGAATACCGGCTGCAGCCGGTCCCGGCAGACGCGCCTTTTTACCGTCGCCCGGAACGTTTCAACCGCGACTGGCGCGCTCTGAACTCCATCGGCCACGACGACTACAGCGGCAGCGGCTACGACCGCGGCCACCTCGCCCCCAACTACGCCATCTCGCGCCTGTACGGCCCGACGGCGCAGCAGCAGACCTTCCTGATGACCAACATCACGCCGCAGCGGCCCCGGCTGAATCAGAAGGTATGGCAACGGCTGGAGGAGGCGGAGATCGATTTCTTCGCACCGCGCGCAAAGGAGCTGTGGGTCATCACCGGCCCGATCTTCGACGCCGACATCCAGCGCCTGGCGGGCTCCGCCCGGGTGGAGATCCCTGATGCGTTTTTCAAGATCTACGCCGCCCCCGGCCGCGGTGCTGCGCCGCCGCGCCTGCTGGCCTTCGTTGTGCCGCAGTCGGTGCGCGGTGATGAACCACTGGATTACTTCGTCACCAGCGTCGACCGCGTCGAGGAACTCACCGGCTTTGACTTTTTTCCCGCGCTGGACCCCGCGCAGCAGAGCCGTCTGGAGGCCGCCATCGATGCGGCCGCCTGGCAGCTGGAAGCGGTGGCCCGGCGCCCGGGACGGTATTGACCGGAATTTTGTCTTTGCTGAAACTAGCGCCCGGCGCTCGCTGCGCCGATCCATTTTCAACTTTCGTGATTCGTAAACACTGACGGAGCGTGTCTACCATGAGCGGAAATATCGATGCCATCAAACAGGAAATGATCCAGCTGGAGACCGAGTATCTGGCCCACATCAACAAGCACGGCTTCAGCTACCGGGAATACGCCAACCCGCCGGCGGGCAGCTTCATGGAGAAGTACAAGAAGCGCATGGCCGAGCTGACCGCCGCCAGCGGCGTCAAGCCGCTGGAGTATTACAAGGGTTACTGATTCCTTTCCTGCTGCATACAAAACCCCGCATCTGCGGGGTTTTGTTTTTTGGCGGGGTCTCTGCCGGCCGGCTCACGCGCGACCCCACGCGTCCCCGGTTGCTCTGTTCACCGTCGCTTCGCGTATGCTGTAGCCATCATGACCACCGCCCTGCTCTGGTTCCGCCGCGACCTGCGTCTGGCCGACAACCCGGCCTTGCGCGCCGCGCTCGATCGTTGCGACCGCATCATTCCGCTCTACATCGATACGCCGGAGGCCGGCGGTGACGGCGCCGCTGCCCGTTGGTGGCTACATCACAGCCTTGCCGCACTGGATAAGACCTTGCGGCAGCGGGGCTCCCGCCTGCTGCTGCGTCGCGGCGATGCCTTGGAGTCCTTGCGCGCGGTGCTGCGCGAAAGCGGCGCCAGCGAGGTGCACTGGAACCGTGTCTACGAGCCGGAGGCCATGGTGCGCGACAGTGCCATCAAGGAAGCGCTGCGCGCCGACGGCCTGCATGTTGCCAGCCACAATGCCCTGCTGCTCAACGAACCCTGGCAACTGCTCAAGACAGACGGCACGCCCTATCGCGTATTCACGCCCTACTGGAATGCCGCCCAGAGGCGCGGTTTCGATCTTGCACTGCATGCCGCACCGGCAACGATCCCGCCCGTGCCGGCAACCTTGCACACTGAGCCGCTGGAGGCACTGCGACTGCTGCCGCGCCAGCGCTGGGACAGCGGTTTGGCGGCGGAGTGGCAACCGGGCGAGGCCGGGGCCGAAGTGCGGCTGACCGCATTCATCGATCAGGCGGTCGCCGACTACGCCACCGCGCGCGACCTTCCGGCACGCGCCGGTACCGCGCGCCTGTCGCCGTACCTGCACTTCGGAGAGATCGGCCCGCAACGCTTGATGGCGCTCGTGCAGCAGCACCTGACCATGCAGCGCGATCCCGGTCTGACCCAGAACGGCGAGAGCTGGCTGCGCCAACTGGTGTGGCGCGAATTCGCCCATCAGCTGCTGTATCACTTCCCACACACCGTCAACGAGCCGCTGGATGCGCGCTTCGCCCGCTTCCCCTGGCGGCGCGATTACGCGGAAGACCTCATCGCCTGGCAACACGGCGATACCGGCATCCCCATCGTCGATGCCGGCATGCGCGAGCTGTGGCACAGCGGCTGGATGCACAACCGCGTGCGCATGATCGCCGCCTCGTTTCTCACCAAGAACCTGCTCATCCCCTGGCAGGAAGGCGCACGCTGGTTCATGGACACGCTGGTGGACGCCGACCTCGCCAACAACACGCTGGGCTGGCAATGGGTAGCCGGCTGCGGCGCCGATGCCGCGCCGTACTTCCGCATATTCAATCCGGTCAGTCAGGGGGAGAAATTCGATCCGCACGGTGACTACGTGCGGCACTGGGTACCGGAACTGTCCGGTCTTGCAGACAAATACATCCATCAGCCCTGGTCGTCACCGACCGTACCGGCGGACTATCCCGCGCCGCGGGTGGATCTCAAGGCCAGCCGCGAGCGGGCGCTCGCGGCCTATGCAGCGATCAGGCGCTAGCCGCGCAGGCCGAGCGGGTCGTCGGGATTGATGCCGGCCTTGAACGGCAGACGTCGATCATGGTGGGTGAGCTGGTAGACCATGCCGATCCAGTTGTTGATCACCGCCTCGGCGCTGTCATGCCAGGTGTTGTCCAGCTGCGAGGCCACCAGCTCCTCCGGCATCTCGGGCAGTGACGCCCCTCTGGCCTTCGCCGCCTCCAGCTGCTCGCGGTATTCGTCGAGGATCGCCTCGTTCTGCGCGGTGAAATAATTCTCCACGAAGGGCGGATAGTCGGCACGGTCGCCGTTGGCGTAATGCAGCACCTCGCGCTTGTATTCCTTCAGCAGCGAGATCACGTCGTACTCGGGATGTCCCTGGAAGAACACCAGACGGAACAGATCCGGGCTGACCGCCAGATGCACACCGGCCTGCGCGCTCTCCACCAGCACACGGCATCCCACCGTCTCGAACTGCTCGCGATCAATCTGGTTGAAACGCGAATGCGGCACGTCGAAACGCGTGTTCACACCGGTGACCAGCGGATGGCGCCGATCCATCACCCGATGCGAATACACGCCCCAGCGCTTGAAGCCGAGCGGGCGGCGCTTCTGGTGGTAACGGAATTCCATGACCGCGTGGGTGGTGAGGCAGGAACACAACGTCGAGGTCACATTTGCATAGGCCCAGTCGATCACCTCGATGAGCGGCTGCCAGAACGGCTGCTGCGACAGCTCGCTGCCCTGCACGTTGGCGCCGGTGATGATCAGCGCATCCAGGCCCTGTGCCTTCACCTGCTCGAAGGTTTCGTAGTATTTGTCGACGTGCTCCTGCCCCTTGGCGCCACGCTTCAATTCTTTCAGCGTAAACGGGTGCAGGTAGAACTGGGCGATCTGGTTGCTCTCACCGATGAGGCGGAAGAACTGGCGCTCGGTGGCCTCCAGCGCGGCGTCCGGCATCATGTTGAGCAGACCGACATGCAGCTCGCGGATATCCTGCTGCAGGGCATAGTCGCGCGGCAGCACGTTCTGCCCTTCCTGCTTCATGCGCTCGAAGGTGGGGAGTTCGGTATGGGCAACCAAGGGCATGCGTGATTTCCTCGATAATCAAACGGCGTAAAAAACATTCCGCGAATAAACGCAAATGGACGCAAATATTGCTCAGAATATTCCGTCGTTGGATTTGCGTTCATTCGCGTTCATTTGCGGATTCCTTGCCGTTTCTCATTCCTGCCGTGCGATGGCCCGCTCGATCAGGGCGAGGAAATCGCCTTCGCTCTGCACCTGGGCCAGTTCGGCGGTGGTGATGGTGTAGCCGTACTGCCGGGCGATCGCCTCGTAGCGCGGCACGCGCGCCCGGAACAGGCGCGAGAACACCCAGCGCACGAAGTCGTCCGGATCGATCTGCGCCACGTAGTCCAGCGCGCGCTCCTGCATGTAGATGGCGAGCTGTTCGTCGAGAAAGGCCTCGCGGTAGTACAGCGGCTTGGGGTCCGCCTCGGCGCGGCGGATCAGTGCGCGCTCATCCGACTCCGAGGCCTGGATGTAGAGAAACAGGGTGTGCCCGGCGAGTTCATCGAGCAGGCCCGGCTCATCCAGCTCGCACAGCGAACCGCCGGCGTCGTTGATGAAGTGCTGGTAGCCGTACAGCGAGCGCGCCTTGTGGATGAACTCCGGCACGTCGCGGAAGGTGGCCACCTCGGCGACGCGGTGCAGGCCTTGGCGGCGCTTGAACTCGGTGAGCGACAGGCCGCCCAGCTCGGGGTTGCCCAGTTTGCCCATGAAGGTGGACACCGGCTTCAGGTGATCCACCGTGATGTTGTTGCGGATGTAGATGGAATCCGAGCGCAGCAGGTCGCGCAGGAACGGCACCTGCATGGCCTGCTGCTTGATGTTGTCGAGGATCGCCTCGTCCAGGTAGCGCGTGCCGATGCGGTAATCCGCCGAGAAGTGGAACCAGTTGCTGGCACGCAGCAGGTTGGAGATGCGCGTCTTGCCCACACCGGACATGCCCAGCAGGGTGATGCACTTGTGCTCCCAATGACGGAACTGCTCGGCGCTCAGTTTCACGAAACCCGCTCCCCGGGATAAACGAAAAGAGCGTCATTGTAGCGCGGCGCGCCGCTGCCGTCAGGGCAGCGGCCTGGAGCCTCACTGCACCGGCGCCGGCTGTCTGATCGGGGCCGGCTGCGTGTGCAGCGGATTGGGCCGCTCCTGGGTTTCCTCTCCCGGGTCTTCGCCATAGCCGACACTCGACGCCTTGTCACGGCCGGTGGTCGCCTGGGGCCGCTCTGCCGGCACTGCCGACGGACGCACCGTTGCCGCCGGCCTGGCCGGCGCAGCCGGTGTCGGCGCGGTGGACGGCGCCGCCGCGCCCGGGCGCGGCACCTTGCGCGGTGCCTGCATCGTGGCCGGATCGCCCGGGTCGCGTGCCTCGAAGATGCGCACGCCTTCCTGCCACTCATAGCGGCCGTGGGTGCCGGCGTGGGGCAGCAGGGCGATCTGTCCCAGCGGCAGGGTGAACACATCCACCCAGTCGGTGGCCACGCTGCGCTTCAGCGGCCCGGCCTTCACCCGCATCACCACACGCAGGCGCGTCGCTGCGCTGACATCCATCAGATAGGTCGGCGCACCCAGGCGCAGGCCGTAGCCCTGCTGCACCACCGTGCCGGGCGTCGCCGTCAGCGGCGGCAGGCGCAGGGTCTCGGTGTGCTGATTGGCGTTGTTCAGTGCGATGCGCTGCTCCACCACCGGCCGGCCGTCCACCAGCAGGGCATACGGCGCCAGCACCTTGCCGCTGCCATTCAGACCCACGCCGACCTCCAGTGCACCGCTCAGTGCGCCGAGATCGATGGCGGTATTGGTCAGTTCCGGCGGCACGGCGAAGGTGAATATCTCGCGCGGGCTGCCGCCCAGCGGCGGGCGGAAGCTGAGGCTCTTGTGCCAGGGCGAATTGACCGGCGTCAGCTCCGCCCAGGTCTTGCCCAGGGCGTACAGCTTGAAGCCGAACCATGAGCCGGCAGTGAAGACGAACTCATCGCCGCCGAACACCTGTCCCGGCGCCAGCCCCACGCGGCTGTAATATTCTTCCTGCGCGTCGCTGGTCACGGCCTGCAGGCGCAGGGTCAGATCGCGGCCCGGATCATCGATGGTGCTGCGCACACTGCGCGTCGGCTCCAGGCGGCCGTTGAGGGCGACGGGAATGCGCAGGCCGAAACCGTAGCCCATGCCGTAATTGACGCGCAGGAACCCGGCGCCGAATTTCCACTTGCGCTCCCAGGCCAGTTCCTGCCCAAGGGTGAAGCCGGCCAGAAACGGCTCGCTGAACTCCAGCCTTCCTTCATGGCGCTCGCCGGCAGGATATTGATAGTCACGGCCCTGCGCCGCCGGGCCACCCAGGCTCGATGGCGCCCGCGCCGCCGCCGGCTGCTGCCGCGCCACGGTTGGTTTCAGCACCGGTCCTGTGGTCTGGGCCAGGGCACGAAACTCCCGGGTCAGGTGCGGCATGCCGTCATTGAACAACCGCCGCTCCACCACCACCTGCTCGGTGACATCGAACTCGCCCGCGCCGCTCAGCACGGCACGCAATACCGCATCTTCACCGCCTGCGGCCAGCGCCTGACGCAGCGGGTCATCGGCTTCCAGCAACGGCAATTCTGCGGTGATATAGCGGCGGAAACTCTGCTGCACATCCGGCTCCAGATCCGCCACACGGGCCTGGGCCGCGGCCGCCTGATCCACCGGCGCCAGAAACTTTGCCAGTTCGGGTGCCGCAGCCGCCGCCTGCTGCGGGTCACGCACCACGACCCGTACCTGGCGCACCATGAGCAGCCGATCGGGAAACTCCACCACCGCCTCGTTGATCTGCGGCCGTCCGACCAGCGCGGTGGCGGGGATGCGCTGCAGTTGCCGGTCCAGTGCGCGCTGGGCCGTGAAGGTGCTGTCGAACAGCTTGCCCAGTGCAACCTTCTCGCCGCCGGCCGTCTCGATGCGGGTGCGCTGCATCGCCGCACGGTTCAGCACCTGGCGCGGTGCCTGACGCGCCACCTCCATGGCCAGCATCGATTCCCTGTCCCAGTCACGCAACAGCCGGGCGAGTTCCGGCGACTTCTTCAGCGCGGACGGAATGGCAACCGGTGCCGCGGCCACCGGCGGTGCCATACCGGAGGGCGGCGCCGCCGGCGCGGGCGCAGCCATCAGGAACAACAGACCGCCCAGCCATCCCTTCCACCCTACTGACCTCATGTTCCGCTCCTTGTTTGTATGTTGCAGGTACAGCGTCCTTCCATCTATCCGGCCTCCGCATGGACGCGGCGGTTGCGGCCCTCGTGCTTGGCGCGATACAGCGCACTGTCTGCGCCATGAATCAATATCTCGGGCGAATTGCCTGGCGCCGGCGCCAGCGTGGCGATGCCAATACTCACCGTCACCTGATCACTGGCACGCGAGGCCGCGTGCGGAATGGCCAGCCGTGCCACCTCGTTCTGGATCGCACGCGCCACCCCATCGGCCCCGGCGGCATCGGTGCGCGGCAACACCACGGCAAATTCTTCGCCACCGTAGCGCGCGACAACATCCGCCGGCCGCTTCAGCGTGGCGGCGATCGCCGCCGCGATCTGCTGCAAACAGCGATCGCCGGCCTGGTGTCCGTAGCTGTCATTGTAATTCTTGAAGTAGTCCACATCGATCATCAGCAGAGACAACGGCGCCAGCTCACGCTGCGCGCGTCCCCACTCCTGAGCCAACGTCTCGTCGAAGGCACGCCGATTGGCAATACCGAGCAGACCATCGATGTCCGACTGGCGGCGCAGCCGCGCGTCGGCCTGCTGCAATTCGCTCACCATGCCATCGAAGCTCTGCGCCAGCTTCACCATTTCCACCGTGCCACCCTGCACGCCGAGGCGCAGGGCGAGATTGCCGCCGCGCACGCCTTCCATGGCGGCCAGCAGGCGGCGCAATGGCCGCAGCACCCAATACCCCAGCCCAAACCACAGCAGTGCAAAGATCAGCATGGCGGCCACGGCAAACTGCACCAGATTGCCCAGCAGAAATGCGCGCACCGGTGCCAGCACCTCTTCCGCCGGCACGCTTACCACCACGTAGGCATCGTTGACCCGCTGCCCCAGGGTGGTGAAGCCGAGGTATCGCGCCGCGCCATTCACATCCCGCACCTCCAGCACGCCCTGCTCCTGCTCCATGATGCTCGTCAGTGATCCCTGCGCCAGCATCGCTGCGGCATCCGGCGCGCGCGCCATCACCCGGCCCTTGCCATCGATGAGCAGGATGGTCGTGTCGGCCGAATAGCGTTGCCGCGCCAGGGTGGTTTCCACCCAGGACAGCTTGCGGCCGAGTATGACCACATACCGCACCTCACCGCTGGCATCACGCAACGGCAGGGCCGCCGGCAGTACCGGCTCGCCGCTGACGCGTCCGATGATGTATTCCCCCACGGCGAACCCGTCCAGCTCCAACGCACGGCGGAAATACAGGCGGTCGGCGACATTGACCGGCTCTGGCAGCGCGTGCGGCGCACACACCACCGCGCCGTCCGGCCGTGCCACCAGCATGGTGTCCACGCCGCGCGTGGCCTGCGTCATCGTCGCCAGCAGCGCGGAACAGTCCCGCTCGAGGTCCGGCAGGCCGTCCAGTGCCACCGCCAGCGTTGCCAGCAGATTGCGCGACTCCTCCAGCCATTGATCGTGGGCGAGTGCCACGAGCTGGGCCTTGCTCAACACCGTATTCAATGCCTGCTCGATCTGCTGCTGGCGCGCCGCCTGGATGACATACAGAAACGAAGCCGACAGGGCGAGCAGCACCACACCGATCAGGCCGATGAACACGAAACGCTGGCTGTAGCGGGGCGGAGAGGGGGAAAAGGGAGACATGGCCTGCGCCGGCAGAATGTATATCTCCTTTATACGACGTTTTGGTGCCTTTGCAACCAATGGCCATATCCATGCATCCCAAGGGGAATACGCCATGGCCTACCAAATCACTGCACAATGTCGCAGTTGACGCCCTGAGAGTGAAGACGTTTACTTGCTGCATCATCTTGGCAACGGCGAAGCAGGGAGAGAAATATGTTCGAGGCCGTGGAACTGGGCAACACCCTGGACAAGAAGAACTTCAACGAACAGCTGCCGCAACTGCGCACCCGCCTGCTCGACATCCAGGCCGCGCTGCGCGAGACACGCATGCCGGTGATCGTCATCGTCTCCGGCGTCGAAGGCGCCGGCAAGCCCAAGGTGGTCAACCGCCTCAACGAGTGGCTCGACACCCGCGGCATCCAGACCCATGCCTTCTGGGACGAGAGCGACGAGGAACGGGAGCGGCCGCGCTACTGGCGCTTCTGGCGCAAGCTGCCGCCGCGCGGCACTATCGGCATCATGTTCGGCTCCTGGTACACCCAGCCGATCATCGACCGCGTCTACGGTCGCATCGAGCCCGGCCAGTTCGAGTACGAACTGCTGCGCATCAATGAATTCGAGAAGATGTTGAGCGATGACGGCGCCCTGGTCATCAAGCTGTGGTTCCACATCACCAAGAAGGAACAGAAGCGGCGCCTCACGCCGGACAAGGAAGGCAAGCTGCATCCGGCCACCGGCATGGTCGCCTCGCCGATGCAGAAGAAGTTCCTCAAGAAATACGATGACTTCGTCACCGTCTCCGAGGAGGCCATCCGCGCCACCAGCAGCGGCACCGCACCCTGGCACCTGATCGAGGCGACCGACGAGAACTATCGCGACCTTACGGCGGCCAGCACGGTACTGGACGCCATCAGCCGGCGGCTGGACGAGATGCAGGCCGCCGCCAAGGGCAAGGAAAAACGCAGCGCGGCCAAACCGGAAACCCCCGCGGCGTCCACGCCGCAACGCCAGGTGCTGGACAGCGTCGACCTGGGCCAGGCCATCAGCGACAAGGATTACAAGAAACAGCTGGCCAAATATCAGGAACGCCTCAGCCGCCTGGCCTGGGCGGCGCGCGAGAAGCGCCGTTCCAGCATCTTCATGTTCGAGGGCTGGGATGCCGCCGGCAAGGGCGGCGCCATCCGCCGTCTCACCGGCGCCATGGATGCGCGCCTGTACCGCGTCATCTCGGTGGCGGCGCCGACCGATGAAGAACTGGCGCAGCACTATCTGTGGCGCTTCTGGCGTCACATCCCGCAGGCCGGCTACATCACCATCTACGACCGTTCCTGGTATGGCCGCGTGCTGGTGGAGCGGGTGGAACAGTTCGCCCGGGAGCATGAGTGGCAGCGCGCCTACATGGAGATCAATTCATTCGAACAGCAGCTCAGCGAGCACGGCATCATCCTGTGCAAGTTCTGGCTGCACATCTCGCCGGAGGAGCAGCTGCGCCGCTTCCAGGAACGCGAAAAGATTGCCTACAAGCAGTACAAGATCACCGACGAGGACTGGCGCAACCGCGAGAAGTGGGAGCCGTACAAACAGGCGGTGAGCGACATGGTCACCCGCACCTCCACCTCCTACGCGCCGTGGCACCTGATCGCCTCCAACGACAAGCACCTGGCGCGGGTATCGATCCTCAAGTCGGTGTGTGAGCGGATCGAACAGGCATTGGATGAGTAGCAGGCCGCGGGCCCCCTGCTGAATTTTCTGCCGACCTACAGGGCGGCATTACGACACTGCGCCACCGCAGTGCGCAGTGCCGCCAGCGCCTGCGCCCGGCCGCTGTAGCCCCGCGCGGCAATCACCGACTCCCACGGCTCGCACAGCAATACCTTGTGTTGCAGCAGTTCACGCTGCACGGCATCCAGCACTGCCTGGTCGATGGTGGCACGCACCAGCTTGCGCACGGCCACCTGACACACCTCGTAGCCACGCCAGCCCTGCACGAAGCTTTCCACGTCGCGCCAGTCCTGCGCGTCCAGCTCCGCGCCGTCATCGGCGTGTGCGCCTTGCCGCAGCATTGCCGCCACATCGGCATCCACCTCTTCCATGCCGTCGCGCAGCAGCGCAGGAAGGTGGGCCAGGAAACGCTCCCGCGCCGCCACAAACAATTGCTCCCCCGCAACCGACAATGGCCGCAGCACGATCACCGAATGGGCGCCGCTGCTCGCCTCGCGCGTCAGGCCGAGACGCACCGGCACAAATGCCGCACGCTGCCAGAACGCCAGCAGTTCGGCGCTGGCACCAAAGCTGGCGCCGACGAAATCGAGGTCGTCGCCTTGCGCCTGTTCGAGGATGGCCTGCAGCAAGCGCGTACCGAGGCCGCGCTGCTGTGCGGCGGGATGCACGGCGATGCGCATGATGCGCTCGCCCGACAGCAGCGGCGCCGCGACAAAGCCGCTGTGCAAGGCCAGTGATTGCGGAATGAGATGACCGCGCGGCCGCCGCTCGCCGCGATAGATCGCCGCGGCCAATGCCTCATCGAAGCCGCCCTCGCGCACCGTCAATGCCGTCGCCACCACCTGTCCCTGCCGGCGCATCAGCCACACGCTGACGTTGGGTCCGTCGAGCAGGTGGCGCAGGTCGAGGGGACTGGTGCGGTAATGGGCCAGCACCAGCAGGCCGAACAACTGGTGCAGCAGGGCATCATCGGCCAGCAGGACGTCGCGCTCCACCCGCTCGATGCTGCACGCACCCGCTGCGACGCCACGCATCTGCGTATCATCGGCCGCCTGCGCATCGAGCAGCAGGGCATCGAACACGAACCGCTCCAGCGGATCATTTTCCGGCCAGCGGATCGCTTCGGTCAGGCGCACGCTGCGCCAGCCCGGCGCACGCTCATTCAGGACGCGCTGGAAGCGCACGGCAAAGCCGCGCCCGGTGCCCTCGTAACCGTGCAGCGTGGTGGCGAACACGCTGCGCGGATAGTGCGCCAGCAGGCGCTCCAGCAATGGCGCCGGGATCGCCGCGGCCTCGTCCACCAGCAGCAGGTCGGCCCCTGGCAGGGTGTGCAGCAGCTCGTCGGGGGCAACGAAGCGAATGCCCGCACTCTCGTCCGGAGCAGATCGTAGGGCGGACTTCAGTCCGCCATCTGCCTTCATCAGGAGTTCGGCTGGCGGACTGAAGTCCGCCCTACGCTCGGTGTTGCGTGCGGCGTGTTCGAACAAGGTCTCCACTGCCGCCAGGCGCGGCGCCGTCACCACGATGCGGTGCGTGCCCTGGCGCAGCAACTGCGCCGCCGCCATGCCCAGCACCGCCGATTTGCCGCGGCCGCGATCGGAGGTGAGCACCAACGGTACGGGCGCGGCCGCCTGCGCCATCGCCATGATCGCCTCCAGCGCCGCCTGCTGATCGGCGGTATGCCAGTTGGCTGGATGGTTGCCTGGCGTCGCCTGCCACGCGGGCAGCGCATCGGCCTCACCCAATACCCTGATGTCGTGGCTCTGCAGCAGACGCACAAAGCGCGCAAGAAAGCGCCCGCTCACGTCAGCGGGCGTATGCGGGTGCACCGCGATACGCGCGTATTCCGGATCGGCATAGTGCGGCCACTCGGCCAGTGGCGGTGTCAGCAGCAGCAGCAGACCGCCGCCGCGCAGCGCACCGCTGGCCGCGCCGAAGGCCTCCACATCGAAACCGGCCCAGGCATCGATCACCAACAGGTCCAGTTCGCGCCCCAGCCACTTGTGTGCCTCGCGCGCCGCACCACCGGGCGCACCCGCTGGCGGCTCGCCCAGCCACAGCATGCCGTCGCAGGCGTAGTGCATGGCCACCGTGCGCGCCCATTCCCGCCCACCGGCCAGCACCCACACCTGTCGCGGCGCCGTCATGCCTGATCCCAATACGGCGTTGCGCCGAAGCGCTGCGCCAGAAAGTCGATCAGCACGCGCACCCGCTGCGGCAGATGACGGCGCGAGGGATACACCGCATACGCGGTGGTGCCCGGCGCCCGGTAATCGGGCAGCAGCGGCACCAGTTCCCCGGCCGCCAGGGCGCGGTGGGTGATGAAGGTGGGCGACACCACCACGCCGAGGCCATCGAGCGCGGCGCGCAGCAGCACGTCGCCGTTGTTGGCGCGCAGCCGTGCCGGCACCTTCACGCTGTGTACCTTGCCGGCGGCATCGAGGAAGCGCCACTGCTGCGCCTCCGGCACGTTGCCGTACACCAGGCCGGCATGAAAAGCCAGGTCCTGCGGCGTGCGCGGCGTGCCGTGGCGGCGCAGATAGTCGGGGCTGGCGCACAGCTGCATGCGGATCGGGGCCAGCGGACGGGCCACCAGCGATGAATCGGCCAGCTCACCGATACGCAGCGCCAGATCGAAACCCTCTTCCACCAGATTGATGCGACGGTCGTCCAGGTCGAGATCCAGCACCAGCTCCGGATGCTGCGTCAGAAACTCCGCCAGCGCCGGCGCCAGGTGCTGCACACCGAAGGACAACGGCGCCGCCAGCCGCAGGCGGCCGCGCAGGGCGGTCTGTTCCACCGCCACCGACAGCTCCGCCTCCTCCAGGTCGGCGAGGATGCGCTGCGCCCGCTCGTGGAATTCCCGCCCCGCCTCGGTGAGCGACAGGCGGCGGGTGGTGCGGTTGAGCAGCTGCACGCCGAGGTGCGCCTCCAGTGCCGCCAGCTGCCGGCTCACCGCCGACTTGGCGCGGTCGAGCCGCACGGCGGCGGCGCTGAAGCTGCCGGCCTCCACCACGGCGACGAAGGTTTGCAGGGAGTCGAAGCGGTCCATTGTTCCAATATTCGCAACAGTCTTTTGCTGATTATCGCCTTTATTCCTTATTCGGCAACCCTAAACTTGTTCCCAACACCACGGCGCTGGTGGGCGGGACGCGATTCCCGTTGCCCCACCCACTGCGCCCCCGATACAGCGGAGGTCATCATGGACCAGAAAGTCAGCCACACCGCACGCCCGGTCGCCCAGGTGGTGCGCGGCCAGGAAACCGCCGACGGCGACGGCGTGCGCCTGACCCGGCTCATCGGCGGGCCGACGCTGCCGCAGCTCGACCCCTTCCTGCTGCTGGACGATTTCCGTTCCGACGACCCGGACGATTACATCGGCGGCTTCCCGCCCCACCCGCACCGCGGCTTCGAGACCGTCACCTACCTGCTGCACGGCCGCATGCGCCACGGCGACAACGCCGGCCACAGCGGCGTCATCAAGCATGGCGGCGTGCAGTGGATGACCGCCGGGCGCGGCATCGTCCATTCCGAGATGCCCGAACAGGAGGACGGTCTGCTGGCCGGCTTCCAGCTGTGGGTCAACCTGCCGGCGGCGCACAAGATGATGGCGCCGCGCTACCAGGAATTCGGTGCCGCATCGATCCCGGTGGAAACACGCGAGGACGGCACGTTGGTCAAGGTGATCGCGGGCACCACCCGCCGCGGCACCACCGGTCCGGTGCGCGCACTGATCACGCCGGCCAGCTATTTCGACATCACCCTGCCCGCCGGTGCGCGTTTCGAGGAGCCGGTCGCTGTTGAGCGCAACGCCTTCGTCTATGTCTTCGCGGGGGCGGTACACATCGACGGTCGCCGCATCGACGCCTGTTCCCTCGCCCTGCTCGGCGCGGGTGATGCGGTCGAAATCGTGGCCGACGCAGATAGCCGTCTGCTGCTGGTCAGCGGCGCACCGCTGCGCGAACCGGTGGTGCGCGGCGGACCGTTCGTGATGAACAGCGAGGCCGAGCTGCACCAGGCCTACAGCGACTACCGCGCGGGGAGGTTCTGATGCGACTGCGCAACGACAGGGAGCGCTACGGTCTCGCTGCGGTACTGCTGCACTGGCTGGTGGCGCTGGCAGTGTTCGGCCTGTTCGGCCTTGGCCTGTGGATGACCAGCCTGACCTACTACGATGCCTGGTACCGCCAGGGGCCGGCGCTGCACAAGAGTATCGGCGTCGTGCTGTTCGTCGTGATGCTGGCGCGCCTCGCCTGGCGCCTGTACTCGCCGCCGCCGTCGCCGCTGGCCAGCCACACGCCGCTGGAGCGCCGCGCCGCGCACCTCGTGCACGGACTGCTCTACCTGCTGCTGTTCGCCATCATGGCCAGCGGCTATCTCATCTCCACCGCCGACGGCCGCGCCGTCGAGGTGTTCGGCCTGTTCAGCATTCCGGCCACGATCACTGCCATCCCGCAGCAGGAAGACATCGCCGGCGCCGTGCACCTGACCCTCGCCGTCACGCTGATGGCGCTGGTGCTGCTGCACATCGCCGGCGCCCTGAAACATCACTTCATCGACCGCGACCGCACGCTGCGACGCATGCTCGGCCGCTGACATGCAACGACCTCACCACAAAAGGAGCCTCACCATGAAGAAAACCATCATCCCGCTGTTGCTGCTGATCCTCGGCGCCGCCGCCCCGCTGCACGCTGCCGACTATGTCATCGACACCAAGGGCGCCCATGCCTTCATCCAGTTCCGCATCCAGCACCTGGGCTACTCCTGGCTGTATGGCCGCTTCAACGACTTCGACGGCAGGTTCAGCTATGACGAAAAGAACCCCGCCGCCGCCAAGGTGGAGGTGAACATCCGCACCGCCAGCATCGACTCCAACCACGCCGAGCGTGACAAGCACCTGCGCGGCAAGGACTTCCTCGATGTGGGCAAGTTCCCCACCGCCAGGTTCGTCAGCACCGGCTTTGAAGACAAGGGCAACGGCAAGGCCGTGCTGAAGGGCAATCTCACCCTGCACGGCGTCACCAGGCCTGTCGCCATCGACGTCGAACACATCGGTGCCGGCGCCGATCCCTGGGGCGGCCAGCGCCGCGGCTTCTTCGGCACCACCAAACTGGTACTGAAGGATTTCGGCATCGACTACGACCTCGGCCCCGCCTCGCGCGAGGTGTATCTGGATCTGTCGGTGGAAGGCGTGAAGCTGTAACCCCCGCGACGGGAGGGGTGACCCCGCCCCTCCCGTCGTCCCCGCTGGCCCCCCTTCTGTACTACCCTTAGCGGTCCCGCGGACATTCCGCAGGAACCACACACGCCGAAAACATTGACGCCCGCTTAGACCTGGTCTAAGTTCTTTTTGGGTTATTTAGACTGAATCCAAGTGGTGTCTGCTATTCCACCCACCCCACCAGCAAGGAGGTCTGTTTCATGGCAAACCTGAAAGGCAGCAAGACCGAACAGAGCCTGAAAGAAGCATTCGCCGGCGAATCCCAGGCCAACCGCCGTTACCTCTACTTCGCGGCCAAGGCCGACGTGGAGGGCTACAACGACGTCGCCGCCGTGTTCCGCTCCACCGCCGAAGGCGAAACCGGCCATGCCCATGGCCACCTGGAATACCTGGAGCAGTGCGGCGACCCCGCCACCGGCCTGCCCTTCGGCGGCACCGAGGCCAACCTGAAGACCTCCATCGCCGGCGAAACCCACGAGTACACCGACATGTATCCGGGCATGGCCAAGACCGCCCGCGCCGAAGGCTTCGACGAAATCGCCGACTGGTTCGAGACCCTGGCCAAGGCGGAGCGCTCCCACGCCAACCGCTTCCAGAAGGCCCTCGACACCCTGGGACAGTAAAGGTGTCGCGGTGAGGGGGCCGGCCCTGCCGTAGCGCATGTCAGTTATCCGATTCGTGATCGCGTAGGAGCCCAGTCCCCTGGGCGAATGTTCGCCGGGAGGACTCGGCTCCTACAGGTTGTTCGTCACTTTGGCGCTTAACTGACCGGCATCAGGCTCTGCCGGCCTTTTTGCCCGCCCTGGCCGCAAGGGAAACGCGGCCCCCCGCGCCCCGTTTCCCCTGCGACTAGATGCGCATAACCATCAGGTAGGGAGGCAGCATGTCCGCACCGACCGAATCCCGCCGCGAAGGCAATCTGGAGGCCCCCACCCGCCACCCGCTGGACTGGCGCAATCCCGGGTTTTACGACGAGGGCGCGCTGTTCACAGAACTGGAGCGCATCTTCGATATCTGCCACGGTTGCCGCCGCTGCGTCAGCCTGTGCAATTCCTTCCCCACCCTGTTCGACCTGGTGGACGAATCCGACACCATGGAAGTGGACGGCGTGAAGAAGGAGGACTACTGGCAGGTGGTCGATCACTGCTACCTGTGCGACCTGTGCTACATGACCAAGTGCCCCTACGTGCCGCCGCACGAGTGGAACCTCGACTTCCCCCACACCATGCTGCGGGCCAAGGCGGTGAAGTTCAGAAAAGGCGAGTTCAAGATACGCGACCGGATCCTCACCGCCACCGACGCCGTCGGCGCCCTCGCCGGTGCGCCGGGCCTCGCGCCCGTGGTCAACGCGGTGAACAGGATCGGCCTGTTCCGCCAGGGCCTGCAATTCGTGCTCGGCGTACATCCCGGGGCCCTGCTGCCGCAGTATCACAGCCATACCGCGCGCAAGCGTCTCGCCGGCCATCGCACCACGGTGAGCCGGCCCGAGGCCGCCGGCCGTACCACCGGCCGCGTCGCCCTGTTCGCCACCTGCTACGGCAACCGCAACGAGCCGCACATCGCCGAAGACCTGTTCAAGGTGTTCGAGCACAACAACATCGAAATGACGCTGGTGGAAAAGGAGCAGTGCTGCGGCATGCCCAGGCTGGAGCTGGGCGATCTGGAGGCGGTCGAGCGCGCCAGGGACGCCAACATCCCGGTGTTGCTCGCCGCCATCGATGCCGGCTACGACATCGTCGCACCGGTGCCGTCCTGCGCGCTGATGTTCAAGCAGGAACTGCCGTTGATGTTCCCCGAGGATGCCGGCGTGCAGAAGGTGAAGCAGCACATGTTCGACCCGTTCGAATATCTCGCCCTGCGCCACAAGGAAGGCAAGCTCAACACCGGCTTCAAGCAATCGCTGGGCAAGGTGAGCTACCACGTGCCCTGCCACCTGCGCGTGCAGAACATCGGCCTGAAGACGCGTGATATCTTGAGCCTGGTGCCGGACACCACACTGGACGTCATCGAGCGTTGCTCCGGCCATGACGGCACCTACGCAGTCAAGAGCGAATACCACGACATCGCCATGAAGATCTGCCGCCCGGTGGTGAAGAAGGTGAAGGATGCGGAATGCGATCACTACTCCAGCGACTGCCCCATGGCCGGCCATCACATCGAGAACGGCCTGCAGGAGGGACGCCAGCCGGAGCATCCGATGACGCTGCTGCGCATCGCCTACGGGCTGTAGACCATCAGGATCGGATAACCATGAGCACGAAAAAACTGCAACGCGACGACCTGTATTCCCTGGAGAAGTACGCCGAGGTACGCCCCGCGTTCCGCCAGCGGGTGATGGCGCACAAGAAAAACCGCCGCGTGCAGATTGGTCCGCATGCCACGCTTTACTTCGAAGACCGCCTCACCATGCACTACCAGGTGCAGGAGATGCTGCGCGCCGAGCGCATCTTCGAGGCCGCCGGCATTCAGGAGGAGCTGGATGCCTACAATCCGCTGATCCCCGACGGCTGCAACTGGAAGGCCACCTTCATGATGGAGTATGAGGATCCGGAGCTGCGCGCCCGCGAACTGGCCCGACTCATCGGCATCGAGGACAAGGTCTGGATGCAGGTGGGCGGCCACGACAAGGTCTACGCCATCGCCGACGAGGATCTGGAACGCGAAAATGCCGAAAAGACCTCCTCGGTACACTTCCTGCGTTTCGAACTCACCCCGGCCATGGCCGCCGACGCCAAGGACGGCGCCGCCATTGCCCTCGGCATCGACCACCCCAACTACCGCCATGCCACCGCGCCGCTGCCCGACAACGTGCGCGCCGCGCTGGTGGAGGACCTCGCCTGACCCCGGTGTAGGAGCGAATCGTATTCGCGATTGCTTGCCTCGATACGCAATGTCGCGAATACGATTCGCTCCTACCCTTTTTCGTTGTTGCGCCCGAGCAACAGTCCTGCGCCAAATAACGCAACCCATTGTATTGACTAAATATTTATCTCTGGCACATTGATAATCCTCAATGCCGCCGAACCCTGTCCGCGCCTAGACTCCTCCTGATGCCCCTACCGTCGAACCCCATGCACGGCACCTCCGCCACTGCCAGATTGCACCACCCGGGCCGCGCCGGCACCGTCCCGCTGCTGCTGCTCGGCGCGGGCCTGCTGCTGTTTGCCTTCACCCTGCTGGATGCCGCCTGGCGCGGCAACGACACCGCCCTGGCCAATTCACGGCAGCTGGTGGCCGGGCTCGGACTCACCGACCTCGCCCTGTTCACCGAGGCACGCTACACGCGTCATCTGAGCCAGGCCGATCGCCACACCCCGTTCCAGGATCACCCCCTGGCCCTGGATCACTTCCCCAGCGGCTCGCTGGTGCCGCCGCCGCAACGACTGCAACAACCATGAACCACTTCGTCCGCCGCCAGCGCTATCTCATCGATTTCACCCTCGCCTCCCTCGGCCGGCGCAAGGGCAAGAACCTCGGCCTGCTCGGGGTCTACACCCTGATCGTGTTTCTGCTCGCCTCGGTGATGCTATTCAGCCAGTCGCTGCGCCGCGAGGCAGGCCTGCTGCTGGAAAATGCGCCCGAGGTGGTGGTGCAGCGCATGGTGGCGGGGAGGCATGACCTGATCCCCGTCGATTATCTGGAGCGCATCGGCACGCTGCGCGGCGTGGTGGCCAAATACGGCCGGCTGTGGGGCTACTTCTACGACCCGGCGGTGCAGGCCAACTACACGCTGCTGGTGCCGCGTGATCGCACCATCAACAGTGGCGAGCTGATCGTCGGCCACGGCATCGCGCGTACCCGTGGCCTCGGCACGGGCGACTTCATTTCCTTCCGTGCCGCCAGCGGCACCACCTTTTCCTTCCGCGTCGCCGAGGTGCTGGCGGCGGATGCCGAACTGGTCAGCGCCGATCTGCTGCTGGTGAACGAAGCCGACTTCCGCGCCTTCTTCGGCATCGCCGAAGGTCTGTACACCGACATCGCGCTGGAGGTGCGCAATCCCAAAGAGGTGCGCACCGTGGCGGAGAAGCTCACCGTGCTGCTGCCGGACACGCGGCCAATCCTGCGCGAGGAGATCCTGCGCACCTATGACGCCCTGTTCCAGTGGCGCCAGGGCATCGTCTTCGTGCTGCTCGCCGGCAGCCTGCTCGCCTTCGTCATCTTCGCCTGGGACAAGGCCTCCGGCCTGTCGGCGGAGGAGAAACGCGAGATCGGCATCCTGAAGGCCATCGGCTGGGAGACCGGCGACGTGATTCGCATGAAGTTCTGGGAGGGCGCGCTGGTGTCGCTCGGTGCCTTCCTGCTCGGCTATCTCGCCGCCTATGGGCATGTGTTCATTTTCGATGCGGCGCTGTTTGCGCCGGTGCTGAAGGGCTGGGCCGTGCTCTATCCGCAGTTTCACCCGCAGCCCTTCGTCGACGGACTGCAGGTGGCGACGCTGTTCTTCTTCACCGTCTTCCCCTACACCGTGGCCACCGTGGTGCCCATCTGGCGCGCCGCCACCACCGACCCCGATGCGGTGATGCGATGATCCGGCTCAACGACATCAGCAAGGCCTTCAATCAGGGTCGCCCCAACGAGTTCTGGGCGGTGCGCGACGTTACGCTCGACATCGAGGACAATCGCGTCACCGTGCTGCGCGGGCCGAGCGGCTCGGGCAAGACCACCCTGCTGTCGATGATCGGCTGCCTGTCGCGGCCGACCAGCGGACGCATCTTCCTCGGCGAACGCAACCTGTCCGGCCTGCCGGAACGTTTTCTGACGCAAATACGCCGCGAGACCTTCGGCTTCATCTTCCAGCGCTTCAACCTGATCCCGGGACTGACCGTGCTGGACAACGTGATGCTGCCGGCCTATCCGCTGGCACCGGATCACGGCGCACTGGTGCAACGCACCGCGGCGCTGCTGGAGCAGTTCGGCATGGCCGGCAAGGCGCACTCGAAGGTGGAGTGGCTGTCCGGCGGCGAGGCGCAGCGCGCCGCCATCTGCCGCGCCCTGCTCAACGACCCGCAGATCCTCATCGCCGACGAACCGACGGCCAATCTCGACACGCGCCTGTCGCAGGAATTCATGCACATCATCGGCGAGCTGAAGGCGGCGGGGCGCACCATCATCCTCACCAGCCACGACCCGGTGGTATCCGATGCCGCCTGCGTCGATCGCGTGATCACCCTGCGCGACGGCCAGGTGCAGGACCACTGACGTGCTGCTCAGCCCCGCCATCCTGGCCCTCATCGGTGTCTCCGCCGTGGTGACGGCGCTGCTGCTGCTGGCCGCGGTGTTCGCCGTGCGCGTGCTGCGCCACTGGGATATCCGCAGCGGCAGCGAACTGCAGCTGCGCCTGGAACGCAGCACCTACCTCATCTCCACCCTGGTCACCTTCGCCATCGCCGCCGAGGTGATAGCGCTGCTGCTGTTCGTCTACAACGCCGAGAGCATGCACACCCAGTTCGTCGGCGCCATGTGCGCCACCGGCGTGCTCAACGTCAACGGCTGGGGCTGGCCGGCGCTGCTGCTCAAGATCGCCGTGTTCTTCGCCGGCAGCGTGTGGCTGCTGCTCAACCGCCTCGACAACCAGGGCTACGACTATCCGCTGATCCGCCTCAAGTACGCCCTGCTGCTCATCCTGCTGCCACTGGTCGCAACGGCGGCCTTCGTGCAGCTGCAATACTTCCTCAACCTCAACCCGGAGGTGATCACCTCCTGCTGCGGCAGCCTGTTCTCGCCCGATGCGCAGGGCGTGGCGGCGGAGGTATCGGCGGTGACGCCGCGCAATGCCATGCTGGCGCTGTACAGCAGCGGCGCCCTGGTGCTCGCCAGCGGCGCAATCTATCTGTGGCGCCGCCGCTACGCCACGCTGTTCGCCGCCAGTGCCGCCGTCGCCTTTCCCGTCGCCATCATCGCCATCGTCTCCTGCGTCGCGCTCTACGTGTACGAACACCCGCACCATCACTGCCCGTTCTGCATCCTGAAGAGCGGCCACGACTACATCGGCTACTGGCTGTACATCCCGCTGTTCACGGCCACCGCCCTGGCCCTGGGCGTCGGTGCGCTGGCGCCGTGGCGCAACATCGCAAGCCTGCGCGCCGCGGTTGCCGCCGATGCGCGCCGCTACGCCGCGATCGCCCTGGCCGGCTTCGTGCTGTTCTACGCCGTCGCCACCTTCGCCATCGTGCACTCCAACCTGACCATGGCGGGGACATGGTGGTGACGATGATGCGCACGATGGCGACTCATCCCGTAGGAGCGGCTGTGCCGCGATGCAGCGTTGCGCCTAGCCTCGGCCGTCTATCGCGGCACAGCCGCTCCTACCCCTGCCCCATACCCTGTGGGAGCCCGGCTATGCCGGGCGATGGTGCCTGTCCGAGCGCCGCAATCGCCCGGCATAGCCGGGCTCCCACAACTGACACCGCACACTTCTTTTTCCCCCTCCCCCACGACAGTGGGGAAGACCGGGAGGGGGCGCTTGCATCGGCACCGCAGAGCGCCCCTGGATACACACGCTGCACAATGCGAGTTACGTCATGACTAGAGCCGCACTGCTCCTTGTTTTCCTTTTCCTCCTCGCCGCCTGCAGCAGCGATACGCCACAGCTGGCCAACGGCTCCCCAGCGCCCGGCTTCACCGTGCCGCGCCTGGAAGGCGGCACCGCCACCTTCCCCGACGACTTCCGCGGCAAGGTGGTGGCGATCCGCTTCTGGGCCGACTGGTGTCCGTTCTGCAAGGACGAAATGATGGCCCTGGAGCCGGTGTATCAGCGCCTGCATGGTGACGGCCTGTACATCCTTGCGGTGAACGTGCGCCAGGACGCCGACACCGCCGGCAACTTCGTGCGCAAGCTGGGCATCAGCTACGAAACCCTGCTCGATGTGTCCGGCGAGGTGGCGCGCAGCTACGGCGTGCAGGGTCTGCCCACCACCTTCTTCGTCGATCGCAACGGCATGCTGCATGCGCGCATCCTCGGTGAGTCCACGCCCGAGGTTACCGAGCGCATCGTGCGCGAGATGCTGGCCAAGCAATGAACGGCGAATTCACCTACGCCCTGGCCTTCATGACCGGCCTGCTCGGCGCCGGCCACTGCCTCGGCATGTGCAGCGGCCTCGCCGGCGGTTTCGCGGCGCACCAGAGCAACTGGCGGCGGCCGCTGCCGCTGCTGACCTATCACGGCAGCCGCATCGCCGTGTACGTGCTGCTCGGCTCCCTCGGCGCGGCGCTGGGGCGGGTGCTGGTGCAAACCGGCGCGCTGGGCAAGTTTCAGGGCCAGCTCATCATCCTTGCCGGTGCCATCATCATCGTGCTCGGTCTCGGCATCGCCGGGCTGCTGCCGCAGCTCGCGCCGCGCCGCTGCACCAACCATGCGGCCGCACAGCCGTTGCATCGCATGGCGCTGTGGCGGCAACGGCTGGCGCCACTGCTCGCCGGCGTGGTCAACGGCCTCGTGCCATGCAGTCTGGTGTTTTCCGTGGCGATCCGCGCCACCGCCACGGCCGATCCGCTGCACGCCGGGCTGCTGATGCTCTGCTTCGGTCTCGGCACCCTGCCGACGATGGGTGCGGTGACCGCGCTGGCCGGCGTCATCGGCTGCCGCGCCCGGGGCATGGCGCAGCGTCTTGCCGGTGTCGCCGTCATCGCCCTCGGCGCGTGGACGGTCTACGAGGGCGTGATCTTCTACCAGGTGATGAGCGGGCTGGCGAATTGAAGCAGCGCAGGTCACGTTGCGCGTTTACGTGACAGAACTTTTTGCAGGACCAACGAGAGCGACACAAAGGAGAGTAATCATGACCGACAAACTGAGCCGCAGAAACGTACTCAAGGCCCTGGGGCTGGGAACCCTGGCCGGCCTCACCTTCACCCGCACCGCGAGCGCCATGCCGAACAGCGACGGCACGCCGATGCAGTTCATTCCCAAGACCGCGCCCGACGCCAACCCGCTGCAGGACGAACTCAGCAAGTATCCCAAGTGCCCCTACTGCGGCATGGACCGCACCCAGTGGCACCACAGCCGCCATCTGGTGCACTACGAGGATGATCTGGTCGACGGCACCTGCTCGCTGCACTGCGCCGCCCTCAGCCTGTCCATCAACCTGGATCGCGGCCCCAAGGCGATCTACGCCGCCGACTTCGGCTCCAGCGACAAGATCAAGCCGCTGATCAACGTCGACAAAGCCACCTACCTCATCGGCTCCAAGCTGCCCGGAACCATGAGCAAGACCAGCAAGATGGCCTTCGCCTCCGCTGACGCCGCCAAGGCCGCGCAGAAGGACAACGGCGGTGAAACCGGCAACTTCGATGCCGCCCTGCGCCAGAGCTACCTCAACATGGCCGAAGACACCATGATGATCCGCAAGCGCCGCGCCGAGCGCCGCAAGAAGATGATGATGGACAAGCAGCACAAGATGTAACTCCGCATCTCCTCCCCCACGAACGTGGGGGAGGCCGGAAGGGGGGCGCTTCATGCGCACGACAGAGAAACCCCGGAACCGCGGATACGATCCGCTCCTACGATTTGCGGTCTTCGTAGGAGCGGATCGTATCCGCGACACGGAGCATCCGCAGTCACCCAACCATCAGTGCGGCACAACAACATCGACAGCACCGCGCACCCTGCGCACGGAATCACAACCATGCACACCACCAAACACAAACTCGCCGCCCTGCTGCTGCTCACCCTGGCCGGCGGCCTCGCCCACGGCGGCGAACTGAACCTCCCCAGCCCCGGTCCCAAGGACACCTGCCCGGTGTGCGGCATGTTCGTCGCGCTGTATCCGGAATGGATCGCCACCGTGCTCTACAAGGACGGCCACGCCCACCACTTCGACGGCGCCAAGGACCTGTTCAAATACCTGCACGACCTGCCGCACTGGGCCCCCGGCCATCGCTTGGATGACATCCAGGCCATCGGCGTCACCGAATACTACGGCCTCACCCGCATCGACGCCCGCAACGCCTGGTACGTCATCGGCTCCGACACCCTCGGCCCCATGGGCCACGAACTGGTGCCCCTCGCCACGCAGGCGGACGCCGAGGAGTTCATGAAGGACCATGCCGGCAAGCGCATCCTGCGCTTCGATGACGTAACGATGGAACTGCTGAAGGATTTGGATGCGGGAAAATTTTGATATCGCGAGGCGGCGAGACCATAAGTTAAAGAACTGCTCCCCAAGGATGAACTGCAAGAACTGGTAGGTTGGGCTGAGGTACGAAGCCCAACAATGGCCGCCGCCATGCCAGGCTGTTGGGCTTCCTTCGTCAGCCCAACCTACCGTGCTGGATAATCGTGGTCTGTCCCTGACGGATAATCGTGGTCTGTCCCTGACGGATATTTAATTCTTCTCCGCCTCAATGGCGGGCAAAGAAATCCCACATCACGTCATTGGCCGAAACAGCCTGCGACGGGGCCTCGCCGCCACGCGGCTTATGGCCACCCGGCCACGAATGGCCGCCGCTATCGGTAACGCACAGCTGAACCTCCGCACCGTCTCGGCAAGGCGCGTACACCTCGCAATAGACACCAGGCTTGTCCAGGATACGGCGTGGTGTGGGCGCACAGCCGTTCAGCCCAACCCATTTGGCCAGCGTGGCAGGCACCGATGTGAAATCCGTAACCTTGGACTTGTCACGCGCCCCCGGGCCGGCACCACCGTCGAACAGCACGTGGTTATCGTTTCTGGCATGGATATGCAATACCGATACGGCACGTTCGGGGCTGCATACCTGCGTATTGTCGGTTCCCGCCACTGGCGCGATGGCGGAAAAAACGTCGGACATCTCGCAGGCCAGGCGATAGGACATCAGGCCGCCGTTTGACATCCCCGTCGCATAAATCCGGGATCGATCGACATTCACCCGCCGCGTCACATCGGCAACGACCTCGCGGATGAAGCCGACGTCATCTGCATTGGCATCGCGTGCTCCGCCGCAGCAGTTACCGGCGTTCCAGGTTGCAAGCTTTCCGCCCGGCAGCTTGCTGAAACCGTTGGGGAACACGGCCACAAACCCCTCCTGCTCCGATTTCGTGATCAGGCCGTAATAGGCATCATTGGCCTGATAATCCATGCTGCCGCCGCCGCCGTGCAGCGCAAACACCACCGGTACCGGCCTGGCGACGTCGTATGCCGCCGGCACGTGGATCCGGTACATACGCTTAAGCCCACCGTGCTGAATCGTGTAGATGTGATCCCCCGATGTCACCGGCTGGAGATCTCTGCCGGCATCAGCCGCGGGATTTGGTTTCTGCCGCTGCCGCTCCAGCAGACGCTCCTTGATTCGATTATGGACGGATTCGTCCGCGATACCGGGTGAGGAGAGAAACACCATGCAGTGGACGACAAGCACAAAAACCGGGCGTGTGAACAATTTCATAGGAAGTTCGTGGTCAGAGTAAAAACTCCACCGTTATCGATGGGAGTGTCAGAATTTCTGTGTGTGAAGCGGGTTTGATACGTTCTCTCATTTAGGTTCGCCGGGATTCATTTTACTGAACTGCGCGAATAAAGCGATCGTCATATAGGATGGCGAACTGGTTCATCG
>JBFLWM010000032.1:0-60628 GCA_040755915.1 Pseudomonadota bacterium | reverse complement strand
TCCATTAGTCGTACTAGCAGTGTCTGCGGCGAGATAATAATTGGTGGTGCTAGCTGCAGTACCGATAGTCATCGCAGGAGACATCAGTGCACCAACATCGGAGCAATCCGCTACTACGGCACACTTACCCGCAGTCACAACATTGCCGGTGAGTGAACACCCTGCATAGTTTATTGCCGATGCAGCACTTAACGCGCTCGCAACGCCTTTAACTGCTGACCTCTGGGCATCAGCCCGCATGTCAACATACTTCGGAATAGCCGTCGCCGCCAGAATACCCAGAATCACGATGACCATGACCAGTTCGATCAGGGTGAAGCCAGCTTGTTGCTTGTTCATCTCTAGACTCCTGCTTTGTATCGAGGCCGCAGCCTCCGGGAATTGCCGCCTCTCGCGGGCCGCAGCCGGCGGGGTCGTCCATGGGGCAGCAGAAATATCCATGAATTTCGACCTATTTCTTAACACACGCGTGTAAGGCTTTCAATCCAAAGTTGATATTTAACTTTATTCATCGGGATTTTCCGTATCGGCTCCCGGCCGCACATCCCCTTGCAGGGCGTGCAGGGCACCCACAAAAATGATCCACCCACCCGTTAGGGCCGACTGAAGTTGGCCCTACACGCTCTTGCGCGCCCTGTGACTGGCCGCATGCCACCAGCCCGGTGCAGGAGCCGAGTCCTCGCGGCGAACAGCGTCCGCGATAGACGCTGCTTTCGGCCACGGAGTGGGTTCCTCTGCAGATATGGCCGGGCTAAAGGACGCCGTGGCGGTAGGCGAGCAGGATGATCCAGATATACAGGCTGCCTGCGGTAATAAACAGCCCCGTCAGGCGCGGCCGGTGCCACAACAGGGTATTCCACTCGCTGTGGTAGACGTCCAGCGGTTTCATTGCCTGGCGGGTGGAGAGCCACTGGTTGGAACGGGTCTCCAGGTGCTTGAGCAGGCTGGGGCGGAAATAGACCACCAGGCCGAGGATCAGGGCGGCGAAATTGGCGACCAGCAGCAGCCAGTAGACATTTGCCGCCAGCAGGCCGCGCAGGTTGCCGTCCCAGTTCTCCGGCATCAGTCCAAGGGCCGCCTGGGGGTCGACCCCGGGCAGGCGCAGCAGGGTGTATCCCGCGCCGAATACGAACAGGGCGCCCACCAGGCGGTGGTGATGATAGATGCGGCGCTCGGTGTAATGCGGCTTGTCCAGCGGCCCCAGGGCGGGACGCAGGGAATGCCAGCGGTCGAGGGGGCGAGCCAGACTACGCAGCCGCTCCGGCGCCACCAACAACCCGATGCCGGTAAGCAGGGCCAGAACCACCAGCGCCGTTGCGCTCCAGTACAGTGCCGTGATGATGATGTCCATGACCACCCTCTGTGCAATCCGCAGGAAACAAGCCCCGCCTTTTTATACGACAACCGCGTTCTTTTGCACAGCGCCCCGGCTATTCAGCCTGGCGCATGCGCGCCGTCAGGGGCTGCGCCAGCCATACGGCTCCAGCGTCACCAGGCTCACACCGCCGAGATCCTCGCTGCCGGCATCGTAGCGGCCGTTGCCGTTACGGTCCTCGTAGCGCAGTTGCAGCTGGAAGCGGATGCGCGGCGGGCCGGGCAATTCCGTCTCCAGGTACTCGCCGTGGTCGACGCGATAGATGAGGATGCCCTGCTGCGGCTCGTAGTACCAGCGGCGCGGCACCAGCTGTTCCGGAGGTACCGGGCCATCCAGACGCTGGTAGTTGGCCGGCGGGGGATCGAGGTAGTCCATGGGATCGGCATGCTCCATGGCGGCGAGGCTGCCCAGCCCTCCCCGCAACACGCGTTCCATGACCTCGATGCCGATGGCGCTGTGCAGGGCGCCGACCGTGTGTACCACCGAGGTCTGCTCCGCCACGATGCGCAGCTCCCAGATACGGCGGGCGGCGATGACGATGAAGACAAGGATCAGCAGGGTGACCAGCACCAGTTGCCCGAAACTGTGCGGGGTGCGATCGCTATAAGGGGCGTGAGGTATGGGCTGCATGGTCATGCGTATTTATGGGAGCCCGGTTTACCGGGCGAATGCGCCCCCGATGGACATCAATCGCCCGGTGAATCGTGCACCCGCATGCAATGCTGCCAACAGCATAAAATCCACGCCTAACGCTTGGCCAGCTGCGTGAGATCCCACATCGGCAGGAACACGCCCAGGGCCAGAATCAGCACCATGACGCCGACGGCGATGATCAGGATCGGCTCGATGGCGGAGCTGATGTTCTTCAGGTCGTAATCCACCTCGCGCTCGTAGAACCCGGCCACCTCCTCCATCATCGCGTCCACGGCGCCGGTCTCCTCACCCACCGCCATCATCTGCAGCACCAGCGGCGTGAACATGGCGCTGGCCGCTGCGGTGCGCGTCAGGCTGTCGCCGCGTTCGATGCCGTTGCGCATGTTGCGGATACGCTCACCGATATAGTCATTGTCCACTGCCTGCGCCACCACGCTGAGCGCCTGGATCAGCGGGACGCCGGCCCGGGTGGACATGGCGAAGGAACGCGAAAAACGCGACAGGGTGGCGCGCAGGATGATGTCGCCGACGATGGGCAGGCGCAGCTTGAGCTTGTCCCAGCGGTACTTGCCCTCCTCGGTGCGCACGTAGTAGCGCAGGGCGAAAACGAGCATCACCAGACCCGCCAGCATGAACTGCCACCAGTTCACGAAAAACTCCGAGGTGCCGATGAGCAGGCGGGTCTGCCAGGGCAGTTCCATGTGCATGCCGCGGAACACCTGGGCAAAGGCGGGAATGACGAACACGTTGATGATGCCGATGGCGATGCCGATCGCCACCAGCACGAAAGTGGGATAGCGCAATGCCATCTTGACGCGGTTGCGCGTGTCGCGCTCCAGCTCCAGATACTGCGACAATTGCAGGAAGGCCGCATCGAGCTGGCCGGTATTCTCACCGACGCGCACCATGCTGATCATCAGCGGCGAAAACAGATTGGGGAAGCGGCTCATGGCGATGGACAGCTCGCGGCCACTTTCCAGCTCGATGCGGATCTGGCGCAGTGCCTCGGCCAATACCAGGTTACGTGAAGTTTCGGCCAGACCGGTGATGCCGCGGATGATGGGCACACCGGCCTTGGTCAGGGTATACATCTGGCGGCAGTACAGGATCAGATCATCCAGGGTGGGGTTGCTGGCACCGAGACGGCGCTTGAATTCATCCCACACATCACGCTCTGCCTTGACCTCGCGGATCTCCACCGGCGTGATGCCGCTGTTGAACAGCTGGCTGGCCACGGCATCGGCCGAAGTCGCCTCCACCTCACCGGTGATCAGGTCGCCGCGGCCGTTGCGTGCCTTGTACTGGAAACGCGGCATCAGCCGGTCGCCTCCACGGCGTCACGCTGCTCAAGCAGCTGGTCTTCACCGGCAATGCGCAGCACCTCTTCCAGGGAGGTGATGCCGGCCACCGCATAGTCCAGGGCATTGAGGGCCAGGGAACGGAAGCTGGGGCTGGCCCGCACGGCATGACCGAAGGCGACTGAGTCATTCTGCCGCAGCGCGTCGGCCATGGCCTGATCCAGCTCCAGCAGTTCGAAGACACCGACTCGGCGATGATAACCGGTGTTGTTGCAGTGCGGGCAGCCGGTGCCGTGGCGGAACTGCAGGCCGTCCGCCTGGTCGCCCAGCAGGTTGCGCAACCACACCGATTCCTGCGCCGTCGGCGTATAGGCCGTGGTACAGCTGTCGCAGATGCGGCGCACCAGGCGCTGGGCGATGATCGCCTGCAGGGCGGTGGCCACCATGTAACCCGGGATACCCATGTCGATGAGACGGAAGGCGGTGCTGACCGCATCGTTGGTATGCAGGGTGGACAACACCAGATGGCCGGTGATGGAGGCGCGCAGGCCGATCTCGGCGGTTTCCTGGTCACGCATCTCACCGACCAGGATGATGTCCGGGTCCTGACGCAGGGCGGTGCGCAGCACACTGGCGAAGCCGAGGCCTATCTTGGTATGCACCTGTACCTGATTGACGCGCGGCAGGCGGTATTCCACCGGGTCCTCGACGGTGATGATCTTCTTCTCCGCCGAGTTGATCTCGGACAGTGCGGCATACAGGGTGGTGGTCTTGCCGCTACCGGTGGGGCCGGTCACCAGCACCATGCCGTGGGGGCGATGAATGTTGCGGCGGAAGCGCTGCAGGATATCCGCCGGCATGCCGACCTGATCGAGATCGAGGATGCCGCCGGACTGATCGAGCAGACGCATGACCACCGACTCGCCGTACTGAATGGGCATGGTGGCGACACGCACGTCGATGTTGTGGTCCTTGACGCGGATATTGAACCGACCATCCTGCGGCAGGCGCTTCTCCGAGATATCCAGACCGGACATCAGCTTGAGGCGCGATACCAGGGCGGCGGCGATGCGCTTCTCCTTCATCACCTGCTCATGCAGCACGCCGTCGATGCGCTGGCGGATACGCAATACATTTTCGTCCGGCTCGATGTGGATGTCGGAGGCCCCCACCTGCACGGCGTCTTCGAAGATCGACTGCAACAGCTTGACCACCGGGGCATCGGTGACGTCGGTGGTCTGCGCCAGGGTGGCCAGATCGAAGTCGGTTTCCGACAGCTCTTCCGACAGTTCCTCGGCCAGTGAACTGATTTCCTCGGTGCGGCGATAGACCTGATCGATGGTGCGCAGCAGGTCGGCCTCGCGCACCACCGCTTCACGCAGCGGCTTCTTGAGAATGCGCGCCAATTCGTCGTAGGCGAAGATATCGGTGGGATCGGCCATGCCTACCAGCACCGTCTCCTGGGCATTGTCCAGCACAATGACGCGGTAGCGTCGTGCCAGCGTCTCCGGGATCAGGCGTATGGTGTCCGGCTTGTACTTGTAGTGCTTGAGGTCGATGAACGGGATCTGCAGCTGGCGCGACAGGAACTCCAGCAGCTGGTCTTCGCTCAGATAACCCAGGGCAATGAGCGTGCGCCCCAGCTTGAGACCGCTCTTCTTCTGCTCCGCCAGCGCGCTCTGCAGCTGCGCTTCCGAGATGATCTTGTGCTCGACCAGCAGGTCGCCGATGCGGATTTTCTTTTTCGGGATCATCTTCTCAGTCTCATGTCGTCATCTGCATGCCATCCACCGCCGCGGCCGCTACTTCAATGCCTGCAACCGGCTGCGCACATGGTCCTGCAACTGCGGCGGCAGGCTGCCCTCGGCGGCCTGCTCATAGGCCTTGACGGCATCGTCGCGGCGCCCGGCATTCTCCAGTGAAATACCCATGCCCACCCACCAGCTGGACTGCTGCGGTTGTATCGCGAGGGCACGGCCATAGCTCTCGACGCTTTCGTCATAGCGCAGTTCGCGCTGATACAGCGCGGCCAGGAAGGCCAGATAATCGGGCCGCGCCACGGCGGCATGCAGGCTCTGCTCCAGGATGGTCACCGCCGCGCCGGTCTGCCCCTGCTCCACGCGCAGGCGGGCCAGCAGCAGGGCAAGGGTGGGATTGCGCGCAAAGAAACGCCGCCCCTGTTCCAGCACCTCATCGGCCTCGATCAGCCGGCCGGCCCCCAGCAACATGGCCGCCAGTGTTTCACGGGCCAGCAGGTGACCGGCATCGTGCCGCAACGCGCCGCGGAAGGCGGATTCCGCCGCCTTATGGTCCCCGCCGCGCAAGGCCGCCACGCCGCGCTGGTACTCGATCTCGGCCTGCTGCTGTGGCGACGGGGCACGCACCGTCTTCTCCACCACCGCCGGTTCCGCCGTGTCTGTCGGTGCCACAGCGCGTGGTGCCGGCATGGGTGCGACAGGTGCCGTAACCGGCGCCGGCAGCACGGCTGCCGCCACGGGAGGCGGCGGCGGCGCAATCACCGGCGCGGTCGCGGGTACGACATCGGCAACGACAGGTGCAGCCGGCGAGCTCGCCGCCGGGGCTGTCCTGGCGGCGGGTGCAGTTACAACGGCCGGTGCCGGTGCCTGCGCCAACGCCGGCGTGGAGGACGGCGCCGGCGTTCCATAGCGCTGCCAGACCAGCCAGATCACGACAACGGCCAGCACCGCTGACAGCGTGATGAGTGCCACAAGCAAGGTGCGCCGTGCGGTGCGCACCTGGCCGGTGCCCATGCCCTGCAACAATCCGGCAGGCAAACGCTGCTCGCTGGCGCGGCGGGCCTCCAGATCACGCAGCATGTCGTTGATCAGACTCATGGCTACTCCTGCACCATGGCGCTTGCCACTGGGGTACGAAAATAGAGCGGCCTGGTGTAGGCCGAGCAGCCGTCGCTGCCACAGGCCGCGACGTTCCAGCGATACTCCCGTGTACCGCTCAGCTGTACGGAATACGTGGTGTCCGCAACCAGCGTATCCACCACCAACTCCCCGCTTATCATATCCCGTACACTCAACATATAACGGCTTGCCCCGGCACTGGCGTCCCATCGCAGGGCAACCGATCGGCTGTCCAGAACATCACCCGGGCTTTCCTCGCCGCCGGGCGCCAGATTCGTTGGCATTTCCGGCACATTCGTATCGCCGGCGCCCCCTGCGGAAACCACCTCGGCCGGCGTGGCGGCCGCGCCGGTAGCGGCAGCCGCGCCTTCGGCCTGCTGCTCCGCGCTGCCTGTAGCGAGCAGCCATGCCATCAGGGCCAGCAACACTACCAAGATCAATCCAATCCACAGCCAGACGGGTTGCCTGTGTGCGACGCCCCTCAGGTCCACCTGCTCGGTATCCTTGGCCGCCATATCCACATGCTGACGCGACACATCTTTTTGCCCCAGACCGTAACCGGCCATGAGAGCCTTGTGCGACAGAATGTTGACCAGCCGCGGAATACCGCCGCTGTAACGGTGCAACGCATCCAGGGCGTCGCTGGCAAAACGCACATTGCCGTTTGCCCCGGCGACCAGCAGACGGTGGCTCACGTAGGCCTCCATCCCTGCCCGATCGATGGGCATGAGGCGGTAGGAAAACGTGATGCGCTGCCGCAACTGCCGGCGCGAGCGATCACCAAGGCGTTCATCGAGTTCGGGCTGGCCGAACAGCACCACCTGCAACAACTTGCGCTTCTCGGTTTCCAGGTTGGTCAGCAAACGCAGTGCCTCCAGGGTGTCTCCCGGCATGGCCTGCGCTTCGTCGATGAGCAACACCACCTGCTTCCCTTCTGCATGCAGCTGGATCAGCCGACGCGTCACCTCTTTCACCACGCGATGCTGGCCAAGATTGTGCGCGAGGCCCAGACCGAGCTCCTCCGCCAATGCCACGGTCAGCGCAGCCGGCGTAAGAAACGGATTGGGAATATAGGCCGTGTAAAAAACCTTGTGGTCGAGTGAATTGAGCAGCTTGCGGCACAACAATGTCTTTCCCGTGCCGACCTCACCGCTGACCTTGATGAATCCTTCACCGCTCGCCAGCGCGACCTTCAATGTTTCGAGGGCATCGCGATAATGCCCATACTCGAAAAAATACTGCGTATCCGGCGTCAGGCTGAAGGGGAACTCGCGCAGGCCGTAATGTTCCAGATACATCGTGCCCACTCACGCCTTATGGCCGCGCGACGCCTGCGCGCCGCCCGGTTCGGGGCAATTGTGCGGCAGGCGCTGCAGCATCACGGTTGCGGATCAAACTGGCGGAAGCCGGCAGACGAACGGCGCAGCTCACGCGACCATTGCTCGTCACCTTCGACCACCGTGGGACGCAGCAGGATCACCAGCTCGCTCTTGCTGGTGGCCTGACGGTTGTGGCGGAACAACCCGCCGACCAGCGGCAGGTCGCCGAGCAGCGGCACCGAGTATTGCTCGTCACGGGTCTTGTTCTGCATCAGGCCGCCGATGACCACGATCTGGCCGTTCTGCGCCCGGATCATGCTGTCCGACTCGCGCACCGTGCTGGAGGCCAGCGGCATGCGTAGTGTGGTTGTCGTCACCGTCACGTCCTTGATCTGCTCGCGCACCTCGCTCACCGACGGACGCACGTGCAGGATGATGTCGCCTTCCTCGCTGATCTGCGGGGTCACGTCCAGCGTGACGCCGGAGAAGAACGGCGTCAGCTCGACACTGACATTGGGGGTGGCGGTAGTCGTCGTGGTGGTGGTGCTGGTGTTCACGTCGGTGACGAAGAATTCATCGGCGCCGACCTTGATCACCGCCTTCTGGTTGTTGAGGGTGGAGATGCGCGGGCTGGACAGCACCTGCACATTGCCCTGGCTCTTCAGCAGCTCGATGAAGGCCGTGAAATTGTTGCCGGCAAAGGCCGCGGTGAATACGCCGCCGAAGGCGGTGGTGGGAATGGTGCTGCCGGCAATCGGCGTCGCCGGCAGGGTCATGTTCACTGCTGAGCCGGCGGTATTGCTGACACCGGTACCGCCGAACACGGTGCCGCCACCGAGCTGGCCGAGCACCATGGCATCACCGTTGTGGCGGGTCAGGGACGACCAGTTGATACCGGACTGGAAGCCGTCGGACAGCTCCACTTCCAGAATGCGCGCCTCCAGGATCACCTGGCGCTGGGTGGCCAGCTGGGCCGAGTCCAGATAATCCTTCACTGCGCGCAATTCGCCGGGCATGGCGCGCACCACGACCAGACCGGCCTGCGGATTCACCGACACGGAGCGACCGGTCTCGCTGCCGACGATCATGCGCAGCGTGGCCTCCAGCGCCGGCCAGAAATTCGACTGCGAGTCGGTGGTGATCATGCTGGTTTCGGAGGTGCTGGTGGTGCTGGTGCTGGTGCCGTCACTGCTGGTGCCACCGCTGCGGGAGATCTGCGTGGCGCCGGCGCTGATCTTGCTGCTGCCGCTGCGCTTGATGTCCAGATAGTTCACCTGGAAGATGCGTGTCTGCAGCACATTGGGCAGCACCTGGAAATAGTTGCCGCGGCGGTCGAAGTCATAGCCGTAGGTGTCGCGCACCATGTCCATTACTTCCGGCACGGTGACATTCTTCACGTCCAGGCTGATGCGGCCGCTGACATCGGGATGCACCATCATGTTGTAGGCCGTGCCCTCCACCAGACTGAGGAAGAAATCCCGCGCACCGGCATTGCGCACCTTGACGTCGAAGCGCGGTTCCGTTGCCGCCAGATCGGCACCGGGGATGTTGAGCTGGATGGCGGGCAACAGTGCATCACTCACTGCAGCGGGTGGAGTGGCCCTTTGCGGGCTGCGGCTCGCCGTATCGTCATCACGGAACGCGGCATGGATTTCATCCAGCGTGCCGCGCGGCGGCGTGCCCTGGCTGGCACAGCCGGCCAGCAACAGCACCAGCAGGTAGAGCGGCGTACGGAGCATGGCTTTCGATTCTGTAGTCATGGGTATCACTCGGCGGATACGGGTTTCTTCACGGCCACCGGCAGCAGTGACAACGTGAGCTGGCGGCCCTGATGCTGCAGGCGCACCTGCGAGGGCTGGATCTCGATGACGCGCGCGCCATTGACATGGTCGCCCACGCCGACGCTGCGGCCATTGATCACGGCGCTGCGGCGCTCGCGCGCGATCAGGGTGGAACTGAGCACGAATTGCGGTGCCCCGGAGGCCGCGCCGGCGGCGAACGCCGCGCTGCCGGGTGGACGCATGGGATCATCCAGCGCCACAGCGCTGCCTGCCAGCAGGAGCAACGACAGGAACAGGAGAAGAGTCCTAGACACCGATCCAGCCCTCGTTCAGGCTCAGGGTATGCACCACGATGGTGATGCGCGCCTGCGGGTATTTGTCCATGGCGATCTCCAGCTCGTCCCAGTACAGGGTCCAGGGCAGCGTCTGCAGCTCACGCACGTAGGCGAGGGCGCTCGTGTAGTCGCCGGTGAACTCCAGGCGCACGCCATGGCGCCAGATGCCGGCGTTCACCACTGCCTCGCCCTCGACCGGCTCGACCAGGGGGCGTGCCGGAAGGCTTTCGATACGTTGCAGCCGCAGGCCCGATTGACGCCGGATCACCTCCTCCAGTACCCGCGCCATCTGCTGCGGGGCGATGAGGCCCTGCACGGCGCCGCCGATCTGCTTGTCCAGTGCCTCGATCTGCGCCGTGAGCTGCTGCTTCTGGCGCTGGTTGTCGGCATCGGGGTCCTGGCTCTGGCGGCGCAGAATGTTCTGCATCTGCTCGTCGAAGGCCGTGATTTCCTTCTGCAGCGTGCCGATGCGTTCCAGCGCGCGCTTCTGCTGCGCCTCCAGCGGGCTGAACAGGATCAGCTGTGCCAGCATGTAGAGCACGGCGATCAAGCCGAGAAACAGCATGCCGCGCTCACGCAGGGTGAGGGCATCGATGCGCACGCGCAGTTGTTCGAGGCGTTCCTTCATCGTGTTTCCACCCTCTCGGTCAGCAGCACGAAGTCCACCTGCTGCGGCGCCTTCTCGGCGCGGCTCAGGGTGAACTGGCGGAACTCGACGCCGCTGAAGGCGGACTCGGCGGACAGACGCTGCAGATATTGCGGCACCTGCTCCGGATTGAAGGCGCTGCCGCGCAGTTCGACCACGCTGCCGCCGCCGCGCAGTCCAATCTGGGTCAGCCACAGCTGCGGCAGGCGCTGCCGCGCGAGGCCTTCGAGGTGGGCGGCATAGCCGGTGGTATTGCCGCTGCGGCGATCCGCCAGTTGTGCCACCACCCGCTGCTTGTCGCGCAAATCGGCGCGCAGGCGCACCACTTCCTGTTCCAGTGCCATGTTCTTGCTGCGCTCGGGCATGGCGCGTGCCAGATCGGTCACCCGCCTGGTGGCGTCATCGCGCTGGCGCACGAACTGTGTCACCTGCGCCTCCAGGCTGTAGGTCTGCCAGGCGGCATAGGCGAAAAACAGCAGCATCCCCGCCAACACCAGCGCCGCGCCCTGCAGCATGGTCTTGGCGGAGAAGATCTTTTCCTGCTTGCGGAAGAGCGGCTGGTAGAGATTGATCTGCTGCATTACAGCGTCCTCTCTTCCACACGCAGTGCCGCACCGATGGCGGGCAGGCAATGCGCCTGCAACTCGTCACTCAGCGTCTGCTCGCAGTCCAGCACGGTGTTGAGATCCAGCATGCGCACCGGCAGGCCGAGATTTCCGCCCAGGTAGCCGGCCAGCCCGGGCACCGGCTGTGCCAGCGGCGCGATGACCAGGCCGCTGATGGGCGGCAGGCCGAAGTGGCTTTCGAAATAGTCCACCGACCGCTGGATCTCCAGCACAATGGTATCCATCAGGCGGCGCAGGGCCGGCGCCGGGCCCGTGTCGTCATCCAGGGTGAATTCGTTTTCCGCTGCGGCGGGCAGCGCCGACACCAGCTGATCGGTACCGAACTCCAGATTGCGGGCCAGAAACAGGCTGCCCTGGCGGGTGAGGGTAAGCAGGCCGCCGTGCGGTGTGATGTGCAGCAGGGCGACACCGCTCTGGTCTTCCGGCAGCAGGGCAGCGATGTTGCGCTGCGCCAGTTCGGCGATATCGATGATGCCCAGATTCACGTCGGCGCCTTCCAGCAGATCGATGTGCTCCTGCACGGTGGCGATGCGCGCCACCACTACATACATCATCTTGGTGCGGCCGCGTTGACCTTCGACGTCGAATACGTCGAGCACGGCGTCGTCGACATGGAAATCGATGAGGTCCTTGATGCGCCAGCGCACGGCCGCCTTCAGCTCGGAGGGGTCCACCTCCGGTGCCTCCACCAGCAGCAGGCTGGACTGGCTGGCATCCATCAGGCTGGTGCAATCGGCCGCATCGAGCTGGTACTTGTGTGCCAGGGAGGCAAGCATGGCGGATTGCTCCACCGCGGCGGCAGGATGAAATTCGCACAGCGCGACGCGGGGACGTGCATCGGCGCCGCTTCGGGTGATGCGGGCGATGCCGATTCCTTCGCTGTGGATGCTGATCCCTGTCAGTCCGCTGACGCTTTTCTTTCGTTTTAGTAGCGAAAACAGGGCCCTATCTCCTTGGTTGCGCGCGCGTCCGGGGTGAAAATGTGACCCGGTTCACATTGGCCCTAACATTAATACAGATTCTTGCTAAGAATCAACTATAGCAAACAATCCTAACTCCATGAAAAACCATGTGAGTTTATTCCTTATTTAACCCCGCAACAGTTATTGCGCGGGGCCGGCGCATTGAGGCTCAGGGTGCCGGTCAGCTGGGCCACCCCGGTCAGGCCGTGGCGCTTCAGGTAGGCGGCAATACCGGCGTTGATCTTGCCGCACACCAGCGGGTCGTAGAACAGGGCGGTGCCGACACCCACGGCACTGGCGCCGGCGATGATGAATTCCAGCGCATCCTCGGCGGTGGTGACGCCGCCCTGACCGATGATGGGGATGCCGTGGTCACGGCAGACCTGGTAGACCTGATGGGTGCGCAGCAGGGCCACCGGCTTGATCGCCGGGCCGGACAGGCCGCCCTGGTTGTTGCCCAGGATCGGTGTGCGGCTCTCGATGTCGATGGCCATGCCCATCAGGGTGTTGATCACGGCAAAGGCGTCGGTGCCGGCCTCGATGCAACCGCGGGCGTTGCCGGCGATGTCGGTCTGGTTGGGCGACAGCTTGGTAATCAGGGGCTTGCTGGTGGCCTTGCGCACCACCTCCACCACCTTGGCCGACATGGCCGGGTCGTTGCCGAAGGCCACGCCGCCGGCCTTGACGTTGGGGCAGGAGATGTTGATCTCGATGGCGTCGATGGGCGAGTCGTCGAAGATGCGCGCCACCTCGGCGTATTCCTCCACCGTGGAGCCGGAGATGTTGGCGATGAAGCGGGTTTCCCCGAAGTCCAGCGTCGGCAGGATCTTGTCCACCACGTAGCGCGCGCCGGGATTCTGCAGGCCGATGGCGTTGAGCATGCCCTGTGGGGTTTCATAGACGCGGTGCGGCGCGTTGCCCAGGCGCGGCTCCAGGGTGGTGCCCTTGAGGCACACGGCACCCACCTCGCGGTTGGAGAAACCCTGAACCCGGGTGTATTCCTCGCCGAAACCGACACAGCCGGAAAGCAGCACCAGGGGCGAGGCGAAATTCATGCCGCAGAAATCCACGGCGAGGAGTTGTTTGTCTTCGGTATGCATTAGGGTCAGTTACAAGTGGCAAGTTACAAGTGACAAGATACTCGGGAAAAAAGCAGAGGAACAGAGGCGTTTTCTAGTATCTTGCAACTTGTTACTTGCCACTTGCCACTTCCATTCATGTTTCACGTCGTCCTGTTCCAGCCGGAGATTCCGCCCAACACCGGCAACGTCATCCGCCTGTGCGCCAACACCGGGGCGCAGCTGCACCTGATCCGTCCGCTGGGTTTCGAGCTGGATGACCGGCGCCTGCGCCGGGCCGGGCTGGACTACCACGAATACGCCACACTGAAGGTGCACGACAGTTACGCGGTATTTCTGCAGGAGGTACAACCGGCCAGAGTGTTCGCCTGCACCACACGCGGCCGGCAGGACTACAGCACGGTGGCCTACCGCGACGGCGATGCGCTGCTGTTCGGTGCCGAAAGCCGCGGCCTGCCGCAGGAGATCATCGACAGCCTGCCGCCGGAACAGCGCCTGCGCATCCCCATGCGCCCGGGCAACCGCAGCCTCAACCTGTCCAATGCGGCGGCGGTGATCCTGTACGAGGCATGGCGGCAGCAGGGTTTCAGCTGACGCCCGTCGTCAGTGCGGGCAGTCGATACAAAAAAGCGGGCCTACGCCCGCTCTTCTTTTTGCTCCCGGGCCAGCAGCGCCTGCACCGCCGCCTGCACCGGCTGCCCCTGGTGCAGTACGCGCCACACCTGCTCGGTGATGGGCATCTCGACCCCCATCGCACCGGCCAGCGCCCACACCTCGGCGGCGGTCTGCACGCCCTCCACCACTTGGCGGATCTCCTGCCGCGCCTGTTGCTGGTCGCTGCCGCGGCCCAGCGCCAGACCCAGGCGGCGGTTGCGTGACTGGTCATCGGTGCAGGTAAGCACCAGGTCGCCCAGCCCGGCCAGGCCCATGAAGGTTTCCTGCTGCCCGCCCAGGACCACGCCCAGACGCATCATCTCGGCCAGACCGCGGGTGATCAGGGCGGCGCGGGTGTTGGCGCCCATGCCCATGCCGTCGGCGATGCCGGCGGCAATGGCCAGGACATTCTTGATGGCGCCGCCCAGCTCGACGCCGACGACGTCGTTGCTGGTATAGGCGCGGAAGGTGGTGTCGTGCAGGCAGGCGGCGAAATAACGCGCCACCCCTGCATCGCGGCAGGCGACGGTCACGGCGGTGGGCAGGCCGGCGGCCACCTCGCGGGCAAAGGTGGGCCCGGAGATCACCGCCGGCGCGATGTCGCTACCCAGCTCCTCGGCCGTCACCTGGTGCAGCAGCTTGCGGCTGCCCTGTTCGAGGCCCTTGGTGGCCCAGGCCAGGCGGGTGGTGGCCGTGACCTGGGGGGCGATGGCCTGCAGGGTGGCGCGGGCACTGTGGCTCGGCACCGCCAGCAGCAGGTCGTCCGCCGCCGCCAGGGCCTCCTCCAGGTCGGCCGTGGCGCGCAGGCCGGCGGGGAAGGGGTGGTCCGGCAGGTAGCGCGCATTGCGCCGCTCCGCCTGCATGGCCGCCGCCTGCGCGGCATCGCGCGCCCACAGCAGGGTGGGGAGGCCGTTGCGCGCCAGCAGGATGGCCAGCGCCGTACCCCACGATCCGGCGCCGAGGACGGCGATGGTCGGCTGGCTCATCAGTGAACCGGCGCTTCCTTGCCGGCTTCATCCTGCTGCCGCGCCACGTGCTGGGCATACAGGGCGTCGAAATTGATCGGTGCCAGCAGCAGCTGCGGGAAACTGCCCTTGCTCACCAGGCTGGTAATGGTCTCGCGGGCATAGGGGAACAGGATGTTGGGGCAGTAGCTGCCCAGCATGCCGGCCAGGGTGGGCTCATCGAAACCGGCGATGGTGAAGATGCCGGCCTGCTGCACCTCGACCAGATAGGCGGTCTTGTCGCCCGCCTTGCAGGTGACGGTGAGGGTGAGCACCACCTCGAAGACATCATCGGCCAGGCGGGTGCCGCCGGAATTGAGTTCGACGTTGACCTCGGGCTGCCACTGGGTGGCGAACACCGCCGGCGAGTTCGGGGTCTCGAAGGACACATCCTTCAGATAGACGCGCTGGATGGCGAACTGCGGCTGGGTCGCGCTGTTCTGGGCTGTGCTGTTGTCGTTGTCGGACATGGTCGGGCCTTCGCTAGGGGTTGATATCGGTTACAGATGCTGCCGCGTCCACGCCAGCAGGTTTTGCAGATCCAGGGCACCCGCGATGCGCGCCGCCTCGCGGCCGCCCTTGAACAGGATCAGGGTGGGAATGCTGCGGATACCGTAGCGCGCCGCCAGCCCCTGCTGCTCCTCGGTGTTGACCTTGGCCAGACGGATATGAGGCTCCAGTTCGGCAGCGGCACGCTCGAACACCGGGGCCATCATCTTGCACGGCCCGCACCAGCTGGCCCAGAAATCCACCAGCAGCGGGATGTCGCTGCGGCTCAGGTGTTGTGCAAAGTTCGCTTCGCGCAGGGCGAGCGGGTGGCCGGTGAACAGCGGCTGCCGGCAGCGGCCGCAATTGCCTCCGGCGCCCAGCTTGTCGCGCGGGACACGGTTTACGCTATCGCAATGAGGACAGACGATGTGCAGACCGTCACTCATGGTGTGGCACCTAACTCTTCAGCAGCGGGTCCAGCTGACCGTCGGCATCAAGGGCATGCATGTCGTCGCAGCCGCCGATGTGACGGTCGTCGATGAAGATCTGCGGTACCGACGAGCCGCCGTTGGCGCGGCGCTCCATCTCCGGACGCAGTTCGGGCTGGAGATCGACGCGGTATTCGGCGTACTGCACACCCTTGCGCTCCAGCAGATTGCGGGCACGAACGCAGTAGGGGCAGGTGCCGGTGGAATAGATTTCAACCTTGGCCATGGTGAGCCTCTCTCTGTTGCGCGAGATCGCGATCTCGCGTTCCGTTCACTTCTTTTTCCGCTTGCCGCCGCGGCTCACCGGCAGGTTGGCATTTTCCCACGCCAGGATACCGCCGCGCAGGTTGTAGACCTGCTCGAAACCCTGCTTGCGCAGCATCCCGCAGGCACTGGCGGAACGGTGACCGCTGCGGCAGCCGACAACCACGGCACGCCCCTTGTAGGCCTCCAGCTCACCCAGCCGCTCGCGCAGTTTGCCAAGGGGGATGTGAATGGAGTCCTGCACGTGGCCGGCGCTGTATTCGCTGTCCTCGCGCACATCCACCATCACGGCATCCTGGTGATTCATCAGCTGCACCGCCTCCAGCGGCTGCACCTCCTGGTAACCGCGCAGTCGGGCACCGAAGCTGGTGTAGACCAGCATGGCGAGGGTTACGAACAGGGCCAGAAACAGGTCCCAGTGATTGAAAAAGAATTCGCCGAATTGCTGCATGGGTCAGTCGTGGGTTCGCCGGAGACAGGGTAGGGGGCCGGCGGCGGACGCCGCCGGCGGGGGTACAGCGATCAGGAGCAGGCCGTGCCGCCGCTGGGCACACCCAGCTTCTTCAGGATCGTGTCCAGCGGGCAGAACTTGGTGAAACCGCTCTGGAACAGGTTCAGGCCGACAAAGGCGGTGAACCACAGCCAGTTGACGTTGTGGAAGAGGGGGCTGGCTTCAGCACCCAGGCTCAGGCTGAGCATGACAAAGAAACCGGCCACGATACGTACGATACGTTCGACAGTCATCTGAATAACCTCAAAATTTTGGAAACCGTTGAATCGGGGGCGACACCGGCGCGATACAGACGCCGCTTATCCCATGGTACAGAACACGTCGCGCATCATGCGGATCAGCGCGAGGGTGCGGTTGTCCTCCACCCGGTAGTAGACCCGGTTGGCATCCTTGCGCGCCGACAGGATACCCTTGTCGCGCAGGATGGCAAGGTGCTGGGAGATATTGCTCTGGGAAGTGCCGACCCGGTCCACGATGTCCTGCACGCTGACCTCCTGATCGCCCAGGACGCAGAGGATCTTCAGCCGCAGGGGGTGGGACATGGCCTTGAGGGAACGGGAAGCGCGGTCGATGTCCTCATCGCGGGTGATGAGACCGTTGTTTTCCGATTCGGCTGCTGCCATCGCTCCCCCACCTGGCATCGCGCACACGTTGTGTTGCGTCATGATTTTCCTGTTTTTCTCCGCCGCTGATGCTGCTTTTGCACAGCAAAACAATATACAATAAAGCCTCATTTGAGAAGAGTTTTATTCTAATACATTGATGCAGTTACCTCGCGCCGGCCGACCCTGCCGACAGGGTTGCAGGGAAGCTTGCGGCGGGAATGGCGGGGCCCCATATTTCCCATTAGACTTTGTCTAACCCACAGTCCACCACGACCCGACACCGAACATGTCCGCGAACCACCGACCCCGTCCGCTCCTTCTTATCGTGCTCGACGGCTGGGGCTACTCCGAGCATCCCCATCACAACGCCGTGCTCAGTGCCCGCACCCCGGTGTGGGACAAGCTGTGGAGTGAGTGCCCGCATACGTTTGTGCGCACCTCCGGCGCGGAAGTCGGCCTGCCCGCCGGCCAGATGGGCAATTCCGAGGTGGGCCACCTGAATCTCGGCGCCGGCCGCGTGGTGTACCAGGAGTTCACTCGCGTCAGCCGTGCCATCAAGACCGGCTCCTTCTACACCAACCAGACCCTCACCGACGCGGTGGACCTGGCGGTGACCAGCGGCAAGGCGGTGCACATCCTCGGCCTGCTCTCCCCCGGCGGCGTGCACAGCCACGAGGAGCACATCCACGCCATGGTCGAGCTGGCCATCCAGCGCGGTGCGAAAAAGGTGTACGTGCATGCCTTCCTCGACGGCCGCGACACCCCGCCCAAGAGCGCGACGGAGTCCCTGCGCCTGATGCAGGAAAAGATCGACCAGCTGGGCGGCGGCCGCATCGCCTCCATCATCGGCCGTTTCTACGCCATGGACCGCGACCACCGCTGGCCGCGCATCCAGGCCGCCTACGACCTGATCACCGGCTGTGCCGCCGAATTCCAGGCGCCGGACGCCATCACCGCCCTGAACATGGCCTACGAGCGCGGCGAGACCGACGAATTCGTCAAGGGCACCTGGGTCGTCCCCGCCGGCGAGAAGCCGGTGAGTTTCGAGGACGGCGACGTGCTCATCTCCATGAACTACCGCTCCGACCGCGCGCGCCAGATCACCCGCCCGTTCATCGAGCCGGCCTTCGACGCCTTCGAACGCCGCTGCAAGCCCAAGCTGGGCATGTTCGTCAGCCTCACCGAATACAGCGCCGACTTCGACATCCCGGTGGCCTTCCCGCCGGAGCGCCTGCGCAATGTGTTCGGCGAATACATCTCCCGCCTCGGCCTGCACCAGCTGCGCATCGCCGAGACCGAGAAGTACGCCCACGTCACCTTCTTCTTCAACGGCGGGCGAGAGGAACCGTTCGAGTTCGAGGACCGCATCCTGATCCCGTCGCCGCAGGTCTCCACCTACGACCAGAAGCCGGAGATGAGCGCGCCGCTGGTCACCGACCATCTGGTGGAGGCGGTGCAGAGCGGCAAGTACGACGTCATCATCTGCAACTACGCCAACCCGGACATGGTCGGCCATACCGGCAACTTCGAGGCGACCGTGCAGGCCATCGAGGCCCTCGACACCTGCCTCGGCCGCCTGGTGGCGGCGGTGAAGCAGGCCGGCGGCGAGATGCTGATCACCGCCGACCACGGCAACGCCGAGCAGATGGTGGGCGAGGACACCGGCCAGCCGCACACGGCCCACACCTCCAACCCGGTGCCGCTGGTGTACTTCGGCCCGCGCCCGCTCAATCTCAACCCCGGCATCCTGTCGGACATCGCACCCACCATGCTGGGCCTGATGGAGCTGGAGGTGCCGCGCGAAATGACCGGCCACAACCTCGCCGCCGGCCCCGCGGAGGAAGAAGCGCAGCCGTGAGGGCACTGGCCCTGCTCCTGCTGCTGGTGCCGGCGCTGGCCCTGGCGGCCGGCACCATCCAGCGCGACAGCGACCCCGCCGCACGCACCGCCACCCGCCAGACCAAGGAGGCGGAACTCCTGCAGTTGCGCGAGCGCATCGCCTCCCTGCGCGGCGAGCTCAACAAGGTGCGCACCCGCTACGACGCCCTGCGCGAGGAGTTGCGCGGCGTGGAAGAGGCGGTGGCCCGCATCAGCCAGGAACTGCGTGACCTGGATGATCGCCTGGCGGCACAGTCGCGCCGCCTCGGCGCCCTGCAAAAGCGCCGCGCCGATCTCGAAGGCTCCATCGCCCAGCAGCGCCGCTACCTGGAACAGCAGATCCGCGCCGCCTACGCCATGGGGCGGCAGGAATACCTCAAGATCCTCCTCAATCAGGAAGACCCGGCCACCCTCGGCCGCGCCCTGACCTACTACGACTACCTCAACCGCGCCCGCTCCGAGCGCATCACCGCCCTGCTGGAAACCGTGCAGCAGCTGGAAGGGGTGCGCCGCGAGATCGAGGCCGAGACCCAGCGTCTCGGCCAGCTGCGCGAACAGCAGCGCCTGCGCAAGGTGGAGCTGGAAAAGAACCAGGCGGCGCGCAGCGGCCTGCTGGCCGAGCTGGAACAGGAACTGAACAGCAAGGACCGCCGCCTCAAGGGCCTGCTGGCGGACGAAAAGGAACTGGAACAGCTGATCCTGGCCCTGGCCCAGGCGCTGGAGGACATCCCCGCCGAGCCGGGTAACCACAAGCCCTTCGCCCAGCTGCGCGGCAAACTGCCCTGGCCGGTGCGCGGCCGCATCGTCGAATCTTTCGGTAGCGAACGCCTCGGCAGCCTGCGCTGGCAGGGCGTGGTGCTGAGCGCAAAGGAAGGGCTGCCGGTTCGTGCCGTATCCCATGGCCGCGTCGCCTTCGCCGACTGGCTGCGCGGCTACGGCTACCTGCTGATCCTCGATCACGGCAACGGCTACATGAGCCTGTACGGCAACAACCAGAGCCTGCACAAGGATGTCGGCGACTGGGTCAGTGCCGGCGAGACCATCGCCAGCATCGGCTCCAGCGGCGGCAATGAGCGCAGCGGGGTGTATTTCGAGATCCGCCACGACGGCAAGCCGCAGGACCCGACCCGCTGGTGCCGCCGCTAGCCACATGGCGGCGGCGTTCTGAGGTAATATCGTCGGCAACCCGCGCGACAGATACGGCGCGAACAAAACAGGGGCAACCCGGAGTCACACGATGAAACAAGCCACCCGTTCCCTACTGGTCCTCTCCACCGGCCTGGTGCTGGGCGTATCGCTGACGCTCGGCGGCAGCGTGCTGGCCGATCGGGCCAACAACCAGGCGGCGCCCCTGCCGCTGGACGAGCTGCGCAACTTCTCCGAGGTGTTCGGCAAGATCAAGGCCGACTACGTGGAGGAGGCCGACGACAAGGCCCTGCTGGAGAGCGCCATCCGCGGCATGCTGTCCGGCCTCGACCCGCACTCCGCCTACCTCGATCAGGAGGAGTTCAAGGAACTGCAGGTCGGCACCAGCGGTGAGTTCGGCGGTCTCGGCATCGAGGTCGGCATGGAGGACGGCTTCGTCAAGGTCGTGTCCCCCATCGACGACACCCCGGCCCAGGCGGCGGGCGTCAAGGCCGGCGACCTCATCATCCGTCTCGACGAGACGCCGGTGAAGGGCATGAGCCTGAACGATGCAGTGAAGATGATGCGCGGCAAGCCCGGCACCGAGATCACCCTGACCATCATGCGCGAGGGCGAGCAGAAGCCGCTCAAGCTCACCATCACCCGCGACATCATCCGCGTGAAGAGCGTCAAGTTCCAGCCGCTGGAACCGGGCTACGGCTACCTGCGCATCACCAGCTTCCAGAACCAGACCGGCGAACAGGTGCTGAAGGCCATCTCCGACATGAAGAAGGAACACGGCCAGCTGAAGGGCCTGGTGCTCGATCTGCGCAACAACCCCGGCGGCGTGCTCGGCGCCGCCGTGTCGGTCTCCGACGCCTTCCTCGACAAGGGCATGATCGTCTACACCGAGGGTCGCGCCAAGGATGCCGAACTGCGCTACACCGCCACTCCCGGCGACGCCCTCGGCGGCGCGCCGATGGTAGTGCTGGTCAACGGCGGTTCCGCCTCCGCCTCGGAGATCGTCGCCGGCGCCCTGCAGGACCACAAGCGCGCCATCATCATGGGTGCCCGCACCTTCGGCAAGGGCTCGGTGCAGACCATCTTCCCGATGAGCAACAACAGCGCCATCAAGCTCACCACCGCGCGCTACTACACGCCGGGCGGCCGCTCCATCCAGGCCGACGGCATCGAGCCGGACATCGCCCTCAAGGCGGTCAAGCTGGTGGAGGCCGAGGACGGCGAAGACGGCCGCCTGAAGGAGGCCGATCTGTCCGGCCACCTGGCCAATGGCAACGGCAAGAAGACCAAGGACGGCAAGGACGCCAAGAAGGACGGCAAGGCCGCCGAAATCGTGAGCAAGGATTACGCCCTGCACGAGGCGCTCAACCTGCTCAAGGGTCTGCACATCCTGCAAGCACGCGGCCAGTAAACCCATGCGTCGCGCGCTCACCGCGCTGCTGCTGGCCTGTGCCGCACTGACGGCACAGGCCCAGCCGCTGATCAGCATCATCATCGACGACATCGGCGACCGCTACGACTACGGCCGCCGCGCCCTGGAACTCCCCGGCGCGCTCACCTATTCCATCCTGCCGCACACCCCCTATGCGGCCCACTTCGCCCGCTTCGCCCACCAGCGCGGCCGTGAGGTGATGCTGCACCTGCCGATGCAGGCGGAGGCGGGCAACCGCCTCGGCCCCGGCGGCGTCACCCTGGACATGACCGAACAGGCCTTCCGCGACACGGTGCGGGCGAACCTCGCCGCCGTGCCCTACGCGCGCGGCATCAACAACCACATGGGCAGCCTGCTCACCCGCCACCCCGGCCACATGGACTGGCTGATGAGCGAGATGCGCGCGCAGGGCGGGCTATTCTTTGTGGACAGCGTGACCACCGTGCGCACGGTGGCCGCGCACGTGGCCCTGGAGCACGGCCTGCCGAGCACGCGGCGCGATGTCTTCCTCGACTCCGCCACCGACCCTGACAGCATCCGCCGCCAGTTCGCCCGCCTGCTGGCCGTGGCCCACCAGCATGGCACCGCGCTGGCCATCGGCCATCCCTATCCCGGCACCCTGCAGGTACTGGCCGAAGTGCTGCCGCAACTGGACATGTACGGCGTGCGCCTGGTCCCGGTATCGCAACTGATTGCCACCCGACAGGAGAGGAGTCCCCAACTATGGCGCGCATCCTTGTCCCCCTCGCCCCCGGCTGCGAAGAACTAGAAGCCGTCACCATCATCGACCTGCTGCGCCGCGCCGGTCTCGACGTGGTCAGCGCCGGTCTCGACGCCGGCCCGATCAAGGCCTCGCGCGGCGTGGTGCTGCTGGCCGACACCACGCTGGATGAGGCCCTCAGGCATGACTACGACATGGTGGTCCTGCCCGGCGGCGGTCCCGGTTCCGATCGTCTCGATCACGACCCGCGCATCGAGGCAGTGCTGAAGAAAATGGCCGCCGCCGGCAAGTACACCGCCGCCATCTGCGCCGCACCCAAGGTGTTCGGCCGCATCGGCCTGCTCGCCGGCAAGCGCGCCACCTCCTACCCGGGCTTCGTCGACAAGATGCACCTGCCCGGCGTCACCTATCTCACCGATGCGGTGGTGCAGGACGGCAAGGTGATCACCTCGCGCGGCCCCGGCACCGCCATGGACTTCGCCCTGCACCTCATCGAGGTCCTCGCCGGTCGCGCCAGGCGCGACGAAGTGGAGGCCGGACTGGTGCGTGGCTGATCCCTGTTTAAGCCCAGAGAGGAGAACAACGATGAGAAAAATGCTGTGTATCGCCGGCCTCGCCCCCGCCCTGCTGCTCGCCACCCCGGCATTCGCCGATCAGGCACTGGCCATGCAGAACGGCTGCCTGGGCTGTCACAAGCCGGAAGGCAAACTGGTGGGGCCGGATTTCAAACAGATCGCGGAACGTTACCGCAGCGATCCCGATGCGGTGGAAAAGCTGACCGCCAAGGTGAAGGCCGGCAGCAAGCCGGGCGAGCCGCTGAACTGGGGCCAGACCATGATGCCGCCGAGTCCGGCCGAACCGGACAACATCCGCACCATCATCCGCTGGATGCTGACGCACTAAATGCAGGATGGGCAAAGCGGCAGCGTGCCCATCAATGCCGTCCGGCGAATGCCCGTGATGGACGCGCGATGCTTTGCCCATCCTGCGTGGAGTCATTCGAACGGCTCCACCTTGAGCGCCTCGATGGTGTAGCCCGCCTGGGCCATCGGCGTGCTTTGCGCCACCGCCCGCAGCTTGCCCGTCACCCACACCGTGTCGAACAGCCCGCGCACCTCGCCGCCCGCGGTGCTGGTGACATACACCGTCTGATTGGCCGGCGGCGGCGGCACATGTACGCAGGCGCCGTAGTAGGGCACCAGGATGAATGACTCCACCTTCCTGCCGTCGCCCTCCAGCGGCACCACGAAACCCGGCAGCTTCACCAGCAGGCCATCCAGCGCCTTGATCACCGGCGCCTTGTCCCACTCCTGACGCACCCGCGCCATCATTTCCTGCACACGCGGGTCATCGTCCTCCATCTCCTCCAGCCCGAGACCGGCAAAGGCCGCATCGGGCTGCCAGTCCTGCGGCACCAGTTCATACCACTCCAGCTTGAGCGCCTGGCCGAGATCGACCGCCGGTGCTGGCGTCGCCGCCGCCGGCGGGGCAGGGACAGGCGCTACCGTGGCCTCCTCGCGTTCACTGCAGGCCGTGAGGCCCATCAACAGCACGACACAACCAAGTACTCGTTTCATCATTCCCGTTCCTGGTCCGAATCCATGCAACATCCGGACTTGCATTGCGCCCCTCGCGCCAGTCCTCACAAACGCACCGTCAACCCATCGGCCAGGGAATGGCGATAGGCACGCCACGCGGGCAGGGCACCCACCAGTCCTCCCGCCGCCACGATGATGGCCAGCAGCGCCCACTCGCGCAGCGCCAACGACCCGATGGCCAGAGACAGACCCCACTGGCCTTCAATGACCGGCCGCCCCAGCCACAGCGCCGCGTACAACAGCACCACACCGGCGGCGGTGCCGAGCAGCGCCAGCAGCAGCGCCTCGCCCATCAGCAGCGCCGCCACCTGCCACGGCCGCGCCCCCACGGCGCGCAGGATCGCGATCTCGCGCCGCCGTTCGTTGAGACCGGAAAGGATGGCGGTGAGCATGCCCAGCAGACCGACGCCCACCACACAGGCGGACACCGCCAGCAGGGCGCGTTCCGCCACCGCCATCATGTCCCACAGTTCCTGCAACGCCACACCGGGGATCGCCGCCGTGAGCGGCTCACGCGCGTACTCACTGATCTCGCGCTGCACCCGGAACAGTGCCAGACGCGAGTCCAGTCCCACCAGCACGGCGCTGATGGTCTTCGGCGTCAGCGCCATCGCGCGCACCGCCTCGGCGGGCGGTGCGTTGCGCGGCGCGGCGCCGCCCTCCCAGCCGAGGTGTACCGCCTCGATGCCGGCGAGACCGACGTGCACCGTGCGATCCACCGGCGTGCCGGTCTTGCGCAGGATGCCCACCACGCGGAACGGCAGCGTATCGTGCTGCACGAAACTCACCGCGCCGGCGCCGTGACTGATCACGAGCGGCTGGTCGAGCACATAGCCCAGCTGCTGCGCCACGTCCGCGCCGAGCACGGCATCGAACACATCGGCAAACGGCGCACCGGCGGCAAACTCCAGCGCGCGGCCGCGGCCGTAACGGTAATGCGTGAAATATTCCGGCGTGGTGCCGAGCACGCGAAAGCCGCGATGACTGTCGCCCAGCGCCAGCGGCACGCTCCACGCCACGGCGGGATGGCGCGCGATATCGCGGTAGCTGTCCCAGCGCAGGGTGTTGGTGGGATTGCCGATGCGGAACACCGCATAGAGCAGCAACTGCACCGGGCTGCTGCGCGCCCCCACTACCAGATCGGTGCCCGAAATGGTGTAGGCGAAGCTGTGCCGCGCTTCCACGCGCAGGCGCTCGACGCCGAGCAGCAGGGCCGTGCTGAGGGCGATGGCAAACAGCGTAAGCAACGCCGTGGCGCGACGATTGAGCAGGCTGCGCAGGGTAAGGCCGAGGATCGCCATCATGACCGCCCTCCCGCGCGGTTGATCTCCGACAGGCACAGCGCACGGTGAAACAACGGCTCCAGCGCACGGTCGTGGCTGACGAACACCAGTGTGCTGCCAAGAGCCGCGCATTCGCCGAGCAACAGTTCGACGAAGGCGGCGCGGTGATCGGCATCCAGCGCCGAGGTCGGCTCGTCGGCGATGATCAGCTCCGGCGCGCCGAGCAGCGCCCGCGCCGCCGCCACGCGCTGCTGCTGGCCGACGCTCAACTCCGTCACCGCACGCGACAACAGATCGCCGTCGAGGCCGAGATGCGCCAGCAGGCGACGCGCCTCCGCGTGCGCATCACCACGCGCCGCCACGCGCTGCGCGCGCAGCCTGGAAAATCGGCACGGCAGCAACACGTTGTCCACCACCGACAGATAGGGAACCAGATTGAACATCTGGAAGATGTGGCCGATGTGATCGGCGCGGAAACGATCGCGCGCCGCGCCGCCCATCGCATGCAACGGCCGCCCCAGCACCGCCACCTCGCCCTGCTGCGGCACCATAACGCCGCCGAGCAGCCCCAGCAGCGTACTCTTGCCGGAGCCCGACGGCCCGCGCAGAAACAGCCGCTCGCCGCGCGCCACCGCCAGCGCGGGGATGTCCAGCACCCGCGGCCCCTGCGGGCGCCAGCGGAACTGCACATCGGCCAGCGCAATCGCCGCGTCGGACATGGCTAGCGCAACACCACGCGCGGCGCGTTGCCGGTCACTTCACCTGCCCGCGCACCGTCGGACAGCACCGCCTGCCAGCGCAACTTGCCGAGCGCCTTGTACTGCCCGAACAGCTTCACATCGATCTGTCCCAGCGCCTGCGGCCTGGCGCAGGCGTAGCGATAGACGGCATGGTATTCGGCATGGGCATGCATGCCCTGCGCCGGCGCGGCGTGACCGTGGTCATGGCCGTCCTCGTGCTTGTGGCCGATGGCCTCCATCTGCTCGCCGTCCACCTCCGCCTTGACCAGCGCGCAACCGGCCGCCTCCGGCAAGGCGAACTGGCGCTCGGCCTTGGCCAGCTGCGCCGCCACGCGCCGCACCGTCATGCGCTCCTTCACCGTCACCGGCATGTGCTCGAAGCCGGCGATATCACCGGCCGGCGCGAGCAACTCCAGCAGCAGCTCATTGCCGTCCAGCACGATATTGAACTGGCCGACGCCGTGCTCGTGCGGGCCGAGGGACAGCGGCTGCGCCACCAAAGGCGCAGCAACACACAGCGCCAAGGCCAGGATGAAACCGTGAATACGCCCCATCACAAAAATCCCCCTGACAGTAGGAGCCCACTCCGTGGGCGAACACAACGCCGGGCCATGGCACCGTTCACCGAGAGGACTCGGCTCCTACATAAACAAACATTGGCTATGAACATGCCGGCCCCGCTCGGGTTCTCTCATGTCCCCGCCTCGGCCAGACACGCCGCAATCGCCTCCGCCGTCAGCCCCGCATAGGCCTCGCGATTGAAGGTGACGATGGCACCGGCCATCTCCGACCAGGTGAAGCCGGAACTCCACGGCGGCGGCGCCAACTGCCCCTGCGGCCGGCGCGGGCACAGCCAGAGCCGGCCGGGGCGATAGAGCAGGCTGTAGGGCGTGGCGCCGCGGTGCAGATCGGCAATCGCCTGCCACGCCGCCTCCCGGTCGCCAAATGCCATGCACGGCGCCGGATAGATTTCCGCACCGCCGTTGTGCCGCCAGCGCGCATCCTCCACCGGCAGCGGCGCACTGCCGACATAGAGCTGGAAGTGCAGATGGTTGACCGAGGCAAAGGCGCCGTAGCTGTTGTAGCCGATGCCGGCGCCGGGCAGCGCGGTGCCGAGCTGCGCCAGCACATCCCAGGCATAGTCGTGATACGAGCGTTGCAGATACTGCGGCAGACACTGTTCGCGCTCCGGCACCAGCAGGGTATGCAGCTCGGCGAAGGGATATTTGTTGTAGTACAGGTCGACGCTGCGCCCGCCCAGTTCGCCGCGCCAGAACACCTCTTTCTGCATGAACGGCTTGTTGAAGTGAAAGGCGCGCTCCTCGAACGGCGCGCTGATCCCCTGCGGCGGCTGCTGGCTGATGCGCTTGGGGCGAAAGGAACGCAGATGATTGAACTGCAGCGCCCAGGGTCCCTCGCGGCGCAGCTCGGTCGGCTGCAGGGCATCGAAACCGATGGCGGCGATCTTGAGGAACACCAGCAGATCCTCTTCCACCTCGTTCAGCGGCAGTCCCGCCGCCAGGGCGGCGCGAAAACGCTCCCGCAACGCGGCGTACTGCTCGCGCAGCGCCGGCCCGAGGGCCGTCAATACCGGCGCGTCAAAGGTGGCGTTGGCAGCGACGAGGATGAAGGCGCCCAGCGACTGCTGCGCCAGCAATGGCCGCAGCCCGCCGATGAAGGCCTCGCGCAACTGCGCGGTGGAATGAAAGGGCGCCGGACTCATGGCGGGCCATCATACCGGATCAGGCAGGCTCCCGGACTAACCCCGCTCCAGCAGGGCGCGCAGGTCGATGACCGCTGCATTGGCGCGGGAAATGTAATTGGCCATGGTCAGCGAATAATTGGCGACCCAGCCGAAGCCGTTGCCGTTCAGCACCAGCGGGCTGGACACCGGCCGCTGCGCCTCTTCCAGCTCGCGGATGATCTGGTGCAGGGAGGCGACGGCATTCTTGCGCTCCAGACTGTTGCGGAAGTCGATCTCCACGGCGCGGAACAGGTGCAGCAGCGCCCAGACATGACCGCGTGCCTCGTAAAACACGTCGTCCACTTCCAGCCATGGCGTGCTCTCGTACACCACGCTCGGCGTCGGCGTGCTCTGCTGCGCCGCCGGGTCGTTGGCCAGGTTGGTGTTGCTGCGCACCTGGCCGACGCTGGCGGAGAGACGCTGCGACAGACTGCCGAGGCGTTTCTCCACCACCTGCAGCCAGGCGGCCAGATTGTCGGCGCGGGCGAAGAACTGCGCATCGGCGTCATTGTCATCGAGTAGCCGGCGACGGAAGTTGTGCAGATAGGCCAGACCGTCGCGATATTCCGATTCGGTGGCCGGCAGGATCCAGGAGTCGTTCTGGAAATTGAACTGCGGCTCGGCGCGGGCGAGGTCCTCGTCCTCCACCGACTGCGACTGCGAGCGGGCATAGTGATTGCGCATCACCGCCGACACATCGCGCAGCGCCACCAGGGCGCCGAATTCCCAGTTGGGCATGTCGTCGAGAAACACGAAGGGCGGCAACACGTCGTTGGAGATATAGCCGCCGGTCTTGTCCAGCAGCGTCTCGCCCAGGGTGATCGCCGTGTCGACCGTGGCACTGCCGACAACGACCTGTTCACCGCGCCGTGCCGCCTGCACGGCAAAGGCCTCCGGCTCGTTGCTGACCACGAAGGTGGTGATCATGAGCGCCAACAGCAGCACCAGGACCAGCAGACCCGCCACCGCCGCTACACCCTCGGGGATCCACGACTCAATTTTCGTGCGCAATACAGACATGGCTTCCTCTGTCGTCGATAGACGGGTGTTCAGGATGAGGCCTGCGTGGCAGACACAGACTCTAGCGGGTTTCTGCCATCACCCTCTCCCGGAGGAGAGGGGTGCTGAATGCTGTTCAGCGTACCACCGCATCGATCCACTGCTGCAGGGAGATCTGGCAGGTCTTGATGAAATCGAGCACGCGGGCCTGGGTCACGCCGCCGGCGAGGTCGAGGTCCAGCTCCAGATGCGGGTCGCCGGATTCATCGAGGTAATTGCGCGAATAGCGCATGTCCCGGTTCCAGGCATTCACCTTCTCCAGCGTGGCATTGCCGTCGGAGAAGGCCACATGGAACTGCAGGGAATCCCCTTCACCCACGGCAAACAGGAAGGTGCGCAGACCGTCGATCTTCCACAGCAGATCGCCGTCTTCATCAAAACTCACCGCATACCCCTCGGCCTTCATCAGGTCGTGCAGCTGCGCCTTGGTCAGGCTGGTGATGACTTCGGCTTTCGGCGTGGCCGTCTTGGTGGAGATCACCTTTTCCGCCGGCGCCGCCTGCACCGCCTGCGCAAATGTCAGCAACAGTGCCAGCACACCGGCTCCGAAGCTGCCCAGCATCCCTTTTACTACCTGCTTGTTGGCCATTTTTTCCTCCGGCTCGATCCATTCAGGCCCTATGTTGCCACGCCCGCCGCAAGGAGACATCCATCTGCCGCGCAAAATTTGCTGTCGGTCGCAGGTATGTCGTGTGCTGTCTTGCAGGGCGGGATTCCGCCCGCCCTACCGTGGGATGGCGCGTCGCCGGCGCCGGGAAACGACAAGGGCGGCGTTTCCATCGCGCGGAAACGCCGCCCCCTGTGCCGTTGCCGTCATCCGGCGAGGTCGAAGCGGTCCAGGTTCATCACCTTGGTCCAGGCCGCCACGAAGTCCCGGACGAACTTCTCCTGCGCATCGGCCGCGGCATAGACCTCCGCCAGGGCGCGCAGCTCGGAGTTGGAGCCGAAGATGAGATCAACGCGGGTGGCGCTCCACTTCACCTTGCCACTCTGGCGCTCGCGGCCCTCGAACTGCTCCTCGTCCTTCGACGTCGCGCTCCAGACGGTACCCATGTCGAGCAGGTTGACGAAGAAGTCGTTGCTCAAGGTCTCCGGCCGCTCGGTGAACATGCCGTGCCTCGTCTTTCCGACATTGGCGCCCAGCACGCGCAGCCCGCCCACCAGCACCGTCATCTCCGGCGGGGTCAGGGTCAGCAGCTGGGCCTTGTCCACCAGCAGCTCCTCCGCCTTCACGCTGTAGCGCGCCTTCTGGTAGTTGCGGAAGCCATCGGCGATGGGCTCCAGCACCGCAAAGGCCTCGACATCGGTCTGCTCCTGTGTGGCATCCATGCGCCCCGGCGCAAACGGCACCGTCACCGCGTGGCCGGCCGCCTTCGCCGCCTGCTCGACGGCGGCGCCACCGGCCAGCACGATGAGGTCGGCCAGCGACACCTTCTTGCCGCCCGCGGCCGATTTATTGAACTCGGCGCGGATGCCCTCCAGGGTGTTCAGCACCCGGGCCAGCTGCTCCGGCTGGTTCACCGGCCAGTCCTTCTGCGGCGCCAGGCGGAGGCGCGCGCCGTTGGCGCCGCCGCGCATGTCGGAACCGCGGAAGGTGGAGGCCGAGGCCCAGGCGGTGGACACCAGCTCGCTCACCGCCAGCCCGGAGGCCAGCACCTTGCCCTTGAGGGCGGCGATGTCCTGCGCATCGACCAGCGGGTGATCGACCGCCGGGATCGGGTCCTGCCAGATGAGGTCTTCGGCGGGCACCTCGGGACCGAGATAGCGCGCCTTCGGCCCCATGTCGCGGTGGGTCAGCTTGAACCAGGCGCGGGCAAAGGCATCGGCGAACTCGTCCGGATGCTCCATGAAGCGGCGCGAGATCTTCTCGTAGGCCGGGTCGAAGCGCAGCGACAGGTCGGTGGTCAGCATGGTCGGCACATGCTTCTGCACCGGGTCATGGGCATCGGGTATCGTCGCCCCCGCACCCTTGGCCACCCACTGGTGCGCGCCAGCCGGGCTCTTCGACAGCTCCCACTCGTAGCCGAACAGGTTCCAGAAGAAGTTGCCGCTCCACTTGGTCGGCGTGGTGGTCCAGGTCACTTCCAGCCCGCTGGAGATGGTGTCGCCGCCCTTACCGCTGCCGAAGCTGCTCGTCCAGCCCAGGCCCTGCTCGGTGATGCCGGCCGCCTCGGGCTCGGGGCCGACGTGGCTCGCCGGACCGGCGCCGTGGGTCTTGCCGAAGGTGTGGCCGCCGGCGATGAGCGCCACCGTCTCCTCGTCGTTCATCGCCATGCGCGCAAAGGTCTCGCGGATGTCCTTGGCGGCGGCGATGGGGTCCGGGTTGCCGTTGGGGCCCTCCGGGTTGACGTAGATGAGGCCCATCTGCACGGCGGCGAGCGGATTCTCCAGATTCTCGTGCGCGCCGGAGTAGCGCTTGTCCTCCAGCCACTTGTCCTCCAGGCCCCAGTAGATATCCTTCTCCGGCTCCCAGATGTCGGCGCGGCCGCCGCCGAAACCGAAGGTCTTGAAGCCCATGGACTCCAGCGCGACGTTGCCGGCGAGGATCATCAGGTCGGCCCAGGAGATCTTGCGGCCGTACTTCTGCTTGACGGGCCAGATCAGCCGCCGCGCCTTGTCGAGGTTGACGTTGTCGGGCCAGCTGTTGAGCGGGGCGAAGCGCTGGTTGCCGCTACCGCCGCCGCCACGGCCGTCACCGGTGCGGTAGGTGCCGGCACTGTGCCAGGCCATGCGGATGAACAGCGGACCATAGTGGCCGAAGTCCGCCGGCCACCAGTCCTGCGACCGGGTCATCAGCGCGCGCAGATCCTGCTTCACCGCCGCCAGGTCCAGCGTCTTGAACTCGGCGGCGTAATCGAATCCCTCACCCATCGGATTGGACTTGGCGGAATGCTGGCGCAGGATGTCGAGGTTCAGTTGATTCGGCCACCAGTCGCGGTTCGCCATGCCACCGCCGGCGGTGTGATGAAACGGGCATTTTCCTTCCGACATGATGCTGCCTCCTTTGGGGTCAAGACGTGTCGTAGTCGGGTGCTATAGGAATAGCCCTCCCGTGCCCGTTTATCTAATGGGTTGTTTCGAACAGGCTGATAGCTTCTGGCAATCAGTGGCCTTGCTTCGGCCACGCATCCTCCTCGGAGGCAAGGCAGGCGCGACGTCGTGAAGGGCGCGTCTGCGCTGCCCGTTATCGTTTGCATATTTAACCTATGCCGATAATCGGAATTTATCTGTTAATCGTGCCGAGAAAATTTTACTGGCAATTAATCCATTTATTTCATGGACATAAGAAGCAGCGACAATAAAAGTTTTTTGTTCTATTGACACCACACGATGCTTTTGTGAAATTCGTCGCACTTTTTTGATAAAAATAAGGAAATGACTTAAATGTCCATCTTGGAGGAGGGGCTAAACCGCCGGTTTAGCGCGTGTGTTCTCACCGCCATCACATTGTTTTCTCAAACAGTTTTCGCCCAGACACCACCGGATTCCGGACGTCTGCTGCAAGACCAGCCCAAGCCCCCGGCAGCCACACCCGCCACCCCCGTCAGGATCACTCCCCCCGCGCCTGAAGAGTCCGCACCGACCGCCGGCCCGCGGATTCTGGTCAAGGGTTTCCGCATTCACGGAGCCATCCTGATCGCGGAGGCGGAGCTGGCCGCGCATCTCCAGGGGCTGGTCGGCAAGGAACTGACACTGGAGCAGTTGCGTGCCGCCGCCGCCCGGCTTAGTGCCTACTACCTGCAACGGGGCTATCTGGCCCGGGCCATCGTGCCGCCGCAGGAAATCAGCGACGGCATCGTGGAAATTCAGGTCATCGAAGGCCGGCGCGGCAGCCTGAACATCAACAACGAGGGGAAACGCATCGACAGCGCCCGCGTGCAGGGCGTCATCGACTGGCGTTTGGCGCCGGGAGAACCGATGAGCGTCTCCGCGCTGGGTGAAGCAATGAACATCCTCAACGAGCAGCCGGGCGTTGAGGCCAAGGCCGCCATCGCGCCGGGCGAGGGCGAGGCCGAAATTGACGTGACCGTAAGAGCAACCGACAAGGCAGCGACACGTTACACCGTGGGCCTCAATAACCACGGCTCATACGGCACCGGCGAAAATCAGGCCTATGCAGCCATCACCCTCAACAACCCCACCGGCCATTTTGATGCGGCCTCCCTGCTCGTCAACCTGTCAGAGGGCAGCAGATACTTTCGTGGCGACTACAGCATCGCCGCAGGCGACAGCGGACTGCGTGTCGGCATCAACGCGGCCCGCCTCGACTACGAACTCACCGCCAGCGCCTTCGACGCCCTGGATGCCGAAGGCGACGCCACCTCGGCGGGGCTGACTGCCAGCTACCCGCTGGCGCGGCGCGGCGATTTCTACCTGACGCTTGCCGGCAGCTATGACGGCAAGAAGCTGACCGACCGTACCGTGGCTGGCGAGACCGGGAACCGCCGGGTCAAGGTGCTGGCGGCAGGCATCGACGGCTATGTCGGGAACCCCAACGCTGGCGGCCCCGTGGTCAGTTTCGGTATGGGCTACACCCAGGGCAACAGCGACCAGCGCAACGCCGCCGCACTGGCTGCCGACAGCACGACGCGCAAGGTGCAGGGTGATTTCAGCAAGCTCAGCTACAACCTGGGCTGGCTGAATCCCTTGCCGAACGATTTCAGCTTCAACGCCACCCTGCGTGGACAGATCGCCGGCGACAACCTCGATTCCTCCGAGCGATTCAGCCTCGGTGGTCCGAACGGCGTTCGTGCCTATCCGGTGGGTGAGGCCGCCGGCGATGACGGCTGGCTGATCAGCCTCAATCTCGTCAAGCGCGTCAACGACAGTCTCCTGGCGTACCTGTTTTACGACGCCGGCGGCATCCGCCGCAATCACACGCTCTGGACCGACTGGAATGCCAGTAATCCGGACCTGCGCAACACCTACACCCTGAAAGGGGCTGGCGCGGGCGTGGATTGGCGCATCAGCCAAACGTTCCTCCTGTCGGCAAGCGTTGCGACCCCCATCGGAGACAATCCCGGCGCCGACATCAACAACCTCAATGTAGACGGCGCGGACAACGAGACTCACGCCTGGTTCAAACTCAGCGGCGAATTTTAAGGTAGGGAAGACCATGAACAAGATTTATCGGATTGTCTGGAGCACCGCACACCAGGCCTACGTCGTCGCCGCCGAAACTGCCAAGGCCCGCGGCAAGTCCGCCTCCACCGTCACGCGCACGGGCACAACCCTGGCATGTGCGCTGATCGCACAACAGGCTTTCGCCGCCCCCGCCCCCGATGCCCTGCCCACCGGCGGCCAGGTGGTGGCAGGACAGGCATCGATCACTCAAAGCGGCGCTGCCATGAACATCCAGCAGGGCAGCGACAAGGCGATCCTCAACTGGCAGAGCTTCAACATCGGCGCCAACGCCTCGGTCAACTTCCAGCAGCCTGGCAGCAGCAGCATCGCCCTCAACCGCGTGATCGGCAGCGATGCATCGGCCATCTACGGCTCGCTCACCGCCAACGGACAGGTCTTCCTGGTCAACCCCAACGGCGTGTTGTTCGGTCAGGGGGCCCGTGTCGATGTCGGCGGCCTGGTGGCCTCCACCCTCGGTATCCGCAATGAGGATTTCCTCGCCGGCAACTACCGCTTCACCCGCGACGGCGCCGCCGGCAGTGTCGTCAACCAGGGTGAGCTCTACGGCAAGTACATCGCCCTGCTGGCGCCCGAGGCAATCAACGACGGTGTCATCGCCGCCCGACAGGGCACGGTGGCACTCGCCGCAGGCGACGCCGTGGCTCTCAATATCAGCGGCGACCGACTCATCGACGTGGTGGTCGACAGCGCCACCATCGACACCCTGGTGGAAAACCGTCACCTGGTGCAGGCCGACGACGGCACGGTCTTCTTGTCCGCCCAGTCGGCGAATACGCTGCTGGGGCAGGTGGTAAACAGCGGTGCCGTCGAGGCACAGGGCATCGTCAATGACGGTGGCGTGGTTCGCCTTCTGGCGAGCAGCAACATCGAGCACAGCGGCACCATCAACGTCGATGGCGGCACTTCAGGCAACGGCGGCACTGCGATCCTGCTCGCCTCCCTCTCCAACCCGGACAGCCTCACCGATGTCAGCGGCACCATCAGCGCCCGCGGCGGCAGCGAGGCGGGCAACGGCGGCTTTGTCGAGACGAGTGCGGCGCACGTAAAAATTCAGAACACGGTTCGCGTCGATACCCGCGCACCGAAGGGTACGAATGGCCAGTGGTTGATCGACCCTACCGATTACACCGTTGCCGCAGTCGGTGGCGATATTGACGGTGCAACCCTGTCCGCCAACCTGGAACTGGGTGACGTCACCATCGACACGGCCGGCGTGGGCGGTAACGGCGATATCTTCATCAACGATACCGTCAGCTGGGTATCCGGCAGCGCCCTCAACCTCGAGGCCGACCGCAACATCGAAATCAATGCCAGCATGTCGTTTGGCGACTTCTTCGGATTTCCGCAGCTGCAAATCACCTACGGCATCGGCGGGAGCGGCAAGGCCGTCATCAAACAGGGCGTGGACTGGTCGGGGTCGGGAGCGGGTTCCATCTTCGACAATACCAACTTCCAGATAACGGCGCCCGGAGCTGAAGACACGTCGCGTGATTTCTATATCGGCACAAAGAATGTCGATATCTACGTGCAATTGAATCCGGGCGGTAGCGGTGTCTATGGCGAGACCAATCTGCCATGGGACTACTACGATGCGCCGGGCGGCAACCTCATCAATCTCAACTCCACGTTTGGAAACGTCAACTGGAGTACGGCGGTCGCAGATCGTACGGTCGACGGGGCCGGACCGACCTACGCCCTGAGCTATGTCGACGGCCTCACCTCCGACTATTACACGGGTTTTGCCGCGGGTAATGCGGTCAACTGGACGGTAACGCCACGCCCCATCGAACTGACGGCCAACGATCGAACCAAGACCTATGGTGATACGCTGGTTCTCGGAACCACGGCCTATTCGGTTAGCGCCGGATCTCTGGTCAGCGGTGACACCATCGACAGCGTGACACTCACCAGTGCCGGTGCCGTCAATACCGCCGCTGTGAACACCTATGGCATCGCCATCACCGGGACAACCGGAAGCGGCAACTTCAACTCCAGCAATTACACTATCGCTACCGTTGATGGCACGCTGACCGTTGGCAAGGCCACGCTCACCTACGTCGCCGATGCGCAAAACATCACCGCGGGAGATGCGATCCCTGACCCGCTTACCGGCAACGTAACCGGCTTTGTCAACGGTGAAGACCTGGCCACGGCAACAACCGGCACGCTGGCCTTCAGCACCACGGCAACCTCATCGAGCCCTGCAGCCAAGTACGCCATCAACGGCAGTGGCCTGCTGGCTACCAACTACACCTTCGTGCAGGCGGCAGGCAATGCCACGGCGCTGACTATTAATGCCAGTATTGACCTCAACAGTGTGGTCGATCTGGTCGCGCTGCTATTGAAGAATGATCCCAATAGGAGCAATGCAGTACGCCTCAGTAGCGGTCTCGCGGTGTTTGTTAGGAGCGGACAACTCGCTGGGTGGTTCTCTAGCGGGGAGATGGCTGCTGAAGTGGAGAGCTTGAAGGGCGAAGAAAAGTATCGCCATTTTTACCTCCGCACCTCCTCCGGCCTGGCCAGCCTTACCAAACAGCATTGTCCGAACTGCTCGTTTTCGCTACATGCCTACCGGGACTGGATGAGCGGCGGCAGCGGGGCCGCGGGGACAACGTTCGACGATGTCTGGAACAGGCTGTTGGCCAAGAACAGCAACGATAGAGCCAAAACCATCCAGCAGATGTTGCAGCTGGGCTATACCCTGGATGAAATCAATGCGACGCTCCCCAAGGGCAGCATGTCAGATGTCTGGAAGCTGCAATACAAAGCGGCCCTTGATAGTGGCAAGAGCCCGACCGATGCCCAATCGGAAACCGTCAAGGCGATGATAGCGCAGGGATATACCGCCAAGGATTTCAAGGCGGCAGGCATCAGCCTTGGGTCGTTGATTACGCGAAGTAAACCGGAACAGATTACGGAAAATGTGACACGGGGAGCGACTACTGGCACAGGCTCGAAGAGTGAAACAATTACCACTGCAACCCGACCGGTGAGTTATGTGCAGCAGACATCATCGTTACCCTTTACCGATGCGGAGTTGCTTGAAGCGGGATACAGTCAGTCCGAGTTGGACACCGCTAAGACACAGGTAAAAAATGAGTCGGCAACGAAACGTAATGTTAGGATCGGAGAAATCACTAGCAGCAGTGAAAGCACTATCAAAACAGATAAGCCCGGAAGCGGGGGGGATAGTGCATGGCTTGGTGATAAGCCCAGCCTGTAGGGCCGTTGCGGGTTAGCACCGCTTTGGTGTTTGCCGGTGCTGCGGCATGGGGTGGTGATTATCGAACCAGGTAAATACGGATAATTTGCCGCGTTCGTTGCCCGCAACATGGCGGTAGTGGCGTTGCGTGCCCTGAAAGGAAAAATCGGGGTGTTCGTTCAGTACCGCCAGCCAATCATCAAGGCCGCTTAGCTTGCCGTAGCAGGAGGCATCCGGGTAATGCCGCTGTACGGTATGACGCAGCAGCTTCAGCGCGCGGATCGCATCGCGCGTACGAATAGCGGGGGTGAATCCCGCCAGCAGGAACAGCACGGGGACGCGGTTTACCAGTTCGATGCCGATCAGGCCTTGCGGTGTCCCGATCCGTGTGGGTTCCACCAGCCACAGTTGCAGGGTCGGATCGCCGAGATGGGTATCTGCCATCAAGGCGGCGGGATTGTCCATGATCCTGTTTTCCGGGAGCAGCTTCATGAATGCCGCTTGCTGCAACCAGTCTAGGATGAGCGTGCTGTCCCTTTCATCCGGGCGTCGCAAACGAACGAAACGATCCGCCAGCACTGCAGGCAGGGCCTGTGGTAAGGGCGCGGATTTTTTTGGTTGTGTTGGTGGTTCCTCGGTATAGCGCAAGGGCTCCGGTGGAAAGACTCGCCATGCAGGCCCGCGTGTGATGATCTCGTTGGCGATGGCATGGATGCGACCCCGTAGCAGGTCAGGCACGGTGCTGAAATCCAGGCGCTGGGCCACGCGCTGCATCAAGGGCCACTGCCGAAATTCATCGCGCAACATGCTGTAGGTGGTCAGGCCGACCCACTCACCCGTTTCACGATCCTGCACCAGCTTCTCGATGCTGTATTCCCGTTCCATCTTTACGCGCGCGACCAAATGGTTGGAGTGCTCATTGTCGGTATAGACATGGGTGGTCAGGCGTTGCAGATCGAGGTGATGAAATGCGATGAACGCCGCCATCAGGTAGGCCTCGGCCCCCAGTGTGCCGAAGCGGGAATGACGAAAGCCCAGCGCCAGGTCGGCGCTGCCCTGATAGAAATTCAACGCGTTCAGCTCCATCAGGCCGATGGGTTCGCCTCTTTTATCACAAACGATCCAGTTCCATTCGGTGCTCCATTTGGGAAACGGGTTGTGGTTGTCGAGTATATGAAATACACGCCATGCTACGGCCTCCTGTGCGGGTCGGCTGTATTGGCGGCGAAATTGCGCATCGGAAAACAGGTCAAGCAGAAAATTGCGGTCGCCTTCATCGGGGCTGCGAAACATCAGGTTCTGGCTGCGCAACGGGATATAGCGGGTTATGTTGAACTGATGCCCCGCGATCTCCAGTCCCGGCAGTATCGGCAACCCCCATGCTTCCGTCTGTCCGGTTGCCTGCTTGTGCAGCCACTGTGCCTGATAGGCCGCCAGGCCGGCCAGCCGGTACTCCCCCAGTTCCGCCGCCAGCTGTGCAACGTAGCAAAGCACCTCTTCGTGATGCCACGATGTACCGGGCGTCCATAATTGGTATTTCAGTGCTGCGTCAATGGCATTGGTCGGGCTGGTTTCGGCAATCTGCCGGAGATGGGGGAGTGCTTGTTGCAGAGTGATTACCATGGGGATGGTCGCCTGGGCATGCCTTGCGAGGAATTAGCGAGGAATTAGGGTCAGACTCGAAACTCTAATTCCAGGCGCTTACCTACAGAATAAATCGAGTCTGACCCGATTTCTTCCCCCTCGCTAACGCTCGCATTGGCAGAAAAGGAAACAATGAGAGCGACGATGACCAGTATTCGCATAGGTGTATCTCCATAATGACTACGTAATCCCGGTTGGCAGGACAACCACAGCCTGTCTCCGATCGCGTGGCGAAACCTGCGGTCCGTCAGGCGCGGGCCGCCTGTTGTTTCGCCTCCGCATCCGACAGCTCGCGGCCAAGCCAAAGCACCACCTTCCGCGCACCGGCCCCCGCCGCCAGTTCACGAAAGATCCGTTCCTCCACCTCCGACAGGCCGCCCTCCACCTTTTCCAGCGGATGAATCACCACCACCGGGCTGGGCGCAAACCAATTTCCAGCGACGAGTTCTGTGAGGCCACGCTTCAGCAGGTGTTCCGCCACCGCAAACTGCCCGACCAGCAGGCGCTCCGTCGTGAATGGCTCGTCAGCCATGACCGTCACCGAACGCGCGCCGTCGCCAAGCTTGCGCAGCACGAAACGGTTTGCGTACACCTTGATGTAAATGTTGTTCGAGAACAGTGCGCGGAGCATCACCAACGATCCTGCATGGAATACAGTCGGGGGACTGCTGCGTTAGAGTACACCGGGGAGGGCGGTAAAGAGTATTCAACAATACGATTCATGATCGAGTGGCATCATCCTTAACCGTCGTCTGTCCCTGGTTTTCCCTGCGTTGGCGGGACCCCTGAGGCGAATATACCGCAAAACGACGGCATATCAATCTCACCGGTCGTTGACTGATATCACTTGGTAGCGGTGGAGTCCACCCAAACCATCGCGCTATGTAATCAAACAATTATCAAAGGGATATCATCCACTAAACGGACATACCCAATACGGCCGCAAGGAATATTCAAACCATGTGCCTTTCTGTCACTACAAAATAAAAGGGCCCTTACGGGCCCTTTTTCATTCCTACGCAGCAACTTCGCTTAAACGAAGCGCGCTTCGCGTACCAGCGGCATGCCGTCGGTTTCCCAGCGGGTGAAGCCGCCGTCGAGGCTGAGGACGTTCTTGAAGCCCATCATCTGCAGCACGGCGGCGGCCATGGCGGAGCGGCCGCCGGTGGCGCAGTAGACGACGACCTGGCGCTCGCGGGCGTTGCACAGCTCCGGGAAGTGCTTGGGGTAGGCCGGATCGGCGGCGGCTTCGAGGATGCCGCGCGGCACGACGACGGCGCCCTTGATGTGGCCCTGCTCGTTCTCGGAGTGCTCGCGCACGTCGATGAGCAGCATGTCTTCGTTGGCGTCGATCTTGGCCTTCAGGCCCTGCGGGTTGATCTCCTTGACGCAGGACTTGGCGGCGCGGACGAAGTCCATCAGGCCGACGGGCTGCTCGGGTTTGAAAGTGTCGTACATGGGGATCTCCTGAATGCGGTGCGGCGAAAGCGGGCGATTTTACCGGGCTTGCCGCGCCGCGCCAAACCACTTTTTCAGGTGCCCACGTTTACCCCCACGCCGACTCCGGGTTCAGCCGATGCCGAGCCAGTCCTCGTATTCGTCGTAGTCGCCGCCCACCGAGGTGCCGGCAAGGCCGATGCCGAACAGGGCGAGGGCGTGGGTCACGGCGGCCTTCCAGTGGCGGCGGATGTCGGTGTTCATGGTGCACCTCCGGGTCTTGCCGGCCCGCGATGGGCCGGGATTCACTGGAGGTAATTGCAGCAGGGGAGCGCCGCGCCGGCCAATGGTTTGATTGGATTGGCCCGATAGCCGATGCCAATCAGGCAGAAGGCGGGCTACCGCCTGGTAGGAGCGAATCGTATTCGCGATGGATTCGCGATGTCGCCAAAATCATCGCGAATACGATTCGCTCCTACAAGTGGGGGGCTTATCGCGGCAGAGCCGCTCCCACGATGCAGGGTGCGCACTGCGCACCGAAGAGATGCCGCGGGCCTGCAACGGAGATGAACAGTGCTATGCCGCTATACCTTCAACCGTCAGATGCCGCACATCTGTCCGGCGGCTGGCATGTTCAAAGGTGATGGCGCAAATGTTTCCCTGAGTATCAACATCCATGACGGTATTTTCGTCGAGGTCTTTTGACTCGGCGATATCACCGGCCTTGAATTCGATGTACAGCGTATCTGTATCTGCAAAGTACTGTACTTTCATGGCCTGACTCCTCTGTCGAAGAATGCATTGTGCACGGTTTCACCATCCGGCAGCAGAATGACTCTCAGATAGCGATTATCCATCGCAGCTATCCTTGCCCAACGGCGGATTCGCCCATCATCCTGTGTCTCTTCCATTTCCGGATGCTGGATAACGTGCTGTATCCACTCATCCCGAATGATGGCGCGATCCTGACGCTGCCTGGTGGCCGCAAAATATTGCGTTGTTTTCATCGCCGACATCCCTTCCGGCAAATCCTGATTCATGCGCATTATTACGACAGACACGGAGATGGCTGTCGCTTCACGGCAAATATACTGCATTTCATCGCTAGATCAACGATGCTGCCCGCCCCGGAACTTGCCATGGCGGCCGCTGCGACCCCTACGCATGGTCCGGTTTCGGCGCCCGGAACAGCAGCCGCTGCAGCAGCTTGCGCGCCTCGTCGAGCAGCAGGATGGAGGAGGCGACGGCGATGGCGAGCAGCCAGTGCGGTGCCGCGAGATCGGTGGTGTGGAACACGCGCTGCAGCGGCGCCCAGTGCACCACCAGCACCTGCATCAGGGCCACGCCGAGCAGGGCGAGCCACAGCTTGCCGTTGCGGAAGAAGTTGCCGTTGAAGGCGCTGCCGTATTCGGCGCGGGCGTTGAACACGTTGAACAGCTGGAAGAATACGAAGGTGGTGAAGCCCAGGGTGAGGGCGTAGGGCAGCGCGTGGTGTTGCAGCGCCCAGTACAGCACGCCGAGGGTGCCGACGGTCATGGTGAGGCCGTAGACCAGCAGGCGGCCGATGCGGCCGGCGCTCAGGATACGTTCGTCGCGCGGGCGCGGCGTTTCCTGCATCAGGCCGGGGCGCGCCGGTTCCAGACCGAGGGTCATCGCCGGCGGGCCGTCCATGATGATGTTGATGAACAGGATCTGGATCGGCGTGAACGGCACCGGCAGGCCGGTCAGCGGCACGCTGAATACGGTGAGGATGGCGCCGATGTTGGTGGAGAGCTGGAAGCGCACGAACTTGACGATGTTGTCGTAGATGGTGCGCCCTTCCTGCACCGCGCCGACCAGGGTGGCGAAGTTGTCGTCGGTGAGCACCATGTCGGCGGCCTCCTTGGTGACCTCGGTGCCGCTCAGGCCCATGGCGACGCCGATGTCGGCGTTCTTGATCGCCGGCGCGTCGTTGACGCCGTCGCCGGTCATCGCCACCACATGACCCTCGCCCTTCAGCACGCGCACGATCTGCACCTTGTGTTCCGGCGCGACGCGGGCGAATACGGCGGCGCGGCGGATGGCATCGATCAGGGCCTCACCCTCCAGCCTGTCCAGCTCGGCGCCGGTAATCACCTCGCCGTGCAGGCCCAGTTCGCGCGCCACGGCACGGGCGGTGATGCGGTGGTCGCCGGTGATCATCTTCACCTCGATGCCGGCGGAGGCGCACAGCTTGATCGCCTCGCGCGCCTCCGGGCGCGGCGGGTCGATGATGCCGACGAGGCCGATGAAGGTGAGGTCGCGGATGTATTCCGTGAGGTCGCCGCCGGCATCGAAGCGCGCCGCCGGCACGCGGCCCTCGGCGACGGCGAGGACGCGCATGGCGGCATCGGCCAGGGCCTCGTTCTCCTGCGCCAGGACCGCGCGCCGCTCGGTGTTGATCGCTTCGCTGCCCTCATCACCCAGCACGCTGCTGCACAGCTCCAGCAGCACGTCCGGCGCGCCCTTGATCCAGATGCTCACCTGATCGCCTTCCAGGTGGAAGGTGGCCATGTACTTGTGCGCGGAATCGAACGGTATTTCCGCCACCCGCGGAAAGCGCCGCGCCAGCCGCTCGATGTCCATCCCCTGGTCGCTGGCAAGACGGATCAGGGCGCCCTCGGTGGGGTCGCCGATGACGCGGCCGTGCTCGAAACGAGCATCGTTGCACAGCACTGCCGGCACCAGCAGCGCATCCAGCCGGCCCGGCGCCTCCGCCGCATCGAGGCGGATGCGCCGGCCGCGGAAGAACAGGGCGCGGGCATTCATCTGGTTGAGGGTGAGGGTGCCGGTCTTGTCGGAGCAGATCACCGTGGTGCAGCCCAGCGTCTCCACCGCGGCGAGGCGTTTGACGATGGCACGCTTCTTCGCCATGCGGTGCATGCCCACCGCCAGCGTCACCGTCACCACCGCCGGCAGGCCCTCGGGGATCGCCGCCACCGCCAGGGCGATGGCGGTGAGGATGCTTTCCACCAGCGGCTGGTCGCGCAGCAGGCCGAGGATGAAGATCAGCGTCACCACCACACCGGCGATGAGGGCCAGTTTCTTGCCCACCTGATCGAGCTGCACCTGCAACGGCGTCGGATGTTCCTCCGCCGTTTCCAGCAGGCCGGTGAGGCGGCCCATCTCGGTCTGCATGCCGGTGGCGGTCACCAGCAGCTCGATGCGGCCGCGCGTCACCACCGTGTTCATGTAGGCCATGTTGCTGCGCTCGGCCAGCGGCACCTCTTCCTGCGCCAGCGCCGCCGCCGACTTGCCCACCGGCAGCGATTCGCCGGTGAGCGCCGCCTCGCCCACCTCGGCGCTGTGCGCCTGCAGCACGCGGCCGTCCGCCGGCACCTGATCGCCGGCCTCCAGCAACACCACATCGCCGGGCACCAGGTGTTCGGCGTCGATCTCTGTGGTCTGCCCAGCGCGGCGCACCACCGCCCGGCGCGACAGCATTCGGCGCAGCGCATCCAGCGTCTGCTCGGCGCGGTATTCCTGATAGAAGCCGAGCAGGCCGTTGAGCAGCAGCACGATGAGGATCACCACCGCATCGACCACATCGCCCACCGTCGCCGCCAGTACGGCGGCGCCGAACAGCACCGCCGCCAGCAGATTTTTGAATTGCGCGAGGAACAGGGCCAGCGGCCCCGGCCGCGCCTGCTCCGCCAGACGATTGGGGCCGTGCTGCGCCAGCCGCGCCGCGGCCGCGTCGGCACTCAGGCCGCGCGCGGCATCGCTGCCCAGTTGCGCAAGGGCCTGCTCGGGGTTCAGCTGGTGCCAGACTGTGGTGTCGTCGCGGCGTGTGTCGGTCATGGGGCTGTCGTCGTGGTTGTGAGTGGTGGCATGCGGTGCGCACCCGGCATCTATCTTCGTCTCAGCGCCTTCGGGCAGGAGCGGCGATGATGCGCCTCCGTTCAGCAACATTTCGCGGATACGATCCGCTCCTACGGTGCCCTGGCGCCCATCGGCGATTCGGCTTCCGCGTGGGAGCGAATGGTATTCGCGACCGTGTGCCTTCGTTCGACGGCATATCGCGGATACGATCCGCTTCTACACGGCACGACTCCTGTGGGAGCGGCTCCGCCGTGACTGGCCGCTGAACCTGTCGATACGCCGTATCGCGGCATAGCCGCTCCTACGGTGCCCGCGGCCCATCCTGTTTGCCGTCGAGGACTCGACCTCTACGCGCAGCGCCTTTGGGTAGGAGCGAATGGTATTCGCGATGGTGTGCACCCATTCGGCGGCCTGTCGCGGATGCGATCCGCTCCTACGGTGCCTTGGCGCACGCCGGCAAGTCGGCCATCCGCGTAGGGCCGACTTCAGTCGGCCACACCGCTCCGGGCGTGGCACGGTCGGCTGAAGCCGACCCTACAGTCCGTCGCGTCAGCGCTGGCAGCGCGGACAGTAATAGGTCGAGCGCTGGCCGTGGCGCGTCTGCTTGATCGTAGCACCACATGCCGGGCACGGCTCACCGGCGCGGCCATACACGCGCAGTTGCTGGGCGAAATAACCGGGCTTGCCGTCACCGCCGGTGAAGTCGCGCAGCGTGGTGCCGCCCTGTTTTATCGCCTCGCGCAACACCTCCCTGATGGCAGCGACGAGACGCGCACAGCGTTCGCGCGACAGCGCACCGGCGGCGCGCGAGGGGTGGATGCCGGCGCGGAACAGCGCCTCGCTGGCGTAGATGTTGCCGACGCCGACGACGATCTTGCTGTCCATGATGAACAGCTTGATCGCCGTCTTGCGCTTGCGCGTGGCGAGATACAGATATCCGGCATCGAACTCATCGCCCAGCGGCTCGGGACCGAGGTCGCGCAGCAGTTCATGCTGCATCGGATCGTCCCTGGTCCACAGCACGGCGCCGAAGCGGCGCGGATCGGTGAGGCGCAGGGCGCGGCCGGTGTCGAGCACCAGATCGAAATGCTCATGTTTGCCGGCGGGCGCGTTGGCATCGACCAGGCGCAGGCTGCCGGACATTCCGAGGTGCAGGATCAGCGTGCCGTGCGCGAAGCGCAGCAGGAGATACTTGGCGCGCCGCTCCACGGCCTGCACCTCGCAGCCGCGCAGTTTGCCGGCGAGACCGCGCGGCACCGGCCAGCGCAGTTGCGGATGACGCACGATGACATCGGTGACGGTGTGCCCGGTGAGATGGGGCGCGATGCCGCGGCGGGTGGTTTCGACTTCCGGGAGTTCGGGCATGGACAAATTCAAACCGGGCTGAACAACGCCACATGTAGGAGCGAATCGCATTCGCGATAAATAGCCAGATTAGCAGGTTGCCTGAAACTCCCTCTCCCCCAGGGAGAGGGTTGGGGTGAGGGGAGTAAATGAATGTAATTCATTGATTATCGATCCCCTCATCCTGTCCTTCTCCCTGAGGGAGAAGGGACCCGAACTATTTTTCAGCCAACGGTCGGAGAATATGGCAAAGGCGATCCTACGGCTCTTGCTCCTGTTTCGGTGCAGACAGCTCCAACAACTCCTGCGCCTGACTGGCAACCAGATGATAGGCCAGACCGAGATCGGGCCGCACCAGCACCAGTTCCGGCTCGCGCGCGGCGATCACGAGGCGCAGCGGCTGCTCCTGTCCGCGCACGTGCAGCCGCACCTCAGCACCCGTTGCGGCGCCCTTGTGCTCGCGCACCTCCATCGCCTGCACGTTCTGCCAGCGCTGCGCCAATGCAGTGGCGGCGTCGGCCGACCAGTGCTCCGGTTTTGGCTCCGGCACCCAGCTGCCGTTGTCGTTGACCAGCACGAGCTGCGGCAACGCGATGCGCTCCAGTTGGGTGCCTTCCTCCAGCAGGCGCAGGCTGACGTAGCCGCTCCAGTGGCCGATGAGCTGGTAGTAGCGCAGATCGGGGATCAGGTGCAGGGTGTCGCCGACGCGCACGTAGCGGCGGTTGTCCAGCGGCGCGGCGGCGCCGAAGTCGATGGCGACATCGTTGAGCTGCAGCCGCGCCTTGGGTTCGGCCAGGCCGTAGGTGGCGAGGTCGAGACCGGCGATGGGCTGCTGGTTGAGGCTGTCGATAGTCGCGACGCTGACGATGGCGTCGGTGCGGATGGTGTTGGCCGGCGCCGCCTGCGGTGCGGTCAGTTGCCAGCGGCCATCGCGGCGCAGCATCTCCACCGTGTCCGCCGGCCGCTCGATGCGGATGTGCTCGATGGCCGCGGGGTCGAGCGCGGTGATCTTCACGGCCTGCGGTTCCGGACTGCGCCCCGGCTCCAGCCAGGCCAGCAGGCCGAGCCCCGCCACCACCAGCAACAACACCAGATTGAGCAGATTGCGTTTGTTCACCTTCTACCTCGGTAACTCAAAAGAACACCGCAACAAGGAACGCATGTAGGAGCGGCTCTGCCGCGATTGGATGCCTTTGCGGACCGATGCACCCATTCCTGGCAGAGCCGCTCCTACAACCCCTCATGCCTTGCCGGCAACCGGCCTAGCGCTTGCGACGCTTGAGCCAGATCACCACCCCGGCGATCACCAGGCCGCCGGGGATGAGGAACAGGAAGCTGACGCCGATGAAGCCGGACAGCTGCGGCGACAGTTCCAGGCGCGTGTCGACGGCGGCCTTGGGCGGGATGTGCATCAGCGCATCGTCATGGCTCAGCCAGTTGATCAGACGCTCGCCCAGCTCCAGGTTGGCGCCGTTGCCGAGATAGGCGTTGGCGAGGAAGTCGCCGTCGCCGATCACCGCCACGCGCTGCTGCGGCCCGGCTTCGTCGTGATCATCCGCCGCGGGTTCCTTGTTGTCTTGCGTGTCCTTTTCCGCCGCCGGACGCGCCCGCTCCAGCGCAACGGCCAGTGTGAGCGGGCCGCCGACATCGCTGCCGGCGTCGTAGCTGATCGCCCCCTGCATCACGCCGGTCTCCGCCCAGGCGCGCGGCACGGTGCGCAGGAACGGCGTCGCCTGCCACGTCTCGCCCACCTTGCCGGCATCGATGGCGGCGGCGAAGGGGAACAGGGTCACGCTGGCAAGGTCGCGCACGATGGCGTGCTGCGGATATTCCACCACCACCGAGAACGCGGCGTTGTCGATACCGAGCAGTTGCGTAGTCGGGTCGACCACGGTGCCGGGATGGAAGGCGAGACCCAGTTGCGCCGCCAGCGGATCGAGCTGGTGGCGTCCCTCCGGTTCGGCCAGCCACAGCAGGTTGCCGCCGCGTTCGACATAGTCCTGTATCAGGCGCACCTCACCGGGGAACAGATCCACCTGCGGACTGGCGATCACCAGCAGCGAGGCATCGGCGGGGATCTCCGGCGTGGCGGTGAGATTGAGACGGGCGAGATGAAAACCCTTGTTGCGCAGCTGCTCGCCGAAGGCGCCGTAGTCGTGATTGGCGCCGCCCTCGGGATTGCGCTCGCCGTGCCCCTCCAGGAACAGCACCTTGCGCTCGCCGGCGCGCGCCAGCTTGTGCAGGGTGTTGGTCAGCGCCTGCTCGGTCAGCTGCTGCACGTGCAGCTTGCGGCCCTGATACTCCACCACCATCTCGCCATCCATGCTGATCCCTTCGCTGCGCACGCGATCGGGCGCCATGTCCGGGTCGACGAAATTCAGCGTCAGGTCCCGCTTGTGGCGCTGATAGCGCCCGACCACGTCGCTGATCTGGCGCCGCGTCGCCACCAGTTCGCTCTGGCGCGCAAAGGCGGTGATGTGGATCGGGCCCTTCAGCTCGCCGAGCAGAGCCACACTGGCCGGCGCCAGGGTATGGCGGCCGGCAGCGGTCCAGTCGGCCTGGAAGTGGTAGCGCGTGCTGAGCCAGGCGATGAGGCCGACGGCGGCGAGAAACAGCACGGCAAACGAGGCGCCTTGCAGGCGCAGGAGACGGCGGTTTTTCTTGTTCGCTTCCATGATGCGCTTTGTCAGTGTTGCAGGCGGTCGGCGTCGAGACGGCGCACCGCGAAGACCAGGAACACGGCGATGAACAGCAGGTAGTACACCAGGTCGCTGCTGTCGAAGATGCCGCGCAGCAGCGCCTCGTAGTGCTGCTGCAGCGACAGCCAGGCGAAGATGCCGCGCGAGCCGGAATCATCCACCGCATTGCCGGCAAGATTGATCACCCACAGCAGCAGCAGCGCGCCGAAGCTGGCCACCGCCGCCACCGTCGGCTGCGCGGTCAGCGTCGAGATGTACAGGCCCAGCGCGGCGAAGGCGGCCAGCATCAGGAACAGGCCGAGCAGGCCGCTGGCGAACTGGCCGAGGTCGAGACTGCCGGCGACGAGCAGCGACAGCGGCATCAGCGCGATGAGGCCCAGCATGATGGTAAGAAACGCCATCACACCGAGATACTTGCCGAGGATGATCTCGCTCATCGACACCGGCGCCGAGAACAGCAGCGGCAGGGTGCGCGCGCGGCGCTCGTCGCTGACCAGGCGCATGGTGATCAGCGGGACCACCAGCAGCATGACGATGCCGGCGCTGCCGAACAGCGGCGCGACGATCACCTCGGCCAGGCCCGGCGGCGACTGCATCAGCGCAATCTGCGGCTGCAGGCGGATGTACTGATCCAGCTGCGACAGGAACAGCCAGGCGAGGATGAACTGCACCACGGCCAGGATGCTCCAGGCCAGCGGCGAGAGGAACATGGTGCGCAATTCGCGCATGGCGATATGTCCGATCATCATGCCGCCTCCTCCGCCACATCATTGCGCGTAAGCTGCACGAAGATGTCCTCCAGCGAGGCATGTTCCGGCGTCAGCTCCAGCAGGCCCCAGCCGTGCTGCACCGCCGCCGCCGCCACCGCCTCGGCCGGGTTGACCTCCGGCGCGTGGTGCAGACGGAAGCGCCCCTCCTCCAGCAGCTCGACCTCCTGCACGCCGGCGATGTCGTGCAGGCGCGCCGCCGCGGGCGGGAAGCGCAGCACCACGCGCAGGGCGGCGTGTTGCATGCGCCGGGTGAGGCCGTCGATGCTGTCGGTCAGCACCAGCTCGCCCTTGTTGATGATCTGCACGCGGTCGCAGGTGGCCTGCACCTCGGGCAGGATGTGGGTGGACAGGATCACGCTGTGCTCCGCCGACAGCTCACGGATGAGTGCGCGAATCTCGCGGATCTGGATCGGATCGAGACCGACGGTGGGCTCGTCCAGGATCACCACCGCCGGGGCATGGATGATCGCCTGGGCGATGCCGACGCGCTGCTGGTAGCCCTTGGACAGGTTGCCGATGAGGCGGCGGCCGACGTCGGCCAGGCCGCAACGCTCGCGCGCCGTCGCCACCGCCGCGCGCACCCGCGCACCGGGGATGCGGTTGAGGCGCGCGCAGTAGGTGAGGTATTCGTCCACCGTCAGCTCGCGGTATACCGGCGGCTGCTCCGGCAGGTAGCCCAGCGCCGCCTTGGCGCGCAGCGGCTCGTCGAGCAGGTCGACGCCATCGATCAGCACGCGGCCCTCGCTGGGGGCGAGGTTGCCGGTGAGCATCTGCATGGTGGTGGATTTGCCGGCCCCGTTGGGACCGAGGAAACCGAGCACCTCGCCGCGGCGGACCTGGAAGCTTAGGTCATGCACGGCGCGGTGGGTGCCGTAATAGCGGGTCAGGTGTTGTACGTCGATGAGGGTATCCGTATCCATGATGCTCGAGTTATTTATTGATTTATCGCGGGATTAGTTTATCATCCCGCACGGTTATTCGGCCCAGCCACCCGCAGGCAGCGGCATCCGCTGCCAAAGACACTATAAACGGGCCGTAAGTTCACCACACCACAATACGCCATGAAACAAGAGACCGTACACACCGCGGAGGGAGCGGGTCGGGTCTGCGCACGCTATGGTTTCGATGCCGCGGCGCGCCGCCATCGACTCGAACTGCTGGAACTCGGCGACGCCGACCAGCACTGGGCGCAGCGTCTGCAACAGGAGGTGATTGCGCCGCAGGTCGATGCGCTGGTGGAGCGCTTCTACGACTTCCAGCAGCGCTTCCCCGAAATCATGCGCGCCATCGGCAACCGCGACAATCTGGCCCGCCTCAAACAGACCCAGCGCCGCTACCTGCTCGGCCTGGGACACAACTTCGCCGGCGAGGACTACTTCGGCGAACGCCTGCGCATCGGCGAGATCCATGCCCTGCACAACATCCCCCTCAGCCTGTACCAGGCCTCCTACCGCCACCTGCAACAGCTGCTGATCGAAGCCATCCCCGCCGCCATCCCGCCGGGCAGCGCCGAGCATCTGGCGCTGTGCGGCTTCATCAGCAAGATCACCGCCCTCGACATGACCCTGGCCATCGAGACCTATCATTCGGTGCGGGTGGCGGACCTGCGCGAGACGGTGGACAGCCTGCAGCACGAGCACTGGCGCCTGCATGAAAAGGTGGGCCGCGACGCCCTCACCGGGCTGGCCAACCGCGAGGCGGCGCTGAACGAGCTGGATGCCGCCCTCACTGCCATCGGCGCCCGCGGCACCGAGTTGTGCCTGATCATGGCCGATGTGGACCACTTCAAGCAGATCAACGACACCTACGGCCACCTCGCCGGCGACAAGGTGTTGCAGTGCATCGCCGCCAAGCTGCAGCAGATGCTGCGCGAGTTCGACATCGTCGGCCGCTTCGGCGGCGAGGAATTCATCATCGTGCTGGACGACACCCCGCTGGAGGTTGCGCGCAAGGTGGCCGAACGCCTGCGCCGCGGCGTCGAGCAGGAGCTGGTGCAGTGCGATGAGCAGAACATCCGCCTCACCATCAGTCTGGGCCTGACCCGGGCGACGGCACGCGACGACGTGCGCGGCCTGATCCGCCGCGCCGACGATGCCCTGTATCAGGCCAAGGAGGAGGGCCGCAACCGCGTGGTGGTGATCTGACGCCAAATCTGCGTTGAGACCGTACAATAGCCGCCACGCTTTCGTACGGACCCTCCCTGATCATGCTGTTTCTCGGCGTCGACACCGGCGGCACCTTCACCGACTTCGTGCTGTACGAAGACGGTGCACTGCGCATCCACAAGGTGCTGTCCACCCCGGACGCGCCGGAGCGCGCCATCCTGCAGGGCATCGGCGAGCTCGGCCTGATGGAGCGGCTGCACGAGCTGCGTCTGGTGCATGGCTCCACCGTCGCCACCAACGCCGCCCTGGAAGGCAAGGGCGTGCGCACCGTCTACATCGGCAACCGCGGTCTCCGGGATCTGCTCACCCTCGGCCGCCAGGCACGCGCCGAACTGTACAACCTGCAGCCCGACCCGGTGCCGCCGCCAGTGCCGGCCGAACTGTGCGTGGAAACCGGCGGCCGGCTCGCTGCAGACGGCAGCGTGGTCGAGGCGCTGACCGACGACGATCTCACCGCCCTGCACCGTACCGTGGAACGGCTGGCGCCGCAGGCCGTGGCCATCAACCTGCTCTATTCCTGGCGCGACGACCGCTTCGAGCGCGCCATCGAGCAGGCCCTGCCCGAAAACCTGTTCATCTCCCGCTCCTCCGCCGTGCTGCCCGAGATCCGCGAATACGAGCGCGGCATCGCCACCTGGCTCAATGCCTGGGTGGGGCCGCTGGTGGAAGGCTATCTGCATCGCCTGAAGCATGCCCTGCCGCGTGCGCGGGTGGCGGTGATGCAGAGCTCGGGCGAGACGGTGGACGCGATGCACGCAGGCCGGCAGGCGGTGCGCATGCTGCTGTCGGGACCGGCCGGCGGCCTGGTGGGGGCGCGCTTCGTGGCGGCACAGGCCGACCGCCGGCAACTGCTCACCTTCGACATGGGCGGCACCTCCACCGACGTCGCTCTCATCGACGGCGAGCTGCGTCTCACCAGCGAGGGGCGCATCGGCCCCTGGCCGGTGGCGGTGGCGCAGGTGGACATGCACACCATCGGCGCGGGCGGCGGCTCGCTGGCCTGGGTCGACGGCGGCGGCCTGCTGCAGGTGGGGCCGCAGTCGGCGGGAGCGGCGCCGGGACCGGCCTGTTACGGCCGCGGCGGCACCCAGGCCACCGTCACCGACGCCAACCTGGTGCTGGGCCGGCTGTTGCCCGGCGCCTTTCTTGGCGGCGGCATGCGCCTCGATGCGGCGGCGGCGCGCGCCGCCGTGGCGCGGCTGGGCGAGTCGCTGGGGCTGGGGGTGGAGGAGACCGCCGCCGGGATCGTGCGCCTGGCCGACGAGCACATGGCGCGGGCGCTGCGCGTGATGTCGGTGCAGCGCGGCGTCGACCCGCGCAGCCTGACCCTGGTGTCCTTCGGCGGCGCCGGCGGCCTGCATGTCTGCGCCCTGGCCGAGAGCCTCGGCATGCGCCAGGCCCTGGTGCCGGTGCATGCCGGCGTGCTGTCGGCCCTGGGAATGCTGGCGGCGCCCCCGGGACGCCAGCTGTCGCGCACCGTCACCGGCCTGCTGGCCGACCTGGGCCCGACGCTGGAGCAGCATTACGCGGATCTGATGGCGGAGGGCGGCAGCGCGCTGGCGGCCGAGGGGGTGGACCCCGCCACCGTGCAGGCGCGCCGCAGCCTCGACCTGCGCTACCGCGGCCAGTCCTACACCCTCAATATCCCGTGGAGCGATGTCGCCTCCGCCAGCGAGGCCTTCCACATTGTCCACCAGACCCGCTTCGGCCATCGCCTCGCCCTGCCGGTGGAGCTGGTGAACGTGCGCCTGGCGCTCGCCGCGCCGGCCTTGCCGCTGCAGCTGGCAGCCGCACCGCGAAGTGCGGCAGAGTGCGCGGGTCATGCCACGCTGTACGGGATGGGGGAGGAGGCGAGCGTCTGGCAGCGGGAGGCCCTGGCCATGGGCCAGGTCATCGACGGTCCGGCCCTGATCACCGAACGGGTGTCCACCACCTATCTCGCGCCGGGCTGGCGCTGCCGGGTGGATGCGGCGGGCAATCTGGTGCTGGATTATCGCAGCGCCGGCTAACCTGCCCGCGCCGTCTCCTGCGCATTATCCATCCCCGTCAACGTCGCAAGGCTGTCACCGGCCCAGCGCACGGCATCGAGATAGGCCTGGCGGTAGGTGAGGTTGTCGAGGTCGTGGCACAGGCGATCCCAGGCCCCCCACTCATACAGCAACACCTGCTCCAGCACGTGGCCCAGGTGGCCATCGCGGGAGCGCAGCGCGGTCTTCACCTCCTCCACCAGCGGCAACTCGTCCAGCACCTCCTCCATCGGCTGATCCATCATGGCATCCATGGCAGACAGCAGGCCGACGGTGAAGAAGCGATCGAGACCGTCATGGCGCCGTGCAGCCCCCAGCAGCTCGCACATGCGTGCACGCACCAGCGCCGTCACCACCAGCTCGCGCGGCTTGTCGTCGAGGCGGGTGAACAGGATCAGGGTGATCCAGTTCTTGATGGTATTGGTGCCGATCAGCACCAGGGCGCGGCGCAGCGACTCCACCTTGCGACGGATGGCCACGCAGGGTGAATTCGCATAGCGCAGCAGGCGGTAGGTGAGCGAGGCATCCTGCGCCACCAGGGTTTCCAGCTTGTCGATGTCGGTATCCGGATGTTGCAGCTCCGCCATCAGGTTGAGCAGCACCAGGCGATTGGCGGGACGGGCGCGGCCATGCACCACCTTGGGCTTGCTGAAGAAGTAGCCCTGAAAATAATCGAAGCCGAGCTGCTTGCAGTATTCGTAGTCCTCGTGGGTCTCCACCTTTTCTGCCAGCAGGCGCGCCTTGTACTGCTTCAGATGCTGCACCCGCTGCGCCAGCGCGGCCGGATCGACGCCCAGCACATCACACTTGACGATGTGGGCCAGCTGCAGCAGCGGCTCCAGCTCCGGGCGATAGACGAAATCGTCCAGGGCGATGATGTAGCCCTGCCGGGCCAGGCGGCGCAGGGACTCGAGCAGGGCGGCATCGGGCTCGACATCCTCCAGCACCTCGAGCACCACACGCTTGTGGGAAAACGGCAGCGGTCTGTCGCCGACCAGGAAACTGCGGCCGACGTTGATGAAGGCGGGATAGCGGCCGGCGATGTTCTCCAGCCCCAGCTCCAGAAAGGTGTTGAGAATCACCTCGCCGGTGGCCAGATCGCCGTCGTCAACGTGTGCCTGATTGGTGCTGTTGCCGCGATAGAGCAGCTCGTAGCCGATGACCTCGAGCTTGCGGTTGCAGATGGGCTGGCGCCCCACATAGATATCGTCCATGGCTGAGACCTTCCTTGTTTCTGCCTGGTCATGGGCACCGCATGCCGATGCACGCGGCGGGCAAACACTATACCCATTTTCCCGCCAAGCGCACAGACCCCGCACGACGCGTGATGGCGTGCTTTGGCGGCGCTCCTGTCGCCTGAGGCGGCGTGCGCCGCCTGGGCGGCCGAAACACAACCTGTTGAAACAAAACAAAAAGCCCGGACTGGCCGGGCTTCTTGTTTCGGAGGCGAGGAAGCGCTTACTTGATCTTCGCTTCCTTGTACACGACATGCTTGCGGACGACGGGATCGAACTTCTTGATCTCCATCTTCTCGGGCATGGTGCGCTTGTTCTTGGTGGTGGTGTAGAAGTGACCGGTGTCAGCGGTGGACACCAGCTTGATCTTGTCACGTGCGCCCTTGGCCATGGTTTATCTCCTTAGACCTTCTCGCCGGCGGCGCGCAGCTCGGCCAGAACGGCGTCGATGCCCTTCTTGTCGATGGTGCGCATGGCCTTGGTGGAAACACGCAGGCGGACGAAGCGGTTCTCGCTCTCAACCCAGAAGCGGTGCGTCTGCAGGTTGGGCAGGAAGCGACGGCGCGTCTTGTTGTTGGCGTGCGATACGTTGTTACCGGTCATCGGGCCCTTGCCCGTAACCTTGCATACTCTGGACATGATTGTTGCCTCCGAACGGAATTCTTTCCCGCCTCCCGGCGAGGAGCCGCGTTTTATACCAGATACCGCCCCTCAGATCAAACCCCGCTCCGCCAGGGAGACGATTTCGCCGTCGCCGACGACGAGGTGATCCAGTACCCGGATCTCCACCAGGGCCAGCGCCTCCTTGAGGCGGCGGGTGATGGATTCGTCGGCCCGGCTCGGCTCCGCCACGCCGGAAGGGTGGTTGTGGGCCAGGATCAGGGCGGCGGCATTGTGGGCCAGGGCGCGCTTCACCACCTCGCGTGGGTGCACCGAGGCGCCGTCGATGGTGCCGGAGAACAACTCCTCGAAGGCGATGACGCGGTGGCGATTGTCCAGGAACAGGGCGGCGAATACCTCGTGGGGATAGCCGCGCAGGCGGGCGGCGAGGAAGCGGCGGGTGTCGTCCGGCGAGCTCAGGGCGTCGCCCCGTTGCAGGGTGGCCAGCAGGTGGCGCCGCCCCAGCTCCAGGGTGGCCTGCAGCTGCACATACTTGGCCTCGCCCAGCCCCTTGTGACGACAGAAGTTTTTGCAGTCGGCCTCGAGCAGCGGACGCAACCCGCCGAAGTCGCCGATGAGCTGCCGCGCCAGATCCACCGCGCTCAGTCCGGCCACCCCGGTGCGCAGGAAGATCGCCAGCAATTCCGCATCGGACAGTGCCGCGGCGCCCCGTTGCAGCAGTTTCTCCCGCGGCCGCTCCGCCGCCGGCCAGTCCCTGATGGCCATAGGTTTACCTCCCTGTAGAACCCGGACGTGAGAAACAGATACCGCAAACGGGAGAAAAGATACAGGGGGAGGGGGTGCATTCCCTCGCGCGACGTAGCGGCGTTCTTTATACTTCACGGCCATGAACGGGTTAGTGAACAGACACATACTCCTCGGCGTCACCGGCGGCATCGCTGCCTACAAGGCCGCCGAGCTGGTGCGGCTGCTGCGCCGCGCCGGGGCGGAAGTGCGGGTGGTGATGACCCGCGGTGCCACCGAGTTCGTCACCCCGCTGACCTTTCAGGCCCTGTCCGGCCATCCCGTGCGCAGCGAGCTGTTCGATGCCGCCGCCGAGGCCGGCATGGATCATATCGAGCTGGCGCGCTGGGCCGACCTGATTCTGGTGGCCCCGGCCAGTGCCGATTTCCTCGCCCGCCTCGCCGGCGGGCGCGCCGATGACCTGCTCGCCACCCTGTGCCTGGCTACGGCCGCGCCCATTGCCGTGGCCCCGGCCATGAACCAGCAGATGTGGCAGGCGGCGGCCACCCGGGACAACGTGCAGCGCCTGGCGACCCGCGGCGTGCACCTGTTCGGTCCCGCCTGCGGCGAGCAGGCCTGCGGCGAGGTGGGACCGGGGCGGATGCTGGAACCGGCCGAACTGGCGCGCCTCGCCGGCGAACTGTTTGCCGCCGGTCCGCTGGCCGGCGTGCGTGCCCTGGTCACGGCCGGGCCGACGCGGGAAGCCATCGACCCGGTACGTTTCGTCAGCAACCGCAGTTCCGGCAGGATGGGCTTCGCCGTGGCTGCCGCGCTGGCGGCATCCGGCGCCGAGGTGACGCTGGTGGCCGGTCCCGTTGCCCTGCCCACCCCCGGCGGCGTGCGGCGCATCGACGTGGAGAGTGCGCACGACATGCTGGCCGCCGTGGAGGCGGAGCAGTTCGACCTGCTGGTGGCCACGGCGGCGGTGGCCGACTACCGCCCCGCCGCTGCGGCCGACGCGAAGCTAAAGAAGGAACAGGCCGGCATGACGCTGGAAATGACGCGCAATCCGGATATCCTGGCAACAGTCAGCGCAGCGCGGCCGGAGGTCTTCACCGTGGGCTTTGCCGCCGAAACCAACGACCTGGAGCGTTACGCGCGCGGCAAACTGGCACAGAAGGACCTGGACATGATCGCCGCCAACTGGGTCGGCGCGGGGCGGGGCTTCGAAACCGAACACAACGCCCTGCAGGTCTTCTGGGCGGAGGGGGGCGCCACGCTGGAGGAGGCGCCCAAGGCCGAACTGGCGCGGCAACTGGTGGCACTCATCAGCGCACGCTACGCCGCGGCCCGCCAATCATAAAACACACAAGACGCCGTTACAGGAAGGCGATATGCGCAAAATTGAACTGAAAATTCTCGATCCCCGCATCGGCAGCGAGTTTCCCCTGCCGGCCTACGCAACCGAAGGCTCCGCCGGCCTCGACCTGCGCGCCTGCGTCGACGCGCCGCTGGAGGTCAAACCGGGCGAGTCGCACCTGATCCCCACCGGCATTGCCATCCATATCGGCGATCCGGCGCTGGCGGCGGTGCTCTTGCCGCGTTCCGGCCTGGGCCACAAGAAAGGCATCGTGCTGGGCAACCTGGTCGGCCTAATAGACAGTGACTATCAGGGCCAGATCTTCGTCTCCTGTTGGAACCGCTCCAGCGATTCCTTTACCATCAACGCCGGTGAGCGTATTGCACAAATGGTGTTCATCCCCGTAGTCCAGGCGGACTTCGCGGTGGTGGATGATTTCGAAGCGAGCGCACGCGGCAGTGGCGGCTTCGGCCACACTGGCCACAATTAGCTCGGCATAACCAGGAAGTGGTGCCGTGAAATCTCTCTTCAGCAAATTCCGCAAGGCTTCCGACGAGGAAGCCGCCCTGGCCGCCACCGCGGCGCCGGAGCAGAAAAAGCACTCGCGCGGCCTGAATGTCCGCGTACTGGTCATGCCCCTGCTGCTGGCCAGCCTGACAACGCTGGTCGTCGTGGCGGCGCTGGTCTACCTGCAGTTTGCCCTGGTAGGCCAGGAGCGGCGTGATGCCGTCACCCACGCCGAGGCGGATCGCCTGGCCGGCATCCTGGCCGGACGGCTGCAGGGCTATACGGATGTCATTGCAGCGACGGGCCGGGCGCCCGCGATCGTGGCGGCGATGACCGATGGAGACCAGGCGACACTGGACGAACATGTCGCACGCCTGCACGCCCTGTTCCCTTCCGTACTGCGCATCCGCTTCATTGCCCGCGGCGACGATCGTGTGGACGAAGCTGCGGTGCCACCGCTCAGCTACGCCTGCCTGGAGCTGGCGCGCACCGCCGAAGCCGGGCAGGAACCCCCGGTGGAGGCCCATCTCTACGGCACCAGGGTCCAGCACGTGGATCTGCTGCGGCCGGTGGCCGGAGACGGCGGCGTAGTGGGCAGCCTGCTGGTCACGCTCGACGTCGCCGTACTGCGCGAGTGGCTGCGGCCGCTGCTGGGCGGAGGGGGCGGTTACGTGGAGCTGCGCCAGGGCACCGGCGACAAGCACCTGATGCTCGCGGCAGTGGGCGAATCCGGCCTGCAGATCACGCCGGCCACCTACTCCGCGCCCGTCGCCGGCACGGCCTGGAGCCTCGTCTACTGGGCGCCGGGCAGCGTGGCGACCGTCAGTACCGCCGAGCAGGTGGGCCTGCTTACCGTATTCGGCGTGGCACTGGTGGTACTGATCGTCGCCTTTGTGCTGTTCACCACCCTTGCCGGCCGCATCGTGCGCGGCGATCTGGTGGCCGTGGTGAAGCAGGCGGTGGAGATGTGGAGCGGCCGCCGCCAGCACAATTTCGACGTGAAGCTGGCCGAGTCGCTGGAGGTACTTACCGCACTGGAGCAACACCTGGGCACGCAACAGCCCAGGGCGGTACACCCCGATGCCGCCAAGGCGGCGGCGATGCAGCAGCAGGAGAAGGACAAGGGCATCATCGTCGATGAACCGCCGGAAGGTGACGACATGCCTTCTTCCCTGATGTTCATGGCCCAGGACGCCGTGCAGGTGGAAGAGCTGGGTGCCTCGGCCTCCCGTCTGGGCGGCGGCAGGCCCGACGACAAAACCAAATAATTCCCGCCCGGTGCCATCGGGCAGCACGCCCGCGACGGGATTACCTGACATCACTGCCCGCACAACAAACCGAACCCGACCATCATGACCCTGGATATCACCGCCGCGATGAACAACGCGCGTGTTCTCGCCGAAGCCCTGCCTTACATCCGCCGTTTTGCCGGCAAGACCATCGTCATCAAGTACGGCGGCAACGCCATGACCGAGGAGCGCCTCAAGCACGGCTTCGCCCAGGACGTGGTGCTGATGAAGCTGGTCGGCATGAACCCGGTGGTGGTGCACGGCGGCGGTCCGCAGATCAATGACCTGCTCAAGCGCATCGGCAAGCAGGGTGAATTCATCCAGGGCATGCGCGTCACCGACCGCGAGACCATGGACGTGGTGGAGATGGTGCTGGGCGGCCTGGTGAACAAGGAGATCGTCAACCTGATCAACCAGCACGGCGGCCGTGCCGTCGGCCTCACCGGCAAGGATGGTGGCCTGATCAAGGCCAAAAAGCTGTTGATGAAGAGCCGTGACAAGCAGGACGAGCTCATCGACCTCGGCCTGGTGGGCGAGGTGACCGAAATCGATCCAGCCCTGGTGGCGTTGCTCGATACGGAAGATTTCATCCCGGTCATCGCGCCGGTGGGCGTGGGCGAAGACGGCCAGTCCTACAACATCAACGCCGATCTGGTCGCCGGCAAACTGGCGGAAACGCTGAAGGCGGAAAAGCTGATCCTGCTCACCAACACCACCGGCGTGCTGGACAAGGACGGCAATCTGCTCACCGGCCTCACCGCCACGCGCGTCGACGAACTGATCGCCGACGGCACCATCAGCGGCGGCATGATCCCCAAGATCGACATGGCGCTGGAGGCGGTAAAGAACGGCGTCAAGTCCAGCCACATCATCGACGGCCGCGTCGAACATGCGCTGCTGCTGGAAATCTTCACCGATGCCGGCGTCGGCACCCTGATCAGGAACGGTTAATCATGAGCAACGACAAACCGTCGCGCCGCCAGCAGATCCTCGAGGCGCTGGCCCACGAGCTGGAAACCAGCCCCGGCGAGCGCATCACCACCGCCAGCCTGGCCCGTGCCGTCGGCGTATCGGAGGCGGCGCTGTACCGCCACTTCCCCAGCAAGGCGAAGATGTTCGAGGGCCTGATCGAGTTTCTCGAGGATACGGTCTTTGGTCTCATCAACCGCATCCTGGCCGACGAGAAGGACGTCGTGGCACGCTGTGAAAAGATCATGGCGGTGCTGCTCGGATTTTCCGCGCGCAATCCCGGCATTACCCGCATCCTGGTGGGTGACGCCCTGGTGGGCGAAACGGAACGCCTGCGGGTGCGTGTCGGCCAGTTCTACGACCGCATCGAAACGCAGTTCAAGCAGGTATTGCGCGAAGGGGAACTGGCCGGACGTCTGCCTGCCGGTGCGCCGGTCGCGGCAATGGCCGGGCTGCTGGTCGCGGCAGCCCACGGCCGCATGGCGCAGTTTGTGCGCAGCGGTTTCAAGCGCTCGCCGGTGGAGATGTGGGAACAGCAGTGGCCGCTGCTGGCGCGCGGCCTGTTCTGACCGGCGAGCCGGGGATTGATATCCCTTACTGCGGCTTGATGCCTTTCAGTTCGCGGTAGCGCTGCAGGTCGGCTTCGTACTTCTCCAGTATCCGCGCCTTTTCCTGCTTCTTGTTGTCGATGTATTCGTGCTTGTCCGCGATCTGCCGCTCCAGCGAGGCCATGTCCTCCTTCAGATCGGCAGGCAGCGGATTGCCGGCTCGCTCCAGCCCTGCCGCACGCTTTTTCAGGTCGTCCAGCTTGCGGCCGAGCTGCGTGATGGTGGCACCGGAAATCTCGATGGTGGCATCGATGGAGCCGGTGGCGCGATCACGCGAGGCCAGCACATCCGCCTCGGTGGTGAACGTCGACAGCAGCATGCGATCGTAGGCCGCCTGTTCCTCCTGGCGCGGGAGTGTCAGAATTTCTGTGTGTGAAGCGGGTTTGATACGTTCTCTCATTTAGGTTCGCCGGGATTCATTTTACTGAACTGCGCGAATAAAGCGATCGTCATATAGGATGGCGAACTGGTTCATC
>JBFLWM010000031.1:0-90505 GCA_040755915.1 Pseudomonadota bacterium | reverse complement strand
CTGGTCAATGAGTTCTTTCGGGATGGTCGGCAGCACCGACGGCTTCTTCTTGCTCGTTTTGCTTGGCATACATGCTCCTTTCTGGTTTCATGTTATGCCTCAAACACAAAATTTATGACAGGCTCCCTGGCGCTTTTTCTCCTCCCGCACACGCGCCTCCTCCGCCTCCTTGGCAACACGCTCCTGCTCCAGCTCTTCCGCCGTCTTGGCGCGCTCCTTCACCTCGACGGTGATGCCGCGTTCGTTTACGGTGCGGGTTTCCTTCTGCGCATATTCGGGCGGCACCACGTTGCCGCACTCACGCACACCTTCCTTGTTGGTCCAGCACTTGATGGCAGCGAGGGCGCTGCCCGGGATGGCCAGACTCAGGACTACGCACAGCGCCGGGAGGCGCAGAAAGTGGAAACGCATGACAGACGATCTCCCATCGGGTCGCGGATGACTTTGGCTACAGTATACTGCCTCTCCCCTGTAGCGTAAGTGAACGCATTCGTGGATCTGCCACAACATCTGCTGCTGTTTGCCGTTTCCCTCATCGCCAACGCCTTTTCCGCCTTTGCCGGCGGCGGCGCGGGTCTGCTGCAGCTGCCGGTCCTGATCTTTCTCGGCCTGCCCTTCGCCATTGCCCTGGCCACCCACAAGATTGCCAGCGTGGCACTGGGCGTGGGCGCCACGGTGCGCCATCTGAAAAGCTCGCATCTGGAGCGGCGCTTCGTGCTGTTCATCCTCGCCTGCGGCCTGCCCGGCGTGGCCATCGGCGCCAGCCTGATCCTGCACGTGCCGGGACGCGGCGCCGAGATCGCCCTCGGGCTGCTGACCATCGGCCTGGGCGTGTATTCCGCCCACAAAGGGCAACTGGGCCAGGAGTATGCACCACGACACCGCAGCGGCACGGGGCTCTGGCTGGGCGGTCTGGGCCTGTTCGCCATCGGCGTGCTCAACGGCTCGCTCACCTCCGGCACCGGTCTGTTCGTGACGCTGTGGCTGGTCCGCTGGTTCGGCCTCGACTACCAGCGCGCCGTGGCCTACACCCTGGTGCTGGTCGGTGTGTTCTGGAACGGCGCTGGTGCCGCCGTGCTCGGTACCCTCGGCGAGGTGCGCTGGGACTGGCTGCCTGCCTTGCTGCTCGGTTCGCTGTTCGGCGGTTACCTCGGCGCCCATCTGGCCATCGCCAAAGGCAACCGCTGGATCAAGCGGGCCTTCGAGGTGGTGACCGTACTGGTAGGTGCAAAGCTGCTGATCGGCTAGGCCGTCAGCTGCTCCAGGTCGGTGAGCAGGCGCAGCGCCGCATCGTTGCTGGTGCCGCAGCTGTCGGGATGGGGAGGAAAGCCGCCGCATACCGGCGGCCGCAGGGGCGAACCGAACAGGCGGCAGCGGTTGTCGGCATCCAGCTGGATGCAGCGCACCCCGGCGGGCTTGCCGCCGGGCATGCCGGGGATGGACGAGGAGATGGACGGTGCGATGCAGCAGGCACCGCAGCCGGGACGACACTCCACGCCTTACTTGACCCCGTATTCGGCGCGGTAGGCGCGCACCGCGTCCAGATGCTGGCCGAGGGTCGCATCGCCCTCCAGGAACTGCATCAGGTCGGCCAGGGTGATGATGCTCACCACCTGCATGCCGAAGTTCTGCTCCACCTCCTGGATGGCCGACAGCTCGCCCTTGCCGCGCTCCTGGCGGTCCAGGGCGATGACCACGCCGGCGGCCTGGGCGCCGGCCTTGTCGATGATCTCCATGGACTCGCGGATGGCGGTGCCGGCGGTGATCACGTCGTCGATGATCAGGATGCGGCCCTTGAGCGGCGCACCGACGATGTTGCCACCCTCGCCGTGGTCCTTGGCCTCCTTGCGGTTGAAGCACCAGGGCACGTTGCGGTCGTGGTGTTCGGCCAAAGCGATGGCAGCGGCGCTGGCCAGCGGAATGCCCTTGTAGGCGGGGCCGAACAGGGTGTCGAAGGCGATGCCGGAATCCTGGATCGCCGCGGCGTAATAGCGGCCGAGACGGGCCAGCTGGGCGCCGGTGTTGAACAGGCCGGCGTTGAAGAAATAGGGGCTGATGCGGCCGGACTTGAGGGTGAACTGGCCGAAGCGCAGCACCTGGTTGTCGATGGCAAACTGAATGAATTCGCGCTTGTAATCCTGCATGACGCTCACCGGAAGGAGTGGGGGCGCGTATTTTACCGTAACCCGGCCGCTTCGGGTTATGCTCACCACCCCCTGTTTTTGCCGAGAAACGTCATGCGCATCATCACCGCCAACCTGAACGGCATCCGCTCCGCCAGCAGCAAGGGCTTCTTCGAATGGATGACGGGACAGCAGCCCGATGTGGTCTGCGTACAGGAAACCAAGGCCCAGGAGCACCAGCTCGACGTGGAGGCCCATTATCCGGCGGGCTACCACGCCTTCTTCGTCGACGCCGAAAAGAAGGGCTACAGTGGCGTGGCCATCTACAGCCGGCGCGAGCCGGACCGGGTGATCACCGCCCTGGGAGACGGCTTCGAGGACATGGATGCCGAAGGCCGCTACATCCAGGCCGACTTCGGCCCTCTGAGCATCGTTTCGCTCTACCTCCCCTCCGGCTCCTCCGGCGAGGAACGGCAGCAGGTGAAATTCAGCTTTCTCGATCGCTTCGGGAAGCGGCTGCAGCAGATGCGGCGGGAGCCGCGTGAGTGGATCATCTGCGGCGACCTCAACATCGTGCACAAGGAGATCGACATCAAGAACTGGAAGGGCAACCAGAAGAACTCCGGCTGCCTGCCCGAAGAACGCGCCTGGCTGGATCAGGTGTTCGGGCCGTGGGATTACGTCGATGCCTTCCGCGTGGTCGACCCGCGCCCGGAGCAGTACACCTGGTGGTCCAACCGCGGCCAGGCCTGGGCCAAGAACGTCGGCTGGCGTATCGATTATCAAGTGATCACGCCGGGGCTGCGCGACAGGGTGCAGGCCGCCGCCATCTACAAGGCACAGCGCTTTTCCGACCATGCGCCGCTGACCATCGATTACGACCACGCATTTTGACGCCCCGAAAATAATCAGCCCCCGCACCGCTGGCCGGCGGGCGGGGGCTGGAAGGCCTGAGGGGCCTTCACGGGACGTCCGCAGGGGACGTAATTAAACCTATTCAGGCGGCGGCACGCTGGCGCAGTTGCGCGATGCGCCGCGGCACCGAGGTGGCGTGCTCACCGGCACGGTACAGGGCCTCGGCAAACGGTGCGACAGCTTCACCCTGCGCCTGCTGCAGCAACATGTCGAAGATGGTGTTGATCTCGCTGCGCTCCAGTTCCACCGTCAGGGACAGTGCCTGATCCAACGATAGTTCATTAATCCCGGCCCGCAAGTGGCGCAGGCGATGCAGCAGGGCCTTGATATCCGCGTCCTGCAGGCGCGGCACGAAATGGATGGCCGGACTGAGCATGACCGTATAGCGGCACAACTGCATCAGGCGCCCATGCTCTTCCTCCTCCTCGCTCAGCTCCCGGAACAGCGCGGCCGCCTCGGGCACATCGGCAAACCGCTCGGCGAGGGCGGCATAGAAACGTGCCATGCGCAATTCCAGCAACGCCGCCAGACGGTAGGCACGTCCCAACTCACCCGGCATGGGATAGCCATGGGTGGCGAAATGTCCGGTGAGCAGTTGCAGCAGGCTGGCCTTCTGCTGCACCAGGGCCGCAAAGAATATCCCGGCGCCGTAAACGCGCAGAGCTTGGGTGGGATGCAGCAGGCAGTGGCGGCCGGCGGTCAGGATAGGCATGGTCGGCTCCTCTCGGTTACCGATCCAGATATTAGTCTGCTCCGAGGCGAACGCCAGCCAAAATGCGCGAAAATGCTATAAACAGGGGCTAATTTGTGTTATCGCAATTTTTCCCCGTTGCCTGGACGAGCATGCGCGCCACCCAGGGCAGCAGCAGGAAGGCGGGGAAGCCCAGGAATACCGTAAGCAGGAAATAGTCGGCATACCCCATGGCCTCGGCACCAAAGCCACCGGCCCAGCCCGCCAGCGACCGGCTGAGGGCAAACACCGAAGACAGCAAGGCATATTCGGTAGCGGAGTGACGCTGATCGACGATGGCCATCAGAAAGGCAAGGAAGGCGGCGGTACCCAGTCCGCCGGTGAATGACTCCAGGCCGCTGGCGGCATACATCAGAACCTGATGCTGCAGCGGGATCAGGGCCTGGTCGGCACCCAGAGGCAGCACGGCCGCCGCCCAGGCGTAGCCCAGATTGGAAGCGATTTGCATCAGCCCCAGCACCCACAGGGCGCGAAAGATGCCGACCCGATCGGTGTACCAGCCGCCGGCGACGCCGCCGGCAATGGACAGCACCAGCCCCAGGTTGACCGATACCAGGCCGATCTGGCTGGCGGAAAAGCCTGCATCCACCCAGAACGGCTTGACCATGAATCCCATGGCGGCATCACCCAGCTTGAAGATCAGGATGAAACCGATGACCGGCAGCATGTAGGGCCGCGTCAGCATCGACAGCAGGGTGCCGAACATCGGGCCTTCGGTGAGCGCGCGGGCGCCGCCGTTGCCGTTGCGGCGATGCCGCAGCACGCTGACAAGCCAGGCCAGCCCAGCCACGGTGCCGGCATAAAACCAGAATTGCTCATGGTCTTGCGACCAGTGCGTAGTGCGATTGACCAGCCACAGTGTGCCCAGCAGGAACAACAACACCCCGCCGAAGGGCAGGGGATGGACCAGCAGGCCGCGCAGTTCTGCGCGCAGGGTGAGACCATGCACCCGCCCCGGCGCGCGCTCCTGCGGCGCGCGCTGGCAGACGAAGGCCAGGAGAATGAACAGCAGGGCGGCCGCAAGATAGGTTCCGGCCCAGCCGAGGTAGTCGCTCAGGATCAGCACGAAACCGGCGGTCAGCATGCCGACACGGTAGAAACCGATGCGCAGGCCGTTGGCCAGTCCCAGTTCACGTTTGTCCAGCAACTCGATGGTATAGCCGTCGATGGCGATATCGTTGGTGGCGGAAAGCAGGGTGAACACGCCAATGGCGACCCAGGTCCAGGGCCCGAAGCCGGCATGAATCGCCAGCGCCAGCATGACGGCGCCCATGCCCAGATCGACGACGCCCATCCAGCGCCGATGATGACGGTAGTGATCCACCGCCGGCGCCCAGAGAAACTTCAGGGTCCACGCCAGGCCGAGCAGGCTGAGAAAACCTATCTCGGACAGGTTCACGCCCTGCTGGCGGAAATGCACCGGAAATACATCGAAGAACATGCCGAGGGGAAAGCCTTCGGCAAAATAGAGAATGCCCACCCAGAACAGCTTGGATTTCAGGACGGAGGGTCTGTTTTCCGCGGGCATGGTGTTGGGGCAAGGATGGCGAAGCGGCTATGATACACGCCACACCCTACTGTTGCCGGATACCCGCCCATGCATGCCGAGATTTCCTATATCGCCGCCCTCTTTGTCGGCCTGTTCGGCGGGGTACATTGCGTCGGCATGTGCGGCGGCATCGTCGGCGCTCTCTCCTTCGGCCTGCCCGAGGCGGTACGCGGCCGACCCACACAGTTCCTGCCCTACCTGTTCGGCTACAACGGCGGGCGGCTCATCAGCTATGCCTTTGCCGGCGCCCTGATGGGTGGCCTCGGCATGCTGGCCGCCAACATGGGCGCCCTGCATGAAATACGCGTCGGCATGCTGGTGCTGGCCGGCCTGTTCCTGGTGGCAATGGGGCTGTATCTGGGCGGCTGGTGGTTTGGCCTGGCCCGGGTCGAACGCCTCGGCCATCTGGTGTGGCGCTTTCTCGAACCCATCGGACGCCGCTTCATCCCGGTACGCTCGCCCCTTAATGCCCTGGCCCTCGGCCTGGTGTGGGGCTGGCTGCCCTGCGGTCTGGTCTACAGCACCCTGATCTGGTCCATCTCATCCGGCAGCCCGCTGGACGGTGCCCTGCTGATGCTCGCGTTCGGTATCGGTACGTTACCCAACCTGCTCACCATGGGCCTGGTGGCCGGCAAGCTGGCGGCGTGGCTACGCCTGCTGTGGGTGCGCCGGACAGCCGGCGTGGTGGTGCTGGGCTTCGGCCTCTACATGCTGGTCGAGGCCGCCCTGCTCTGACGGTCCGCACCAGGGCATGGTGCGGACGGGGATGATCAACTGGCCTTGGCCGTCGGCTCGACGTCCTCAACCAGTTCCAGCGGCTGGTTGATGGTGTTGAGGATGGCGCGTACCTCGGCATATTGCTTCATCAGCGAGGCATTGGATTTTTCCAGCTCCTCGATGCGCGCCTGCAGGGTGTCGCGCGACTCGTTGATCTTGCGCAGGTTCTCCAGGCGCTGCTCCATCGTCTCCTTGTGCTCCTTGATCTGCTTGACCAGAGGCGACATCACCGCCTTGCTCCAGCCTTCGGCGTCGCGCTGCGCCTTGAAGAAGATGTTGCGTGCATGGCTGACCAGGGAGATGAAGAACTTCTTGATGACGTAGTGCTGCTCGGTCATCGTCGTCACCGGACTGGTGCGGAAGGCCTCGGCCTCCTGATACAGCTGCTGGAATTCCTGCTTGTACTTGGTGAGCGAATACAGTGCCGGCTTGATCTCGGCGATGCCGTGCTCCTGATGGAAGGTGCGGTAGATGGTGATCACCAGGCGGTTGAGCTGGTCGGCAAACTCCGACACCTCCGACAGGCGCGAACTGATGCCGTCGAAGAAGGTCTTCATGCCCGCCTTGAGGCCGTGCGTGGTCCAGCTGTCGGACATCGCCTTGCGGGTTTCCGCCACCAGCTGATCCAGCGAGGCCAGGTTGATGGTGTCACCCAGCTTCTTGGATTGCTCCTGGATGATGCGCTTGTTGGCCTGGAAGCTTTCCACGTTCTTGTAGTAGGCCACCTGCTCATCGCGCGTCTTTTTCATCAGCAATTCGATGACTTCGTTGTTCTTGCCCGACAAGCCCTTCAACTCTTCCAGCTGCTTGCGCGCCGAGGCGAGGCGGGTGGCGAGGATGTCGTGCGACTCCTTCACCATGCTGCCGATGCTGGTGAGAATGTGCTCGCGCACCAGACTCTGCTTGTAGGGCAACACCTCGCCGGCGAGGATGTTTTCCAGTGCCAGGATATTGCTGCGCGCCAGCAGATCCTTGTCGTGGCGTATCTTGGCCAGCAGGCCCTTCTGGGCCGAAGCCGGATAGATCTGATCCGCTTCGATGCCGAGGGTCTGCGCGGCACGCTGGCACTGATCGACAACGGTCCTGGCGATGTGGTCCGGCGTCTTCAGTTCATCCCACAAGGTATCGACCTTGTTGAGGACGACGAACAGACCCTTCTTGTGGCCACTGCGCAGCGGCTTCACGTTGTGCTGCCACATTTCCAGATCGGACTTGGTGACACCGGTATCGGCCGCCAGGACGAATACCACCGCCTGGGCATTGGGCAGCATGTTGAGGGTCAGTTCCGGCTCGGAGCCGAGGGCGTTCAGGCCCGGGGTGTCGAGGATCACCAGTCCCTGCTTGAGCAGCGGGTGGGGGAAACTGATCAGGGCATGACGCCACATGGGGATGTCGATCTTGTCCGGCATCTTGCCGTTCTTCATGTGCATGCTGGCATCGGCGTCGCTGTACAGACCCAGCTTGCGCGCATCATCCAGCGGCACCTGCTTGACCTTGACGATCTCCTGGAAGGCCTCCGCCATGTTGTCCGGCGAGGACAGATCCAGCTCGATGTGGGTCCAGTTCACCGGCTCCAGCTTGTATTCGGCGATCGGCGTATCGGAAAGACGCGTCTCGATGGGCAGCAGACGCACATAGGCCTTGTCGGTGCTGTTGTCCCAGAACAGCTCGGTGGGACACATGGTGGTACGCCCGGCCTCGGAGGGCAGCAGGCGGCGATCGTATTCGGAGAAGAAGATGGCGTTGATGAGTTCGGTCTTGCCGCGGGCAAACTCCGCCACAAAGGCTATGGTCAGCCGATCGGCGCGCAGGGCCTCCAGCACCTCGTAGATGCGCAGCTCATCCTCGGCCTCACCCATCTTGTTGCTGTCCAGCCAGCGCTGATAGCGCTGAATACCGTCGAGCAGCGCGGTTTTCCACTGGCCATAGGCCTGCATTTGTCGGTCGAAGCGTTGGTTCGCCATGATTCGCCTTCTGTCCTTATTGTCCGCCTGGCGGCGCGCGCCTTGTCCGAGTCAGGCGCTGTAGATAGTTATCGTATGACCAATATATCGAAAATTCTAGCCATGACAATGAGTAGTAGCTCAAATTGCAGGTTGAATCATAGCTTCGGGGGGGAGGCGGCCGGGGGCACTGATGCGCAGCTGCTTGCTGCGGGCGGTATCGCCGCTGACCAGGCTGACCTGGCTGCGACTGACATCGAAGGCGACGGCGAGGAATTTGATCAGGTGGGCATTGGCCTGCCCCTCCACCGGCGGGGCGGTAATACGGATCTTCAGGGCATCGCCATGGGGACCGACGATTTCGTCCCGGCTGGCGCGTGGTTGCAGACGGATCGTGAGCAGCAGGTCCGGCCCCTGCCAGCGATACCAGCTCATTGCACCAGCGGCCCGGCCCCGGCGAGAACCCCGAACAGCGGCATTACCAGCATACGCACCACCTGAAGCCCGAGGATCGCAACCAATGGCGACAGATCGAAGCCGCTGACAGGGGGGATCACGCGGCGCACCCGCCGCAGCACCGGTTCGGTCAGACTGAACAGCACCGAGGTCACCGGGTTGTAGGTACCGGGGGTTATCCAGCTCAGGATGGCCTGGATCAGGATGGCAAAGATGAACACGCTGAAGGCCAGGTCCACCAGCTGCGCCACGGAAACGATCAACAGGTTGAGGGGGTCGACAGGGCGGCCGGCGAGCAGGAACACCAGCCAGACCGACAGCATCTGCAGCAGCAGCATCAATACCAGGGCAGCGATATCCATGCCGCCCCAGCCGGGAATGATACGGCGCAGGGGGCGCAGGGCCGGGCTGGTGATCTTGACGATGAACTGGGTCAGCGGGTTGTAGAAATCGGCCCGGGTGAGCTGAAACAGGAAGCGCAGCATCACCGCCAGGATGTACAGGCTGATCACCGTCGAGATCAGAAAGGTCAGCGGTGAGGCGAGATAACCGTTCATTGGCCACCTCCCAGCAGGGCGGCCAGTTCCTGTGAACGGTCACGGGCGCCAGCGAGGGCCTGGGCAAACAGGGCCTCCAGGCCGCCCTGCTGCAAAAGGCCGACGGCCCGTTCGGTGGTCCCGCCGGGCGAGGTGACCTGGCGACGCAGGACGGCGGCATCCTCGCGGGACTCCAGCGCCATCTTGGCGGCGCCGAAGGCGGTCTGCAGGGTGAGCAGGCGCGCCATGTCGGCGGTCAGGCCGAGCTGGACGCCGGCCTGCTGCATGGCCTCCATCACCAGAAAGAAATAGGCCGGACCGCTGCCCGACAGGGCGGTAACGGCGTCCATCTGGCCTTCGTCATCCAGCCACAGGGTCAGCCCCACCGCGCGCATGATCCCCTCCGCCAGCTCGCGCTGGACGTTGTTCACCTGCGGGGTCGCAAACAGGGCGGTGGCCCCGCTCTGCACCAGGGCCGGGGTGTTGGGCATGGTGCGCACCAGGGCCAGCTCGCCGCCCAGCCAGCGCTGCAAGGCCTCCAGGCGCAGACCGGCGGCAATGGAAATGACCAGCGGCTTGCGCTGCTGCACCACCGCCGCAATGCCGCCGCACACGGCCTGCATCTGCTGCGGCTTCACCGCCAGCACCAGGGCATCCACCGCGGTTGCCAGCGCATTGTTGTCGGCGGTGACCTTTACGCCGAACTGCGCCGCCAGGCCGGCACGCCGTTCGGCGTCCGGCTCCGCCACCCACAGCCGTTGCGGCGCCACGCCGTCGGCCACCAGGCCGCCGATAAGGCTGCGCGCCATGTTGCCGCCGCCGATGAATCCGATGTTCGTGTCGATCATGATGGGAAAATCCGTACCGGGCCGTGAGGCCCAAGAGTATACCGCTATGCCTTGGGCGGCCGCGCGCCGAAGATGGCACTGCCGACACGCACCAGGGTGGCCCCTTCGGCGATGGCCGCCTCCAGGTCGTCGCTCATGCCCATGGACAGGGTATCGAGCTGCAGCCCGGCCGCATTCAGCTGTTCCAGGGCCTCGCGCAGGCGACGAAACGGCTGACGTTGCTGCTCCAGGCCCTCTGCCGGCGCGGGTATGGCCATCAGCCCCCGCAGCCTGAGCCGCGGCAGGGTGGCGACGGCACGGGCCAGTTCAGGCAGCTCGGCCAAAGAGCAGCCGGACTTGCTCGCCTCGGCACTGATGTTCACCTGCAGGCAGACATTGAGCGGTGGCAGGGCATCCGGCCGCTGGGCCGACAGCCGTTCAGCCAGTTTGAGCCGATCGACGCTGTGCACCCAGGCAAAGTGTTCCGCCACCGGCCGCGTCTTGTTGCTCTGCAGGGGACCGATGAAATGCCATTCCAGTTCCAGGTCACCCAGCTCCGCCATCTTGGCCAGGGCCTCCTGCAGATAGTTTTCACCGAAACGGCGCTGACCGGCCGCGGCGGCCATGCGAATGGCGGCCGCCGGCTGGGTCTTGCTTACCGCCAGCAGGGCGACCGTTTCCGGCATGCGCTGGTAGCGTTCTGCAGCCTGCTGGATGGATTGCCGTACGCTCGCCAAACGGGCGTGAAGATTGTCAAGGTTGTGCGTCATGCGCGGGCGTTATACTTTAGTCGCATCTACCGTCCCGGACCACAACGGGCCGCGGACAAATAACGACTAAATTTCTGGTGGGGGCCAATATGGATATTACCGAACTTCTCGCCTTCGGGGTCAAGAACGGCGCGTCAGACCTGCATCTCTCTGCCGGCCTGCCGCCGATGATCCGCGTCGATGGCGATGTACGCCGCATCAACGTGCCGCCGATGGAGCACAAACAGGTGCACGGCATGGTGTACGACATCATGAACGACAAGCAGCGCAAGGACTTCGAGGAATTCCTCGAGACCGACTTCTCGTTCGAGATCAAGGGACTGGCCCGTTTCCGCGTCAACGCCTTCAACCAGAACCGCGGTGCCGGTGCGGTGTTCCGTACCATTCCCTCCAAGATCCTCAGCCTGGAAGAACTGAACGCGCCACCGATCTTCAAGGAAATTTCCGACAACCCGCGCGGCATCGTGCTGGTCACCGGCCCGACCGGCTCCGGCAAGTCCACCACCCTGGCGGGCATGATCGACTACAAGAACAACACCGAATACGGTCATATCCTCACCGTCGAGGACCCCATCGAATTCGTACACGAGTCCAAGAAATGTCTCATCAACCAGCGCGAGGTGCACCGCGACACCCTCGGCTTCAACGAGGCCCTGCGTTCCGCGCTGCGTGAAGACCCCGACATCATCCTCGTCGGCGAAATGCGTGACCTGGAAACCATCCGTCTGGCCCTGACCGCGGCCGAAACCGGCCATCTGGTATTCGGCACCCTGCACACCAGCTCGGCGGCCAAGACCATCGACCGTATCATCGACGTATTCCCGGCGGCGGAAAAGGACATGGTCCGTTCGATGCTGTCCGAGTCGCTGCGCGCGGTCATCTCGCAGACGCTGCTGAAGAAGGTCGGCGGTGGCCGTGTGGCGGCCCATGAAATCATGATCGGCACGCCGGCTATCCGTAACCTCATCCGTGAGGCCAAGATCGCGCAGATGTACTCGGCCATCCAGACCGGTCAGCAGTACGGCATGCAGACGCTGGATCAGAATCTGCTCGAACTGGTGCAGCGTGGCGTCGTCAGCAAGCAGGAAGCCGCCCACAAGGCCGCCAACAAAGACGCCTTCAAATAATCTTCCGGGGATACGTCATCATGGATTTTGATCAGCTGCTCAAACTGATGGTGCACAAGAACGGCTCCGACCTGTTCATCACCGCCGGCATCCCGCCCAGCATGAAGGTCAACGGCCAGATCGCGCCGGTGGCCAAGGCCAGCCTGACGCCGGATCAGGCCAAGCAGATCGTATACAGCATCATGAACGAGGAGCAGCGCGAAACCTTTGAGCGCACGCGCGAGTGCAACTTCGCCCTGTCCCGCTCCGGCATCGGCCGTTTCCGCGTCAACGTATTCCAGCAGCGCAACCAGGTGGGCATGGTGCTGCGTAAAATCGAGACCAAGATCCCCACCTTCGATGATCTCAATCTGCCGCAGGTGTTGGCCGATATCGCCATGACCAAGCGCGGTATCGTACTGTTCGTCGGTGGTACCGGTTCCGGCAAGTCCACCTCGCTGGCGGCGATGGTCGACTACCGCAACAAGAACAGCCATGGCCACATCATCACCATTGAAGACCCCATTGAGTACGTGCATCAGCACGCCGGCTGTATCGTCACCCAGCGCGAGGTAGGCATCGATACCGACAGCTTCGAGGACGCCCTGGTCAACACCCTGCGTCAGGCGCCGGACGTCATACTGATCGGCGAAATCCGTCACCGTGAGACCATGGAACATGCCATCGCCTTCGCCGAAACCGGACATCTATGCCTGGCCACCCTGCATGCCAACAACGCCAACCAGGCGATGGATCGCATCATCAACTTCTTCCCGGAAGATCGCCGCTCCCAGCTGCTGATGGACCTGTCCCTCAACCTGAAGGCGGTGGTCGCGCAGCGCCTCATTCCGCGCGCCGACGGCCAGGGCCGCCGCGTGGCAGTGGAAGTGATGATCAATACGCCGTTCATTGCCGACCTGATCCTGAAGGGCGAGGTGCACAACCTGAAGGAGCAGATGAAGAAGGGCGGCCAGGCCGGCATGCGCACCTTCGATCAGGCACTGTACGAACTGTACCGCGCTGGCCATATCACTGTGGAAGAGGCGCTGCGCAATGCCGACTCGGCCAACGAGGTGCGCCTGATGATCAAGCTGGGCGACATCGAAACCCCCGAAGAACTCACCTCCGGGCTGGAAGGACTGTCACTGGAGGTATCGGAAGACGAGAAGCTCCCCGGCGGGCCGAAACTTCGTTACTAGCCGGCATGCCGGCGGTGTGCCACCAACGCATGCGATCGTATGGCGCGCCCTGAGGCAGGGGATGTGCTGACATCATGGCCAAGGTAATGTGCAAATATCACCCCCAGCGCACCGCGCGCTGGGCCTGTGAGCATTGCCGCATCAATTTCTGCTCCTCCTGCCTGTCCAGGGAAAATCCCGATGGTCCGCCGTCCTGCCCGCTGTGCCGTGCGCCGGCCGTCGAGGTCGGGGACGAGGATCTGGTGCCGCCGTTCTGGACCCAGCTGGCGCGCTTTTTCATTCTCCCGTTGCAGACCCAGCCACTGGCGCTGCTGATCGTCATCACCCTGCTCAGTGCCCTGGTCGGCTACCGCTCGTTCAGCGCGCTGCTGATGCAGCTTGTATTTCTGCTGGTGTTTTACAAATACGCCTACACGTTGCTGTCGCATCTGGCACGCGGCCACCGGGAGGCACCGCCATTGCAGCAGGCGGTGCGTGGCGAGGGCCTCGATCTGGCCATCAAGCAGTTCGTGGTGTTCCTGCTCTTGTTCCTCCCCATGGGCGGCATCGGCGCCGCCGTCGGCCCGCTGGCCGCCATGATCTATTACGTGGCAGTAATGCTGTGTCTGCCGGCAAGCATCATGGCGCTGGCGGTGGAGCGCAGCATTGGTTCCGCCATCAATCCGTCAGTGCTGATCGGGATGATCACCCGCATCGGTGTGCCGTACCTGGCACTCTTTTTTCTGCTCGGCATCCTCTCCAGCGGTCCCAACGTGATACTGGAATTTTTGACCGAGCGGCTGGGCAGCGACTTCATGGCGCTGCAGCAAATGGACCCGGGCGAGATCGATGAGGCCGAGGCGGCACGCATTGCCGAGGCCTTCATGGACAAGGTGTTCGGCATCATCATCCCGGTGGCCGTACTGCTCAATGGCTATTTCACCCTGGTGATGTTCGCGCTGATGGGTTACGTGCTGTTCCAGTATCACCGACGGCTCGGGCTGGACGTAGATGTCGACGTGGAGGCGCTGGCCGGGGGCGAGGCCACGACAAGGGAACACCCTCTGCTGGGTGATGTGGAGGCAATGATCCAGGAGGGACGTCTGGAACAGGCGGTTACGGTGTTGCGCAATCGCGTGGTGCAAAACCGCGCCGACCGTGTGCTGCGCGATCGCTTTCACCGCCTGCTGGCACTCACCGGTGACGTCAAGCGGCTGAACGGTCATGGCGCCGAGTACATCGGCCTGTTGCTGGACAGTACCGACCGGGCCAAGGCCGTGCAGGTTTGGCATGACTGCAAACAGGCCGACGCAGACTTCACCCTCGACAGTCCCGACCAGGTCTATCCGCTGGCACAGACCATGTTCAGCGTCGGAGCGTACAAATCCGTGGTGGCGCTGGGCAACGGATTTCACAAGCGTCATCCGGGACATGCCGATATCCCGCGACTCTATCTGCTGGTGGCGCGCGCCCTGAGCGAGGGACTCAATCAGGAACAAAAGGCGCTACCGCTGCTGCAGTTGCTTGCCCAGCAGTATGCCAATCACCCCATCGCTCCCGAAGTGCGGCAATACCTTGCCACGGTCACGGCATTGACGGCACGGACATAGTTCCTGCGCTGATTAACCCAACTCCAGCATGGTACGCGCGATGCGTGCCTCTTCGGCGGCCGGAAAGTGCGTGATCACGGTACGCAGATAGGCGGCGGCCCGCTCCTTTTCACCCTGTCGCGCCAGCAACAGCAACATGGCCGGCAATTCGCCATGCTGGCGATCCCGCCGCAGCACCGCCAGCACCAGTTGCTCGGCCGGCTTGATGCGGCCGCCGGCCAGGAAGCAGCGGGCCAGATTCAGTGCCTCGATGGTCTCAAAGCGCGGCGCCGGCTGTGCCAAACGACTGTATTCGTCAAACAGACGCAGGCGCTCGGCCATGGGTAATCCGCCGAGCGCCAGCAATTGCCGCGCATAACGGTGGTAGTCCTCACTGTCCGGCTGAAAGCGGCTGGCGTGGTACAAATGGGTCAGCAATTCGATGTCATCCGGTGTTTCACGCAACAACTTGGCCAGAATAGGCTTGGCCTGTTGTGGCTTGAGCTCGGCCAGCAGGCGCTGGGCCTGTGCCAACAGTTCGCGGCGCGCCGCCTCTTTCTGCGGGGCATCGATATAGGCGATATCGATCTGGCGATCGTAGTGTTTGGCTGCCAGCGTAAACAGAGCGCCGCCGATGAGTCCGCCGATATGGGCCAGGTAGTTCACATTGCTGTTGGTGTTGATCAGCAGCTGCAACAACTCGTTGGCCAACCACAGCGGCAGCATGATGATCGCCGGGGCGGTGATCCGGTCGAACCAGAACAAGATATTGTAGAAAAAGGCGATACGGCGCAGGCCGAACAATACCGCGTAGGCGCCCATGATGCCGGATACAGCACCGGAGGCTCCGATATGGTAGTTGAGTTCATCGGGACGCAATGCGATATCGAGCAGGGCAGCACAGATACCCGCTGCCAGGTAAAGCCCCAGATACCAGCGCCGCCCGAGTATGGTTTCCACCACGAAGCCGACGATGAACAGAAACACCATGTTGCCGAGCAAATGCCACAGGTCGCCGTGCAGGAACATGTGACTCAGCACGGTCACCGGCGTGGCGTGGGCCGGCCGCAGTGCATAGCGATGGATGAAGCTGCTATCCAGCAGGCGCTGGTATTCGGCACGCTCGGTACGCCAATCGGCGTAGCGCGGATCCGCCGCCGTGATCAGTTCATCGTTGGTGAGCGCGCTGATGAAACCGTGATCGAACTCCAGTGTCAGCGGGAGCGTGGGATAGGCGTAGATGATCTTGCCGTCGACCAGCTCGTACTGCTCATCGAATTCGTGCAGTTCGGCGAGACGATCCTGCCGGTGCAGGTATGCGCTGTAGAGCGGGAACTCGACATCTGCCAGGCGGCAGTCGGCGTAATACGTATAGGCAGTGTTCAGCTTGGCATCGTCGCCGCTCTGCAGCAGGAAGAACACCGCGCAGTTGAGCAGGATCAGACCGAGAGTGATGAGTGGTGGACGCTTCCAGTCCACGCGGCGATCGAAGGGCAGCAACAACAGCATGATTCAGCTGTTGCACCGCGGATGTCGGGGAGATAGTCGATCCATGTGCGCCTCCTGTGCACACTATCCGCCTCGGCCCCTGTTGTGACAAGAGGTGTACTGCACAGCCACCGGCCGGCTAGTCCTCGCCATCACCCATGCCCAGTTCCTTGATCTTGCGCGTCAGGGTATTGCGTCCCCAGCCCAGCAGGCGGGCCGCCTCCTGACGATGGCCGCCGGTCTTCTTCAGTGCGGCATCGATCATGATGCGTTCGAATTCCGGCTCGGCCACGCCGAGCAGGTTCTCCTCACCGCGCCCGAGGCGATGTTCGGCCCAGCGGCGCAACGGCGCGCTCCAGTCTTCATCGCTGGAAACGGCTTCCTGCTGCGACTTCAGTTCCTGCGGCAGGTCTTCCATGTGGATCTCCTGCCCCGGCGACATGACGGTAAGCCAGCGGCAGATGTTTTCCAGCTGGCGCACGTTGCCGGGCCAGTCCAGGCCGGCAAGGTAATCCGCCACCTCGGCATCGAGCCGCTTCGCCTCGCCACCCAGTTCCGCCGCCGCCTGCTTGAGAAAATGCTGCATCAGCAGGGAAATATCCTCGCGCCGCTCACGCAGGGCCGGGATATGGATGCGGATGACATTGAGGCGGTGGAACAGATCTTCGCGAAACAGCCCCTCCTTGACGCGCTTTTCCAGGTCCTGGTGGGTCGCCGCGATGATGCGCACGTCTACCTTGATCGGTGCATGGCCACCGACACGGTAGAACTCGCCGTCGGCCAGGACTCGCAGCAGCCGCGTCTGCAATTCGGCCGGCATGTCGCCGATTTCGTCGAGAAACAGCGTGCCGCCGTTGGCCTGTTCGAAGCGGCCGATGCGCTGGCTCTGGGCCCCGGTAAAGGCGCCGCGCTCGTGACCGAACAGTTCCGACTCGAGCAGGTCGCGGGGAATGGCCGCCGTGTTGATGGCGATGAAGGGTTTGGCGGCGCGCGGGCTGTGGCGATGCAGCGCATGGGCCACCAGCTCCTTGCCGGTGCCCGACTCGCCGTTGATCAGCACGGTGATGTTGGAGCGCGACAGGCGGCCAATGGCGCGGAAGACCTCCTGCATCGATGGGGCGGCGCCAATGATCTCCGGCACCGGACTGCTCGGTTCGCTGCCGTGTACCTGCGCCTGATCACGGCGGTGGGCGATGGCGCGGCGCGCCAGTTCCACCGCTTCATCCACGTCAAAGGGTTTGGGCAGATATTCGAATGCACCGCCCTGATAGGCCGATACTGCGCTGTCCAGATCGGAGTGGGCGGTCATGATGATCACCGGCAGCTGCGGCCGGCGCGCAGCAATTTCGGCCAACAGGTCCAGGCCGCTCATGCCCGGCATGCGGATATCGGTAATGATAGCATCGGGCTGACTGCGTTCCAGCGCGTGCAGGGCTTCGTCCGCATTGTCGAAGCTGCGCACCTCCATCTGCGCCTGTTTCAGCGCCCGCTCCAGTACCCAGCGGATGGAGCGATCGTCGTCGATGACCCAGATTCTTGCGACATTTTCCATTTCGTGGCTCTCTTGGCTGTCCTTCCCCGCTAGGGGCGGCTGCGGGATTCGTTCTTGCCGCCTTCCGGATTGATGGGCAGCAGCACGGTGAACATGGTCAGGCCCGGCTGGCTGTCGCATTCGATGAGACCGCCATGCTGATTGATCAGGGATTGGGCGATGGGCAGGCCGAGGCCGGTACCTTCCGGCCGGCCGGTGACCATGGGCAGGAATATCGCCTCCATCACCTCGGCCGGGATGCCCGGACCGTTGTCGATGACATCGACGCGGATCACCAGCTTGTGGCGTGTATGTCCGATGGTGTACTGCCGCAGGGTACGGGTGCGCAGGATGATCTCACCGTGGTCGCCCACGGCCTGGGCGGCATTGCGTACCAGATTCAGGATTGCCTGGATGAGCTGATCCTGATCGCCCATCAGCTCCGGGATGCTGGGATCGTAGTCACGCTCGATGCGGACACTGGCCGGAACTGCGGTCTGCACCAACTGGCGCACCCGCTCCAGCACTTCATGGATATTCACCGGCTGGCGCTTGGGCAGGGCATTGGGGCCGAGCATGCGGTTGACCAGATTCTGCAGGCGATCCGCCTCGCTGATGATGATGCGGGTGTATTCCTTCAGCGCCTCGTCGGGCAGCTCGCGCTCCAGCAGCTGCGCGGCACCGCGCAGGCCGCCGAGGGGGTTGTTGATCTCATGCGCCAGGCCACGCACCAGCACGCGGGTCGTGGCGGTCTGCGCCAGCAGGCCTTCCTCCCGGGTGATACGCAACTGGCGATCGACCTGGGTCATTTCCACCAGCAGTTCGCGCCGCCCCGGCTCGGTGAGCGGAGTCGCGGTCACGTCCACCGTCACACGCCGCTCGAGCCCCAGTTCCAGCACCAGCTCACGTTCGGTGAACGGGTGACCGCTGGCGAGGGCCTCTTCCAGTGCCGCGTGCAGCGTCTTGCTCGGCAACAGCTGCTGCGCGCCGCTGCCGAGCAGGCGCCCGGAGCTGGCGGCAAGCAACATCTCCGCAGCGGGATTGAGGTAGCGCAGGTGCAGGGTGTCATCGAACAGCAGCACGGCGGTGTGCAGGTTTTCGATCACGCCCTGGTAGAGGCTGGCTGGAGGCATGCCTGGGATTTCCATGTCCAAAGTTAAGCAAGAAGCAAACCATCTTTGCCGCCTCCGACCGAATTGTGGGCGGCCATCCGAACGCAGCAATTTATCTTTTAAAAACAGCTACATAAAAAGTCTTTTGGCAGACAAGCCGGCGGCAAGCCGGTGCGGCACTGCACCGTTATGGACATGAGGATAGACGAAGGCAACGGAAGGCGCACCAAGTTGGTGCGCCAGGGGGCGAACGGGAAACAGGTGGTGAGTCAGGGTGCGCGCGGCGCCTTGGGCATCATCGGCGCCGGACCCACGGCCGACGGGGCGCCATTCTGCGGCGGTGGCTGGAAAAACTTGGAATACTGTCGGACATGGAAAGTGACGGGAGCCGCCGTTTGGACAACATTGCCGGCGCCATCGCGCACCTCGGCAACGACCGTATGCGCCCCTCGCTCGAGATCATTCAGCGCCACGCTGTTGCCGGCCCCCTCGCTTACCACCTCGCCGTCGAGCAGCACAACCATGCGGTGTCCCAACTTCAGCCCCGGTTCCAGCATGATGTGAACCGTCACACTGGTTTCACCGTCCTGAAGCGTCTGTTCCGGCAGGGGCGCGGTGATGGCCAACTGGCTGTAAGGCAGCCCTTTGGGGGCGGCAGGTGCGGCGGGGGGCGTGGGACGCGCAGGGGGCGCCTGATAGCCCGGGGTCCTGGGCAGGGGGATTTCCTGCGCCCCAGGGGCCGGCTGGTCGGTGAATTCAACGCTACCGTCCGGGCGTACGATCTTGTAGCCCTTCTCCTCGGCATGCACACCCAGACTGAGGGCGACAAGAAGCAGCAGTAATGGCAGGCGGCACATCATGCGCTGAACTATAGCAGGCTTGCCCACGGCACGCGCAAGCCGCCCACAAAACAGAACGCCCCCTTGCGGGGGCGTTCCATTCGAGCTCACTGCGGCCTGTATTACAGGCTGTAGTACATGTCGAACTCGATGGGGTGGGTGGTCATGCGCATGCGCGTGACGTCGTCCATCTTCAGCTTGATGTAGGCATCGATCACGTCGTCGGTGAACACGCCGCCGCGGGTCAGGAACTCGCGGTCCTTGTCCAGGTAATCCAGCGCCTGGTCCAGGGCATGGCACACGGTCGGGATGGCCTTGGCCTCTTCCGGCGGCAGGTCATACAGATCCTTGTCCATGGCATCGCCCGGGTGGATCTTGTTAATGATGCCGTCGATACCGGCCATCATCAGGGCGGCGAAGGCCAGGTAGGGGTTGGCGGTCGGGTCCGGGAAACGGGTCTCGATGCGGCGGGCCTTCGGATTGGCAACGAAGGGGATGCGGATCGAGGCGGAACGGTTGCGGGCGGAGTAGGCCAGCATGACCGGGGCTTCGAAGCCGGGGACCAGACGCTTGTAGGAGTTGGTGCCCGGGTTGGTGATGGCGTTCAGGGCACGGGCGTGCTTGATGATGCCGCCGATGTAGTACAGCGCGGTCTCGGACAGGCCGCCGTACAGGTTGCCGGAGAACAGGTTCACACCGCCCTTGGCGATGGACTGGTGCACGTGCATGCCGGAACCGTTGTCACCCACCATCGGCTTGGGCATGAAGGTGGCGGTCTTGCCGTAGGCGTGGGCCACGTTGTGCACCACGTACTTCAGCTTCTGCACCTCGTCGGCCTTCTTCACCAGGGTGTTGAAGGAAACGCCGATTTCGCACTGGCCGGCGGTGGCCACTTCATGGTGGTGCACCTCGACCTTCAGGCCGATCTCTTCCATCGCCAGGCACATGGCGGCGCGGATGTCGTGCAGGGAGTCGACCGGGGGAACGGGGAAGTAGCCGCCCTTGATACCCGGACGATGGCCCATGTTGCCGTTGGGGTAGACGCGCTCGGAGTTCCAGTCGGCTTCTTCGGAGTCGATCTTGACGAAGCAACCGGACATGTCGGCGCCCCAGCGGATGTCGTCGAAGATGAAGAATTCGGGTTCCGGACCGAAGAAGGCGGTGTCGCCGATACCGGTGGACTTCAGGTATTCCTCGGCACGCTTGGCGATGGAGCGCGGGTCACGCTCGTAGCCCTGCATGGTGGAGGGCTCGACGATGTCGCAGGTGATGTTGATCATCGGCTCGTCGGCGAACGGATCCAGGTAGGCGGTGGAGGCGTCCGGCATCAGGATCATGTCGGATTCGTTGATGTGCTTCCAGCCGGAGATGGAGGAGCCGTCGAACATCACGCCATCGGTGAAGGTGTCGGCAGAGATCTGGCGCACCGGGTAGGTCACGTGCTGCTCTTTGCCGAGGGTATCGGTAAAGCGGAAGTCGACAAACTTCACGCCCTTTTCCTTAATCATGTTCAGAACATTTTCACCAGACATCTCACTGCCTCCAGGTTAGCGCTCAACAGGCTGGCCGGGTTAGCGGCCGGAAATTTGTGTCCAAATAAGTGCATGAACCATGCCATTAAGCAACTGCATGATTTAAAAGCTGTTAATTCTTGCGCCGGGTGGCGGACGGAGCCGTATTGCACTGTTGTGGTGCGCATAAATAACAAAACGCACCAAACTGGCGCGTTAGTTGTAATGGACCGTCAGCGATTCGATTTCCGGCATATCGCGCGCCGGCTGCTGCAGGGTCGCCGTCAGCTGTTGCCGTTCCGCCTCGTCGCGGGCCAGCTCCAGCGGCAGGTACACCTCCACCCGCAGCTTGCCGTCGAGATAGTGTAGCGTCACGCGGCGGATCCGGGCGGCGGCGGGGCTATCCTGCCAGAACTCCCGCAACCTCGCCAGCAGCACCTGCCGCGACGGCAGGTGGGCGCTCAGGGCGATCTGTTCGTCATCCTCCGGATCGATGTGCACCAGCACATCCTGCACTTCGTCGATCTCGCGGATCACCTGCTGCCGTACCCGCTCACTGATGTGGTGCCCCTCGGACACACTGAGCAGCGGGTCGACCTGGATGTGCACATCCACCAGGGCATCGGCGCCCATGCGCCGGGTGCGCAGGGTATGCAGTTCATTGACGCCGTCCACGGACTGGATCACCCGGCGGATCGCCTCCACCCGCTCGGCCTCCAGGGCGGTATCCACCAGCTCGTGCACGGCGTGCCAGCCCAGGTCCCAGGCGATCTTGGCGATCATCAGGCCCACCGCCGCCGCCGCGATGGCGTCCAGATAGGGCAGACCGGCCATGGTGCCGGCGATGCCGACGATGACCACGATGGACGAAATGGCGTCGCTGCGGTGATGCCAGGCGTTGGCCTTGAGCAGATTGGAGCGGATGCGTTTGGCGACACGCAGGGTATACAGATAGAGCACTTCCTTGGACAGCACCGAGATGGCGGCCATGACCAGGGCCAGCATGCCGGGATGGGTCAGGCGCTCGGGGTGGAACAGACGCGAGGCGGCGTCGTAGATGATGCCGGCGGCCACCAGCAGGAGCACCAGACCGAGGATTACGGTGGACACGGTTTCGATGCGACCATGGCCATAGGGGTGGTCCTCGTCGGCGTCCTTGCTGCCGTGCTTGGCCGCCCACACCACCATGATGTCGGTAAGCAGGTCGGACAGGGAATGGATGCCGTCCGCCACCAGGGCGGGGGAACCACCGATCACACCGATGACCACCTTGCCGATGGACAGCAGCAAATTCACCACCGCACCGACGATGGTCACCCGGCGCGTCGCCAGATAGCGTTCGTCGCCCTTGCTGCCCGCCGGCAGCGGCGCATGCGTATGGCTATGCCCCATCACCCACCTCGACCTCGATGATCACCTCATTGTCCCCGCGCCGGGTGCCCAGCACCCTGTGGCCGTTGATGCGGCACCACGCCGGGATGTCGTTGAGCGCCCCCGGATCGGTGCAGGTCACCTCCAGCACATCGCCGGGTTGCAGTTCCGCCACCCTGTTCTGGGTGCGGATTACCGGCATGGGGCAGAACAGACGGCGGGCGTCGAGTTGATACCGGGCCATTACAGGTGCCACTCCGGCTTGAGTTCGTCCGGCGGCAGGGGCGCCACCGCAAGCTCCCGGCTCACGCCGTCCAGACCGGTCACCTGCACGGTGACCTGTTCGGCCAGATGACCCTTGGAATAGCGCGCGGTGATGCGCGCCGCCAGCCGCAGGTCTTCCTCGTTCGCCTCGCCATCCAGCAGCACCAGCGGTCCGGTGTGACTGGTGCAGCGCAGGTGGACGAACTGCTTGCGGTAGCCTTCGAGGAAATTGTTCTCGCCTTCTTCGCGGCCGACGATCAGCTTGTAGTGCGGCGCGGGACGGATGTGGCGCCCCACCTTGAGCAGCATGATGTCGTCCATTTCGTACTCGCGCCTGCCGCGGGCCTGCCACAGGTCCACCAGCTTGCGCGAATAGGCCTCGTCGGTAAGGAAGCAGCAACCCCCGGCGGGGGAGGCGTAATCACTGAAGCCGAACCTGGCGGCCAGGGCCATCTGCGGCTTGCGGGTGCGGCCGGAGAAATCATGCAGCTTGTCGCGCTCCACCCAGCCCTCGCGCTCCGGCAGGGTGGGGGGCAGGTTCTTCGCGCACAGCGGGCGCAGCAGGCGATCGTGGGCGCCGGACTCGCGTGCCACCACCGGCAGGGTGTCCTTGCGCTGCGACATGGGACGCTGGCCGATGACCTCGCCGGTAATGATGAAATCGAAACCGTGCTTCTCCGCCCATTCCAGCGCCTTGTGCACCATGAAGATCTTGCAGTCCAGACACGGGTTCATGTTGGCGCCGTAGCCGTGCTTCGGGTTGAGCAGCACATCCTTGTACTCCTCGACGATGTCGATGATGTGAAGCTTGATGCCGAGCTGTTCGGCCACCCACAGGGCATTGTTGCGCTTGTCCTTGCCCTGGTCCTTCTTGCGGATGGCATGGGTGTGCCCTTCCACACAGAAACCGGTGTAGAAATTGATGCCCTCGACGTGGATACCCTGTTCCTGGATGACGCGGACGGCGAGCATGGAGTCCAGCCCGCCCGATACCAGGGCGACGGCCTTGACGGGCGCCGTCCCTGGCGCCCGCCCTTCGGGTAGCTTTTCGCTGCCACGATTCGCTCCCGGCGAATCGTTGTGCTGTGACTGTGACATGAAACCTTCGGTATGGCGGGGATAAGGCGGCGCATTTTACCGCAAATGCGCTGCCATCGCCCCTAATAGTGCTTAACTGCCTCGGCAGGGGCGCGCTATAATCCGCCGCTTTTGTACCCAACGGATTTTGCGGGGATGTCATGAAAAAGACGGCGCGGGATGTCTCGACCTTTCAGGGCCTGATCCTGGCTTTGCAGGAATATTGGGCCGAGCAGGGCTGCGTGATCCTGCAGCCCTACGACATGGAAGTGGGGGCAGGCACCTTCCATCCGGCGACCTTCCTGCGCGCCATCGGCCCCGAGCCGTGGAGCGCCGCCTATGTGCAGCCCTCGCGCCGCCCGGCCGACGGCCGCTACGGCGAGAACCCCAACCGCCTGCAGCACTATTACCAGTTCCAGGTGGTGATCAAGCCCTCGCCGCTGGATATCCAGGAGCTGTATCTGGGCTCGCTGCGCATGCTGGGGCTGGATACCCTGGTGCACGACATCCGTTTCGTCGAGGACAACTGGGAATCACCCACCCTCGGCGCCTGGGGCCTGGGCTGGGAGGTGTGGCTCAACGGCATGGAGGTCACCCAGTTCACCTATTTCCAGCAGGTGGGCGGCCTGGAGTGCCGGCCGGTCACCGGCGAGATCACCTATGGCCTGGAGCGCATCGCCATGTACCTGCAGGGCGTGGAAAGCGTGTACGACCTGGTGTGGACCGACGGCCCGCTGGGCAAGGTCACCTATGGCGACGTGTTCCACCAGAACGAGGTGGAGATGTCGGCCTTCAACTTCGAGCATGCCGATGTCGATACCCTGTTCCAGCACTTCGACTTCTACGAAGGCCAGAGCCAGAGCCTGATCGAAAAAGGCCTGCCGCTGCCGGCCTATGAAATGGTGCTGAAGACCTCCCACACCTTCAACCTGCTGGACGCCCGCAAGGCCATTTCCGTCACCGAACGCCAGCGCTACATCCTGCGCGTGCGCCAACTGGCCCGCGCCGTGGCACAGGCCTATTACGACCGCCGCGAGGCACTGGGCTTCCCGATGCTGGCCAACAAGGGGGAGGCCGCATAAATGAGCACGTTCAAGGATTTTCTCGTCGAGATCGGTACCGAAGAGCTGCCGCCCAAGGCCCTCAAGCGCCTGATGATCGCCTTTGGCGAGGGGGTGAAGGAAGGGCTGGCCAAGGCCGATCTGGTGCGCGGCGAGGTACAGTTCTACGCCACGCCGCGCCGTCTGGCGGTACTGGTCCGGGACCTGGCCGTGGCCCAGCCGGACAAGGAAATGGAGCGCCGCGGCCCGGCGCTGACCGCCGCCTTCGACGGCGAAGGCAACCCGACCCAGGCCGCCAAGGGGTTCGCGGCCTCCTGCGGCGTGGAGGTCGATCAACTCGACCACCTCAAGACCGACAAGGGGGCCTGGCTGGTACACCGCGCCCGGCAGCAGGGTCGACCCACCGCCGAACTGCTGCCGGAGATCGTGCAGGCCTCTCTCGACAAGCTGCCCATTCCCAAGCGCATGCGCTGGGGCAGCCTGGACGCCGAGTTCGTCCGGCCGGTGCACTGGGTAGTCATGCTGTTCGGTGACCAGGTCATCGACTGCGAGATCCTCGCCACCCGCAGCGGCCGGGAAACCCGCGGCCACCGCTTCATGAGCCCGGGCCAGCTGTACCTGGGCGAACCCGCGGCCTACGCCCCGCTGCTGGAAACCGAGGGCAAGGTGGTGGCCGATTTCGAGGCGCGCCGCGAGGCGGTGCGTGCCCAGGTACTGGAGGCCGCCGCCGCGGTGAAGGGCGAGGCCCTCATCGACGAGGACCTGTTGGATGAGGTGACGGGCCTGGTGGAATGGCCGGTAGCCATCACCGGCAAATTCGAGGAGCGCTTTCTGGACGTGCCCGCCGAGGCGCTGATCTCCACCATGAAGGGCAACCAGAAATACTTTCCGGTACAGGATGCCGACGGCAGGCTGCTGCCGTACTTCATCACCCTGTCCAACATCGAGAGCCACGATGTCCGCCATGTGCGCGCCGGCAACGAGCGCGTGGTGCGTCCGCGCCTCACCGACGCCGACTTCTTCTGGAATCAGGACCGCAAGCAGAAACTCTCCGCCCACGGCGTCGCGCTGAAGAACGTGGTGTTCCAGAACAAGCTGGGCACACTGGCAGACAAGAGTGCCCGTGTCGCCAAGCTGGCGGCGTCCGTCGCCTACCACATCGGCGGCGATGCCAAACTGGCCACCCGCGCCGGCGAACTGTCGAAGTGCGACCTGCTCACCAACATGGTGGGCGAGTTCCCGGAACTGCAGGGCATCATGGGCCGCTATTATGCCGCCCATGACGGCGAGGACGCCGAGGTGGCTGCAGCGCTGGACGAGCAGTACATGCCGCGCTTCGCCGGCGACCGGCTGCCCGAAACCCGCACCGGCCAGGCCCTCGCCATTGCCGATCGCATCGATACCCTGGTGGGTATCTTCGGTATCGGCCAGCCGCCCACCGGCGACAAGGACCCCTTTGCCCTGCGCCGCGCCGCGCTCGGCGTGCTGCGTACCATCATCGAGAACAACCTCGATCTCGACCTGCAGACCCTGTTGCAGACCGCCTTCGACAACTTCGCCGGCAACGGCGTCAAGCTGGAAGGGGAGACGGTCAATCAGGTGCTGGAATTCATGCTGGAACGTTTGCGCGCCTACTATGCCGATACTGGTGTGGCCCACGACACTTTCGACGCCGTGCTGGCACAGCGGCCGACGCAGCCGCGTGATTTCGATGCCCGCGTGCGTGCCGTCACCACCTTCCGCAAGCTGCCTGAGGCAGAGTCGCTGGCCGCCGCCAACAAACGCATCGCCAACATCCTGCGCCAGGCCGGCGGCAACATCACCGGGGCCGTGGACAAAGGCCACCTTGCCGAGGCCGCGGAGAAAACCCTGGCCGATCAGGTCGAGGCCATGGCCGGCAAGGTCGCGCCGCTGTTCAGCCAGCGCAATTACACCGAGGCACTGTGCCAACTGGCTGGGCTGCGCGGCGCGGTGGACGCCTTCTTCGATCAGGTGATGGTCATGGCCGAAGACGAAACTGTGCGCAACAACCGGCTGGCGCTGTTGAAGCGCCTGTCCGAGCTGTTCCTGCAGGCGGCTGACCTGTCCCGGCTGCAGGGTTGAGCGGTAATGGCGGGGTGCGCAACGCACCCCGCGCAGGCGCTTTGGAGTACCCGTAATGACCGACCGCAACACTGATTCCTATACCGCGATGCTGGCCGCCGTGCAGGCCTTTCACGACAAGCACGATTTCCGCAATCGCGGTGGCGAGGAACTCACCTACCGCATGGCATTGATGGCCGAGGAGCTGGGCGAAATCGGCGCCGCCATCACCAAGGGCAAGTCGAAGGAACAGCTGGCGGAGGAGGTTGCTGATCTGTTCATCCTCCTCATCGGCACCGGCATTTCAGCCGACTTCGACCTGAAGGAGGCCTTCTGGAAAAAGATGGACAAGATCATGCAGCGCGACTCACGCATGGTGAATGGCCGTATCCGCGTATCGGAGTTCCGCGACTGATGCTCAAGCTCATCGTTTTGGACCGCGATGGAGTCATCAACGAAGACTCCGACGATTACATCAAGTCACCGGAAGAGTTCATCCCCATCCCCGGCAGCCTGGAGGCCATCGCCCGCCTGACCCAGGCCGGCTGGCGGGTAGTGGTGGCGACCAATCAGTCGGGGGTGGCACGCGGCTATTACGACCTCGCCACCCTGCAGCGCATCCACGACAAGCTGCATCGTCTGCTGGCTCCGCTCGGTGGCCAAATCGAGGCCATCTTCTATTGCCCCCATGGCCCCGATGATCATTGCGACTGCCGCAAGCCAAAGCCCGGGCTGTTTCGTGACATCGAGGCACGGTTGCAGATTTCGTTGCGTGGCGTGCCAGCGGTCGGAGATTCGCTGCGAGACCTCGAGGCCGCACAGGCGGTGGGTGCCGATCCCATACTCGTGCGTACCGGCAAGGGCGAACGCACCCTGGCCAAGGGCAAGGGGCTCGCAGGGGTACCGGTACATGCGGATCTCGCCGCCGTTGTGGACGCCCTGCTGTCATGATTCTCGTGCTGCGCTCCCTGCTGTTCTACGTCGGCATGATCGGTGCGCTGTTCCTGCTGCTGCCGTTCATGCCGCTGGTGTTTCCGTTTTCTTACCCGACGCGCTACTGGGTAATGACGCGCTGGGGACAGTTCGTGCTGTGGTGGCTGGCCCTGACCTGCGGCCTGCGCTACCAGGTCAGCGGGCGGGAAAACATCCCGGCCGGTCCGGCCATCGTGCTCGCCAAGCATCAGTCAGCCTGGGAAACCCTGGCATTGCAGCGCGTCTTCCCGCCGCAGACCTGGGTGCTGAAAAAGTCGCTGTTCCACATCCCCATCTTCGGCTGGGGTCTGGCTTTGCTCAAGGCCATCGGCATCGACCGCAGTGCCGGGCGCAAGGCCCTGCAGCAGGTCGTGGAGCAGGGCACAGACCGCCTCAAGGCGGGCATCTGGCTGGTGATCTTCCCGGAAGGCACGCGCACCGCTCCGGGTAGCCGGGGCAAATACAATATCGGCGGCGCCATGCTGGCCAAGAAAAGCGGCTATCCCGTCGTCCCGGTGGCGCACAACGCCGGGGAGTTCTGGCGCCGTAACAGCATCCTGAAGTACCCCGGGACCATTCAGGTGGTGGTGGGCCCGGTCATCGACCCGCAGGGTATGGACACCGCAGAGATCAACGCCGCGGTGGAAAACTGGATAGAGGACACCATGACCCGCATCACCACCCTCCCGCCACCTGCTGGCCCTATCATCAGTCCATGATATACTGGCATAAATCAAGTATTGGCGGCGGTCCTGCCGCAGATTCCAGACCCAGCCAGAGACAGCAATGGGCGACGGCGCGATAACGCACCGGGAACAGGTTTCGTTTTTTCAAACTTCAGGAAGCATCGAAATGCACAATCACCGCACTACCATCACGCAGTTCATCATCGAGGAACAGCGCCACATCCCCGGCGCTACCGGCGACTTCACCTCCCTGCTCAATGACGTCGTCACCGCCTGCAAGGTGATCTCCAACCTGGTCAACCACGGCGCTCTGGTCGGCGTACTCGGCGCCGCCGGTACCGAAAACGTGCAGGGCGAAGATCAGAAGAAGCTGGACGTGATCTCCAATGAAGTCTTCCTCAAGACCAATGAGTGGGCCGGTCACCTGGCCGCCATGGCCTCGGAAGAAATGGAAGAGGTCTACCAGATCCCCGGCCAGTACCCGCGCGGCAAATATCTGATGACCTTCGACCCGCTGGACGGCTCGTCCAATATCGACGTCAACGTCTCCGTCGGTACCATCTTCTCCATCCTGCGCTGCAAGGGTAACTGCGTGAACCCGACGGCCGAGGATTTCCTCCAGCGCGGCACCGAACAGGTCTGCGCCGGCTACGCCCTGTATGGCCCCTCCACCATGATGGTGCTGACTACCGGCCGCGGCGTGAACGGCTTCACCCTGGACCAGAATATCGGTGAGTTCGTCCTCACTCACCCCAACATGACCATCCCGGCCGACACCAAGGAGTTCGCCATCAACGCCTCCAACATGCGTTTCTGGGAGGCCCCGGTGAAGCGTTACGTCGACGAGTGCCTGGCCGGCAAGGAAGGCCCGCGTGGCAAGGACTTCAATATGCGCTGGATCGCCTCCATGGTGGCCGAGGTGCACCGCATCCTCACCCGTGGCGGCGTATTCATGTATCCGCTGGACAGCAAGATGAAGGAGAAGGGCACCGAGGGCAAGCTGCGCCTGATGTACGAGGCCAACCCGATGGGCTTCATCGTCGAGCAGGCCGGCGGCGCGGCCATCACCGGCAAGCACCGCATCCTCGATATCCAGCCGAGCAACCTGCACCAGCGCGTGCCGGTGATCCTCGGCTCCAAGAACGAAGTCGAGCTGATCGCCAAGTATCACCAGGAAATGCAATAAGCGTTTCCGGGCTTGCGGAAAGCAAAAGGGGAAGGTGGTGACACCTTCCCCTTTTTTGTTGGCCGGCGTTTGCCGTATTAAACGTCGAGATTGCTGACGTACAGGGCATTGGCCTCGATGAAGTCGCGGCGCGGCTCCACCTGATCACCCATGAGGGTGGAGAACACCTCGTCGGCGGCGATGGCATCCTCGATCTGCACCTGCAACAGGCGGCGGCTCTCCTGATTCAGGGTGGTCTCCCACAGCTGTTCCGGATTCATCTCACCCAGACCCTTGTAACGCTGGATGGTCTGGCCGCGGCGTGCATCATCCAGCAGCCAGTCCAGTGCCTGGCGGAAGCTGGTGACCTCCGTCCGGCGCTCGCCACGTTGCACGTAGGCACCTTCACCTATCAATCCCTGCAGTTCGGCAGCCAGCCTGGCGATGGCAAGGTACTCCGGGGTGGAGACGAAGTCACCGCTGTAGAGGTAGTCACTGGATACGCCGTGACGCCACTCAGTAAGCAACGCGCCTTCCACGGCGCCATCCGGCGCGCGCTCAAAGCGCAGCTCGTAGCGGCGCTCGCCGGCATCATCACCGTTGAGGCGCGCCACCAGTTCTTCGAACCAGGGCACCGTTTTGCCGGCATCACGGAATTCGCCTTCGCCCAGGGGGGACATGGCAATCATCTTTTCCAGCACGCGGCTGTTGTAGCGACGCCCCAGGCGCTGGATGCCGCCCATGACGGCCTGGTATTGGCGTGCCAGGTTTTCCAGCGCCACACCGGCCAGCGGCGGCGCCTCAGCAGTAACAAAAAGATTAGAATTATCAATAGCTTGCTGCAAAAGATGGGCGTTCAGCTCGTGCTCATCCTTGACGTAGCGCTCCTGCTTGCCCTTCTTCACCTTGAACAGCGGCGGCTGGGCGATATAGACATGGCCGCGCTCGATCAGCTCCGGCATCTGCCGGTAGAAGAAGGTCAGCAGCAGGGTGCGGATGTGGGAGCCGTCCACATCGGCGTCGGTCATGATGATGATACGGTGGTAGCGCAGCTTGTCCGGATTGAACTCGTCGCGGCCGATACCGCAACCCAGAGCAGTGATCAACGTACCCACTTCAGCGGAGGAGAGCATCTTGTCGAAACGGGCCTTCTCTACATTGAGGATCTTGCCCTTGAGGGGCAGGATGGCCTGGGTGCGGCGATCGCGCCCCTGCTTGGCGGAGCCACCGGCAGAATCACCCTCGACCAGGAACAGTTCCGACAGCGCCGGGTCCTTCTCCTGGCAATCGGCCAGTTTGCCGGGCAACCCGGCCACATCCAGCGCTCCCTTGCGACGCGTCATTTCTCGGGCTTTTCGCGCTGCCTCACGGGCGCGGGCCGCCTCGACGACCTTGCCCGCGATGATCTTGGCATCCAGGGGATTTTCCCACAGATATTCCTGAAATTTCTCCGCCATCAGAGATTCCACCGCCGGTTTCACCTCGGAGGAAACCAGCTTTTCCTTGGTCTGGGAGGAAAATTTGGGGTCGCGCACCTTGATGGACAGCACGGCGGTAATACCTTCGCGCGCATCATCACCGCTGGTGGCCACCTTGGCCTTCTTGGCCAATCCCTCTTCCTCGATGTACTGGTTCAGCATGCGCGTCAGGGCGCTGCGCAGACCGGCCAGGTGGGTGCCACCATCGCGCTGGGGGATGTTGTTAGTGAAGCAGTAGATATTCTCCTGGTAGGAGTCGTTCCACTGCATCGCCACCTCGACACCGACATTGTCGCGCTCGCCGCTGAAATAGAATACGGCATTGTGCAGCGGTGTCTTGTTGCGGTTCAGGTGCTCGACGAAGGCACGGATGCCTCCCTGATATTCGAAGGTATCCTCTTTGGCGCTTACTTCGTCGACCAGGTGGATACGCACGCCGGAGTTGAGGAACGACAATTCCCGCAGGCGCTTGGCCAGGATGTCATAGTGGAACTCCGTCTGGGTGAAGATGCTGGGCGACGGTTTGAAACGTACCTCGGTCCCGGTGCCGGTGCTTTCGCCCACCACGGCCAGTGGGGCGACCGGATCACCCATGCGGTATTCCTGCTGATGCAGTTTGCCATCACGGCGTATGCTCAACTTGAGGGTTTCCGACAGGGCGTTTACCACCGAGACACCTACGCCATGCAGACCACCGGAAACCTTGTAGGAGTTGTCGTCGAACTTACCTCCGGCATGCAGAATGGTCATGATGACCTCGGCTGCCGACCGACCCTCCTCCGGGTGGATGTCCACCGGGATACCACGGCCGTTGTCACGCACTGTTACTGAACCGTCGCTGTGAATGATGACGTCAATCTGTGAGCAGTAACCGGCCAGAGCCTCGTCGATGGAGTTGTCGACCACCTCGAAGACCATATGGTGCAGGCCGGTGCCGTCATCCGTGTCACCAATATACATACCGGGGCGTTTGCGCACGGCATCAAGCCCCTTGAGGACCTTGATATTGGAGGAATCGTAGGTTTTTTCGCTCATCGTCAACTCCCTTGTGAGGCCGGCATTATATCACTTCCGCCACAGCACCATGTTCCACGTGGAACACCGACGCCGTTTCCCAGGGCGATAAATCCACCAAATCACGGTCCGTTGCCGTCACCATGCACTGCGCGCCGGACTCGGCGACGGCCTGCATCAAAATACGACGGCGCTGCAGATCCAGTTCAGCGGGCAGATCATCCAGCAACAGTGTGCAGCGCCGTCCACCGACAGTCTGCAAATACTGCATTTGCGCCAGACGCAGCGCACATACCGCCAGCTTCTGCTGACCGCGCGACAAACTGTCGGCCGCATCGAGACCCTTGGCGGTGAGTAGCCGCAGATCTGCCCGATGCGGTCCGGCCATGGTGTACCCGGCCGCCTGCTCGCTAACGCGATTGCGCGCAAGCACCTCGATCAGCGCCTGCTCGCCAGGCCAACCCCGGCGATAGACGAGCTGGGGCGGATCGTCTTCAAGGAGCACACTATATATATGGATAAACAAAGGGGTGAGTTCCCGGATGTATCGTTCCCGCATGGACGCCACGGCCTCTCCACTATCCGCGAGCCCCTGTTCCCAGTGAGTAAGGTCCGCTGCCCGTGCCCCGGAACGCAACGCGGCGTTACGTTGTTCGAGATAGCGACGATACCGTTTCGACAATTCAAGAAAACCGTGTTCCACGTGGAACAACCCCCAATCCATGTAGGATCGGCGTTCACGCGGTTCCCCCTGCAACAGACTATGCGATTCCGGGTTGATGAGCTGCAGCGGCAACAGGCCCGCCAGGACAGAAGCAGACTCCTGCCGCTCGCCGTTCAACCGGATCAGGGTCACGTCGCCGGACTGTTTTTGCACCCCCAAGCCATGAATGCCGGAGCCGGTATCCACCCGGCCAAACACCGTAGCTGCCGTCATACCGCTCTGAATAATCTTGCGGGCCTGATGGGTGCGAAAAGAACGCGCCATACCAAGAAGGTGAACACCTTCTAGCACTGTGGTCTTGCCGCTGCCGTTGGCGCCAAACAGCAGGGTAATTGCGGGGGAGGGGGATAGAGAGACCGAGGTCAGATTGCGCAGCCCCCTGACCTCGAGATCGATTAGCGCCATGGATTAACTGGCGTTGCCGACAACAGTTACAGACGCATGGGCATCACCACATAACGTGATGATTTGTCGCCCTGGCCATAGATGAGGCAACTACTGTTGGCATCGGTCATATTCAGCACCACCTGGTCCTGTTTGACCACGTTCAGCGCGTCCAGCAGATAAGAGACGTTGAAACCAATCTCGAATTCCATGCCGCTATAGCTGATTTCGATTTCTTCTTCCGCCTCCTCCTGCTCAGGATTATTGACCGTAGCCTTGAGCAGGTTGGGTTCAAACTGCAGGCGTATGCCGCGGTATTTTTCATTGGAAAGTATCGAGGTACGCTGCAGCGCCTGCCGCAACAGATTGCGATCCGCTGTAACGACACATTCCCCCGCCTTGGGCACCACGCGCTCATAGTCCGGAAAACGGCCATCGACCAGTTTGGACGTCATGACCACATCCCCCAGGGCAACACGAATGTGATTACTGCCAACCGTAAGTTCGCATTGCGCGTCGCCATCACCAAGCAAGCGGCTGAGTTCAAGCACACCCTTGCGCGGTATGATTACCTGGCGCTCTTCCCCGGCAACTTCCGGACAATCCGTCTCGCTGATGGCCAGACGATGACCATCAGTTGCCACGGTACGCAACTGCCCGCCCTTCATCTCCAGCAGCATGCCGTTGAGGTAATAGCGCACATCCTGGTTGGCCATGCAGAAATGGGTTTGCTCCAGCAATCCCTTGAGGATTTCCTGTGCCATGTTCAACCGAAAGGCACCGGCCACACCCTCGGTCGCCGGATATTCCGTGGCAGGAAGGGTGCTCAATGAGAAACGGCTCTTGCCAGACCGGATCAGGGCCTTGTCCCCGTCTACGGTAACTTCCAGCATCGCCTGTTCCGGCAATGCGCGGCAGATGTCGCTGAACTTGCGCGCCGGCAGAGTGATTTCACCATCGCTCCCATTTTCGACCTGTGCCGTAGCTGTGAGCTCCACTTCCAGGTCGGTGCCGGTCAGGGTGAGCTTACCCTTGTCGACCTGTACCAGTACGTTGGCCAGGATGGGCAGTGTCTGTCGTTTCTCCACGACACCACCAACTACCTGCAAGGGCTTGAGCAATGCTTCGCGTGAGATGGTGAATTTCATGTCCTTTGCCCCATCACTTAGTTATTGGTTTTTAAATATGTAAACCTGTTGTTACTGCTATTGTGTTGGCGAAGTCTGTGTATAAAACAATTAAATATTTATTAATCATAAGGTTACACACAACACAACCGTTGCTTCAATGGGTGCGTAACTCTGTATTTCTTGTGGATAACAACCCATTTTATCCACAGCAAAAAAATCACCGAAATTATCCACAACCTGCCCCCATCAAGTGGACAGGGTTCTCAACAGGTTGGCGTAGTCTTCACCGATACGGGGCTCAGCCTCCCGCAGTTCCTGAATCTTGCGGCAGGCGTGAATCACCGTCGTATGGTCGCGGCCACCAAATGCATCGCCGATCTCCGGCAGGCTGTGATTGGTCAGTTCCTTCGCCAATGCCATGGCCAGTTGCCGTGGTCTCGCTACGGAACGGCTGCGCCGCTTGGACAGAAGATCCGCCACGCGAATCTTATAATACTCCGCCACCGTCTTTTGAATGTTTTCGATGGTAACCAGTTTTTCCTGCAATGCGAGGAGGTCGCTCAGCGCCTCCTTGGCAAAATCCAGGGTAATGGGCCGTGCGGTGAAATGGGCATTGGCAATGACGCGGCGTAGCGCACCTTCCAGCTCGCGGATATTGGAGCGGATGCGCTTGGCGATAAAGAACGCCACTTCCGGGGGGAGGGCGGCACCTACCTGCTGGGCCTTGCTCATCAGAATGGCAACGCGCGTTTCCAGTTCCGGCGGTTCAATGGCCACTGTCAGACCCCAGCCGAAGCGCGACTTGAGTCGCTCCTCCAGCCCGTCGACCTCCTTGGGATAGCGGTCGCAGGTCAGGATTACCTGTTGCTGGCCTTCGAGCAGTGCATTGAAGGTATGGAAAAACTCTTCCTGGGACCGCTCCTTGCCGGCAAAAAACTGGATATCGTCGATGAGCAGCGCGTCGACCGAGCGGTAGTGACGCTTGAACTCGTTGATGGCGTTGTGCTGCAGCGCCTTGACCATATCGGCCACAAACCGTTCGGAATGCAGGTAGACCACGTTGGCGCCCGGTCTCTGCTGCAGGATCATGTTGCCGATGGCATGCATCAGGTGGGTCTTGCCCAGACCGACACCGCCGTACAGAAACAACGGGTTATAGGCCACCCCGGGGTTCAGGGCGACCTGTACCGAGGCAGCCCGCGCCAGCTGGTTGGACTTGCCCTCGACGAAATTGTCGAAGGTAAAACTGCTGTTCAGGTTGTTGCGTCGGGAGCCGGCTCCGCTGCGTGCCGCTGGTTCTGCCACCCGGCTGGCGGGTGTTGCCGGCGTCGGCCGCGGCGCCTGGCTGGACTCGGGCTTTCTGCGGCTGCCGATTTCCAGCACCAGCTGCAAGGCGTTGTTGCCGCTTGCCTGGCGCGCGAAACCGATGATTTGCTCGCTGTAACGATCCTTTACCCAATCGAGCACGAAACGGTTGGGCGCCAGCAGACGAAGCGTGTCCCCGTCCCGCTCCGCATGCAGCGGGCGAAGCCATGTATTGAACTGTTGCGCCGGCAGCTCGTCTTCCAGACGCTCGAGACATTGCTGCCACAGGGGTTCGGCCACGAAGTACTCTCTGGGTGGAGTGCGGAAAAAGAGGGGCAGTCTATACCCGAACCGAAAAGTTATCCACACCCTGCGATGGTCGGCAAAGCAGCGCCATTATTGACAAGCGGGCCGGTTTCACAGTATTTTGCGCCTCTTTTTTCCGTGGCCCGAAACCGGGCCGCGCCGATTACCTGAAACGGACGAGCCTTATCATGAAAAGAACCTTTCAACCCAGCGTGCTGAAGCAGAAGCGCACCCACGGTTTCCGTGCGCGCATGGCAACCAAGAACGGCCGCAAGATCCTGGCCGCCCGTCGTGCCAAGGGTCGTGCCCGTCTGACCGTCTGACCGCACCCGCGTCTTGCACGGCGCGTATGGTTTTCCCCGCAACCGCCGGCTGTTGCGGCCGGAGGAGTTCCAGCGGATCTTCAAGGGGGCGGACTGGCGCGTAGCCGGTGCCGCCTTTACCCTGCTGGCAGCAGCCAACACCCTGGGCCACCCAAGGCTGGGGGTAGCCCTCGCCAAGCGGCAGGTACGGCGCGCCGTCGAGCGCAACCGCATCCGCCGCCAGTTGCGCGAAAGCTTCCGTTTGCACCAGCATCAACTCGGCGGCATCGACATCGTGGTGCTGGGGCGCGCAGGCATCGACACACTCTCCTCGCAGGAACTGCGTGCCGCCATCGACAGGAGCTGGGAGGAGTTGGCAAAGCGATGCAAAAAATCCTGATCCTGCTCATCGGCGCCTACCGCTACCTTATCAGCCCGTTTCTGGGCAACAATTGCCGTTTTCATCCTTCCTGCTCCTGCTACGCTCACGAGGCCATCGAACGTTTCGGTGCCTGGCGTGGCGGCTGGATGGCCGTGCGCCGCCTCGGGCGTTGCCATCCCTGGCATGAAGGCGGTTTTGATCCGGTACCTGACAAGAAAGACTAAACACCCATGGACTTCCAACGCCTGCTGCTCGTCATTGCGCTTTCCTTTGTCCTGCTCATGCTCTACCAGGCATGGCAAAAGGATTACGGGCCGCAGCCGCCCGTGCCGGTAGCCACCGCGCAGGCACCGGCAGCCGCCAACGATCTGCCCACCAGCTCCGCGGCCGTCGTCCCGGAAATGCGCGAGGGCCTGGCAAGCGCCAAGCGTGTCCGCGTCTACACCGATGTCTACACCGTGGAGATCGACACCCAGGGCGGTGACCTGCGCCGCGCCGACCTGATCAAATACCCGGTATCGCTGGACAAGAAGGACGAGCCGACCCGCCTGCTGGATGACAGCAACACGCTGTTGTTCATCGCCCAGTCCGGCCTGCGTCCCGGCAGCGCGACCACAGCCGGGCAGGTGCCCGACCACTATGCCGTCTACCAGGCCGCGCAGGACGAATACCGTCTGGCTGACGGTCAGGAAGAACTGCAGGTACGCCTGCAATGGCGTGATGGCCAGGGTGTGGAGGTGGACAAGATCTACACCTTCCACCGTGGCGACTACGTAGTGAACGTGGACTATGCCGTGCGCAACCAGACCCAGCAGCCCTGGGCTGCCCACGCGTATTATCAGTTGCAGCGCCAGCGTCCGACCGAAAGCACCGGCGCCTTCGGCATCTACACCTATACCGGCGGCGTGGTACACGGCGAAGAGCTGAAATACGAGAAGGTCGATTTCGATGCCATGGACAAGGCAGCCTTCAACCGTACCCTGACCGGCGGTTGGGCCGCCATGATCCAGCACTACTTCGTCGGTGCCTGGATCCCGCCGCAGCAGGCGCAGCACGATTACTACAGTCGTGCCCTGGGCAACAATCGCTACCTGCTCGGCATGATCGATCAGGGCATGCAGGTGGCGCCCGGCGCAGAAGGGCGTTACCAGGCCCGCCTGTATGTCGGTCCCAAGCTGCAGGCGGAGATGAGCGATATCGCCGATGGTCTGGCGCTCACCGTCGACTACGGCAAGCTCACCTTCATCGCCGATCCGATCTTCTGGCTGCTCAAGCAGATCAACAAGCTGGTGGATAACTGGGGCTGGTCCATCGTGATCCTGACCCTGCTGATCAAGCTGGCCTTCTTCAAGCTGTCCGCCACCAGCTACAAGTCCATGGCCCATATGCGCAAGATGACCCCGCGCATGCAGGCGCTGAAGGAGCGTTATGGCGATGATCGCCAGAAGCTCAACGAAGCGATGATGAAGCTGTACAAGGAAGAGAAGATCAATCCGCTCGGCGGCTGCCTGCCGATCCTGGTGCAGATTCCGGTGTTCATCGCCCTGTACTGGGTTCTGCTGGAAAGCGTCGAATTGCGCCAGGCGCCGTGGATCCTGTGGATCAAGGACCTGTCCACCATGGACCCCTATTACGTGCTGCCGATCCTGATGGGTATCAGCATGCTGATCCAGCACCGTCTGAATCCGACGCCGATGGATCCGATCCAGGCCAAGGTGATGATGGCCCTGCCCATCGTGTTCACCTTCTTCTTTGCCTTCTTCCCCTCCGGCCTGGTGCTGTACTGGGTGGTCAACAACGTGTTGTCCGTCGCCCAGCAGTGGTACATCACCCGCTACGTGGTGAAGGCCTGACCTTGCCAAGAGCGTGAGAGTGGAAACACCCTCTCGCGACATCGATACCATTGCCGCCGTCGCCACGCCTGCCGGGCGTGGCGGCGTCGGCATCGTCCGCATCTCCGGGCCCCAGGCCGCCACCATCGCCGAAGGTATGCTGGGGCGTTGCCCTGTACCGCGGCACGCGGAATATCTGCCATTTCGCGACAGTAATGGTGCGGTCATAGATCAGGGCATCGCCCTTTACTTTGCCGCGCCCAATTCCTTTACCGGCGAAGACGTGCTGGAACTGCAGGGGCACGGCGGCCCGGTGGTGATGGATCTGCTGCTGCAATCCGCGCTGCAATTCGGTGCCCGTCCGGCCCGGTCCGGCGAGTTTTCCCAGCGCGCCTTCCTCAACGACAAACTCGACCTGGCCCAGGCCGAGGCCATCGCCGATCTCATCGACAGCACCTCGGTGCAGGCAGCGCGCAGTGCGTTGCGATCAATGCAAGGGGAGTTCTCGCGCCGAGTCGGTGCGCTCACCGAAGAGTTGATCCAGCTGCGCCTGTATGTGGAGGCAGCCATCGATTTTCCCGAAGAAGAGATCGATTTCCTCGCCGACGGCGTTGTTGCCGCCCGGCTGGCTGCCGTGCAGGAACAGTTGCACGCCGTGCAGGTAGCCGCGCAACAGGGCAGTCTGTTGCGCGAGGGCATGCATGTGGTGCTGGCCGGCCAGCCGAATGCAGGCAAGTCCAGTCTGCTCAATGCCCTGGCCGGGCGCGACAGTGCCATCGTTACCGACATTCCCGGCACCACGCGCGATGTGCTGCGGGAACAGATCAGCATCGACGGCATGCCGCTGCACATCATCGACACCGCAGGTCTGCGCGAAAGCATGGATGCCATCGAACAGGAGGGCATGCGCCGCGCATGGGCGGAGATCGAGCGCGCCGATCGTGTGTTGCTGCTGCTGGATGATCGCACGGGCATGAGTGATGCGGAACGCAGCATTCTCGCCCGCCTGCCGGATCGATTGCCGATAACCTTCATCCATAACAAGATCGATCTCAGCGGCCATCCCGCCAGTGTCGAACAATACGATGACGGGTTGCACGTTTACCTGTCGGCCCGCTGCGGGGATGGGCTGGACCTGCTGCGTGAACACCTGAAACAAAGCATGGGTTACCACGCCGCCGGTGAAGGCGTTTTCAGTGCGCGGCGCCGCCACCTCGATGCCCTAGAGCAGGCCGCCGGCCACCTGGCGACAGGCGTCGCGCAGCTGGAGCTCGGTGCCGGTGAATTGCTGGCCGAGGAGTTGCAGCAGGCTCAGCAGGCCCTGGGCGAGATCACCGGAGCGTTCACGGCGGACGATTTGCTCGGCCGTATTTTCTCCAGTTTCTGTATCGGCAAATAATTCTCTACGCCGCGGTCGCCGCTGAGCCGCGGCGCCGGCGTGGTTGAAAGCGCGCAACGGCATCGCGTAGTCGCGACAGCGTTTCGGTTCGGGCTGCGCCATAGCGCAGCGCGACATAAAGCGCACTGACTTCGTTACTGGCTTCGGCGAGGTCCGGTCGCGCGGCGGCCACGCGGTCGGCAAAGTCGGCCGGACCCTCGTGCGGCAGGCGTCGCAACCCGATACGGGCGAGCTTGCGGCAATAACGCTCGTACAAACGTACGACCGCATCCGTGCGCGGTCGTCCCTGCCGCAACAAAAATACCGCCACTGCCGCCAGTACCAGACCCATCGCCCCGAACAGCGCAGCCACCACACCCTGCCAGCCGAAATGCAGCAGGCCGAGCCGTTGCAGCAGCTCCTTCTGCCGCTGATGGTTGTAGCCGAGCACCCACTGATTCCAGGCATTGTTGAGCGCGTCCCAGCCGTAGCGCAGTCGGGACAGGTTGCGCGTGATCCAGCCGAGGTCGGCATTCAGCAATGGCGTATCGGTGGAACGGAAGCGCTGCAGATCGGTCTCGGCCTCCACGCGCTGCGGCGGAATGACGGCGGTGGGATCGATGCGCGTCCAGCCCTGGCCGTCGAGCCATACCTCCGCCCAGGCGTGGGCGCGCGACTGGCGCACGATGAGATAGTCGGCGAGGGGATTGCTCTCGCCGCCCTGATAGCCGGTGACCACCCGTGCCGGTACCCCGGCGGCGCGCATCAGGGTGACGAAGGCGGCGGCATAATGTTCACAAAAGCCGCGTTGCGTTTCGAACAGAAAATCATCGATGGCGTGCTCGCCGAGCAGGGGCGGACGGCGCGTGTACCAGTAGGGTTGCGCGCGGAAGAGCTCCAGGGCGGTGCGCACGATGTCCGCCGGCGCCCTGTCGGCCCACTCCCGGCCCAATGCCAGGCTGCGCGGGTTGCGCCCCGCCGGCAGCTGCAGGCCGAGGCGACGCTGTTCATCCGGCAGCGCCCCGGTGCGGTAGCGGGTATGGGCGGCCAGTTCGTAGCGCTGGCGCGTGGTGGCCTTGCGCGGCAGCAGCAACTGGAAGTCGGCGCTGACGTTGAGTCCCGGCGGCAGGGCGGCGGGCAGCTCCAGCGCAAACAGCCAGTGTTCATCGTGGGGCTCAAGGGTCAGCGCATAGCGTACCGGTTCACCGAGCGCCTCGTAGCTCGGGGCATCGCGAAACCACGCCGGCGGGAACTCGCGCGGTATCGGGTCCCAGCGCCGGCCATCGGTGGCCCACAGTACCGGGCCGCGCCAGTACAACTGATCGGCCGGCGGTACCGGGCCGTCGAACTGCACGCGGAAGGCCACCGCCTCTGATTCGGCCAGTTCGCTGATGGTGCCCAGGGTCATGTGGTCGGAAATGCCGGTGCGTGCCACGAGGCTGTCCTTGGGCACGCCCCACAGGGGACCGGGCAGGCGCGGGAACAGTACGAACAGCAGCACCATGATGGGCAGGGACTGCGCCAGCAGCAGGCCGGCGCGGCGCAGGTAATAGCGGTGCGCCGGACCGCCCGGATGGTTGAGGGCGATGAGGGCGGCGGTGAGCAGCCACACGGTAAGCAGCAGATAGGCGCCGACAAAGATGGACTGGTCCACCAGAAAGCCGCCCGCCACCAGGAACCAGCCGAGGAAGATCACCAGCATGGCATCGCGCAGGGTGCGCAGTTCCAGCAGCTTGAGGCACAGCATGACGCTGAGCAGGGCAAGGCCGGCGTCCGGCCCGAACAGGGTACGGTAGCCGAGCAGCACTGCGCCGATGCCCAGCAGGGTGAGCAACAGGCGCGACCAGCGGCCGGGCAGTGCCCGGTTGCGCAGGTCGATGACCAGACGCCAGCCCAGCAGCCCCATGCAACAGGCCGCAAGCCAGGGCGGCAGGCGCAACAGCTGCGGCAACAGCACGGCGGCCAGCGCGCCCAGCAACCATAATCGGCCGTGCAGCGGGATCATGGCCGCTCCCCGTACAGCGCCAGTGCCTCCAGACAGCGGCGGCGCTGCGCCGGGCCGAAGTCGGGTGCAATGGTCCGATCCGGCAGGCGCAGGCCATAGGCCAGGCCGGCGGCATCGGCCTCCAGTACCCAGCGGCACAGGCGCGACAGCCGTGCCTCCGGCGCCACCCTCGGCAGCAGCTCCCACGCCAGCCACAGTTCCTGCGCCGCCTCGCCGGCGAACTGCTTGGTGTGCATGCCCTGTTCCCGCGCCACCGCCTTCCAGTGCACATGGCGCAGGGAGTCGCCGGCATGGTAGGGGCGCAGGGCGGCAAAATCGTCGTGCCCCTGGCCGTGTTGACCGCCGCTGCCGGCGATGCCGGGCTGACCCCGCGGCAGGCCGCGTTGTGGCGCCGGGGCCGGGTAGACCAGGCAGTCCATGGCCAGTTCCAGCGGCGACCAGGCACGGAACAGGCCGAGGGGAAAACGGGTGGCGACGGTGAAGCGGCCCAGCGGCAGGCGTCCGCGCCGGGGGGCCGGGCGGGCCAGCTCCACCCACTGTGTGCCCGGCCCCATGTCTGCCGTTGCTTCACTGCCATGGGCCGCCTGCAGTATGACCGCCGGCCGCACCTCGCCGCCGTCGTTGTGCACACCGACGGGAAAACGCGCCGTCTCCCCGGCGAATACCGCGGGGCAGCGCCCCGCCTCCAGACGCAGGCCGAGCAGATTGCGCCAGGTGTGCAGGATCGATACCACGCCCAGCCCGGTGAGCAGGAACACCAGGGCGAAGGCGAGGCCGTTGTCGTAGTTGATGGCGCCGAGCAGGATGGCGAGCAGCACCGCGCCGAGCAGCAACCCCTGCCGCGTCGGCAAAATATAGATCCGGCGCCGGTCCAGGGTGACCGGACCGGTTTCGGTGCCGAGGCCGCGCAGGAAGCGGGCGAGGCTGAAGCGCTGGCGCAGGGTGAGGGGCGTGGCCACGGCGGTCAGGGGATGGCGACCTCGTTGAACCAGGCCGCCAGCACCGTGCTGCCGCCGGCGCCATCGGCCTGCACCTGCTGCAGGCGGTGGCCGACCACATGGGGCAGCACGGCCTGCACGTCCTCCGGCAGAACGAAGTCGCGTCCGTTCAGCAGGGCCCAGGCCCGTGCCCCGGCCAACAGGGCCAGGCCGGCACGCGGCGACAGGCCGGTGAGGAAGCGGGGGGAACGGCGTGAGTATTCCAGCAGGGCCTGGACATAATCCAGCAGCGCCGGGCTGGCCTTCACGGCCCGCACCCGGGCCTGCGCCTGCACCAGCTGTTCCGGTGTCATCACCGGCTGCAGTCCGGCGAGCAGCTCGCGCCGATCGCTGCCGGCGAGCAGGGCACGTTCGGCCTGGGCATCGGGATAACCCAGCTCGATGCGCATGAGAAAGCGATCGAGCTGCGACTCCGGCAGGGGGAAGGTGCCGATCTGGTTGGCAGGATTCTGCGTGGCGATGACGAAGAAGGGCTCCGGCAGCGGGCGTGTCTCGCCTTCGCTGCTGACCTGATGCTCCTCCATCGCCTCCAGCAGGGCGCTCTGGGTCTTGGGTGTGGCGCGGTTGACCTCGTCCGCCAGGATCAGCTGGGCGAAAATCGGGCCGGGATGGAAGCGGAACTCGCCCGACTCACGCTCATATACCGAGACACCGAGGATATCGGCCGGCAGCAGGTCCGAGGTGAACTGGATACGGTTGAAGCGCAGCCCGAGGGTGGTGGCGAGGACATGGGCGAGGGTGGTCTTGCCCACGCCGGGCAGGTCCTCGATGAGCAGGTGGCCGCGCGCGAGCAGGCAGGCGAGGGCGAGGCGGATGGGGTGTTCCTTGCCGAGGATGATCTGGCCGGCCTGGGCAATGACCTGATTGAGTTGGGCGTGCATGGCAATCCTTGGGGTGGCGAGATGGAGTAACTATACCCCGCACGGCAGGTTCCGCTGCTGGCACCGGTCCGTGAGTCTGTCTAAACTCAAGGTGTAACCGGGAAGTTACCGGGAGTGACTGCCATGATCGACACCAGTTTTTCCACCACCGCGACAAGCACCACCGGCACCACCGGTTCGGCCCGGCGCGAGCAGCAGCTGCGCGGCGAGAACAGTGCGCTGGTGCAGCAGAACGCCCAGCTGCAGGGCGAAAACCGCGACCTGCGCGCCGAGCAGCGCCGCCTGGTCAGCGAGAATGCCGGCCTGCAGCAGACGGTGGGTGATCTGCAGCGTGAACTGACCCGCAGCGAACGAGCTGCCGACCCCGACAGCACCAGCGGCACCCTGCTCGACGTCTACGCCTGATCGCTCCGCTCCGCCAGTGCCTCCCTGAGAACGCGAATCTCCTCGCGCAGTGCGCGCAGTTCCCGGCTCACCTGTGAACTTTCCTCATGCACCGCCTCCTCGATGGCCGCCTGCTCCTGTTTGAATTCCGCCTCATGCATGGTCTGCATGGTGTTGACGATGATGGCGATGAACAGGTTGAGCATGGTGAAGGTGGCGATGAGGATGAAGGGGATGAAGAAGGCCCAGGCCCAGGGATAGGCCTCCATCACCGGGCGCGCGATGCCCATGGACCAGCTCTCCAGGGTCATCACCTGGAACAGGGTGTACATGGAGGCGCCGATGCTGCCGAACCATTCCGGGAACTGCGGGCCGAACAGGCCGGTGGCCATCACCGCCGCCACATAGAAAATCAGCAGCATCAGCCCGGCGATGGAGGCGATGCCCGGCACCGCCAGCAGCAAGGCCTCCACCACCAGGCGCAGGCGCGGCATCATGGAAATCAGGCGCAGCACACGCAACACGCGCAGGGCACGCAGCACCGCCAGCGGCCCGCTGGCCGGCACCAGGGCGATGCCGACGACGACGAAGTCGAACACATTCCAGGGATTGCGGAAGAAACGCCCGCCGAACGCCACCAGCTTGATGGCGATCTCCGCCACGAACACCGCCAGGATCACGCGGTCGAGCAGGTGCAGCACATCGCCCGCCTGCGCCATTACCGCGGGCGAGGTTTCCAGGCCCAGGGTGACGGCATTGATGACGATCAGCGTGATGATGAATTTCTGTACCGGCAGCGATTCGATCCAGCGGCCCAGCTGTGTGCGTTTCAGTGACTGCTCCATGGGGTTTCCTCTGTCATTAAAAGAACTCATCTTTCGGGGGATGGTCACGGCGCCGGAAATGGGGCTAAAGTTAGCCCTCCGCAAGCAGGCGAGGGCAGCCCATGTCGGTGCGCCATCCCATCGTTGCCGTGACCGGTTCGTCCGGTGCCGGCACCACGACCGTCAAACATGCCTTTGCCGAGATCTTCCGGCGCGAGGGCATCAACGCCTTTTTTGTCGACGGTGAAAGCTTCCGCCGCTACGACCGCGCCGGCATGAAGCAGGCCGTCGCCGCCGCCCGGGCCAGCGGCCGTCCCATCAGTCACTTCGGGCCCGAGGCCAATCTGTTCGAGCGGCTGGAGGGGCTGTTCCAGGAATACTCCCGTACCGGCAGCGGCCTCTATCGCCACTACCTCGGCAGCCGCGAGGCGGCGGTGCGGCACGGCGGCGAGGAGGGCAGCTTCACGCCGTGGCAGGAAATACCCTCCGGCTCTGACCTGCTGTTTTACGAAGGGTTGCATGGCGCCTGCATCGAATCCACCTGGACCCGGCGCGAGATGAGCCCGTCGCACAACCCGCTGATCATGAAGCTGCGCCAGCAGCAACAGGAGCGGGGTGATCGCGGCGTCGACGTGGCGCGCTGGGTGGACCTGCTCATCGGCGTGGTGCCCAGCATCAATCTGGAGTGGATCCAGAAGATCCACCGCGACTGTGCGGTGAAGGGCAGTTCCGCCGAGGCGGTGACCGCCACCATCCTGCGCCGCCTGCCCGACTACCTGCGCTACATCACGCCGCAGTTTTCCCTCACCGACATCAACTTCCAGCGTGTGCCGCTGGTGGATACCTCCAACCCGTTCATCGCCCGCGACATCCCGACGCCGGACGAGAGCATGGTGGTTATCCGCTTCCGTGAGCCGAAGCGCCACGACTTCCCCGACCTCAAGCGCCGCCTGCCCAACAGCTTCATGTCGCGTCCCAATACCCTGGTGGTGCCGGGTGGCCACATGGGCCATGCCATCGAAGTGATCTGTGCGCCGCTGGTGCAGGAGTTGCTGGAGCGCCAGCGCAGCCATGGCTGAGCCGCCGCCGTTCCGCCGCAATCGTCCGTTGCAGTGGATGATCGCCTGGCTGGCCGGGCTGTGGCTGGTGACGGCCATCGCGCCGTTCAACCGCTTCGACTGGCTGCTGGAGAACCTGCTGGTATTCATCTACGGGATGCTGCTGCTCGCCACCTATTGCCGCTTCGCCTTCTCCAATACCTCCTATGGCCTGTTCACCGTGTTTCTCAGCCTGCACCTCATCGGCGCCCATTACACCTACGCGGAAACGCCCTTCGGCTTCTGGCTGCGCGATGCCTTCGACCTGACCCGCAACCACTACGACCGCATCGTCCACTTTGCCTATGGTTTGCTCATCGCCTATCCGTTCCGCGAAATCCTGCTGCGGGCGGCGGGGGTGCGGCCGGGCTGGTCGTACTTCCTGGCGGTCACCGCCGTGCTGGGGTTCAGCGGATTTTACGAGGTGCTGGAGGCCGTAGTGGCGACGATCGTCAGCCCTGAACTGGGCGACGCCTATCTCGGTACCCAGGGCGACATCTGGGATGCCCAGCGCGACATGGGGCTGGCCTTCGCCGGCGCCATTCTCGCCATGCTCGCCACCGCCTGGCGGCAGCGGAAAAACGCCTTGGCCGCCAAGGGCTTTGATGCCGAAACCGCCGGCTAAAAAAACACTTGATCAGCGGAATGTTTGTTCTAGAATACCTGCCACTTCTTGAGGGTAGCCCGCTCACGGCACGACCAGATACGGCTTGAGAATCTATCCAAAGAGAATGAATTTGTCCTGATTCAGAGAGCGCTGGCTGAATTGGTATGGCGCCGCTCAAATTCAGATCTCTTGTAGCTCAAAGTCGGTCGTGTCTCGTCCACCCTTGAGAAGAGGAGCGGAGGCCCGGCCTGGAGGTATGACCATGGTCGATGCCCGCTGTGAAACCGCGTCCATCGTCGCCGGCGACAAGGCCGACGAACCCCCCGAAGCCGAGCGCATCCGTCGTCTCGTTGCCATCCACGGCGCCCCCCTGCTGATCCTCGACTGCGAGGCGGTACGACGACAATACCGTGCCCTGGCCGCGGCCCTGCCCGGCGTCGATTTGCACTATGCCCTCAAGCCGCTGCCGCACCCGGCGGTGGTCACCACCCTGATGCAGGAAGATGCCTGGTTCGACCTCGCCACCAGCGGCGAAGTGGACCTGGTGCGCGGCCTCGGTGTCGCCCCGGAGCGCTGCATCCACACCCATCCCATCAAGCGCGACCGCGACATCCGCGATGCCCTCGACTTCGGCGTCACCACCTTCGTGGTGGACAATCCGGACGAGCTGCGCAAGTTCGAGAAATACGCCGACCAGGCGGAGCTGCTGCTGCGCGTATCCTTCCGCAGCCCCGACGCCAAGGTCGACCTGTCGAAGAAATTCGGCTGCACTCCCGAGGCGGCGCGCGAGCTGCTGGTCATGGCGCGCGACCTCGGCATCCGCATCAAGGGCCTGTCGTTCCATGTCGGCTCGCAGGCCGCCGATCCGCGCAAGCACGTGGAGGCGGTCAATGCCTGCGGCGCGATCATCGTCTGGAACAAGCAAGCCGGCCTGCCGCCGCTGACCGTGCTCGACATCGGCGGCGGTTTCCCGGTGGAGTACAACGAGGACGTGCCGCCGATCAATGAATTCTGCCGCCCGATCCGCGAGGCGCTGGCGCAGATCCCGCAAGACGTGCGCCTCATCGCCGAACCCGGCCGCTTCATCTCCGCCCCGGCGATTACCGCCGTATCGTCGGTGATGGGCAAGGCCCTGCGCGATGGCCGCTGGTGGTATTACCTGGACGACGGCGTGTACGGCTCCTACAGCGGCCAGATGTTCGACCACGCCAAGTACCCGGTGGATTGCCTGGAGTGGCAGGGCGAGCGCCACCCCAGCGTGCTGGCCGGGCCCACCTGCGACAGCATCGACGTCATCGATGAAAACATCATGCTGCCGGAACTGAACGAGGGTGACCTCATCGTCGGCCGCATGATGGGCGCCTACACCTGGGCGAGCGCCACGGAATTCAACTTCTTCCGCAAGGCGCAGATCGTGGTCATCAACGAGCGCGTCAACGAGGCCTGCGAAGTGGTGCCGCTGGTCGGCTGATGTCTGCTGGCGGTGCGTGCCTCAGGGTGCGCGCCGCCAGATCACCTCCCCGTTGCGCCATACCTCCCGCACGCGGTGATAGGGCACGCTGTGCACGGCGCCCTCCTCATCCACTACGACAAAGGCGAAGTGATCGTCGGGTGGAAACGCAATCTCCGCCAGCGGCACACGCACGATCCCGTCCGCCACACGATCGTAGTAACCCAGCGCGAAATCGCCACTGAAATGCTCATCCCAGCGAATGCGGTTGAGCAAGTCCTGAATCGGGATCATCCGATCACGTGATGCTTGCCGATGAGGTGCACGCTGCTCGCCTGCGGGCCGTGCTCGCCCATCTCCTCGGCAAAGCGTACCTCCATCCCCACCTTCAGCTTGTCGTAGTCGGTGTTGACGATGCTGTTGCGGTGGAAATAGATCTCGCGGCCGTCGGGTGTGGTGATGATGCCGCGATCGTCTGCCGGGACCAGGGCACTGATGCGTCCGTGCGGCGGTGCGTCGTGCTGTTTCACCTCGCGCCGTTCGCGTCGTGCCAGGTCTTCCAGCTGGCGGCGCAGTGAATCGAAGGCGTCGCGCACCGCCACGTGGGCATCCTCATAGGCCTGATGTTTGGGCGAGCTGCGCCCGGCGATCAGTTCATGGCCCGGCAGCGTCAGGTCGACGTGTACACGGTACAGGTTGCCCTGGTGATGATGGCCATGGTCCTGCTCCACCACCACCCGGCAGCTGGTGAGGTTGGGGTGGAAGCGCTCCAGCTCTGCGGCACGCTCGCGGATGCGTGTCTCCAGGGCCGGCGAGGTTTCCATGTGGCGGAAGGTGATCTGCAAGGGGATCTGCATGGCGCTACTCCTTGGGACGCGGGGGCATTCCCTGTGTTTTACCCGGTAAACATAGCAAGGGAATGCCGTTGCTGCCGCTGGTCGTTGCGACAGGTTGCGCGCATACTGCAGGGCGTCATGTCCCGCCACAGCGTCTCCCGCCTGCTGCCCTACCGCTGCGAGCAGCTGTTCGACCTGGTGCTCGATATCGAGCGCTATCCGGAATTCGTGCCCGGCTACAGCCGGGCGCGCATCCTGCGCCGTGAGGCGGATGCGCTGGAGGTGGAGCAGCATGCCGGATTTGGCCCGGCCGCCTTCCGTTTCCGCTCCCGTGCCGAATTCGTGGCGCCGGAGCGCATTGCCATCCGTGCCCTCGATGGTCCGTTCCGCCGGCTGGATGTGACCTGGCATTTCCTGCCGCAGGACGGCGGCTGCCGTGTCACGGCGGAAACCCATTACGAATTGGCGCCCCTGCTGGCGCCGTTGCTGCAGGGCGGTCTGGCCCTGCTGGCACCGCGCCTGCTCGACGCATTTGCGCGCCGCGCCGCAGAACTTTACGGTGAACCCGCCTAGTCTGTATGCATCACCCAACCGACACCTGAGACAAAGGGAGAATCACCATGCGCAAGGTACAAACAGCCAAAGCACAAGCCCGGTCAGCGGGCGTACTGGCCGCCACAATGCTGCTGACAGGCCTGGTATTTGCACCCGGCGCCGGCGCCGACTGGTTCTTCGGCGCCAAGGCCGGACCGATGATGGTGGATGTCGGCGGCATGGACGATCCCACCAATGCCGGCGTGATGGTGGGACACGAGTGGGGTGTGGTGCTCGGCGACATCGGCGTGCAGGGCGAAATCACCAGCAGCATCGACGATGGCAGCTATGCCGGTCAGGATGTGAGCGTCGATACCCAGGCGGTGTATGGCGTATTCCGCACCGCCGGTCCGGTCTATTTCATCGCCAAGATGGGTGTGCTGCGGGAAGACGTGACGATAGGTTCTGTGTCCGACGATGACACCGGCAGCTCGGCCGGCCTCGGTGTCGGCTTCAGCATCGGTCTGGCGCAGTTCGAGGTGGAGTACACCCAAATCGAGGATGACGTCGACTTCCTCAGCGTCGGCATCCGCTTCTAGTCATGCCCTGTGCCGGACGTGGTTTCCGCCGCGTCCGGCACCAACCTGAACGTCGGCAAGCAACTGATGAATAGCTTTCATCGCCAGGTGGCTTCGGGTCAGTGGCTGTCGATCGCCAACCATGGACCCGGCTCCTGATACCGACACGGCCACCATCGGTTGACAACACCCCGAAGCCGTTCGACGGAACGGACGATAATGGCTTCTCTATCTCGGCGCGAGCAAAGGTGAACTTTCAAAAGAATGCCCAGCCATACCAGGCCGGGCGCCGGCATCCAGCAGCGCTTTCGCCGCGCAATAATCGATGCTGTCGAACCCCTCCTCAATCCGGCCGCAGACATCTTCCAGCAATCGGGTTGCCTCTTGCACGCGGCCGGTTTCATGCCACAGCTTCGCCATGCCGATGGCGGCTTGCAACTCCAGAGACAAGGCGCCCAGTCGACGACTGATCGATAACGCCTTGTTGAAGCAGGCTTCGGCTTCCAGCTGACCATCCGGCGAGGTGTTCGCCAGGCAGATGCCCTTCAAACGGTGATAGTCCGCCTCCAGGTAGCGTTCGTTGCGTTCATCGGCCAGGGCAATCGCATCATCCAGAACCGCCAGGGCCTCCGGATAGCGTGCCAGGTGGACAAGCCCGTCGGCCAACTGCTGGTAAAAGAGGATTCTTGCCGCGCCGGGAATCTCACGGTTGTCCCGCAGTTGGGCGAGAAACGCCAGCGAGTCCGACGCATCGCCACGCATGGCGCTGATCCACGCCCAATCGGCCGCGGCCGACAGCTGCCAGAAAGGCAGTTCAAACTCGGCGGCGCGGGCGAGGGACTCCTCGACGTAGCGCGCCGAAGCATCCACTTCCCGACGCCAGCGACTGACCAGTGCGCAGCCGTACAGGGCGATACACAGGCTGTGGGGATGCGCCTGCTCTCTGGCGTTTGCCAGCGTGGTTTCCATACAGACCCGGCTCTGCCCGGGAGAGCCGCGCAACCACAGCGTCATCGCCAGATGCACACCATTGTTGATGGCGACATTTTCGCCAAACCGGGCGACCATCTCGCTGTGGTGCTCGGGCCGGTAGAGTGCCGCCCCTTGCGTGTAATGAGAAAACCCACCGGCGAAATCGCCCATGCAAGCGATACTCACCCCATAGGAATCGTGGGCTGCCTGTAGCTGTACCGGGTCTTGGGTTTGTTGCGCCAATCGCAGCATCTGTTCGGCCATCTCAGAGGCGGCCTGACTTCCCAGATACATGTAGTCGACCATCCACAGCCGGCGCAGGGTCGCGAACAAGCCGGCCTCGTCTTTTTCGCCACCGCTCAATTCCATGGCCTTGAGATGCGCCTGGCGGGCCTCCTGGCAACCATACCCCCCGGCACTCATCCAGGCCGCACCGAGGTTGAGATAGAGCATCGTCTCCAGCCGGGTGTAGGTGCTATCCGCCGGCAGGGTGTGCAACGCGCCCAGCGCCGCGTTGAGATGCTCGATCGCCTCGGTGTTCGCACCGGTGGCCACGTCGCGGCGCCCGGCCATCGCCCAATACTCGGCGGCCCTGGCAATCTCGCCGCCGGCAAAGCAGTGTCGGGCCACCAGTTCCTGACGTGTTGCCGCCAGGTCCGGAAATTCCGTCAGCAGGGCCTGCACGATGCGCTGGTGAGCGGCCCTGCGGTCGGCGCGGGTTTGCGACTGATAGCAGACATCCTGGATCAAGGCGTGTTTGAACTGGGCGGTGGTTTGCCCCAGCTCGGTCAACAGTCCGGTTTCAAACAGCAGCGTCAGGTGCTCATCAATCTCCTGCCCGTCCAGGGTCGAGGCCGCTTGCAACAGTTGCAGGTCAAACTCCCTGCCGATGCAGGCGGCAAGCTGCGCCGTCCCTTTCGCCCGCCCCAAATTGTCGACACGGGTCGCCAGGAGATCATGCAGGGTGGCGGGTATCGTGGCGTTTGAAGCGGCGGCGATGCTTGCGACGATCTCCTCGATGAACAGCGGGACCCCGTCCGCTCGTTCGATGATCCGCGCCACGGTATCGTTTGGCAGCGTTGCATCCAACGCCATGATCATCTGTTCCACTTCCTGTTTGCCCAGCGGCGACAAGGTCATGGCATCGGCCGAGGGGGTCGTCCAGGGCGGGATGAAACCGGGGCGAGCGCTCAGCAACATCAGGATCCCTGCCGACTTGGCGCGCCCGACGAACTCGCTTAGAAACTCCAGTGTGGAATAGTCGGCCCAGTGCAGATCCTCCCAGATCAGCAATGCGCACTTGCCGGCCACCATTGACAGCATCAGGTCGGCAAGGAGGGAGAAGGTGTGCTGTTTCACTTCCTGTGCCGTCATTTCCAACGCCTGGTATCCCGTGGGCAACGGCAAGCCCAACAGCTTTCCGAGCAGGGAAACGGCGGCGGCATTGCGGCTGACCGGCGTCGCGGCCAGATGGGCGGCGAGTTTGTGGAATTTCCGCTCCGGCGTGTCCGTTCGCTCGAAGCCGAACACAGACTCGATCAAGGCAATGACGGGGTGAAGCGACGAGTGGCAGCTCTCGGCGAAACAGCGCAGCTCGAACACGGCGCCATCCCGGGCTGCCGCCTGCCGAAAGCGGTGCATCAGTCGCGATTTGCCGATGCCCGGCTCACCCTGAAGCAGTAGCGCATGACCGTGCCCGTCCTTTGCCTGAAGCCACAGGGCATGCAGTCGCGCCAGTTCTGCGTGCCGGCCCACCATCGGTGTCAAACGTGTGGCCGCATCGAGCCGGCTGCGAGCAGCGCTCGCGCGCTCGACCCGGTACACCCTTGTTGCCTGTGCCGTACCCGGGGGAGGCATCCCGGGCAGGTCGACGCACTCGAAATAGCGATTGACGATGGCATGAGTGGAGTGACTGATCGCCACCCCGCTCTCGCGCTGTGGAAGAGCCTGGCGTAATTGAATGGCCAGGCGTGATGTCTGGCCAACGGTGTCCGGTATGGACGGATCCAGCCCGGTGATGATCACGCCGGTGTGCACGCCGATGCGTGCCTCGATCACGGCATCGGAATCCTGAACGATGGCGAGCGCAGCGTTCACGGCATGGCGCGCCGCATTTTCATCTGCCAGCGGATACCCGAAATAGACCAACAGGCCGCCGCCATGAGACTGAACGGTGTGTCCGCCATAGCGGCGAACGATTTTCAGGCAGCGGGCCTGGGGTGACTGCAGGCGTTCCAATGCCTCTTCGGGATCGTCACTGTCAAACTCATCCCTCAGATTCAGCTCGCAATAGAACACGGTCACCTGACGGCGTTCGGCCGGCACCGACGAGAGCACCTGGAGTTCCTGGCCACCCGTCGCTGGTCGCGGAGCCGCGCCCACCTCGCCGAGCCGAATCTGCCGCGCCAGCCTTTGCGTCTCCTCTTCCGGCAATGCGGCCAACTCGTTTTTCAGCAGTTGCACGCACTTGTTGTATTGGTGCAGCGCGACGCCCGGCTGATTATCCAGCGCGTACAGACGCATCACACGGCGATGGCCCGACTCGTCGGTGGGTTCCAGCTCCACGTAGCGCAGGGCAAAGGGCAAGGCAACGGCATAATTGCCGAGTTGCTCATGACAGTTCGCGAGTCGCTCGAAAAGCGCCAGCGCATGTCGATGCAGGGTTTCGCGCTGTAGCAGCAACCACTCCTCGAACGCGTAACACCCCGGCAAGGCAAAACCCTGTAGAAACTCACCGCGATAGAGTCCGGCCGCCTGCTCCAACTCCGTCAGGCAAGCCGTACAGTGTTGCTCGGATTGCATGTCGCAGGCGCAAAGGGGCCTGGCGAAATTGAACACATCGACGGACAGATCGGGGATGAAACGCAGGCTCTGTTTGTCGGCGATGAACAGACTCTTTCCCGAGGGCACCTCGATGGCGCGGCGCAAGTCCGACAAGGCCCGGCGCAAATTACCGCGCGCCGTGGTCAGGTCCTGCCCCTCCCACAACAGTTCGGCCAGGAACTCGCGACGGTGATCGCGCGGCGGCTCTACAGCCAGATAGGCGAGCAGGGCACGCATCGTGTTGTAGGAGAAGCCATCGAGCGGACGGCCATCCAGCCGGACACCGAACCCGTCGAACAGCGTCAGCTCCAGTGCACGTCCCCTTTTTCGTATACCCATATCGGCTCGTTTCACCATCTGTACTGCTCAGGAACAAGGCCGGGAATATAGCGCGAACATCTTGAAGTGCATATGGCCATAACTGCCGCGCCGCCGCGCCTGTTGCTGCGATTTGCTTGCGAACGATCGGCGAACGGTCGATCGGTAAGCTCGGCAAGATGATTAGAGCCACCAGCCATCCGCTCTGGCTGTATGACGGCGCACCACCCTTGCACAGCGCCGCGGCACTGATGATCCAGGTAAGGACGACCGGGGAGCCACGATGAATTCACGCGCCGCCATGAACCGCATTTACCGCCTGGCCTGCAGCCACGCCCGGCAAATGTGGGCGCCTGTCGCCGAGACCAGCCGCGGCCGTCTCGCCGCCGCTCTGCTGCTCGCCTCCGGCCCGGCCCTGGCCGAACTGCCCACCCGGGGCAGCATAAGTAGCGGCAGCATCAATAGCAACGGCACCGACACGGCGGTCACCCAGCAGTGAATGTCGCCGTGACCCGTATCGCCACGAAACTGCGGTTTTTTCCACCTCGGCGAGTTTGCCCGGGACTATCTGCAGCTGTTTGGCGAATGCCCGTCGGAGAGCCTGAGCCGTGCGCTGTCTCGGTTTCTCCGCCAGCCAGGCGCCACCCCATCAACGGCAACCACCACCCAAAGGAATAGTAATGTTCGAGATCCGTAGCGTGATTAAGGAGTGCGCATCCGGCGTTGTCCGGGGTGCACGGGAGACCGCGCATTCGCACGGCAGGACGGGGCTTGTCGTGGCTGCGCTGTTCGTTGCGCCGGTCGCCATGGCCGCATCGTTTGAAATCGTGGATGGCCAGACGGTCACCACACAGCAAACGCTGAATAACAACGAGACCGGCGTAATTCAGTCCGGCGGCAGCCTGGACACGGGGGCGGATACTGCCATTGATGCGCCCGGCGCCAATGTCACGATCACCACCGATGGCAGCATAACTACTACAGGCGGTGTCGCCTACGGCATCCAGTCCAGTGGTGACAACGCCACCATCAGCAACAGCGGCAGCATCGGCACCACAGGCCTCACCGCCTACGGTATTCGGGCCACTGGCGCCAACACTACCATCACCAACAGCGGCAACATCAGCACCACTCAGGATTCCGCCTACGGCATTTCGGGCGAAGGCGCCAACACGACCATCACCAACAGCGGCAGCATCAGCACCACGGGCGTGGATGGGGTGGGCCTCAATGCCTTTGGCGCCGACGCCACCATCAGCAACAGTGGCAGCATCAGCACCACCGGCTTGTCGGCGTCCGGTATTTACTCCGATGCCGAAAGCGCCACCATCAGCAACAGCGGCAGCATCAGCACCACGGGCTTGTCGGCGTCCGGCATTTACGCCTATGGCGCCAACGCCACCGTCACCAACAGCGGCAGCATCAGCACCACGGGCTCGTCGGCGTACGGCGTCCTATCCAATGCCGACTACGCCACCATTACCAACAGCGGCAGCATCAGCACCACGGGCAGCAATGCGCGCGGCATCGAATCCTATGGCAACTACGCCACCATCATCAACAGCGGCACCATCATTACCACGGGCTCATCGGCGGATGGCATCCGGACCGAAGGTCCTGACACGATCACCAACAGCGGCACCATCATCGGCTCTGGCGATGACACCAACGGCATCAACGCCACTGGCGACGACAGCACGGTCACCAACAGCGGCACCGTCCGCATCACGGGCGCGAACGGGATCGGTATCAGGTCCGGGGCCAACAACACCACGATCAACAACAGTGGTCTGGTCTCGGCCACGGGTGCCGGTTCGTATGCGATTTACGGCTCTGGGGTTAAGGACCAGACCCTGAACATCCTGCCCGGCTCGCGCATCCAGGGCGCCATCGATCTGGGTGACGGCAGCGACACCGTCAATATCTACGGCACCCACGGCTCGGGCGTGATGACCTTCGCCAACACCGAGACCATCAACGTCCATGCGCCCAACGCGGTGCTGGTCGGCGGGGATACCGTGATCACCGTCGAACCCACTGGCGAATCCTCCCGCGGCGTCGTGCTAAACACCCTGACCACAGGCATCCATAACGTGGTCAGTCAGCGCATGCAGTCCCCCCCGCCGGCGGCGCCGGTCAAGGTTGCCGCACTGGAGTTGAGTCCCGGCATGCTCTACCAGGAGCGCGCGCCCTACGCCTGGGGCCAGGTATTCGGCAGCAAGGGCAGCCGCGATGCCGATGGCCAGATGCTGGCGCTGGACACCCAACTGCTCGGCCTCGTGGGCGGCTATGAGCGGGACTGGCGCAGCGGCCGTATCGGCATCATGGTCGGGGCCGCCGGCAGCAGCGCCGATACCGATACCCTCAAGCAGGACAGCAACACGTTTTTCGCCGGCCTCTACGGGCAGGCCTTCCTCGGCTGGGCCAATCTGGGCGCCTCGCTGATTGTCGGCGGCGAATCCCAAAAGCAAAAACGCACCGTGCTGGACACCGTCAATGGCTACGAAACCGCCCGCAGCGACACCAACGGTCTGTTCGTCAGCCCCTCACTGACCCTGAGCCGCGCCTACACCGTGAACTCCACCAACGAACTGCGCCCTTCCATGACGCTGAGCTACAGCGTCGCCCGCTATGACGGATACACCGAGAGCGGCACCACCAGCGCCAACATGACGGTGGACAGCCGCACGGTAGAGGCGGTGTCGGCCCGCCTGCAGGGGGAATGGGTGAATACGACCGATGCCGGCGAGGTGAGCGTACGGCTGGGCATCCAGTCCCGCAGTACCGATGGCAGCGCGATCAAGATGAATCTGGCCGGCAGCAGCCTGCGCTTCGACGCCATGGGCGACACGCATGCGGTGGGCGGTTACCTGGGTTTCGGGGCCAACCTGAACATCGGCAAGCAGCTCCACCTGCTGGCGGATGTGGAGGCGGGCCGCCTGAGCGGTGGCGAGGAGCAGCTCGCCGGTCAGCTGACCCTGCAGTACCCGTTCTGATCCAGGCCGGACTCAGCAGGAAGCAAGGAAAACCCCGGAAATGAACAAGGCCTACCGTCTCATCAAAAACCGCTATTCCGGCCTGGTACAGGTCGCCCCGGAAACCGCGAAAGCCCATGGCAAGGGCAAAGGCATCGTCAAGGCCGGCACGCTGGCCGCCGTGCTCGCCTGCACCTCGCCGATGGCATGGGCGGCGGACACCTACTGGAATAATGCCGGCACGGGAAACTGGTTTACCACCGGCAACTGGGATACCAGCGCCGTCCCGACAAATGCGGACACTGCCTATATCGACAACGGTGGCACGGCTCAGGTGCAGGCAGCGGGCGCTGTTGCCTCTAATCTCCGCATCGGTTATTCCGGCACCGGCAATCTGGAAATCAGCAACGGCGGCACACTGATCAGCGCGTGGCCCAGCTATGTTGGCCAAATCGCCGGAGGCATTGGCAGGGTAACGGTGGACGGCATCGGATCCACCTGGACCAGCAACTGGGGTGCGGAAGTGGGCTATGGCGGCACCGGTGTGCTCAATATTACCGGTGGCGGTACAGTGAATAGCTCCATGGCAAGCACCGTTGGCAGCCGTGCCGGCACCGGCGCCGGCACGGTCACGGTGGACGGCATCGGCTCCACCTGGACCAGCACTTCCTTTCTGGAAGTAGGCCGCGACGGCACCGGTGTGCTCAACATTACTGGTGGCGGTACAGTGAATGGCCAGACAGTCTACCTCGGCATGTGGGCCGGGAGCAGTGGCACGATCAATATCGGCACCGATGGTGGAGCGGGCATTCTTAATACCGCCGAGGTAAAAGGTGGTTCCGGTACCGCGACGCTCAACTTCAACCATACCGACAGCGACTACTATTTCACCCGCACCGGTGCCGCCGGGGGCACGGCCGTCAAGATCACCGGCAGCACGGCGGTGAATCACAACGGCAGCGGCACCACCACCCTCAATGGCGCCAACACCTATACCGGCACCACCAAGGTCAACGCCGGCACGCTGATACTGGCCGGCGGCGCGGCGATTGCCGACACTGGGGCCGTGGTCGTGAATGGCGGCGGCACGCTGAACCTGGCCGCCTCGGAGACCATCGGCTCACTCGCCGGCGCGGGCAGCGTCTCGCTCAACGCCAACACCCTCACCACCGGCGGCAACAACGCCAGCACCACCTATTCCGGGGCGATGTCGGGCAGTGGCGGGCTGACCAAGACCGGCACGGGGACATTCACCTTGACCGGCGCGAGTACGTTGACTGGAGATACCACGGTCAATGGTGGCGGACTCACTATCGCCAGCGGCGGCACGCTGAGCAACAAAGACAGTTATCTTGGTAGCAGCACCAGTGGTACGGTGACGGTGGATGGACCGGGCTCCACCTGGACCAACACGGGCTATCTGTACCTGGGCTATCTCAACACCGGCGCACTCAGCATCAGCAACGGCGGTGTGGTCAACAGTGACGAGAGCTGGCTCGCCGTGGCCGCTGGCACCAGCGGCACGGCAACGGTGGACGGGACGGACTCCACCTGGACCAACAGCAACGACCTGCTCGTCGGCGATAACGGCTCTGGCACACTGACCATCACCAACGGCGGCGCGGTAAGCAACACCAACGGCACCATCGGCAGAGGCTTCAACGCCAGCAGCACGGTGACGGTGAACGGGGCCGGTTCCACCTGGACCAACAGCGGCAATCTAATCGTCGGTGTTCTCGGCCCCGGCACCCTCACCGTCAGCGACGGCGCTGCGGTCAATGTGGCGGCGGGCACGGGCACCGTCACGCTGGCAGAATCCCATCTTAGTAGCAGCGGCACGCTGAACATCGGCGATGGAGGTGCGGCCGGCATACTCAATGCGGCCAGCGTCACGGGCGGCAGCGGTACTGCCACGCTCAACTTCAACCACACCAGCAACCCCTACTACTTCACCAACGACGGTACTTCCGGTGGCACGGCCATCAACATCACCGGCAGCACGGCGGTGAATCACAACGGCAGCGGCACCACCTTCCTCACCGGCACCAACACCTATACGGGCGGCACCACGGTCAATGCCGGCACGCTGTCGCTGGCTGGCGGCTCGGCCATTGCCGACACGGGGGCCGTGGTCGTGAATGGCGGCGGCACGCTGGACCTTGCCGCCTCGGAGACCATCGGCTCCCTCGCTGGCGCGGGTAATGTCACTTTAAACACCAACACGCTCACCACCGGCGGCAACAACGCCAGCACGACCTATTCGGGGGCGATGACGGGCAGTGGCATGCTGACGAAGACCGGTACGGGAACATTCACCTTGACCGGTAACAGTGAATTCACTGCACCTACCTTCGTCAAGGGCGGCACCCTCGACATCAGCAGCGGCGGCACGCTGCGTAACCTGTTCGGCCGGATCGGTGATGCCGCAGACGAGGTGGGCACGGTGGTGGTGGACGGGATCGGCTCCGTTTGGACCAACACCGATGCCTTGGTAGTGGGCCATAATGGCACTGGCACGCTGAACATCGCCGACGGCGGCACGGTCAACGCCGGATCGGCCCCGCTCAGCCTGGCGGCTGCAGCTAGCGCCAGCGGTACGCTCAACATCGGCACCGGCGTCGGGGCCGGTGTGTTGAACGCCACAGCCGTCAATGGCGGCCTCGGCGCCGCGACGCTCAATTTCAACCACACCGATGGTGCCTACTACTTCACCAACGATGGCACTTCCGGCGGCACGGCCATCAACATCACCGGCAGCACGGCGGTGAACCAGATCGGCAGCGGCACGACTTATCTCACCGGCACCAACACCTACAGCGGCGCGACCACGATTTCCGGCGGCACGCTGGCGGTGAACGGCTCGCTGACCAACTCGGCGGTAACAGTGAATTCCGGCGGCACGCTGGGCGGTTCGGGCAGCATCGGCGGCGCGGTGACGGTGAATTCCGGCGGCACGCTGGCCCCCGGCAACAGCCCGGGCCTGCTCACTGTCGGCAGCCTGACGCTGGGTGCCGGCTCCACGACGACGATGGAAATCGACGGCACCACGCGCGGCACCCAGTACGACGCCATCGACGTGACCGGCACGGCGACGCTGGGCGGCACGCTGAACCTGGTGTTCGGCTATACGCCGACCGTGGGCGACAGCTACACCCTGATCGACGCTGCGGCGATCAACGGCGACTTCTCCACCATCGCCACCAGCGGCCTGGGCGCGGCACTGAAGATGGTGCCCACGATCACCAGCGATTACGTCATGACGGTGAATTTCGCGCAGGAGAGTTTCGTCACGGCGGCGGGCGGTCGCAGCGCCTTGACCGGCAATCAATCCAGTGTCGCCGCCAATCTCGACACCTTCTCCACCAGCGGCCGGGCGGCGGATCTGATCGCCGCCTTGAACACCTTGCCCGCCGGTGCCTTGCCGTCGGCCTACGACAGCCTCTCCGGCGTTCAGCACAGCCACAGCCTGCCGCAGGCAATGCGCGCGAGCCGCCAGTTCACTCAGGTTATTGGCGAACGCCTGGGCTGGGGTGGTTCAAATCCCAGTACCGCGGAGGCCTCGCGCCTGGGGATCGTACAACTGGCCTATAACGGTGATGATGTGGGCGGCCTGCTGGAAGTACCCAAACCGAGCGAGGTGTTCTGGCTGCGCGCCATGGGCGGCTTTGGCGACATCGACGGCGACGGCAATGCCATGAGCGCCGATTACAACAGCAGTGGCGTGGCGCTTGGTTATGATCGCGAAGTGCGCGACGGCCTGCTGGCCGGCGTGGCGTTCAGCTACACCCGCAGCAATGTCGACATGAGCGAGGGTGGTACCGATATCGACAGCTACCAGCTGGCCGCGTATGGGCGCGAGCAGTGGGACAACGATTATCTCGCCGCCACGTTCGGCATCGGCCGCCACTTCGCCGCCGGCACACGCCAGGTCCAATTCACGGGCTTCTCCGGCGTGGCACAGGCCGACTACCGCATCGATGACATCGGCCTGTCGCTGGAGGCGGGCAGGCATTACGCCCTGTCCGACAACCACCGGGTGACGCCGTTTGCCGGGCTGGAATACGGCCATTACCGCCAGAACGGCTTTACCGAAACCGGCGCGGGTGCTGCCAACCTCACCTATGGTGACGACAGCATGGATTCGCTGCGCTCGGTGTTGGGGGCACGGATGGACAGCGTGCTGACCGGTTCCGGCGGCATGCAGTTCGACACCACGGTGGGCCTGGCCTGGGCGCACGAGCTCATGGATCGCGAGGCGCTGCTCAACCCGGCCTTTGCGGCGAACGGCAGTGTGCCGTTCAACGTCCAGGGGCCGGTCCTGGATCGTGACCACGCCCTGGCCACATTGGGCGTCAGTGCGCGCCTGGGCAAGCAATCGCGGCTGGATCTGGATTACCGCGGGGAGTTCGCCGATTCCGACCGGCAGCATGCCGTCTCGGCGACGTTTCGGATGACGTGGTAATTCCCCACGTTACTTTGCGCGCAGCGCGGGTCCGGGGTGCCGGCGGCGCCGCAGCCGTGCGGGGACGGCAGGGGGAATCTGGCCATGACCGAATCGGGCGGCCGGGGGGCGCTGATAGCCGCCGCCCTTGAGCCGGGGCGCGGCAATGGTTACAGTCTGGCCAGTTCTGCACACAAGGAATGCGATATGGCCATGCCGGAAGAGCGCCGCACCGCCCCGCGGCTGCTGCGCGATGAGAACGTGGTAGTGAAGATCCTGGTTGCCCCCGCCCAGCCGGAGCTGGTGGGAACCAAGGTGGAGTGTTCCACGGTGGATGTCTCCGCCAGCGGCCTGCGCCTGCTGCTGGAAACCCCGGTCGAAACCGGCAGCCAGCTGGGGCTGGAGGTGGACCTGACGGAACACAGCGATCGCTATTTCCTCGGTGGCGAGGTGATGTGGTCGCGGGAAACCGAGGCGGCGGGTATCTATCTCATCGGCGTGCAGTTGCTGGGCGAGGACACGCCTGCGCTGCAACAATGGCGCAGCCTGTTTATCTGAATACCACGCCGCATCGGGCACAGGAGGCGCGAGAGATGGCGACAGGGGGAGAGCAGTCGGTAACGCCACAGCACCGGTTTGCCATGGCGCCGGGCGAGGGCAGGGTTTGTCCGCGCAATCCCTGGCTGGCCGTGTTGCTGTCGGTTTGCCCGGGGCTGGGACAGCACTACGCCGGCCACATCGTGCGTGGCATCGCGGTGTACGTGGCCCTGATCGTGATCTCCTGGCTGGCTGCCATCGCCTTCATGCATGTGGAGAGCAAGATCAGCATCGTGTTTCTTGCCGTGCCCTTTGTCTCAATGGCCTGGATCGTCTACGACGCCTGGTTGTGTGCGGTGCGGCAGGAGCGCAATTACCGCCTGCGCTGGTTCAACCGCATCTGGATCTATGTCGTCGTGACGCTGTTCCTGATCGTCACGGTCAATCCGCTGATGGACAAGATCATTGGCGGTCATGTGATGCGCGCGTTTTTCATGACCTCCACTGCCATGCAGCCCACGGTTCTCAACCATGATCTGCTGCTGATCAACAAGCTGGCCTTTCCCGGCCGCGGCGATCTTGCGCTGATCGATTTCAGCGGCGGCAACCAGCCGGAGCAGTTGTCACGGGTCATGGAGGACCAGCTCATCCGTCGGGTGATCGCCCTGCCGGGTGATACGGTGGAGGTGCGTGAAGGCGTGGTGTGGCTCAATGGCGCGCAGCTGGACGAGGGACATGCCCGCCTGCCGGCGCCGGAGCGCAATTTCGGTCCGGCCGAGGTGCCGGCCGAGCATTACTTCGTGTTGAGCGACCACCGGGCCATCGGCATCGACAGCTGTGTGCTGGGCTTCATCGAGCGTGCCCGCATCGGCGGCAAGATCACCAAGGTGTTCTGGTCATGGAATTTTGATGACGGCGCGATACGCTGGGAGCGCACGGCACTGGGGCTGTAGCTTGTTTCACATGGCTGGCGGCCATACATGAAAGAATTGCCAGCTGTCGGGAGGTCCCATGAGCATACCCACCATCACCACCGCCATCCCCCTGCGCCGTTATCAGTACGGCGAGTTCGTCGTCACCGTGCTGGGGGACATCGAAAGCCCGGATGCAGTGCGCTACCGCTATGTCCTGGCCGTGGCCCAGGAGGGCAATCCCCGGCCCGGCCTGTTCGTCTCCGCCGAGCGCGGGGCCGATGGTGTCTGTGACCTGCGCGTCTCCATGGCGGACGGCTCACAGGTGCTGGAGAGCTCGCCGGCCTTTTGCGACCTGGAGCTGTTCGTGAAGGAAGCGCTGCAGGTGATTTCCAGCCTGCTCAACCTCAGCGATGAGATGCCGCACCGGCTGATGTAGCAACCCGTTCCCATCCCCACACCTGTTTCTCCAGCAGCAGGTTCAGGCCGGCATAATCCTCGGCCCGCGCCGGTATCAGGCCGGCCTCCGCATTGCCCAGGAAACGCGCCGTGAGCGGCGCGATGGCGGCATGGTTTTCCGGTTTGCCCAGGGCGGCGATGATGGCCGCGCGCTGCTCCGCGCTGATGCGCGGGCCGACGGTCAGGGCCTGGTTGGGGTAGGCGCGGCTGCGGAACAGGACCTGCAGCTTTTCCCGCTCTGCGGCATCGAGTTTCTTGTCGTAATGGGCATCGCGCAGCACGGCGGCGTTGCATTGTCCGGAATAGAAGGCCGCATATACCCCGGCCATGCCGTTGCGCGGGTGCAGCAGGCGCGGCTGGGCGATGGGGCCGTATTCGGCCAGCAGCACATTGGCGGCGAGGTTGGGCGAGGCGGGCACGCAGACGGTATGTGACAGCAGGTCAGTGAGGCTGCGCGCCGCGTCGTCGGCGCGGACCACGGCCACGAAGCCGAGATCCCCGGGCAGGCGCAGCAGGGGCTGATGGCCGCTGTGTTCCATGCGCCAGGCGACGAAGTGCGGGCCGTCGAAGACGATATCGTACTTGCCGGCCTGCATGGCGTGGCTGTAAGTGGCCCAGCTGGCCGGCGGCTGGAAGCTGATCTTCTCCCCCAGGACCTGACTGAGCAGCACCACCAGCGGGCCATAGTCCTTCGCCGCCTGGGCGGCGTCTTCCCTTGGCGGGGCGCTGAAGATCAGTTCGGCATGCAGGGGTGAGACAAACAACAGGGGCAGCGCTGCGCACAGCGCCCTCATCCATTGAGCGGGGTTCATCGGCGACATTCTCCATAACGGCCAGTTTTTGCGGCGGCGAATAATAGGGGAATTTGTAGGGAAAAGTAAACGGGGTACGCTGGTCGTTGGCCGGCCGGGGTTCCGGCCGTAGAATAGGCGACCTTTTGGGCGGTTTCGGCGCAGGCGGCAATGCTGTATCAGGACAGATTCGATGTGATCGTGGTGGGCGGTGGCCACGCCGGGACCGAGGCGGCCCTGGCGGCGGCGCGCCTCGGCGCGCGCACCCTGCTGCTGACCCACAACATCGAGACCCTGGGCCAGATGAGCTGCAACCCGGCCATCGGCGGCATCGGCAAGGGGCATCTGGTCAAGGAAATCGACGCCCTCGGCGGCCTGATGGCCCGCGCCATCGACCAGGCCGGCATCCAGTTCCGCATCCTCAACGCCAGCAAGGGTCCGGCGGTGCGCGCCACCCGCGCCCAGGCCGACCGCCAGCTGTACAAGGCCGTGGTGCGCAGCGCGCTGGAAAACCAGCCCAACCTCACCCTGTTCCAGCAGGCGGTGGAAGACCTCGTCGTCGAGGATGGCCGCGCCGTCGGCGTGGTGACCCGGATGGGCCTGCGCTTCGCCGCGCCGGCCATCGTGCTCACCGTCGGCACCTTCCTCGCCGGCCGCATCCACATCGGCCTCGCCAACTACGAGGGTGGCCGCGCCGGCGACCCGCCGGCCAACGCCCTGTCGCGCCGCCTGCGCGAGCTGCCGGTGAACGTCGCCCGCCTCAAGACCGGCACGCCGCCGCGCCTGGACGGCCGCAGCATCGACTGGTCCGTCCTGCAGGCGCAGCCGGGCGACGACCCGGTGCCGGTGTTCTCCTTCCTCGGCGGCGCGCAGGAACACCCGCGCCAGATCGCCTGCTACATCACCCACACCTCGGAGCGCACCCACGAGATCATCCGCGGCGGGCTGGACCGCTCGCCCATGTATACCGGGGTGATCGAGGGGGTGGGGCCGCGCTACTGCCCGTCCATCGAGGACAAGGTGGTGCGTTTTGCCGACAAGAGCCAGCACCAGATCTTCCTGGAACCGGAAGGGCTGACCACCCATGAGGTGTATCCCAACGGCATCTCCACCTCGCTGCCCTTCGACGTGCAGTACGCCCTGGTGCGCTCCATCCGCGGCCTGGAACAGGCCCACATCGTGCGCCCCGGCTATGCCATCGAATACGACTTCTTCGACCCGCGCGACCTGCACCCGACCCTGGAGACCAAGCACATCCCCGGCCTGTTCTTCGCCGGCCAGATCAACGGCACCACCGGCTACGAGGAGGCCGCGGCGCAGGGGCTGCTCGCCGGCCTCAATGCCGGTCGCCAGGCCCTCGGTCGCGACGGCTGGTGGCCGCGTCGCGACGAGGCCTATCTCGGCGTGCTGGTGGACGACCTCATCACCCGCGGCACCAGCGAGCCCTACCGCATGTTCACCTCCCGTGCCGAGCACCGCCTGCTGCTGCGCGAGGACAACGCCGACCTGCGCCTCACCGCCATCGGCCGCGAACTCGGTCTGGTCGATGATGCGCGCTGGGCGGTATTCGAGGCCAAGCGCGAGGCCATCGTGCGTGAGCAGCAGCGCCTCAACGACACCTGGGTGCGGCCGCAGACGGTACCGGACGCGGAGGCGGAGCGGGTGCTGGGCCAGCCCATCACACGCGAATACCGTCTCGCCGACCTGTTGCGCCGCCCCGATGTGAGTTATGACTCACTGATGAGCCTGACGGCGGCGGGCGGCGGTGTAGGCGACCCGGCGGTGGCGGAGCAGGTGGAGATCCAGGCCAAGTACGCCGGCTACATCGAGCGCCAGCAGACCGAGATCGAGCGCCAGCGCCGCCATGAGGAAACCCTGCTGCCGGCAGACCTGGACTACCGCGAGGTGAGCGGCCTGTCCGCCGAGGTGCGCGACAAGCTGTCGCGCCAGCGCCCCGACACCCTGGGCCAGGCGGCACGCATCCCCGGCATCACGCCGGCGGCCATCTCGCTGCTGCTGGTCCACCTGAAGAAACGCGAACTGGGGAGAAGAACGGGATGAGGAGCGCCGGCAGGGGAGGCGTCGCGTTGCTGTTGTGCGCGGCAAGCAGTGCCGGCTGGGCCGCCGGTTTTGCCCTCAGCGACAAGAGCGTCGGCAGCCTGGGCAGCGCCTTCGCCGGCATGGCGGCACAGGCGCAGGACGCCAGCGTGGTGTACACCAATCCGGCGGCGATGCAGCGCCTGTCCGGTTCGACCCTCAGCGTCGCCGTGCACCAGATCGCGCCCAGCGCCCGCTACAGCGATGCGGCCTCCACGGTGAGCGGCCCCAATCCCGGCGATGCCGGCCCCACCCGGCTGGCCCCCAACCTGTATATGGTTACCGAGCTGGCGCCGGAATACCGTTTCGGCCTCGGCGTGTACGCCCCCTTTGCCCTGGGCCTGGAATACGATGATCGCTGGCCCGGTCGCTACCACTCCATCAAGTCGGAAATGACCACCGTCAACATCAGCCCGGCGCTGTCCTGGCAGCTCACCCCGGCGCTGGCCGTGGGCGGCAGCATCGACTTCCAGTACCTCACGGCCGAACTGAGTCAGGCTGTGGATTTCGGCACCATCTGCGTGGCCCAGCTCGGTGGACCCGCGTGCACGTTCCTGGGGTTGGCGCCGCAGCAGAGCGACGGCAAGCAGACCCTCAAGGGCGACAACTGGACCACCGGCTACAGTCTCGGGCTGCACTATGCGCCGACGCCGCAGTGGCAGTTCGGCGCCGTCTACCACAGCGACACGCGCCAGAACATCAGCGGCACTTCTGACTTTGCAAATGTGCCGGCGGCGTTTGCCGGAACATTCACCGACAGCGGCGGCAAGACCCGCGTCCATCTGCCCGAGTCGGTCAGCCTCAGCGCTGCCTGGGCGGTGACCGAGCGCCTGACCCTGCTGGCCGACTACACCTGGACGGCCTGGAGCCGGCACAAGGAGTTCCGCGTCGATTTCGCCAACACCCTGGCCGACAGCGTCAGCACCTACAACTGGCACGATACCGGTTTCTATGCCCTCGGCCTCGACTACCGTCTCGCCCCGCAGTGGCGGCTGCGCGCCGGTTTTGCCTACGACGAATCCCCGGTGCCCGACCCCGAGCACCGCACCCCCATCGGCCCCGACAATGACCGCCGCTGGTATGCCGTGGGTGCCAGCTACGCGCCAGACCAGACCTTCTCGCTCGACCTTGCCCTGGCCCACGTCGATGTGGAGGACGCCCTCATCAACAACACCGACAGCCTCGGCCATACCCTCAATGGCCGCTTTCGCCTCAGCGGGCGCTATCTCAGCGCCCAGACCAGTTGGCGCTTCTGACATGAGCAAGAACCATCCCGCCGATCCGGCCGCCACCCTGGCCCAGGGCATCGCGACCCTCGGCCTGCCGCTGGACGCAGCGCAGCAGGAGCGATTGCTCGCTTACCTGGCGCTCCTCGTCAAGTGGAACCAGGCCTACAACCTGACGGCGATCCGCCACCCCCTGGAGATGGTGACCAAGCACCTGCTCGACTCCCTCGCCGTGCAACCCTACCTGTACGGAACCCGGGTGCTGGACGTGGGCAGCGGCGCCGGCCTGCCCGGCATCCCCCTGGCCATCGCCGATCCGGCACGGGAGTTCACCCTGCTGGACAGCAACGGCAAGAAGACCCGCTTCCTGCTCCAGGCCAAGGGGGAATTGCGGCTTTCCAACCTCTCTGTGGTACATTCGCGCCTTGAACAATATCGGCCCGGGCAGCTGTTCGACACCGTCACCGCCCGGGCCTTCGCGTCTCTGGCCGACATGGTGGCGGGTACCGCCCACCTGCTTGCCCCCGGCGGTTCGCTGCTGGCGATGAAGGGCGAGTATCCCCAGGACGAGCTGGACGCGCTGCCGCCGGGCTTTGTGGTGCGGGAGATCATTGCGCTGACGGTGCCGGGTCTGGAAGCACAACGTCACCTCGTGCGCATTGCGCCGGACGTTTAAGGAGTGGACGAGATGGGCAAGATCATCGCAATCGCCAATCAGAAGGGCGGGGTCGGCAAGACCACCACCTGCATCAACCTGGGCGCCTCGCTGGCAGCGACCAAGCGGCGCGTGCTGGTCATCGATCTCGACCCGCAGGGCAACGCCACTGTCGGCAGCGGCGTCGACAAAAACAGCTTCGAGCAGAGCAGCTACGACCTGCTGCTCGGCCACGCGCCGGCAGCGCAGGTGATCGTGCGCGCCGAACAGGCCGGCTACGACCTGGTGCCCACCAACGGCGACCTCACCGCCGCCGAAGTGGAGCTGATGCAGAGCGCGCAGCGCGAGCGCCGCCTGCGCGAGGCCCTGGCGCCGGTGCGCGAACAGTACGACTTCATCCTGGTGGACTGCCCGCCCTCGCTCAACATGCTGACGCTGAATGCGCTGGTGGCCGCCGACTCGGTGATGATCCCCATGCAGTGCGAGTACTATGCGATGGAGGGCCTGTCCTCGCTGCTCAACACCATCGAGCAGATCCGCAGTACGGTGAATCCGCAGCTGCAGCTGGAAGGCCTGCTGCGCACCATGTTTGACCCGCGCAGCAATCTGTCCAACGATGTTTCCGGTCAGTTGATCCTGCACTTCGGCAACAAGGTGTACCGCACCTCGATCCCGCGCAACATCCGTCTGGCCGAGGCGCCCAGCTACGGCCTGCCGGCCCTGGCCCACGACCGCGCCTCGCGCGGTGCCGTGGCCTACCTGGCCCTGGCCGGCGAGATCCTGCGCCGCGAGGAACAGCCGGCGGCCGGCTGAGACAGTAAACAAATTGGTCCGCGAATGAACGCGAATATACGCAAATAAGACCCCTGGTTCCCAACGGGGGCCTCGGCGGAATGCGTCAGGGATAATGAATATTTGCGTCCATTTGCGTTTATTCGCGGACTGCCAAAATCAATCAATGCAGTTGGCAGGTACAGCATGGCAGTGAAGAAAAAGGGTGGTTTGGGACGCGGCCTCGAGGCCTTGCTGGGCAGCGCAGCGGTGCCGGCGGCAAGCGGCGGCACGACGGCGGAGGCCTCCGGCAGTTCCGCGGACGGCGATCTGCGCAACCTGCCGGTGGACATCATCCAGCGCGGCAAGTATCAGCCGCGCATCGACATGCACCCCGACACCCTCGAAGAGCTGGCCGACTCCATCCGCGCCCAGGGCGTGGTGCAGCCCATCGTGGTGCGCCCCATCGGCCCCAACCGCTACGAAATCATCGCCGGTGAGCGCCGCTGGCGCGCCTCGCAGATGGCCGGGTTGCACGAGATCCCCGCCGTGATCCGCGAGGTGCCGGACAACGCCGCCATCGCCATGGCGCTGATCGAGAACATCCAGCGCGAGCAGCTCAACCCCATGGAAGAGGCGCGCGCCCTGCAGCGCCTGATCGACGAATTCGAGCTGACCCATCAGCAGGCCGCCGAGGCGGTGGGGCGCTCCCGCGTCGCCGTGTCCAACCTGCTGCGCCTGCTGTCCCTCAACGACGACGTCAAGCGCCTGCTGGAGAACGGCGACCTGGAGATGGGTCATGCCCGCGCCCTGCTGGCGCTGGAAGGCGCCCGCCAGAGCGAGGCCGCGCGCAGCGTCACCGCCAAGGGTCTGTCGGTGCGTGAGACCGAGCGCCTGGTCAAGCATCTGCTGGAGGGTCCCGCCGCCAAGCCGGCACCCAAGGCGGTCGACCCCGACGTACGCCGCCTGGAGCAGGATCTGGGCCAGAAGCTGGGCGCCCAGGTGTCCATCCAGCAGGCCGGCAAGGGCAAGGGCAAGCTGGTGATCGCCTACAACAGCCTGGACGAGCTGGACGGCATCCTCGCCCACATCCGGTAGGAGCCCACTCCGTGGGCGAATGCGTCAATACCCGCGCACCCCGTTGGCCCAGGAAAATTCTCAACATTTATCAATAAATTGCACTGATGATCTGTATCTGAGTTTGCTTATATAGAAGCGATTTATTGATATATCATTGACCCTAGGGGCGCCGGTCTATATACTTCCGCGCCGCTGACAGCACTAACTCTCCCCCTTGGTTGCAGCGTCTTCCACCGGCCGCGTCAGGCGCCGAGGAGACCTTATTAACGCATGAGCACAGCCGACCTGCAGTTGCGGCACACCATGCTCCGGCTGCTGGCCCTCCAGTTGCTGCTGGCGGTGTTGCTGGCCCTGGTGGCGCAGGCCTGGCAAGGCGTTCCGGCGCTGAAGGCCGTGCTGTTCGGGGGCGCCGTCGCCATGGCCGGGACCCTGGTGATCCTGTGGTACGGCCGCCGCGCCGAGAGTGCCGGCGCAAACCTGGCGCGTAACGCCAGCCTGATTTACGGCAGTGCCATCGTGCGCTTTGCGACCACGATTACGCTGCTGGCAGTAGGCATCGCGATCCTCCGCCTGCAGCCCCTGTGGCTGTTCGCGGGGTTGAGCGCGGGCCTGGTGGCACAAACGGTTCTAACAGCATTGATCCCTGAGACGAGAAAATGGCGAGCGAAGAACTGACCTCGACTGGCTACATTCAGCATCACCTGACCAACCTCACCTATGGCCAGTTTCCCGACGGCCACTGGGGCTTCGCCCACTCTGCGGCGGAGGCCAAGGCCATGGGCTTCTGGGCCATCAACGTCGACTCCATGGCGTGGTCCATCGTCCTCGGCCTGTTCTTCTTCTTCCTGTTCCGCAGCGTGGCCAAGAAGGTCACCGCCGGCGTGCCCAGCGGCATGCAGAACTTCGTCGAATGGATCATCGAATTCATCGACACCTCGGTGCGCGGCTCCTTCACCGGCAACAACCCGCTGATCGGCCCCCTGGCGCTGACCGTGTTCATGTGGGTCTGGCTGATGAACTTCATGGACCTCATCGCCGTCGACCTGCTGCCGCAGCTGTTCGCCCTGTTCGGTGTGCACTTCATGAAGGTAGTACCGAGCACCGACCCCAACATCACCTTCGGCATGTCCATCGCCGTGTTCTGGCTGATCCTCTACTACAGCGTGAAGCGCAAGGGTGTCGGCGGTTTTGCCGCCGAGCTGTCGCTGATGCCGTTCCAGGCCAAGAACAAGGTCGTGCAGACCCTGTTCATCCCGGTCAACCTGCTGCTGGAAGGCGTGTCGCTGATCGCCAAGCCGGTTTCGCTGGCGCTGCGACTGTTCGGCAACATGTATGCCGGCGAAATGATCTTCATCCTGATCGCCATCATGTACGGCGCCGGCTGGGCCATGGGCGCCTTCGCCGGTGTGCTGCAGCTCGGCTGGGCCATCTTCCACATCCTGATCATCACGCTGCAGGCGTTCATCTTCATGACGCTGACCATCGTGTACATGGACATGGCGCACCAGGAACACCACTGATTTTTTGCTTCAAACCTTCAACCTTTAACTTTTAACTTCTTTAGGAGAGAACCATGGAAATGTCTACCGCCCTCGTTTACATCGCCGGCGCCCTGATGCTGTCCTTCGGTGCCCTGGGCGCTGCCATCGGCATCGCCATCCTCGGTGCCCGCTTCCTGGACGGCGCTGCCCGTCAGCCGGAACTGATCCCGCTGCTGCGCACCCAGTTCTTCATCATCATGGGTCTGGTCGACGCCGTGCCGATGATCGCTGTCGGTATCGCGTTCTACGTCCTGTTCGCTGTGGTTGGTGGCTAAGGATCGCTTGCGTCCGCTTAACAGCAATCCTGTAACCAACACACCACACGAGGTGCGAACATGAATATCAATGCGACCCTGATTGGTCAGTTCATCGCATTCTTCGTGTTTGTCTGGTTCGTCATGAAGTACGTTTGGCCGCCGCTGATCAACGTACTCAACGAACGCAAAAAGACGATCGCCGATGGCCTGGCTGCCGCCGAGCGCGGCAAGAACCAGCAGGTTCTGGCCGAGCAGCATGCCGCCGAGGTGATACACGAAGCCAAGCAGCGAGCCGCCGAGATTCTGGCCAAGGCCGAGAAGCGTGCCAGCGAAATTGTCGAGGAAGCCAAAGAAGCGGCCCTTACCGAGGGTAATCGCATCAAGGCTGCCGCCAACGCCGAACTTGAGCAGGAAGTCAGCCGTGCCCGCGAGCAGTTGCGCGGTCAGGTGGTGAGCCTGGCGGTGGTCGGCGCGGGCAAGGTGATCAAGCGCGAGCTGGACGCCAAGGCACACGACGATCTGCTGCAAGATCTCGTTGCCCAGCTCTAAGGGCATACAAGCATGGCTGAAATCACAACGATCGCTCGCCCCTACGCCCAGGCCGTATTCGATACGGCCAACGAGCAGGGCAAGCTGAAAGACTGGTCGGATATGCTGCAGCTGGCCGCCGCCGTGGTAAGCCACCCCGAGGTGGCCGCGGCTGTGGACAGCCCGAGCCTGGACAAGGCGCAGCGCGGTCAGCTCATCATCGACATCTGCGGCGACAAGCTCAACGATGGCGGCAAGAATCTGCTGCGGGTACTGGCCGAGAACGGCCGCCTCAGCCTGTTGCCGGAAATCGCCGCACTGTACGAGGTGGAGCGCGCCGCCGCGGAAAGCCGCATCACCGCCGAGGTGACCTCGGCGACGCCGCTGTCCGACAGTCAGAAGCAGGCCATCGCCACCGCGCTGAAGAAGCGTCTCGGTCGCGATGTTGCCCTGGAGTGCAAGGTGGACGAGGCGCTGCTCGGCGGCGCGGTCGTTCGGGCCGGCGATATGGTCATCGATGGTTCGGTTACGGGCAAGCTGAACAAGCTGAGCGCCGCTCTGCTGCGCTGACCCGGACTGCTAGAGGACAAATGAATGCAACAGCTTAATCCTTCTGAAATCAGTGAACTGATCAAACAGCGTATCGCCGGCTTCAAGGCCGAGGTCGAGGCGCGCAACGAAGGTACCGTAGTCAGCCTGACCGACGGTATCGTGCGTATCCACGGCCTGGCCGACGTCATGTCGGGCGAAATGCTGGAATTCCCCGGCGACACCTACGGCCTGGCGCTCAACCTGGAGCGTGATTCCGTCGGTGCCGTTATCCTCGGTAACTACGAGCACATCTCCGAAGGCGACAAGGTCAAGTGCACCGGTCGCATCATGGAAGTGCCCGTCGGCGAAGCGATGCTGGGCCGCGTGGTGGATGCCCTGGGCATGCCCATCGACGGCAAGGGTCCGATCAATGCCGAAGCCAGCTCCCCGATCGAGAAGATCGCCCCGGGCGTGCTGTGGCGTAAGTCCGTCGACCAGCCGCTGCAGAGCGGCCTGAAGGCCATCGACGCCATGGTCCCGGTCGGCCGCGGTCAGCGTGAGCTGATCATCGGCGACCGCCAGACCGGCAAGACCGCCGTCGCCATCGACGCCATCATCAACCAGAAGGGCACCGGCGTTAAGTGCATCTACGTGGCGGTCGGCCAGAAGGCCTCCTCCATCGCCAACGTGGTGCGCAAGCTGGAAGAGCACGGCGCCCTGGACCACACCATCATCGTCGCCGCCACCGCCTCCGACTCCGCCGCGATGCAGTACATCGCGCCGTACGCCGGCTGCGCCATGGGCGAGTACTTCCGCGACAAGGGTGAAGACGCGCTGATCGTTTATGACGATCTGACCAAGCAGGCCTGGGCCTACCGTCAGGTTTCCCTGCTGCTGCGTCGTCCGCCCGGTCGTGAAGCCTACCCCGGCGACGTGTTCTACCTGCACTCCCGTCTGCTCGAGCGCGCCGCGCGCGTCAACGCCGACTGGGTCGAGAAGCACACCAACGGCGCCGTCAAGGGCAAGACCGGCTCGCTCACCGCGCTGCCGATCATCGAGACCCAGGCCGGTGACGTGTCCGCCTTCGTTCCGACCAACGTGATCTCCATCACCGACGGTCAGATCTTCCTGGAATCCGACCTGTTCAACGCAGGCATCCGCCCGGCCATCAACGCCGGTCTGTCGGTGTCCCGCGTCGGTGGTGCGGCCCAGACCAAGATCATCAAGAAGCTGGGCGGCGGTATCCGTCTGGCCCTGGCCCAGTACCGTGAGCTGGCTGCCTTCGCGCAGTTCGCCTCCGACCTGGACGAGGCCACCCGCAAGCAGATCGACCGTGGTCAGCGTGTAACCGAGCTGATGAAGCAGTTCCAGTACTCGCCGATGAACGTGGCCCAGATGGCCGTCTCCCTGTTCGCCGCCAACCAGGGCTTCCTGGATGACGTGGCCGTCAACAAGGTGGTGGACTTCGAAGGCGCCCTGCAGAGCTACATGAAGGCCGAGCAGAGCGAGCTGATGGCCAAGATCAACGAGACCGGCGACTACAACAGCGACATCGAGAACGCCCTGCGCGACGCCATCGAGAAGTTCAAGGCGAACGGCACCTGGTAAGCGAGGGTTGAACGATGGCCAGCGGTAAAGAGATACGCAGCAAGATCAAGAGTGTGCAGAACACTCAGAAGATCACCCGCGCCATGGAAATGGTGGCTGCCAGCAAGATGCGCCGCGCGCAGGATCGCATGGCGGCCACCCGCCCCTATGCGGACCGCATGCGCAGCGTAATTCAGCACCTGGCCCATGCCCATGCCGAGTACAAGCATCCGTACATGGTGGAGCGCGAGGTCAAGCGCGTCGGCATCATCGCCATTTCTACCGATCGTGGTCTGTGCGGTGGCCTGAACATCAACATGTTCAAGGCCGCCCTCAACACCATCAAGGAGTGGCGTGACAAGAATGTCGAGGTGGACCTGTGCACCATCGGCCAGAAGGCGCAGGGCTTTTTCAGCCGCGTCGGCGGCCGCGTCCTGGCGCAAGCCGCACAGCTGGGCGATGCGCCCAAGCTGATGGACGTAATCGGCACGGTCAAGGTGATGCTGGATGCCTATGACAAGGGTGAGATTGATCGCATTTACCTGATCTACAACCGTTTCGTCAGCACCATGACGCAGCAGCCGCGCGTCGAGCAGTTGCTGCCGATCGCGGCGGAAGAGCGGGATGAGGCGCTGAAGCATCACTGGGACTACCTGTACGAGCCCAACGCCGAAACCGTGCTGGATCAGCTGCTGATGCGCTATGTCGAGTCGCTGGTCTATCAGGGTGTGGTCGAAAACGTCGCCTGCGAAATGGCGGCGCGCATGGTGGCGATGAAGGCCGCCTCCGACAACGCCGGCAACCTGATCAGTGAACTGAAGCTCGCTTACAACAAGGCCCGTCAGGCAGCGATTACCCAAGAGCTGTCGGAAATCGTGGCCGGCGCCTCCGCGGTCTAAGCGCGCTAACCGGATTTAAATTTAAGAGGAACTGGCAATGAGTTCTGGAAAGATTGTACAAATCATCGGCGCCGTGGTGGACGTAGAGTTCCCGCGCGACGCCATGCCCAAGGTCTACAACGCCCTGACCGTCGCCGACGCTGGCCTGACTCTCGAAGTTCAGCAGCAGCTGGGTGACGGCGTGGTGCGTGGCATCGCCATGGGTTCCACCGACGGCCTGAAGCGCGGCATGAGCGTCGCCGACACCGGCGCCGCCATCTCCGTGCCCGTCGGCAAGGCCACCCTGGGCCGCATCATGGACGTCCTCGGCAACCCCGTGGACGAGGCCGGTCCGGTCAACGCCGACACCAAGATGCCCATCCACCGCAAGGCCCCGGCCTACGCCGACCAGGCAGCGGCGGTTGAGATTCTGGAAACCGGTATCAAGGTTATCGACTTGGTCATGCCCATCGCCAAGGGCGGCAAGGTCGGCCTGTTCGGCGGCGCCGGCGTCGGCAAGACCGTTACCCTGATGGAGCTGATCCGTAACATCGCCGTTGAGCACTCCGGCTTCTCCGTGTTCGCCGGCGTGGGTGAGCGTACCCGTGAAGGTAACGACTTCTACCACGAAATGAAGGAAGGCGGCGTTCTCGACAAGGTGGCCCTGGTCTACGGCCAGATGAACGAGCCGCCGGGCAACCGTCTGCGCGTCGCCCTGACCGGCCTGACCATGGCCGAGTACTTCCGTGACGAAGGCCGTGACGTTCTGCTGTTCATCGACAACATCTACCGTTACACCCTGGCCGGTACCGAAGTGTCCGCGCTGCTGGGTCGTATGCCGTCTGCCGTAGGTTACCAGCCGACCCTGGCTTCCGAGATGGGCGCCCTGCAGGAGCGCATCACCTCCACCAAGACCGGTTCCATCACCTCCTTCCAGGCCGTGTACGTACCTGCGGACGACCTGACCGACCCGTCCCCGGCGACCACCTTCGCCCACCTGGACGCCACCCTGGTGCTGTCCCGTCAGGTCGCCGAGCTGGGTATCTACCCCGCCGTGGACCCGCTGGACTCCACCTCGCGCCAGCTGGACCCGCTGGTCGTCGGCCAGGAGCACTACTCCGTGGCCCGCGCCGTGCAGTCCACCCTGCAGCGCTACAAGGAACTGCGTGACATCATCGCGATCCTGGGTATGGACGAACTGTCCGAAGAGGACAAGCTGTCCGTATCCCGCGCCCGCAAGATCCAGCGCTTCCTGTCCCAGCCCTTCTTCGTCGCCGAAGTGTTCACCGGCGCCCCCGGCAAGTACGTGGGCCTGAAGGACACCATCCGCGGCTTCAAGGGCATCGTCGAGGGCGAGTTCGACCACCTGCCGGAGCAGGCCTTCTACATGGTCGGCACCATCGACGAAGTCATCGAAAAGGCCAAGAAGGTTTAACACGGCCTGACAGGGGGTTATGCTATGGCAATGACCATGCATGTAGACGTAGTAAGCGCCGAGACGTCCATCTTCAGCGGTACCGTTGAAGCTGTGTTCGCCCCGGCGAAGGAAGGCGAGGTCGGCATCATGCCGCGCCACAGCCCCTTCCTTGCCCAGCTCAAGCCGGGCCAGGTGCGCGTCGTCAAGCAGGGTGGCGAGGAAGACTTTTTCTATGTCTCCGGCGGCATGCTCGAAGTGCAGCCGCACACCGTCACCGTGCTGGCCGACACCGCCCTGCGCGCCCGCGACATGGACGAGGCCGCCGCGCTCCAGGCCAAGGAGCGCGCCGAGCAGGCCATGCGCGACCGCACCGGCGCGATGGAATGGGCCGAGGCCCAGGCCGAACTGGCCCAGGCCATCGCCCAGCTGCAGATGATTCAGCGCATGCGGGACAAGACCCGCCGCTAAATCGACCGCAGCAGATGAGAACAAAAAAGGGCAGTGATACACTGCCCTTTTTTTTCGTACCCGGAAAATTCCGGGCGTGGGCCGGGCGGCAGCCCGGGCCGCGGGAAACAACCGCTACAAGGGGAACAGAACAATGGCGGAAGCGAAAGTCAGCCGCGGCAAGGTGATTTCCATCACCTACACCATCCGCGACCAGGCCGACGACAACCTGCTGGAGGCGGTGGAGATCCCCGTCGACTACCTGCACGGCGGCCGCGCCGGCCTGTACCGGCAGATCGAGGACGCGCTGGAGGGCAAGGCAGTGGGCGAGGGCGTCGAAGTCCTGCTCACCCCGGACGACGCCTTCGGCCCGCGTGACCCCAGCCTGACCTTCACCGACGTGCTGGAAAACGTGCCGCCCGACTTCCGCCGCCTGGGCGCCCAGGCCGAGTTCACCAACGAGGCCGGCGAGACCGTGACCATGACGGTGACCCATATCGACGCCGGCACCATCACCCTGGACGGCAACCACCCCCTGGCCGGCAAGAACCTGATTTTCTCCGTGCGTGTCGCTGCCGTGCGTGACGCCACGCCGCAGGAGATGATGACCGGCGAAGTGGCGCAGGCGCAGGGGCTGCATTGACAGGATTGTAGGGCGGGCTTCAGCCCGCCAACCGAAACGCACGAACAGCAAGTAATAAATGCAGGATAGGTGAAGCGCAGCGTAACCCGTCGCGAAAAGGCCGCTGCTTTAAGCGAGTACAGTAAATGGTATGGGTCCCTTCTCCCTCAGGGAGACGACTACAGGGATGTAGTCGGTTAGAAACGCAGGGAGCAGGTTTCTCAGGGCTGGGGTGATGGGAGTCCAATAAGCTCCCCTCATCCTGTCCTTCTCCCTGAGGGAGAAGGGACCCATAGCAATTGTCCGTAAAGTCGGACTGTTTCAGAAATATGCAGGGTGGGTGCAACCCGCCGACCGTATCGCAGACAGGCACATAGATGAACCAGGCACTGGAAGTGATCATCCTGGCCGCCGGCCAGGGCATACGGATGAAATCGGCACTGCCCAAGGTGCTGCACGCCATCGGCGGCGAGCCGATGCTGGCCCGTGTCCATCGCACCGCCCGCCTGCTCGAACCCCGGCAGATCCACATCGTCTACGGCCACGGCGCCGACCTCGTGCGCGAACAGCTCGGCCATCTCGATGCCGCCTGGGCGTTGCAGGACAAACAGCTCGGCACCGGCCATGCCGTGGCCCAGGCCATGCCCGCGGTGAGCGACGACAGCCGCGTGCTGATCCTCTACGGCGACGTGCCGCTGATCGAAATGGAAACCCTCGACCGGCTGGTGGATGCCGCCGCCGATGCCCTTGCCGTGCTCACCATCGAGCTGGACAACCCCACCGGCTACGGCCGCATCGTGCGCGACCGTGACGGCCGCGTGCAGCGCATCGTCGAACAGAAGGACGCCAGCGCGGAAGAGCGTGCCATCCGCGAGATCAACACCGGCCTGCTGGCGGTGGATGCCGACCGTCTGCGCGGCTGGCTGGAACGGCTGGACAACCACAATGCACAGGGTGAGTACTACCTCACCGACATCATCGCCATGGCAGTGGAAGATGGCGTCATGATCAACACCGTCAGCGCCCCCGACATCGACCAGGTTTCCGGCATCAACGATCGCGCCCAGCTCGCCGCGCTGGAGCGCGCGCTGCAGCGGCGCCAGGCGCGGCAGCTGATGCTCGCCGGCGTAACGCTGCGCGACCCGGAGCGTTTCGATCTGCGCGGCGAGCTTTCCATCGGCCGCGACGTGACCATCGACGTCAACGTGGTGTGCGAGGGCCGCGTGGTGCTGGGCGATAACGTGACCATCGGCGCCAACTGCGTGCTGAAGGATGTGGAGATCGGCGCCGGCACGGAAGTGAAACCGATGAGCATCATCGACAGCGCCGTGATCGGCAGCGGGGCCCACATCGGTCCGTTTGCGCGCATCCGCCCGGAGACACGCATCGCCGACGGCGCCCACATCGGCAACTTTGTCGAGGTGAAGAAAAGCGAGATCGGCGCCGGCTCCAAGGTCAATCACCTGAGCTATATCGGCGATACCACCATGGGCGCGAAGGTGAATATCGGCGCCGGCACCATCACCTGCAACTACGACGGCGCCAACAAGCACCGCACGGTGATCGGCGACGGCGTGTTCGTCGGTTCCGACACCCAACTGGTGGCCCCGGTGACGGTGGCCGACAACGCCACCATCGGCGCGGGCTCCACCATCACCAAGGACGCGCCGGCCGGCGAGCTCACCCTGAGCCGCAACAAACAGATGACCATCCCCGGCTGGAAGCGGCCGGTGAAGAAGAAGCCATAGAGACAGAAGCTTTCTTGGAGGCTACGTTAGTCAAGCCAAGGGTTCCCTCTCCCCCAGGGAGAGGGATAGGGAGAGGGGAGTAAATGGACGTAATTCATTTATTCTTGATCCCCTCATCCTGTCCTTCTCCCTGAGGGAGAAGGGACCCAAACTGTTTTTCAGCGATCTGCTAGATGCAGATAGCACAAAGGTAGCGAAGATGGGGAATGTGTTTTTCATTCGCACTATTTTCCCTTCGCGTTCTTCGCGGACCTTGTGCCCGTTGCGTTGAATTTTGAGGTTAATAAACGATGTGCGGAATCGTCGGTGGTGTAGCAGAGCGTGACGTCGTGGCGATCCTCGTCGAGGGTCTGCGCCGCCTGGAATACCGCGGCTACGATTCCGCCGGTGTCGCCGTGCTGGACGAGCACAACACCATAGCCCGCGCCCGTGTGCTCGGCAAGGTGCAGGGACTGGCCGACGAACTGGCGCACAATCCCTTCCGCGGCAGCACCGGCATCGCCCACACCCGCTGGGCGACCCACGGCGTGCCGAGCGAGAAGAATGCCCACCCGCACATCTGCCGCAAGGAGATCGCGGTGGTGCACAACGGCATCATCGAAAACCACGAGGCCCTGCGCGCCGCGCAAAAGGCCGCCGGTTATGAATTCACCTCGCAGACCGACACCGAGGTCATCGTCCATCAGGTGCACAGCCACACCGCGCGCGGCCTCGACCTGCTCGCTGCGGTGCAGGCCACCGTCAGCGAACTGCACGGCGCCTATGCCCTCGGCGTGATCAGCACCAAAGAACCCGGCCGCCTCATCGCCGCGCGCCGCGGCAGTCCGCTGGTGCTCGGCATCGGCATCGGCGAACACTTCATCGCCTCCGACGTCGCGCCGCTGCTGCCGGTGACGCGCCGCTTCATCTTCCTGGAAGAGGGCGACGTCGCCGACATCCGCCGCGACGCGGTCACCATCTATAACGTCCGCGGTGAGCAGGTCGAGCGCCCGGTGAAGGAAAGCGAACTGTCGCTCGATGCCGTCGAGCGCGGCGAATTCCGCCACTACATGCTGAAGGAAATCCACGAGCAGCCGCAGGCGATCAGCGAAACCCTGGAAGGGCGCATCGCCGGCGGCCGCGTGCTGGAGGCCGCCTTCGGTCCCAACGCGGCGGCGGTGTTCGACCAGGTAAAGGCGGTGAAGATCATCGCCTGCGGCACCAGCTTTCATGCCGGCCTCGTCGCGCGCAACTGGTTCGAGGGCGTGGCCGGTGTGCCGTGCCAGGTGGAAGTGGCGAGCGAGTTCCGCTACCGCCACCCGGTGCCCGATCCGGACGCCCTGATCATCACCATCTCCCAGTCCGGCGAAACCGCTGACACCCTGGCCGCCCTGCGCGCCGCCAAGGAGTGGGGCTACGGTCCGTCACTCGCCATCTGCAACGTGCCGGAAAGCTCACTGGTGCGCGAGGCCGATCTGGTGTTGATGACCCGCGCCGGTCCCGAGATCGGCGTCGCCTCCACCAAGGCCTTCTCCACCCAGCTGGTCGCCCTGCTGCTGGTGGTGATCGCCCTCGGCCGCCGCCACAAGCTGAGCGTCGAACGCGAGAGCGCCATCGTCGAACAACTGGAGGCGCTGCCGCGCCACGTCGAGGACGTGCTCGCCCTCAACGACGAAATCCACCGCCTCGCCGAACGCTTCACCGACAAGCACCATGCCCTGTTCCTCGGCCGCGGCGTGCAATACCCGGTGGCGATGGAAGGCGCGCTCAAGCTGAAAGAGATCTCCTACATCCACGCCGAGGCCTATCCCGCCGGCGAACTCAAGCACGGCCCCCTCGCCCTGGTGGACGAGGCCATGCCGGTCATCGCCGTCGCCCCCAACGACGCCCTGCTGGAAAAGCTCAAATCCAACCTGGAAGAAGTGCGCGCCCGCGGCGGCGAACTCTACGTCTTCGCCGATCACGCCTCCGGCATGGCCCAGTCCGAACGCGTCCACGTCACCGTCGTCCCCCCCGCCGGCGGCCACGTCGCGCCCATCATCTTCACCATCCCCCTGCAACTCCTCGCCTACCACGTCGCCGTGCTCAAGGGCACCGACGTCGACCAACCGCGCAACCTGGCGAAGAGCGTGACAGTGGAATAATGGGCCGGGGCGGGGATGCTTCCTGCCCCGAATCCCTGTGGTACGATTCCCGGCGGGGCCATATGACGGCCCCGCGACCATAACAACAAGGGGTCGACAGGGAAGGCGTGTCACCGTTCGTTTCCAACTTCGAGTTTCTCAGGGGCCATGATGCCCTGCTGTGTCAGCTCACGCCGACGGCAGATCATTTTCTTGGCGTCACGAAAATGATCAATTCGGGTAGCGGGGCGAAGCGTGAAATCGAGGACTTCACGCTCAGATCCGGAACTGGAACGAAAAACGGGGTACGTCCCCGGTTTGCGTCCCCGGTTTGCAGGGGTCAAGGTTTGCTTTGCGGGTAAATTAGCACCCAGATTATGATTATGTAACGTTGGGTATGTGATGTAACATGTTTGCACGCTCAAGGTTCCATGAGGTGGTTGAAATGGCAAAAGGTTCGAGTGGCCGTATCGTTATAGAAATAGACCCCTCCCTCAAAAGCGAGCTCTACTCCGCGCTAGAGAAGGAAGGACTGAACCTGAAGCAGTGGTTTTTGGTTAACCTCGAAGAATATTTAAAAGACCGTTCTCAATTGAGTCTCTTCGTAAGCTCAGGTGATGATGCCGCACACAGGAGAACAGCATGATCGCCTTCACGCCAGATAAGGTCGCCTTTGGTCGCCATGAGACGTTTCCTCTTCGTTACAGTTGGTTAACGAAGGGATTTCAATCGCTTATCAAAGACCCAAAAATCTTTGAGTCTGACGATGCCACCGTAACATTGGGCGTCGGCAAGAATATGGTTAATGCCATCCGTTACTGGTTGCAGGCGGCTCAAATTATTGAAAAGAGTCAGGCAGGTTTTGTTGCTACGCCCGTTGGTTTGGCAATCTTCGATGATGGTGGCTATGACCCATACTTAGAAGACGAAGCCACGATTTGGCTTATTCATTGGTTGCTTACAAGTAATCCCGTGCAAGCAACCGCCTGGTACTGGTTTTTTAACCGCTTTCATAAACCCGAATTTAGCGGCCAAGAGTTGGCTACCGCACTATATGACTTTGCAAAATCTGAGCTAAAGGGAAAGCTCTCGCCTGCTACCGTAAAAAATGATGCGGCGATTTTGCTGCGTATGTACGTTCGCTCTAAAGGTAATACGCGAACACCATTTGAAGAGGCGCTTGATTCTCCGCTCGCCACGCTCGGCCTGATAAGCGGCGTGACCGGCACTAAATTTTATCAATCGCGCCCTGCCCAGAGAGATGGGTTACCGATCGGAATTCTAGGGTTTGCCCTTGCTGAGATATTTGAAGCTACGAAGAAGGGTGAAATTCCTATAGAGGAGTTGATGTACGGCAGAAGTGACATCCCTGCGTTGGGCGCGGTATTCAGACTCACTGAGGCGGCATTGCTTGGCAAAATAGAACGAATTATTCAGGTATTGCCTGGCATATTTGAAATGCGTGAAACGGCGGGTATTCACCAAGTATATTTAATAGGGAATCTACGGTCATTGGACTTCTTGAAATACCACTATGTAACGCAGGGCAGGGAGCTCGCGGCATGAGTATCACGGACAAGATATCTGTAAATGCGCACTACACGCGCTCGATAAATCTTGAGCGTGATGCTGATTCCGCAGCCGTCGTTGGCGCCTATCTTCCCACATCGCGTGCACTGAAAACGTTAGAGCGCCTTGTTGAGACATACAAAGTTGAGCAAGCCCCCCGAGCATGGTCGCTTGTGGGTCCGTACGGCTCTGGAAAGTCTTCATTTGCGATTTTTTTGGCACATCTCCTTGCAAGCCAGGACGATGAGGCGAGCAAGATTTCTCTGTCAGTACTGAGAAAGGCCGATGCTGGCCTAGCGCGCAAATATCAAAACCTATCTCGCAATTCGCAAGGCCATTGCTATGTTTTGCTTACGGGCAGCCCTGAGCCCCTAAGTAAGCGACTTATTTCTGCGCTAGCGGACTCTGCGACTAACTACTGGGCAAATCGCAGAGGCCGCAATCCAGCGATCATCGACGAGCTGCAGCGTTTGAGTAGGGCAAAGTCAGTTAATACGAGCGAAATCCTGGATGCAGTCAGGGGGTTACAAAGCGCTATTGCCAAATCTGGCGGGAATGGTTTGCTAATCGTAATCGATGAGCTTGGCAAGTTCCTCGAATATGAAGCCCGTCATTTTGGCTCAAATGATATTTTCTTGCTCCAGGCGTTGGCTGAGCACGCCTGTGCCGGGCATGACGCCAATCTTACCCTAGTGGTAATGCTGCACCAGGCTTTTGAGCAATACGCTAAAGGTCTGGGAGAGGCATTAAGAAACGAGTGGGCTAAGGTTCAAGGGCGTTTCGAGAACGTCCCCTTCCTAGAGTCTACGGAGCAGGTACTCCGCATTGTTGGGGCAGCATTCGAGCACAATCTTTCTGCAGCCGAACAAGGTCGGATTAAAAAGACCGCAGTACAGGCGGCGAAATTACTTGCTAGCGAAAAGGCTTTGCCTGGGGCGCTTGATAAGGAGGGAGCTGCCGAACTGTTTGGGCAGTGTTATCCCCTGCATCCAACCACTGCACTGCTCCTGCCCATGCTTTGTCAGAAGGTTGCTCAGAATGAGCGCACTTTGTTTAGTTACCTAGGTAGCCAGGAGCCGCATGGGTTTAAGGATAGCCTGGGAAGGCTGGAAAAAGCAGGCGATTGGATATATCCCTGGGAAATATACGAGTACTTTATCCTCAACCAGCCGGCAGCGATTAGCGATCATTTTACGCATAGGCGTTGGGCTGAGGTCGTTACGGCGTTAGAACGTCTTGGTGACGCGCCTGCCGATGAGATCGCGCTCCTCAAAGCTGTGGGCCTGCTGAATATTATTGGCGCCCAAGGTGGCTTCAAGGCGAGCAAAAATGTTGTTCAGCTCTGTTTACCAGAGACCTCAAATGCGGCGCAGGTAATCAATGGCCTGACTAAAAAATCTATTATTCAGTACCGTAAATTCAGTAATGAATATCGGGTTTGGCAGGGTAGCGATTTTGACCTTGATGCAGCAGTAGAGGCACAGAAGAGCAAGCAAGACAATTCTGAGTTTGCACAGATCATGAATAGTAGGCATGTGCTTATGCCTATTGTTGCACGGAAATACACGATTCAAAGTGGCGCGCTGCGCTACTTTGTTCCGACGTTTGTGGATGCGAAGACTTTTAAGTCGGCACCCACGAGTGCCGGTGAGCCAAGAATTATTTTCTTTTTGTCTGAAGGTCAGGAAGATAGAAAACTTTTTAATGAAATAGTTAAGGTTCGATTCTCTGATCTCGATATCGTTGTCGAATACTTAAATACCGCTCAACTCAAAGAGGCAGTTTCAGAGGTTCTTGCCCTAGAAGGGGTCCGCAGAGAAGGGCAAGAGCTGAATTCTGATCCGGTTGCCCAGCGAGAATTCAAAGATCGCTACTCCTCAGCATTAGCAGTAGAGGCTGAGCAACTGACGGAATTTGTCGACAACCCAACAGCCGGTGTTTGGTATTGGCGCGGGGATAAACTTGACGTGCCAACAAAGCGGGCTATGCAGGAGGCCTTCTCTCACGTGCTCGGTGAGGTCTATCGCAATAGCCCCGTTATTCATAACGAGCTTATTAACCGAGATAAGCCGTCGAGCCAGGCTGCCGCCGGACGTAACAAGCTGCTTGCGGCAATGCTTGCCAACGCGGATCAGCCGGACCTGGGTATCGAGAAGTATCCCCCAGAGAAGACTATTTATCGCGCCGTCCTGCGAGAGTTGGGTATACACAAGGAGATTAGGAAAGGGGCCTGGGCATTTGTTGCCCCAAGTAAGGATTCGTCCCTACATTCCGTATGGCAAAGGATCGAAGGATTTTTGGCGACGACGGAAAGTAAGCCTCGTAGCTTTTCCGAACTTGATGCAGAGTTAATGGCTCCTCCTTTTGGGGTAAAAGAAGGGGTGTTGCCGCTTCTTTACTTCGCTGTATTTTTGGTCAACCAGCACGAGCTTGCGTTGTACGAGAACGGTGTTTATTCCCCGTATTTTACCGAAGAGCAGCTCGAGCGTTTCGTTAAGGTAGGTAACGAATTTACCGTTCAGCGGTTCCGTATAGAAGGGATGCGGGCCTCGATATATGAGCAATATTCTAGGGCGCTCTTTAACGACGGCACTAACAAGACCATCATTGAACTCGTTAGGCCACTCGCTAAGTTTATTGGCGAGCTTGAGGAATATACAAGAAAAACCAAAGGTAGCGATCTTAGTGCCCGGGCAAGAGCGGTGCGTTCAGCCTTCAACCTAGCCAAATCTCCAGAGCGTTTGTTATTCGAGGATCTGCCCGAGGCACTAGGCTATGACGTTAAGGCGCTATCTGACGGTAAGCAAAGCAATATTGAGGATTTCGCAAAAGTCCTCATGGATACTCTGCGTGAACTCAAGTACGCCTATAGCCATTTACTCGAACAGCAGCAACGCTTGCTGGCCCAGGCATTCCACATGGATGCTGAAACGCCGTTGGCCGACCTCCGCCAGAAGATTAATGGACGGTACGCCGGATTAGAACAGTATACAGTTGATGTTGATGGCCTTAAGGCGTTTATCAAGCGGCTATGCAAAACTGAGGGTAGCGACGAGCACTGGTTCGAGAATATCCTCATGTTCTTGGGACAGAAGCCATCCTCAAAATGGAGTGATGCAGATCGTTCGGAGGCAGAGGTAAAACTCAGTGACTATTCCAAGCGAATTCTCGACTTGGAGATGTTGCGGCTTCACTATGAGCGGACTGAGAAGAGGTGTGATGGTGAGTTCGACGTAATTCTCCTAAAGTCGCTTAAAAAGGGGGCGGAGCCCATTGATGAGGTTGTAGCCATAGATAAAAAACGCCATGACGCCATACAGGGCGTAAAGATTGAGCTGACAAACGCCTTAGAGGAATACCAAGACAAGGAGCTGCAACTAGCGGCGCTTGCCGAATTTGTGGATGACTTCTTGAATAAATATAGGGCGGAGCAGTTGCAAAATAGGCCAAGAAAGCCTGGGCGGCCGAGGAAGGTAAGCAATGAGTAGTAAATGCAAGCTAAGTGATGCGATTGGCCGTTCCGACTGTCGCCATGTCCTTGGGATTTCAGGAGGGAAAGACAGCGCGGCGCTTGCGATCTATATCAAGGATAAATACCCAGTACTCCATGAGAAGATGGAGTACTTCTTTACCGATACTGGGGCTGAATTACAGGAAGTTTATGACTTTCTAGAAAAGCTAGAGGCCTATTTGGGTAAGGAAATTAAACGCCTAAGTAGTGGTCGTGACTTCGAGCATTGGCTCAAAGTGCATAGTGACTATCTGCCGTCACCCCGGCAGCGCTGGTGTACGCGTGTAATGAAGATTAAGCCTTTCGAGGAATATGTTGGCGATGATAACGTTATAAGCTACATCGGTATTCGGGCAGACGAAAATCGCGAAGGTTATATAAGCCACAAAGACACGATTCAAGCAGTGTTTCCATTTATTGAAGACGGTCTCGTTCGTGACGATGTTTTCGAAATCCTCGAGAACTCAGTTGGTATTCCGGAGTATTACAAATGGAGAAGTCGCTCGGGCTGTTATTTTTGTTTTTTTCAGCAGCAGAATGAATGGTTAGGGTTGAAACGTAATCATCCGGAGCTATTTGCTAAAGCTGTAGAAATTGAGAAGACATCTGGCAACGGATATACCTGGGTGCAGGGGCGCACACTTGAAGATGTCGTTGCCCGTGCTGAGTTAAGAGAGCGTGATGGAATCGCCAGCGTTAAGGTAAAGGCAGTGCGCTGGCAGGATAGGGTTAAGGATATTGACGACGATGATCCGGAAGACCAATCGTGCTTAATTTGTTCATTGTAGTTCCAGTAGCTATTTGCATTGCAACGCATGATCACCATATGGCTTGCCAAAATAGCTCAAATGAATGCTGTGTGCAGTAATATCGCTGTTGATCGTTATCGGAAATCAATTCAGCAATAGGTATCCAATAAAAAGGATGTGCCATGCAAATCAATGATGTGTTTGGGGCTCAGCCAAAAAGCATATGGGAATATTTGTGTGAGAATGGGCAAGGGCTTTATGTGCCAGCATATCAACGGCAATACTCCTGGGATAAGGCAAAAATAGCTAGGCTGCTCGAAGATGCGTGCCATGGTTTTTCGATGCTCATTGAGCATGAAGATTCTATTACGTTTCTAGGCACGATTATCGCAATTCACGATACGCAATACACAACAGTAAATCCATTAGTTAAGGGGGATGTGCCATCTCGTGTTATGACAATAATAGATGGCCAGCAAAGGTTAACGACTCTTCTTATCATTAACACGGTTCTGCACGAAGAAATCTTCTCTAGAAAAGAAAAACTAAAACACGCAGATGCACCAGAGGGTGAGTGGCTAGTAGAGGAATGCATGAAAATAATTGGCCGTCTTGCCAAGACATTTGAAGAGAATAAAGATTATGGCGACGGCAATTATCAGTACTACCCGAGGATGATACGTGCTTATGATGATTCTTGGTCGCGCAAAAAAGACAAAGCACAGTACCGTTCGCCCATTGGGAATTATCTTCATTCATATGGCGCTCACACCAGAAGTGACTCTAAGAAAAGCTACAAATTTGAGCATCCTGATGGGGTGAGTGATGCATCGAAGTACAAGCTATTGTCTGATGGGCGACGCGAGGTTCAGAAAGTTATAAAGGCTGTGGCCAAGAATGACAATAAAGACATTGAACTGCCAGGTTTTGATTATGTAATTAGAGCCAAGAAATTTCAGGAAATTCTGGTAAAGTCTGATTTCCCAGATTTCGTGATCAACAAACTTGCTGGCGTTGATGGGGAAGACTACAGAGAACTTCTACGTCTTGTTTTGTTTGCGAATTTTGTTTTAGACAGAGTGGCGCTGACAATTGTTACTGCAAAGAACGAAGATTATGCATTTGATATGTTTGAGGCACTTAACACAACTGGTGAGCCGCTTACAGCATTTGAAACATTTAAGCCAAGAGTTATACATAGCGAAGGACTCGAGAAATTTGAAAGCTCAAGATCATATGAGTATATGCAGCAAGTGGAGTCTTATCTAGAAGGGTTTGGTAAAACTGACGATAAACAGGATGCAACTAGTCGCTTGATTGTGTCGTTTGCGCTCGCAGAGCGTGGTGAGAAGCTATCGAAAAGACTTAGCGATCAGCGCCGATTCTTTAAGGATACATATGAGAAGCTCCCAGATAGTGATGCGAAAAGCAGCTTTGTAAGACATCTTGCTCATGCGGCATTGTTTATACAGCACTCATGGCCGGACGAAAAGTCACGAGAGCCACTAATTTTTTCTGCGGATGAGGCATGTACCGACGAAGTTAAGCTGTGCCTTGATCTACTTCGAAGCTTTAAACATACGATTACCATCGGACCCCTTGTTAGATTTTATTCGGAGATAAGAAAAGCTGACAATGATTCGCGCGCCAAAGCAATTGATGAATTTATTTCAGCTGTAAAAGCTATTACTGCATTCTCTGTTTTATGGCGTGCATCGAGACGTGGCACAGATAACATCGACACACATTACCGCAAGCTAATGGATGTTGGGTACGGTGATGTTATGCATCCTCTCGCCAGGTGCGGTAAAGATGGCACGGAATTTACTGTGCCAGATGCGCAACGCCTTAAAACGGTTCTGGCATCCATTTTGGCAGACGAAGGAAAGGTTGGCACTAAAGATGAGTGGGTTAGGAATGCGGCAAAACTCCCGGCGTATACAAATCAAAGAGAAATTACTCGTTTTATCCTTCTCGCAGCAGCACATGACAGTGTTGAAGATAAGGCCGCACCTGGTTTAACAGTTGGCGGAAAAAAAGGCGTTCTTCAGTTGTTTGATTTTATGCATTGGCGTGACGAGGTTTCGCATACAGTCGAGCATATAGCACCGCAGGCGCGTGAAGACGGCTGGAGTAAAGATTTGTATGAGGATGACGATACTATCGAGCGATTATGAGGATGACGATACTATCGAGCGATTAGGAAATCTAACGCTTCTTCCTAGATCAGAAAACTCGTCATTAAGTAACAGTTCGTGGCTACGTAAACGGCTGATGTATAGGGTGCTGTCCGCCGAAACATCTGATGAACTTGATCCGCTTCTTAAGCAAGCTGAAGATTCAGACATTTCACTCTCTCAAAGCACGGCTGAGTTACTAAAAAATGCGCACTATCTTCCCATGGTAAAGGCGGTTTCTAGAGTGGAAGGTGATTGGACGCTTGATTTGGTAGAGCGGCGTTCTGTGCGTATTGCCGAGTTGGCTTGGGATCGCATAGCCCCTTGGTTAGGAATTCCAGCCTAGGGACATATCGCGGGATAACCGGGGGGATAACCGGGGACGTACCACGGTTTTGAAAAGTCGTGGCAGGGAGTGGAGGTAATCGGACAACCGACAACCTGGGACAGACCAAGGTTAATTTGAAAGAGGCGTACTTTTATCTCTCTCGGGATCCGTGAAAAATGTGCCTAATGATTCTACGCTGAACTGATCTTTCGTAGTTCCTTAAAGGGGGAGTGTCAGAATTTCTGTGTGTGAAGCGGGTTTGATACGTTCTCTCATTTAGGTTCGCCGGGATTCATTTTACTGAACTGCGCGAATAAAGCGATCGTCATATAGGATGGCGAACTGGTTC
>JBFLWM010000030.1:0-38957 GCA_040755915.1 Pseudomonadota bacterium | reverse complement strand
ACGTGAACACCAAGCGCAGAATCTTTCTCAAGGGCACCCTGGCCGGCAGCGCTGTTGCCGTAGCCGTTGGCGCCGGCCTGCTCAATCCCCGCCAGGTGCTGGCTGCCTGGCCCAAGGCCGCCTTCGAGGCCAAGGACATCGCCTCCAGCCTGAAGGGCGTCTACGACGCCGACATGACCACTCCCAGCAACGACATCGAGATCAAGGCCCCCGACATCGCCGAGAACGGCGCCGTGGTCCCGGTCACCGTCAATGCCAACATCAAGGGCATCGAGTCCATCAGCCTGTTCGTCGAGCAGAACGCCACTCCCCTCACCGCCGTCTTCAACCTGGCCCCCAATGCCGTCGGCACCGTCTCCACCCGCGTCAAGATGGGCAAGACCTCCAACGTGGTCGCCGTGGTCAAGGCCGGCGGCGGCATGTTTGCCGGCCGCAAGGAAGTGAAGGTCACCATCGGCGGCTGCGGCGGCTAAACCGCGCGCCTCTCAGACGAATCGACGATACAGAGGAAACTCAACATGGCAGACTCAATCAAGATCCGCGCCACCCTCAAGGGCGATGTGTGCACGGTCAAGGCCCTCATCAAGCATCCGATGGAAACCGGCCAGCGCAAGGACAAGAAGACCGGCCAGGTCATCCCGGCCCACTTCATTCAGGAAGTCGTGTGCTCCCACAACGGCAAGGCCGTGCTCAATGCCGCCTGGGGCGCCGCCATCTCCGCCAACCCCTACCTCTCCATCGAGTTCGCCGGTGCCAAGAAGGGTGACAAGGTCGCCCTCTCCTGGGTCGACAACAAGGGCGAGAAGGACTCGGCTGAGACCGACATCGGCTGACGGGTGTCCCTAATAAAAACCACTACATGCCAGATGTAAGAGGAGTCAGGATATGAAAGCATTGCTCACCACGGCAACCGCACTGGCCCTGCTGGCCGGCGTACCGCTGGCCGCCCAGGCCACGCCGCAGCAGGATCTGAAGGAATTTCGCCAGTACTACATGAAGAAGTTCCCCGGTGTCTCGCTGAACGAGTTCGGCAATGGCGTCTACGCCATCGACCCGGTGTCCCGCGTCACCTGGGAGGCCCTGGAAGAGGACTTCCCCCCTTATGAGGATGACCTGAAGAAGGGCGAGAAGCTGTTCAAGACCCCGTTTGCCAACGGCAAGACCTACGGCAGCTGCTTCCCCAACGGCGGTATCGGCATCAGCCAGAACTACCCCTACTTCGACGCGGCCAACAACACGGTGAAGACGCTGGAGCAGGAAGTCCAGGAATGCCGTGTCAAGAACGGCGAGAAGCCGCTGCCGGGCAAGAAGGGCGACATCGCGGCCATCACGGCCTACATGGTCTATACCTCGCGCGGCAAGAAAGTGAACGTGAAGATCCCCGATGACCCGCGCGCCATCGCCTGGTACGAGCGCGGCAAGCGTCACTTCTACATGAAGCGCGGCCAGCTCAACCTGTCCTGCGCCAACTGCCACAAGGACAGCGCCGGCCAATACATCCGTGCCGAGATGCTGAGCCCGGCCCTGGGCCACACCACCCACTTCCCGGTATTCCGCCAGAGCTGGGGGGACATGGGCACCCTGCACCGCCGCTATGGTGGCTGCAACGAGCAGGTGCGCGCCAAGGCCTTCCCGGATCAGGGCGATGAGTACCGCGCGCTGGAATACTTCCATACCTACATGAGCAACGGTATCGAAGTGAACGGTCCGGGCAGCCGCAAGTAAGCCCTGCCTGACCCAGTAAAAAACCCGGCTTCGGCCGGGTTTTTTATTGGCGGTAGCAATACTTGGCACCAACATCACCCCGCGCCGTGGCCGGCACAATGGCACAGCAGGGTGGTTTTCAGTATCATGACCAACCGTCCGCGCCGGGCCGGCCCCTTCGGCCCGCGCGAGCAATGCCGTTCCCGCATACTGCCTGTCCGTCCAGCGAACAGCGCGGCCCACCACTAAAACAGAAGGAGCAGGACGTTGGAAAATCTGACCCTCACCACGGAAATGATGTGGGTGATGGCGTTTCTTGCCTTTACCATTTATCTGTTCGTCTCGGAAATCGTGCGTGTCGACGTGGCCGCCGTGCTGGTGATGGTGCTGCTCGGCCTTACCACCGTCATTCCCGACGATATCGTGCCGTCGCTGGTGGACACCAAGCACCTGTTCGACGGCTTTGCCGCCAACGCGGTGATCTCCATCATCGCAGTGATGATCATCGGCGCCGGCCTGGACAAGACCGGTGTCATGACCAAGGTGGCGGGCTTCATCATGAAGATCGGCGGCTCCACCGAGCAACGCATCATCCCGCTCATCTCCAGTACCGTGGGCTTCATCTCCAGCTTCATGCAGAATGTCGGCGCCGCCGCCCTGTTCCTGCCGGTGGTAAGCCGCATCTCCACCCGCACCGGCCTGCCGATGTCGCGCCTGCTGATGCCGATGGGTTTCTGCGCCATCCTCGGCGGCACCATCACCATGATCGGTTCCAGCCCGCTGATTCTGCTCAATGACCTGATCCTCACCTCCAACAAGTCGCTCGTCGCCCAGGGTTTGCCGGAGATGGAAACCTTCGAGCTGTTCGCGGTCACCCCCATCGGCCTGGCACTGGTCGCCACCGGTATCATCTACTTCGTGCTGGCCGGCCGGCTGGTGCTGCCCTCCATCAAGAGCGAGGGCGGTGAAGGCATGAGCACCATGGAATACTTCCGCACCCAGTACGGTCTCGCCGGCGATATCTTCGAGCTGGCCATCGCCGCGGGCAGCCCGCTCGCCGACAAGACCATCGAGGAGATGGAAGCGGCCCTGGGTCACGATGTCTCCATCATCGCCCTGCGTATCGGCGATGACGTACGCGTCGCTCCCTCGCGCGACGTAACCGTACCCGCCGGCGCCGTCCTGGCCCTGATGGGCACCAACGAGGCGGTGCAGCGCCAGGCCGACACCTATCGCCTGGAGCGCACCGGCGGCCTGAGCAATTTCGCCGACATGCTGACCCCGTCCCGCGCCGGCATCTCCGAAATCGTCATCCCGCCCAACTCGCGTCTGGTGGGCAAATCGCTGCAGGACATCCGCCTGCGCAAGAGCCATGGCCTCAACGTGCTGGCGGTGTTCCGCGGCAGTGAAGTCATCCGCGAAAACCTGCGCCAGCTGGTGCTGCAATCCGGCGACACCCTGGTACAGCACAGCCGCTGGGACGACCTGGCCGCTGCCGAGAAGAACCGCCGCGACTTCCTGGTCATCACCACCGATTACCCGCATGAAGAGCTGCGCCCGCACAAGGTCCAGTTTGCGCTCGGCTTCTTCCTCATCGCCCTAGCGCTGATACTGTTCACCGACGTGCGCCTGTCCGTCGCCCTGCTCACCGGTGCAGTGGGCATGATCCTGAGCGGCGTGCTGACCATGGATGAGGCCTACGGCGCGGTGAGCTGGAAGAGCGTGTTCCTGCTCGCCAGTCTGATCCCGCTGGGTCAGGCCGTAGAATCCACCGGCACCGCCAACTGGATCGCGGTGCAGACCCTGCAGATACTGGGCGGCGATGTTAATCACATCCTGCTGCAGGCGGTGATCGCCATCCTGGCCACCTTCTTCACCCTGGTGATGTCGAACGTGGGCGCTACCGTGCTGCTGGTACCGCTGGCGGTGAACATCGCCATCCAGGCCGGCGCCAACCCGGCGGTGTTCGCCCTCACCGTGGCCATCGCCACCTCCAACTCCTTCTTCCTGCCCACCCATCAGGTCAATGCCCTGCTGATGGGCCCCGGCGGCTATCGCGTAGCCGACTACATGCGCGCCGGCGGCATCATGACCGTGCTGTTCCTGATCGTGGCGCTGACCATGCTGAACGTCGTGTTCTGATGAGTCACGGAAAACGGGACGCGACAACGCGTCCCGTGCCCGGAAAAGGACAACAAAAAAGCCCGCTTGCGCGGGCTTTTTTGTGCTTGATTGGTGGGTCGTGTGAGACTCGAACTCACGACCAACGGATTAAAAGACCCTTCCAGAGCTACACTATAAAACACTACAACTAATAATTTCAGTCAGTTACGCGCACTGAAAACACTTCAAGACACTGTGAACCACAATATTTGTGGACACAATGTGGCCAATCACTTGACCACAGAAAGACCCTTGCCTTTCCGCAGCCCTTCCAACTCTTCAAGGTGCGCCTTGAGTTGAGCATTCAACACTGAGAGCACATGGCCCACATGGTCAGATTGCCCATGGTCGGCAGAGGTAGCCAGTATCTCCAACCCCTCATAAGCCATATGCAGCGAATCAAGCCCATCCATCACTTCCCGCAGCTTATCCATTTTCCCTCTCCAGATATTCACGAACCGCCAAACGAATTACCGCACTAACTGTGCGCTCCTCACGCTCCGCCACCCGCTGCAAACCTTCCAAGATATCCGGGTCAAGCTGCACCGTGGTTACTACCTTCTTGGGCTTCTTGCCCAGACCGCGACCCTTGCGCTTTACATGCCCCGAAGATTCAGCCGCAGGCAGCCGGGAACGATTAAGAGCCTCTGCCTTGGCAAGCTTCATGCGCTGATAATTTTCCCAAGCATTCCGCGGACTAGTAATTATCTCCTCAAGGCCAGAATCACCTTGAGAAACAAGGAACTCCCTAAGTTCCTTCATTTGTGCCTTTGTAAGCTTTCTATGCAACATAATTGACACTATATCGCAATATCTTTTAGTGTCAAGTATTGCTTTTTGGTTGCCGGAATACTAGCATTATTTCGCAATACCTTTTGTCTTATAGTGGCGCTTTGTGGTTCTAGGGGTGTTATCGCACCCTTTCTGATAGACGTGTTACAAGCGCGTCAGGTAATGGGCAATGGGAATAGAGAAAACAGACAAGGGATGGAAGGTTGATATCCGCCCAGGCGGGCGGGATGCCAGGCGCTTCCGAAAGACCTTCAAGACGAAGGCTGAGGCGCTGAAGTTTGAAGCATGGGCCAAGACACAATACACCGTCAACCCCGAATGGATGCCCACCGAAAAGGACAGGCGGCGACTATCCGCCCTTATCACCCGCTGGCATGACCTACACGGCCGCAACCTCAAGGACGGCGAAGGGCGAAAGCGCACCCTGTTAAACCTGACTGAGGCGCTAGGCAATCCCCTTGCCTACACCATCACCGCGCAGACCTTTACCCACTACCGCGCAAGACGCATGGAGGAAGGCACCAGCGCCAGCACCGTAAACCATGAACTTGCATACCTGCGCGCCCTCTTCAACGAACTGGAACGGCTGGGAGAGTGGAGCAAAGGCAACCCGCTGGCGAAGGTGCGACAGATGAAAACCGACCAGACCGAACTGGCGTACCTCACAGCGGAAGAGGTGGAAACCCTGCTGGAGACATTGGACAGGGCACCCAGGAACAAGGACGCCGCCATAGTGGCCCGCGTGTGCCTTTCCACCGGGGCACGATGGAGTGAAGCCGAGACACTACGAGCCGAACAGGTAAAGCCCGGACGAATCGACTTCACCGGGACCAAGAGCGGAAAGAACCGCTCCATACCCATTGACGATTGCTTGCACAGGCACTTGATGGAGAGAGGGCCGGGGAGGCTGTTTTCTAGCTGCTATTCGGCATTCAGAGACGGAATGGAGCGCGCCGGAATAGTGACCCCACCCGGCCAATTGAGCCACATCCTACGCCACACCTTCGCAAGCCACTTCATGCAGCGCGGAGGGAATATCTTGTCACTCCAGCGGATTCTAGGCCACGCATCCCTAACCATGACCATGCGATACGCCCACCTCTCACCGGATCACTTTGAGGACGCAATGCGACTCAACCCCTTGGCCAACTCCGTTTAGGCCCGCATTTATCCACCGGCCTGAGTTCGACGGGGCGACTCCGGCCCGTGGATAAATGCTACGCGGTAACGATAAGGCCCGCTCCCTCTGGCTCAGGCTCCAAGGCAGCCCCCTTGGGGTGGGAGCTACCGCGCCGCCGTCGCCACCGATTCGAGGCCGGCCAGCATCCCCCAGCGCCGACTAGGGCGCAAGGCCTCCCCCCCAAAGGGTCCCCGCCTTGCGCCCTAGTCGGCGCTAGGGGAATGGGCTGGCGCGACCGAAGGCGACGGCGACGAGGCAGCCCCCACCCCACCCCCAACATTAGCGCGAAGCCAAGCAGAGAGAACCCGCGTAGTTAACTCGTAAGGGGTGAGGCCGCGACGATGGGATTCCAGCTCCAGAAGGATGTATTCCTCGATAGGAAGATGGCTCCAGAACTTACGAAACTTCTTAGATGCTACAGATGTGGACATTATGTGGACACTCCAATTATTTAAAACCCGGAATGGCCTCATAACCCGTTGTTTTATATGGTGGGTCGTGTGAGACTCGAACTCACGACCAACGGATTAAAAGTCCGCTGCTCTACCGACTGAGCTAACGACCCGTGTGGGGGTTAACCCGTCCCTGCTGCTGGGCTGGCCGGGTTAAAGAAGGCGCATATGCTACCGCACTGAGCGGAAATGGCAAGCATCGGGACAGGAGCGGCGCCGGTTGAGAGATACGAGGCCGCAGGCCTCGTATCTCCTGCCGACATCTTTACACCGCTTCGAGCTTGCGCATGGAGGCCGGCAGCAGGCGCATGTCCACCAGGGCGGTGATCAGGGCCTTGCCGAAAGTGGCCTCGTCTTCATACACCATCTTGTAGTACTGGATCTTCATGGTCAGCGCGCTGCCGAACACGATGGCGATGAAGGTGATGATGGAACCCAATGCCAGAGTGGACACGCCGGTGATTGCCTGACCCACGGTGCACCCCATGGCCAGCACGCCGCCGAAACCCATCAGCACGGCACCGATGAAGTGGTTGAGGAAATCCTTGAAGCTGGCGAACCACTCGATACGGAAGCCCTTGCTCAGCAGCGACCACAGCAGCGAACCGAGGATCACGCCGAATACCGACATGATGCCGAAGGTCAGCAGGCTGCTGTCGAAGCCCTGGGCGGCATAGCCGACGGTCTGCCCCATGGGATTGATGAAGGTGAAGGACTGCGGGCTGAGCGGGGCGGCCACCGGCTTCTCCTCGATGCCCTCGTGGAAATCGGTGTACATGTCCCAGTAATCCGGGGTCACGGCGTGGCGCAGGGCCACCACCTCGTCCTCGATGTTGATATTGAGATTGGAGGTGACATACCAGGCACCGACCACGCACACGCCGACCACCACACCGCCGAGGATGTTGTCGAAGCTGGAGCGGAACTCGGCCGATTTGAGGACGAACACCAGCAGGGCCAGCGCAATCACGCCGCCGATGACCAGGCGGGCCATCACCGCATTGTCACGGCTCACCAGGCTGCCCAGGTCCTGATAGGGGCCGACGTTCACCGCCAGCGGACGAATCCAGTCGATGAACAGAATGGACATCAGGGTCTGGTCGCTGCCCGGGAAGGGATTGACCATGAAGTAGGCGATGACGCCGATGACCAGCAGCACCATGATGGACTTGATGTTGCCGCCGCCGATGCGGATCAGGCACTTGTTGCCGCAGCCGCTGGCCAGGGTCATGCCGATACCGAAGATGAAGCCGCCGAGCAGGTTTTCCGCCCACACCAGCTGGCCCATGCGATAGGGCGGGAACGCATCGTTGGCTGCCACCATGCCGGCCGCTTCCAGCACAATCACGCCGACCAGCGCCACCACGATGGCCAGCAGCCAGGCGCGCATGCGGCCCCAGTCACCCATGTTGACGGCATCGGACACCGCGCCCATGGTGCAGAAATTGGTCTTGTTCACCACCGCGCCCAGCACCAGGGCAATGGCGAAGGTGGACCACAGCAGCACGGATTGTGCTTCGGTAAAGCTGTCGAAAATCATAGTGTCTCCTCGCGACGAAAGTTCTGACCGCTGGCAGCCGGTGTGGCAGGGTGGGTCCCGAAACGGCGGCAGCTCTTAATAGATGGCACAGTGCGGCCGGTTATTCCCGGAAATGAACCTGCCAAAAATACCCCACTGGGGCGGGGGATGCATTATCCCTATTGGTAGGGGGTCGGATCCGGCACGCCGGCGGCGGCGAACCCGGCGGCACGCAGGCGGCAGGAGTCGCAGACGCCACAGGCGTGACCGGCGGCATCGGGGTTGTAGCAGGACAGGGTCTGGCCATAATCCACCCCCAGGGCGGCGCCGGTGCGGATGATCTCGGCCTTGCTCATGTGAATAAGCGGCGCGTGAACGGTTAGGCGCTTGCCCTCGACGCCGGCGCGGGTGGCCAAATTTGCCATTTCTTCGAATGCGGCGATGAATTCGGGGCGACAATCCGGATAGCCGGAGTAATCCACTGCGTTGACGCCGATGAAGATATCCCCCGCCCCCAGCACCTCGGCCCAGGCCAGTGCCAGGGACAAAAATACAGTGTTGCGCGCCGGCACGTAGGTGACGGGGATCCCCTCCCCCGGCGTCTCGGGCACCGCAATGGCGTCATCGGTGAGTGCCGAGCCGCCGAACTGGCGCAGGTCGAGGGAAAGGGTACGGTGCTCCACCGCCCCCAGGCTGCGCGCGACGCGCCCCGCCGCCGCCAGTTCGCAGCGATGGCGCTGACCGTAGTCAAAACTGAGGGCATAACAGGTAAACCCTGCCGCCCGCGCCATGGCCAGGGCAGTGGCGGAATCAAGTCCGCCGGAAACCAGCACCACTGCCCGCTTGTTCATCATTTGCCCCGCGCCTCGCCCCACAAAATCTTGTGCAACTGCAACTGGAAACGCACCTGCAGGCGATCACCGAGGATCCAGTCCGCCAACCGTGCCGGCTCCAGCCGGCCATGGCAGGGCGATATCAGTACCTCACAGCGTGCCGTGAGGTCATGGCGGGCAATGACCTCACGCGCCCACTCATAGTCGGAGCGATCACACACCACCAACTTCACCTGATCGTGCGCGGTAAGCGCTGCAATATTTTCGTAGCGATTCTTCCCCGCCTCCCCGGAGCCCGGCGTCTTCAGATCCATCACCTTGCTCACCCGTGCATCCACTGCCGCCACATCAAGGGCACCGGAAGTTTCCAGCGATACCTCGTAGCCGGCATCACACAAACGGCGCAGCAACTCCAGACAGGCACGCTGCGCCAACGGCTCGCCGCCGGTAACACAGACATGGCGCGCACCGAATTCGGCCACCTGGGCCAGCACCTGTTCCAGCGACAGCCACTCACCGCCGCTGAAGGCATATTCCGTATCACAATAATTGCAGCGCAGCGGACAACCGGTCAGGCGCACGAATGCCGTGGGCCAACCGACACTGCGTGACTCACCCTGCAGGGAATGGAAGATTTCGGTAATGCGCAGACGGGCTTCGTCCATGGGAATACGCAAACATCGATAGGCTGCAAAGGCGCAAAAAGTTTACGCCTTTGCAGCAAGAGAAGTTAATTGCCCTCGCCGCGCATCTTCTGCAGGAAGGCGTTGGCCTGGCCGGCCTCGGTGGTATCGGGATAGAGACGAGCCAGTTCGGTGAGTATCTTGCGTGCCTCAACCTTGTCACCGAGCTCGTACTGACTGTAGCCGATCTTCAGCATCGCCTCGGCCAGCTTGGGACTCTTGGGGTAACGCTGCAGCAGCGTGCGGTAGTCAACCACCGCCTGCTTGAAGTTGCGCTGCGCGTAGTTTGCCTCGCCAATCCAGTACTGCGCGATGTGGCCATAGCGCCCATCCGGATACTCCTTGAGAAAACCGCGGAAGGCAGTGATCGCCTGTTCGTAGCGCAAGTCACGCAACTGATCGAAGGCCTGCTGATAGGCCTCGCGCTCCTTGTCCGCATTGGCGGCATTAGTGGAGACCGAAGCGGCGGCAACAGGGGCGGCGGCTGGCGCCGGGGCGGATGCCGCAACCGGCGCAACCGGAGGCGCGATGGCGGGCGACGCAGCGGTTACCGGTGCCGGCGGCGCCACAGCAGCCTGAGGTGCCGTCATGCCACCCTCACGCTCCAGACGGGACAGGCGACGATCGATGTCGAGATACAGATCGCGCTGGCGCTGACGCAGCTCACCCAGCGTATGGGTCTGCTCCTCCATCTGGCCACGCAGTTGCTGTATCTCCTGCTCCAGCCGATCCAGCCGCAGGGCCATGTCAATCAGTGCCTGACTTTCGAGCTGCCGCTCCAGACGTGCAACACGCTCCTCCAGAGGGTCTGCGGCATGAACCAGCGACACCGCCAACAGCGGCACGATGAAGGCACACAGGCGCACAATGTTCTGTCTCGTCATATCAATATCCCGAATAAAGCAGTTCCACGCGGCGATTCAGCTGCCAGGCCGAATCATCATGGGCGAAGGCCACCGGGCGCTCTTCGCCGAAACTGATCACCTGCAACTGGTTGCTTGCTACCCCCTGCAGGGTCATCAGTCGCTCCACTGCCTTGGCACGGCGCTCGCCCAGGGCCAGATTGTACTCCCGCGAGCCGCGTTCGTCGGCATGACCTTCCAGCACCACGGAGATCTCGGGATGCTGTGCCAGATAGCGCGCGTGAGTAGAGATCAGGTCACGCCCCTCCGGCGTCACCTCGCTGCTGTCGAAAGCAAAGTAGATGACGCGCTTGGCCAGCGGGCTGGCCGGGTCAGTCAATGGCGAGGCGCCAAACTCGCCACCGAGCTGCGCACCACCGGTTTCCACACCGTCGGCGGGCACGCCGTCACCGGCCCCGATGCTGCGCTCCTCCACCGGCACATCCTCCGGTCGCTCCTCGAGACTGCCGCACGCCACCAGCAACAGACTGCTCATGCCCACTGCCCACAATGCCTTGCTGTTCATGTCTTGTTCTCCTATTCGCCGAAGAAGGGTGACCAGGCCGGCTCACGCACATCGCCCTTGGTCAAACCAAGCCGCTGCCGCGCGCGGCCATCCGCCGAGACTGCCTCCAGAACGCCGCGATCCCCCACCTCGGTGGCATACAGCACCATGGCGCCGTTGGGGGCAAAACTGGGCGACTCATCGAGACGGGTATCGGTCAACACACGCAACACACCGCTATCCAGTTCCAGTACCGCAATGCGGAAGCGATTGCCGTCACCATGCACCATGGCCAGCCGCTTGCCATCCGCTGACAGCGCCGGGCTGGCGTTATACGAGCCTTCGAAGGTCACGCGGCGCGGTTCCTCCGTCGGGCGTCCCCCCTGATCGAGTTGCACACGATAGATTTGCGGGCGACCGCCACGGTCAGACGTGAAATACAGACTGCGGCCGTCCGGCGCCCAGACCGGCTCGGTATCGATACCCCAGTGCCGGGTTACCCGAATCTGGCGACCGCTGCCCAACTCAATCACATAGATCTCGGGATTGCCGTCGCGTGACAGGGTCAGCGCCAGGCGCAGGCCATCGGGCGAGAAATCCGGCGCACTGTTGATACCGGCAAACTCCGCCACCTTCTGCCGCTTGCCGCTGGCCACGTCCTGCAAGTAGATCATCGAGCGGCCGCCCTCGAAGGAGACATAGGCCAGACGCCGGCCATCCGGCGCCCAGGTCGGCGACATCAGGGGCTGGCCGGAGGTGAGGATCACCTGCTCGTTGTGACCATCGGCATCGGCCACCTCGAGGCGGAAGCGACGCTTGCCCGCCTCCACGTTTTCCACCGTGACGTAGGCGATGTGGGTGTCGAAGGCGCCGCGCTGCCCGGTAAGGCGCTGGTAGATGATATCGGCGATCTGGTGCGCGACACGGCGCAATCGCGTCGCATCGGCCTGCATGGTGTAGCCGGCCAGCTGCACGCCGCGCACGGTATCGAACAGCTGGAACTGCACCTGATAGCGGCCATCGCGCAACTCCAGCCGGCCAATCACCAGACTGTCGCTGCCGACACCCCGCCACAGATTGAAATTGACGTCGCGCCCGTCCACCGGATGCTGTGGCAGGCGCGCCACATCCAGCGGCGCGAACTGGCCGCTGCGCGCGAGGTCGGCGCTGATGATGGCGGCGACATCCTGCGCCGGCACGCCGGGGCCGCTCCAGCCGAAAGGCACCACGGCTATGGGCATACTGCCCTCCATGCCCTGGGTGATCTCGATACTGAGGCGCGCCTGGGCGGTGGTGGTCCACAACAGACAGATCAGCAGCAGAGCTTTCATCGTGTTCAAGGGCCTACCTCACTTCGAAGATGAATTCGATTTCACGTTCCCACAGTTCCGGTACCGGCGGCGGAGGCAAGGGCGTCGCCTTGTGCACGGCGATCTCCACCGAACGGTCGAACACGGCATCACCGCTGCCGCGCGTGATGCGCACGCTCACCACATCACCGGTGGGCAGCTGCTGCACCAGCACCGTACAGGTCATGCCGGACCGGGCGCTGGGCGGACGCAGCCAGTTGCGCTCCACCTTGTTACGGATATCGGCTACATATTGCTGCATGAGCGTTGAATTCTGCCGCGCACGCTCCTGGGCCCGCTTCTGTGCCTCGGCATCCATCTGGCGCTGCGCCTCGGCCATCTTGGCCTTCAGGTCCGCCTCCGCTGCTGCCTTCTTGCGCGCCTCTTCTTCCTGCTTGCGCCTGGCCTCCAGTTCCCTGGCCTTCTTCTCCTCGGCGACACGTTTCCTTTCCGCCTCTTCGGCGGCCTTCTTCAAGTCAGCCAGGCGTTTCTGCTCCGCGGCTTCCTTCGCCTTGCGTTCCGCAGCGCGCTGCCTCTGTTCTTCCTCGGCGCGGCGCTTCAGCTCCACGACCCGTTGCTCTTCACGCTGACGCGCCTCGCGTGCCTGACGTTCTTCATCCTTCAGCTTCTGGCGCCGCGCCTGCTCCTGCGCCTGCTGCTGCTGCGCCTCCTCACGCAATCGCTGCACCTCGGCTTGCACCTCGGCCTCATCCACCGCCCGCGCCTGGATCGGCTCTGCCTCCGCCTGTGCCGCAGCAGGCTGCGGTCGTGGTGCCGGGGCATGCAGACTCACCCCCAGCAGGGCGACCACCACCGCATGCAGCAACAGCGACCAGCCATACGGGACAAACCGTCCGGACATGGCGCCTATTCCGGGGTCTCGGTGAGCAGGCCCACGCCAGGCACGCCGGACTGTTGCAGCACCGCCATCACCGCCACCACCTTGCCGTAGGCCACGTTGCGATCACCGCGCACATACACCGGCGTCTGCGGCTGCATGCGCAATTCAGCAGCCACGCGCACAGCAAGCCCCTCGGCATCCAGCTGCACCGAACGTTCGGCCCCCTTGGTGAAATGCAGGCCGCCCGCGGCATCCACCGTTACCACCAGCGGCGGGATGGCAGCCGGCTCCACCGTCTCGGCTGCCGCCTGCGGCAGGTCCACCTTGACCCCCTGGGTGAGCAACGGCGCGGTGATCATGAATATCACCAGCAACACCAGCATGACGTCGATATACGGCACGACGTTGATCTCGCCCATGGGCTTCTTGCGCCGGTGCCGGTAGGCGACGCCGCCGCTCATTTGGCGTGGGCCTGCCGTTGCAACAGGGTGGAAAACTCCTCGGTATAGGCCTCGTAGCGGTTCACCAGACGTTCCACGTCATTGGCATAACGGTTGTAGGCGATGACGGCGGGAATGGCGGCGAACAGGCCCATGGCCGTGGCGATCAATGCCTCGGCGATACCGGGCGCCACCATGGCCAGGGTGGCCTGCTGCACCGCGCCAAGAGCGCGGAAGGAATTCATGATGCCCCACACGGTGCCAAACAGGCCGATATAGGGACTGGTGGAGCCGACAGTGGCGAGGAAAGACAGATTGGCCTCCAGACGATCGATCTCGCGGCTGAGCGCAACACGCATGGCACGCTGTGATCCCTCCACCACCGCCATCGGCTCCACACCGCCCTGCTTGCGCAGGCGCGCGAACTCGCCGAATCCGGACTCGAACAGTGCGGCCATGCCGGTATTGCTGTCATGATGCTTGGCCACCTGCTTGTACAGCTCGACCAGATCGATGCCTGACCAGAAGCGCTTTTCGAAGGTAGTGGCATCCGCCACTGCCGCCTTGAGCAGGCGCCACTTGGTAATGATCTGGCCCCAGGAGATGATGGAAACAACCAGCAGCAGCAGCATCACCGCCTGTACCAGCAGGCTGGCCTCGGTAAACAGGCTGAGAAGCGAAATATCAGTATTCATCCTTGTTCCATGCTGTCGGTATCTGAGTGCAGTGATGCAGGGTAATCGCCTTCACCTGGGCACACTGCGAATCTGATAGTGTCAATTGTGTTGCTGTGTCACTGCTGAAACAATCTCGGCTGGCGCTGGCTTTGGCCGCAAGGTCTGCGCATCCAGACTGGCGATCTTCACCTTGCCCCGGCACAGCACTTCCTCACCGCGGCGCACTTCCTGGCGGAAGGTGATACTCGCGCCACCGTTGTGCACAACCTCCGCCGTGACGGCCAGCGCATCGTTGAAACGCGCCGGGCGCAGATAATCCGCCTCGACGGAACGCACCGCAAAAATGATACCGGCGTCACGAATCAACGCATCCTGCTCAAAACCGAGACTGCGCAACCATTCGGTACGCGCCCGCTCCATGAACTTCAGATAGTTGGCGTAGTACACCACGCCGCCGGAATCGGTATCCTCGTAATACACGCGCACCGGCCAGACAAACATTGCCACGTTAGTCATCCTTGCCGCGGTTTAGTTCCAGCGACTGCTGCAGGGTACGAGCGGCTGACTGCGGCGGCGTGAAACCAAAATGCAGATAGGCGCTATTGGTGGCGGTGCGACCGCGCGGCGTACGCATCAGGAAGCCCTGCTGAATCAGAAACGGCTCGAGCACGTCTTCGATGGTGCCGCGCTCTTCGCCGATGGCCGCAGCCAGACTGTCGACACCCACCGGGCCGCCGTCAAATTTTTCGATCACCGCGAGCAGAAGCTTGCGGTCCATTACATCGAAACCATTGGCATCCACATCCAGCATGTCGAGGGCACGATCCGCCACCGCATCGGTGATACAGCCGTCGGACTTGACCTCGGCGTAGTCGCGCACGCGCCGCAACAGACGGTTGGCGATGCGCGGTGTACCGCGCGAACGGCGCGCAATCTCGTGCGCACCCTGCGGCTCGATCTGCACGCCGAGAATGCGTGCCGAACGGGTAACGATGGATTGCAGCTCATCGACGCTGTAGAACTCCAGACGCTGCACGATGCCGAAACGATCACGCAGCGGCGAGGTAAGCAGGCCGGCGCGGGTGGTGGCGCCGACCAGGGTGAACGGCGGCAGGTCCAGCTTGATGGAGCGTGCGGCGGGCCCCTCGCCGATCATGATGTCGAGCTGGTAGTCCTCCATCGCCGGATAGAGCACCTCCTCCACCACCGGCGACAGGCGATGGATTTCGTCGACGAACAGTACGTCATGCGGCTCCAGATTGGTCAGCAGTGCAGCGAGGTCGCCGGGACGCTCCAGCACCGGACCGGAGGTGTGGCGCAGCTGCACACCCATCTCCTCGGCGATGATGTGCGCCAGGGTGGTCTTGCCCAGACCGGGGGGGCCGAACAGCAGCACGTGATCCAGCGCCTCATGGCGTTTCTTCGCCGCCTGGATGAAAATCTCCATCTGCTCGCGCACGGCGCGCTGGCCGACATAGTCGGCGAGCTGGCGGGGACGAATGGCACGATCCAGGGCCTCATCATCCCGGCTGGCACTGGCTGTAATCAGGCGGTCGGTTTCGATCATTGCGGTTTCAAGTTTCCCGGTACCGTATTGCGCCAGCGGAAGCTACTTCTTCATGGCGCCCTTCAGCGCCTCGCGGATGATTTCCTCCGAGCTGCGCCCTTCGGTGATCACCCCGCTTACCATGCGGCTGGCCTCCGGCGGCTTGTAGCCGAGGGCAATCAGGGCGCTGACCGCATCCTTGACCTCGTCACGTGCCTCAGCCGTCGGCACGGCCATCACCACCGGCAGCACGCCGGCCTCCTGCCAGTCGGCCAGGCGATCGCGCATCTCCACGATCAGGCGCTCGGCGGTCTTCTTGCCGATGCCGGGCAGACGGGTGAGCGATCCGGTATCGTTTTCCTGGATGCAGCGGGCGAAGGTATCGGCATTCATGCCGGAAAGGATGGCCAACGCCATCTTGGCGCCGACACCGTTGACCTTGAGCAGGGCGCGGAACAGGCTGCGCTCGCGCTCGCTGGCAAAACCGAACAGCAGATGCGCATCCTCGCGCACCACCAGATGGGTGTGCAGGATTACCTCGCTGCCGCTGGCCGGCAGCTGGTAGAAGGTGCTCATCGGCGCCTCCACCTCGTAACCGACGCCGCCCACCTCCAGCAGCAGCTGCGGCGGCTTCTTGTCCAGCAGTTTGCCGCGCAAACGTCCTATCATCGCCGTCTTCCCGCCCAGGTCTTTGCCGCTGTCAGGTGATGCAGGGTCTGCGCCGTATGCACATGGCACAGAGCCACGGCCAGGGCATCAGCAGCATCCGCCTGCGGCGCTGCCGGCAACTGCAGCAGGGCCTGCACCATGTGCTGCACCTGCTCCTTGCCGGCCCGGCCGTTGCCTACCGTGGCCTGCTTGATCTCCGCCGGGGTGTATTCGCTCACCGTCAGCCCTTCCATCAGTACCGCGCACAACGCCGCGCCGCGCGCCTGCCCCAGCTTGAGGGCCGAGTCGGCATTGCGCGCCATGAACACCCGTTCGATGGCCACATGCTGCGGCCGGTAGGCCGCGACCACCTCGCGCAACTCCTCGAATATCGATTTCAGCCGTCCGGTGAACTCGCCATCGCCAAGGCGGATGCAGCCGCTGGCCACATATACGCTGCGTGTCCCGTCGCGCTCAATGATGCCGAAGCCGGTGATGCGCGAGCCGGGATCGATCCCGAGAATGCGGGACATCAGAAACAAGTTCCAAGTGACAAGTGACAGTTGACAAGAAAAGAGTTCGTGCGGCGGCACGCCGCACTCATCCCACTTGTAACTTGTAACTTGTATCTTGTCACTGAATCTGAGCCATCACTTCGTCGCTGAAGTCGGCGTTGCTGTAGACACTCTGCACATCGTCGAGGTCCTCCAGCATGTCCACCATCTTCATCACCTTCTCGGCGTCTTCCAGCTGCAGATCGACCGTGGTCGCAGGACGCTCGGTGACCTCGGCCACTTCCGGCGTGAGGCCGGCGGCGATCATCGCCTCCTTCACCTCGATGAAATTTTCCTGTCCGGTGATGACATCGATGCTGCCGTCGTCGTTGCTGGCCACATCATCGGCGCCGGCCTCGAGCGCGATCTCCATGATGCGGTCCTCGTCGCTGCCCGCCGGATAGCTGAGCACGCCGACACGGCTGAACAGGTAGGCCACCGAGCCGTCAGTACCCAAATTGCCGCCGCACTTGGAAAAGGCGTGGCGCACCTCGGACACGGTGCGGTTGCGGTTGTCGGTGAGGCAGTCGACCAGCACCGCGACGCCGCCGGCGCCGTAGCCTTCGTAACGGATCTGCTCGTAGTTCTCGCCATCGCCTGCACCGGTGCCGCGCTTGATGGCGCGCTCGATGGTGTCCTTGGGCATATTGGCGTCGAGCGCCTTGTCGATGGCGGTGCGCAGACGCGGATTACCGCCGGGGTCGCCGCCGCCCATGCGGGCAGAAACGGTGATTTCGCGAATCAGCTTGGTGAAGATCTTGCCGCGCTTGGCGTCCTGGCGCCCCTTGCGGTGCTGGATGTTGGCCCATTTGCTGTGTCCGGCCATGATTACCTCGTCAATGGCATGCCGATAAATGGCGGCATTTTACCATCAGCGGGGCAAGGGCCGACAGGCTGCCGGCCCGGGATATCTCAAATTTCCCGGTCGGGAAGCAGGATGGTGGTGCGATCCAGGCCGTGACCGTCGTCGGCCTCGAAGGAAAACTCGTAGTGGCCGATACGGACGAGGTCGCCCTGGTGCAGTACCTGGCTGGTCACCGGCTCACCGTTGACCAAGGTGCCGTTGGTGCTGCCCAGGTCCTCCAGCACCACGTTTTGATAGCCCTCCAGGTAGGGCGTCGACTCCAGACGCAGCACGGCGTGATGGGTGCTCACCGCCTGGTCGTCGAGACGGATATCGCTGTCGCCGTGCCGGCCCACGGTAGTGCGCTCCCGCACCAGCGGGTAACTGCGGATACCGACCCCATCGTGCAGCAACAACAGGCGCGCCATGGATTCAGGACACCTGCTGCTGGAATTCGAGGCGCACGCCGGCCACCTCCAGCACGTCGCCACTCTTCAGCGCCTGGCTGCTGGCGCCCACCGGCTGGTTGTTCAGGGTGGGCACGCCCTGCGTGTTGCCCACCGCCATCGGCACCAGGAAGAAGCCCTGCGCGCGCTTGGCCACCACAGCCACCTGCACCCCGGGCTTGCCCACGGTGTTATAGGGCTTGTTCAGATCCAGCATCTCGCCCGCCTTGGGTCCGTTGAGTATCTTCAGCTTGCCGATCATTTCCTTCGGGCTCTTCAACGCCTCGCGCTGGGCCGAAGAAATGATGACGGTGGACTCCAGGGTCTGTGCCGCATCCTCGACGAACTTCAACTCGTGCTGACCAATACGCAGCACATCGCCGTGGCGCAGCTGGCGCCGGTGCACACGCTGGCCATTGACCAGGGTACCGTTGGTGCTGTCGAGGTCCTCCACGAACACCTCCTTGCCGAGCACGTGGAACACGGCATGCTTGCCACTTACCGTACCATCATCCAGGTGCACGTCGTTGGATGGGGCCCGGCCGAGGGTGAACTTGGGCTGATCCAGGGTCAGTTCATTGAGGGTCACGCCGTCCAGCATGATGATCAGTTTTGCCATGATGCTCACTCCTTCAGCGCCACTACGCGCACCAGGATTACCGAGATATTGTCGTTTCCGCCGCAGCGGTTCGCCTCGGCCACCAACGCGTCGGCAGCCGTCTCCAGATTATCCCTGTTATCCATCAGCAATTTTGCGATGCTGTTATCAGTCACCATGTCGTTGAGACCATCGGAGCAGAGCAGATAGATATCACCCGGCTCGATTTCATGGTGATGCACCTCCACATCGACATTCGGCTCGATGCCAAGGGCACGGGTAATCACATTCTTGTTCACCGCCTGGGCTGCCTCGTCCGCAGACATGAAGCCACCGGCGACCAGTTCCTGCAGCAGCGAGTGATCCGCGGTGAGCTGCATCAGTCGATCGCTGCGCAGACGATAGACACGCGAATCGCCGACATGGCCGATCATCACCCCCTTGCCGCGGAACAGTGCCAGCGCCAACGTGGTGCCCATGCCGTTGAATACGACATCACTGGCCGCCTTGTGCAGGATCTCCCTGTTGGCATCGGCAACGGCGTTCTGCATGCCCACCTCCTGCTCCAGGGTGTCGGCCGGCAGGTCGCGCAGCAGCGGGTGCAGCACCGAGATCGCCAGGGCGCTGGCCACCTCGCCGGCATTGTGGCCACCCATGCCGTCGGCCAGCAGGGCCAGACCCGCGCTGGCATCCCAGGCGATCTGATCCTCGTTGTGTTCACGTGCGCAGCCTACATCGGTGCGTCCGCTCATCTGCAGTGTGGGTACGCTCTCCACCTCAGTGATCCTTGGTTATCTGCTGCTTGCAGCGGCGCAGGGCATTGGCCAGATGATGGCCGCTCTGCACGCGCTTCTCGATGTCCTTGTACAGCGCCCGGTTGACGATGGTGCTGACGCACGCCGGCAGGTCTGGGCGCAGCACGCGCACGTCGACATGCTTTTCGTTGGCAATCTTGTACATCAGGCTGGCGAGCGAATCGGCCACGAAGGGCAACTCGCCGGTGAGCAGCTGGAAAAATGTGACGCCGAGGGAGAACAGATCGGAACGCCCATCCACCTTCTTGCCGGCCAGCTGTTCCGGCGACATGTAGGACGGACTGCCCAGTACCGTGCCGGTCTTGGTCTTGCTGGAATCGACCAGGCAGGCAACGCCGAAGTCGGTCACCTTCACCGTACCGCTCTTCTCGTCGTACATGATGTTGGCCGGCTTGATATCGCGGTGCACCACCTGCTGCTGATGGGCATAATCCAGCGCCTCGGCCACCTTGATGATGATATCGAACACCTTCTCCGCCGGCAGCAGGCTCTCCGGCCGGCACCAGGCCGACAGCGGTTTGCCCTGCAGGAAGTCCATGGCGATATAGGACAGGTCCTGCTCCTCGCCCACGTCATACACGGTGACGATGTTGGGATGGTTGAGCCGTCCGGCGGTCTCCGCCTCGCGGTAGAAACGCGCCTTCACCTCGGCCAGTTGCTCATCGTCGAACTCCTGCGACAGCGCCATGGTCTTGATCGCCACGGTGCGGCCGATGCGCGGGTCGCGTCCCAGATACACCATGCCCATGGCGCCGCGGCCGATTTCGCGCTCCACCTGATAACGGCCGAGCATCGGCTTTTGCAGCTTGCCGTAGCTGATCGCCATGGTGCCGTCGGCGGTATTGGTGGCAAAGCCCTTGCCCAGCGCCGTCATCTTCTCCATTTCCTGGTTGAGACGGACGCGGTCACGACTGTCGCGGAACGAGGGCGCATGCTCCAGGATGTAGTTGAACACGCCCACGGCGCGGTTGAACTGGCGTTTGCGCTCGAAGTCGAGGCCGAGGTTATAGAGCAGCTCCAGCAAACTCTCATTCACCGCGCACTGGCGGAACTTCTCGAAGGCCGGGTCGAACTGGCCCTGGGCCTGCAGCATCTGGCCCAGATTGCGGTTGGCGAGGTCGAGCTGGCCGCGCAACAGATTGGAGCGTTCATCCACCAGCCGGCGCAACGCCATTACCGTCACGCCTATCAGCAGCGCAACGACAGGAACCATCAGCGGCAGCCACAGCGACTGGGTTGCCACCAGCAGGAAATGGGCATTGAGCAACAGGAACAGCAGCACCACGCTCAGCGCCAGACCGGTGCCGAGGCGGAAGCGCGGCAGCACGAACATCAGGTACAGACCGACCAGCAGCAAGGCCGCCAGCTGCGCCCACACCGCCCAGGCCGGCACACTGACCAGGTCGTTGTTGAGCAGGCTGCTCACCACATGGGCACTGGCCACCACCGGCGCCATGGCCTCGCCGATGGGGGTATCCACCCGGTCCACCAGGCCGGGCACGGTGATGCCGACCAGCACAGTCTTGCCGCGGAACTCCGAGGCCTCCACCTCCTTGGCATACACAGCGGCAAAGGAATGGGTCTTGAACGGCGGCCGGTCGTCGCGCCCCCGGTAATAGCGCGGATAGGCCTGCATGGCGGGATCGGTATGGAAGGTGGTGCCGTCCATGGTAACGCCGCGTCCGGGGCTGGCAGTCAACGCACGGTGGTCCAGCTTCAGGCTATGGGCCGCCACCAGCAGGGAAAACGAGGGGAAGTAGCGTTCGCCGTACTGCAGAACCAGCGGCACCGCGCGCAGGCTGTCGCCGCCCAGGGGATAACCGTTGAGATGACCGATGCCGGCCGCCCCGGCGGCAACGGCCGGCACCGGCGGGAACAGCCGGTCAGCGGCCGTGGTGCGCGTGGTCAATGCGCTGGGGACGAAGTCGAACCACACCGGACGGTTGGCCGCCACGTCGCGCAGGGCATAGGCATTTACCGTGTCGTCCAGTGCCGGCAGCTGGCCGGGGGCGGCCGAGGCGAAGCGGTAGGGCATGCCGAAGATCACATTGCCCGCCTTGCGTGCACTGCGGCCGAAGGCGCCATCGGTATCGAGCCCCGCCTCGGCACGCCCCAACACCTCCCGCACCGTGGCGTCGGTGTACTCTTCCTGCAAATGGCGCAAGTATTCGAGGCCGTGCTGGTTCTCTGCGGTATCGAGCGGCAGGGCGAAACCGACGACCGCCGCCTTGGCGGTGTTGAGCTGATGAACCAGCTGGGCAAAGCGGTCGCGCGGCCAGGGCCAGGGCCCCAGCTGCTCCAGGGAATCCTCGTCGATGGCGACGATCACCACGTTGTCATCGGCGGTGCGGCTGCTGGTAAAACTCACCGCGAGGTCGTAGGCGGCCCAGTCGAAGCGGGACAGCGGCTCACTCCCCGCGGCCAGCAGGCACAGCAGGGTTACGGCAAAACCGGGAAACCAACGCGCTCTCCAGAAGGGTTTCTTCACTCTCTCCACCGCCACAGCCCAGTTATTTTGTTCTGATACAGACTGCACCGGGGCATTAAACCCTATACGGCGCGGCGGGGACAAGCCGGGCGGGGAAAAGGGGGACGGAATGTGACGGAAGGCACGGTACGGAGTGCCGGGAAACGGGCGCACCCGCAGGGCGGACGTCAGTCCGCCGGGGCCGTCGCAGGAGAACCTTTGGCGGACTGAAGTCCGCCCTGCGCAAATATCACCGGGCGCTGACCTCCAGCATGCGCTCCAGCGCCAGGCGCGCCAGGCGGGCCTCCTCCGGCGCCACCTTGATCTGGTTGACCACCTGGCCGGCGACCAGATTTTCCAGCGTCCAGGCCAGATGCGGCGGGTCGATGCGGAACATGGTGGAGCACATGCACACCGTGGGCGACATGAAGTGGACGTGCTTGTCCTCGTGCTTGAACTGTTCGTGCAGGCGGTTGACCAGATTCAGCTCGGTGGCCACCAGCCAGCGCGTGCCGGGGGCGGATTCGCGCACGGTCTTGATGATGTATTCGGTGGAACCGACGTAATCGGACTTCTGGCACACCTCGAACGGTGATTCGGGGTGGGAGATGATCTTGGCGTCGGGATATTTGTCCTTGAAGCGATCGATGTGTTCGGGGCGGAACATCTGGTGCACCGAGCAAAAGCCCTTCCACAGGATCATCTTCGCATCGCGGATCTGCTGCGGCGTCAGCCCGCCCATGGGCAGGTCGAAATCCCACACCACCATCTGCTCCAGCGGGATGCCCATGGTGTAGCCGGTGTTGCGGCCGAGGTGCTGGTCGGGGAAGAACAGCACCTTGTCGCGCTGGCCGAAGGACCACTCCAGCACCTTGCGCGCGTTGGACGAGGTGCAGACGATGCCGCCATGGCGGCCGCAGAAGGCCTTCAGGTCGGCGGCGGAATTGATGTAGGTGACCGGGGTGATGGTTTCATCCGGATCGAGCACCGTGGCCAGCTCGCGCCAGGCGCGCTCGACGTTGGCCAGGTTGGCCATGTCGGCCATGGAGCAGCCGGCGCCCAGGTCCGGCAGGATGGATATCTGGTCGGGGCGCGACAGGATGTCGGCCACTTCGGCCATGAAGTGCACGCCGCAGAACACGATGTACTCGGCCTTGGACTGCGCCGCCTCGCGCGACAGCTTGAGCGAGTCGCCGGAAAAATCGGCGTGGCGGAACACCTCCTCGCGCTGGTAGTGATGCCCCAGGATCACCAGGCGCTCGCCCAGCTGCTCCTTGGCCGCCACGATGCGCGCCTCGCACTCTTCGTCGCTCAGACCGGCATACTTCTCAATCGGCAATGCTTCAGCCATGCGTGCCTCTCAGGCCCTACGTTGCGCCGCAACGCCGTGGCGGACAGCGTCCGCCACAACGCAGCAGTGGTTACTTCTCTTCCTTCACCGGCTTGGCCACGCGCACGCCCAGCTCGACCAGCTGCTTCGGATTCACCGTCGACGGCGCGCCGGTCAGCATGCAGGCGGCGGATTGGGTCTTGGGGAAGGCCATCACGTCGCGGATCGACTTGGCGCCGGTCATCAGCATCACCAGGCGGTCCAGGCCGAAGGCCAGACCGCCGTGCGGCGGGCAGCCGTACTTGAGGGCGTCGAGCAGGAAGCCGAACTTTTCTTCCGCCTCCAGCTGGTCGATGCCGAGCTGGTGGAACACCTCCTGCTGCACCTCCTTGCGGTAGATACGCATGGAACCGCCGCCCACCTCGGTGCCGTTCAGCACCATGTCGTAGGCGCGGGACAGGCAGTTGCCCGGATCGTGGGCCAGCTTGTCCAGGTGTTCCTCCTTGGGCGCGGTGAAGGGATGGTGCAGCGACACCCAGCGGTTCTCCTTGTCGTCGAACTCGAACATCGGGAAGTCCACCACCCACAGCGGACGCCATTGCCCTTCCAGCAGGCCCATGTCGTGACCGACCTTGATGCGCAGCGCGCCGAGGGCCTCGGTGACCACCTTGGCCTTGTCGGCGCCGAAGAAGATCAGGTCGCCGTTCTCGGCGCCGGTGCGCTCGATGAGACCGGCCAGGGCCGCGTCATGGATGTTCTTGACGATGGGCGACTGCAGGCCGTCGCGGCCGGCGGCCTTGTCGTTGACCTTGATGTAGGCCAGACCCTTGGCGCCATAGATGCCGACGAACTTGGTGTAGTCATCGATCTCCTTGCGCGACAGCTTCTCGCCGCCCTGCGGCACGCGCAGCGCGGTGACGCGGCACTTGGCATCGTTGGCCGCGCCGGCGAACACCTTGAACTCCACGTCGCGCATCAGGTCGGCGACATCGGTCAGCACCAGCGGGTTGCGCAGGTCCGGCTTGTCCGAGCCGTAGCGGCCGATGGCCTCGGCGTAAGTCATGCGCGGGAATGGGTTGGGCAGCGCCACCTCCAGCACCTGGGCGAACAGGTGGCGGATCATTCCTTCCATCATGGTCATGATCTGCTCCTCGTCCATGAACGAGGTCTCGATATCGATCTGGGTGAATTCCGGCTGGCGGTCGGCGCGCAGGTCCTCGTCGCGGAAACAGCGCACGATCTGGTAGTAGCGGTCCATGCCCGACACCATCAGCAACTGCTTGAAGATCTGCGGCGACTGCGGCAGGGCGAAAAAATTGCCCTGGTGGGTGCGGCTCGGCACCAGATAGTCGCGTGCGCCTTCCGGCGTGGCCTTGGTCAGCATCGGCGTTTCGATGTCGAGGAAGCCGTTGTCGTCCAGGTATTCGCGCAGGGCACGGGTGATCCTGGAGCGGAACTTCAGGCGCTCCAGCATGGCCGGGCGGCGCAGGTCCACGTAGCGGTAGCGCAGGCGCAGCTCCTCGGAGATCTCGTCGTCGCCGTCATCGAGCTGGAACGGTGGGGTCTCGGAACGGTTGAGGATGGCGAGGCTCTTGCCCAGCACCTCCACCTGGCCGGTGGGCAGGTTGGCGTTCTCGGTGCCGGCCGGACGGCGGCGCACGCGGCCCTTCATGTGCAGCACATATTCGTTGCGCACCGCCTCGGCGGTGGCGAAGGTCTCCGGGGTATCCGGGTCGAACACCACCTGTACCAGCCCCTCGCGATCGCGCAGGTCGATGAAGATCACGCCGCCGTGGTCGCGCCGGCGATGCACCCAGCCGGACAACTCAACTTCCTGATCGATAAGGGATTCGTTCAAATGGCCGCAATAGTGGCTGCGCATGGGGGAAAAGTCCTGTTACATCAAAAATTAAAGGCGGGAATGTTACGGCCAGCGCCCCGCCAGCGCAAGGCGCTGGCGGGGCCAGGTACGGGGGGACAGGGTGCGAGATACAAGGATTGAGTGTGCTATGCACACGGCCCATTTATATGAGGCGCTCGCGGAGCGAGCTCATTCCCTCGTCCCTTGTACCTCGTCCCTCGTACCTTGTTTGCCTCCATTGGGAACGACGACACCCATCGAAATAATCATCTTCAGGCCATCGTCCACGCTCATGTCCAGCTCCACCACATCCTCCCGCGGCACCATCAGGAAGAACCCGGAGGTGGGGTTGGGCGTGGTGGGGACATAGACGTTGACCACCTCGCGGCCGGTCTTCTGCTGCGCCTCGCCCACCCCGGTACCGGTCTGGAAGGCGAGAGTCCACAGGCCCTTGCGCGGGTATTCGATGAGCAGCACCTTGCGGAAGGACTGGCCGCCGCCGGAAAACATGGTCTCGGCCAGCTGCTTGACCGCCATATAGACCGAGCGCACCAGCGGGATGCGTGCCAGCAACCTCTCCCACAGGGCCAGCAGGCGGCGGCCGAACAGATTCGCCACCAGCATGCCGGTCAGCAATACCACCAGCACCGACAGTACCAGGCCGAGGCCCGGGACGTGGAAACCCAGCAGGGCGTCCGGACGCAGCCGCTCCGGCAACAGCAGCAGGGTCTGGTCCATGGTGCCGACCAGCAGCCGGACCACCAGGATCGTGACGCCCAGGGGCAGCCACAGCAGCAGGCCGGCGATCAGGTAACGCCGCAAATGGTGCATGCAGCGGCCTTACTTGGCCGCGCAGCCGCAGCCGCCTGCGCCGCAGGCCGGGCCGGAGCCGGAACCGGATTCGGCCACGTTCTTCTTGGCGCCGGACTTGAAATCGGTCTCGTACCAGCCGCCCCCCTTGAGGCGGAAACCGGCGGCGGAGATCAGCTTCTCCAGCTCCGGCTTGCCGCAGGCGGGGCACTCGCTGAGCGGAGCGTCACTCATCTTCTGCATGGCCTCCATCTGGTGGCCACAGGCCTTGCAGGCGTATTCGTAAATGGGCATGGGGATCACCTCATCAGGAATGAGCGGGGATATTCCGCCCGATAGATAGGGGTAAAGGGCAAAAATTCAAGCCGACAAGGGCTATTCCAGACCGAAGCTCTCGCGCTCCATCCCGGCGGAACGCTCCGTCGCCGCATGGGCCTCGGCAATGGCCTTCTTCAAGCGCTGGTGCTCGGTCACCGACTGGCCGGAACGGTAGAACAGCTCCGCCGCCTCCAGCACCTTTTCCAGACTTTTTACCCGGTAATTCAGGTTGAGCAGGGCCTTGGCGATGTGGTGCGGATCATCACCCTGCTCGCGCATGCGGCCGGCCTCGGCCAGCGCTTCCTTGAGTTCCTGTTCGGTGGGCATGCCCATCGCAATTTCTCCGGCTAAACGACTGATTTGCGAAGTATACCTGAAGAACAAAGGGACGAGATACGCAGGACGGCAGACGCAAAGCATGCCTGGACAACGCCCCCGGGCGCAGGCCTTTTCCTTATAATGTCAAAAACCTGCGACCGACCCCGATGCATATCCGCCATACCGAACCCCCAGCCCAGACCCGCCGCGACTGGCAGACCATCCGCTTCCTGCTGCCCTATGTCTGGGCCTACCGGGGACGGGCCTTCCTTGCACTGGCGTTCCTGATCCTGGCCAAACTGGCCAACGTCGGCGTGCCGCTGGCGCTGAAGGAGATCGTCGACTACCTGGACAGCCCCGGCCTGCGCGAACTGGCCCTGCCCATGGTCCTGCTGCTCGCCTACGGCCTGCTGCGCCTGGGCAGCTCCGCCTTCAACGAACTGCGCGACGTGGTGTTCGCCCGCGTGCGCCACGGCATCATGCGCCGGCTGTCGCTGACCTTCCTGCAGCATCTGCACGCACTCAGCCTGCGCTTCCACCTGGAACGCAAGACCGGCGCCATCACCCGCGACCTGGAGCGCGGCACCCGCTCCGCCTCCACCCTGCTCAACTATCTGCTGTTCAACATCCTGCCCACCCTGGTGGAGGTGACGCTGATCGCGGCGGTGCTGCTGGTGAAATATGACCCCTGGTTCGCGGTGATCACCTTCGTCACCGTGGCGGTGTACGTGGCCTTCACCTTCGCCATCACCGACTGGCGCATGCAGTACCGCCACCAGATGAACGCGCTGGACTCGCAGGCCAATTCGCAGGCGGTGGACAGCCTGCTCAACTTCGAGACGGTGAAATACTTCAACAACGAGCGCTATGAACATCAGCGCTACGATCAGACCCTCACCGGCTGGGAGGATATGGCGGTAAAGACGCAGACCTCCCTGTCCAGCCTCAACATCGGCCAGGGCGCCATCATCGCCGTCGGCGTCACCCTGATCATGGCGCTGGCCGCGCGCGGGGTGATCGAGGGCAGCATGTCGCTCGGCGACCTGGTGCTGGTCAACGCCTTCATGCTGCAGATGTTCATCCCGCTCAATTTCCTCGGCGTGGTATACAGCCAGCTCAAGCACGCGCTCTCCGACATGGCACAGATGTTCGATCTGCTGCACCTGCCGCCGGAGATCAGCGACCGCCCCGAGGCACAGACGCTGCAGGTGGGCGACGGCGCGGTGCGCTTCGAACACGTCAGCTTTGCCTACAGCGCCGAACGGCCGATCCTGTTCGACGTGGATTTCGAAATTCCTGCCGGCAAGAAGGTGGCCGTGGTGGGTTCCAGCGGCAGCGGCAAGTCCACTCTGGCGCGCCTGCTGTTCCGCTTCTACGACGTCAGCGGTGGCCGCGTGCTGGTGAACGGTCAGGATGTGCGCGAGGTGACGCAGCACAGCCTGCGCGAGGCCATCGGCATCGTGCCGCAGGACACCGTGCTGTTCAACGACACCCTGTACTACAACATCGCCTACGCACGCCCCGACGCCAGCCTCGAAGATATCTTCGAGGCGGCACGCCTGGCGCAGATCCACGACTTCATCCAATCCCTGCCACAGGGCTACGACACCGTGGTTGGCGAGCGTGGCCTGAAGCTGTCCGGTGGCGAGAAGCAGCGCGTGGCCATCGCCCGCGCCATGTTGAAGCGGCCGCGCATCCTGGTCTTCGACGAGGCCACCTCCTCCCTCGACTCGCGCTCGGAACAGGCAATCCTGGAGGCGCTGGCACGGGCCGCGCGCGACCACACCACCCTGGTGATCGCCCACCGCCTGTCCACCATCGTCGACGCCGACGAGATCCTGGTGCTGGAGGCCGGACGCATCGTCGAACGCGGCACCCACCGCGCCCTGCTGGAAAGCCAAGGCCGCTATGCCCGGCTGTGGGCGCTGCAGCAGGAGGAGCGTGCCCGCGAGGCCCTGCCCGAACCCGCGCCGACATAATGCGGGAGCCCGATTTATCGGGCACACCAATTCCCAAAACCTTGTGATATCGTTCTGCCATGAGCAAAAAACAAACGCCCCCCGCCCCCGACACCCTCCAGCTGCGCCGCGTCGCCATCGACACCTACCGCGAAAACGTGGCCTATATGCACCGTGAGTGCGAGATCTACCGCGCCGAGGGCTTCCAGGCCCTGACCAAGGTGGAGATCACCGCCAACGGCAAGAAGATCTTTGCGGTACTCAACGTGGTGGATGACACCAACATCGTCGAACCCTGCGAACTGGGGCTGTCGGAACAGGCCTTCGACCAGCTCGACCTGGAACCCGGTCATGCCGTCAGCGTGGCCCAGGCAGAGCCACCGCCGTCGATGGATGCCGTGCGCCACAAGATCTCCGGCGGCCGCCTGCGCCTGCACGACTTCCAGGCGATCACCACCGACATCGTCCACAACCGCTATTCCAAGATGGAGATGGCGGCCTTCCTGGTGGCCGCCGGCCAGAACAACCTGGACCGCGAGGAGATCCTGCACCTGACCCGAGCCATGACCGAGTCGGGTGAGCGCATCGACTGGCACGAAACCGTGGTCGCCGACAAGCACTGCATCGGCGGCCTGCCCGGCAACCGCACCTCCATGCTGGTGGTGCCCATCGTCGCCGCCCACGGCATGCTGATGCCCAAGACCTCCAGCCGCGCCATCACCTCGCCGGCCGGCACCGCCGACACCATGGAGGTGCTGTCCCGCGTCGACCTGTCGCCGAAGGAACTGCGCGAGATCGTGCGCGGCCACCGCGCCTGCCTGGCCTGGGGCGGCACGGCACGCCTGGCGCCGGCCGACGACATCCTGATCTCGGTGGAGCGCCCGCTCGGCATCGACTCGCAGGGGCAGATGATCGCCTCCATCCTGTCGAAGAAGCTCGCTGCCGGCTCCACCCACCTGCTCATCGACATCCCGGTCGGCCCCACCGCCAAGGTGCGTCACATGCGCGAGGCACTGCAGCTGCGCAAGCTGTTCGAGTACACCGGCGATCGCATGGGCATCCACCTGGAGGTAATCATCACCGACGGCAGCCAGCCGGTCGGCCGCGGCATCGGCCCGGTGCTGGAGGCGCGCGATGTGATGCAGGTGCTGAACAACGACCCCGAGGCCCCCGCCGACCTGCGCCAGAAGGCGCTGCGCCTGGCCGGCCGCCTGCTGGAGTTCGATCCGGACGTGCGCGGCGGCTATGGTTACGCCATCGCCCGCGACATTCTCGATTCCGGCCGCGCGCTGAAGAAGATGGAGGAAATCATCGCCGCCCAGGGCCGGCAGACCGAGCAGTACCTGCCCGGCAAGCTCACCTACGACGTGTGCGCGCCGCAGGAAGGCGTCGTCACCGCCATCGACAACTACGTCATGGCCAAGGTGGCACGCCTGGCCGGTGCGCCCATCGACAAGGGTGCCGGCGTCGACGTGCTGAAAAAGCTGGGCGATCCGGTGGGCAAGGGCGAACCGCTGTACCGCGTCTACGCCGAATACAAATCCGACTACGCTTTCGCCAAGGCACTCACCGACGAAAACAGCGGCTACGCCATCGGCACGCCCGAGGAAGTGGCCAAGACCTACATGGAGCTGTGAGCATGCTGCTGGGCTTTCATGATTACGAGGCACAGGGCCGCCGTCTGGCGGAGGCCCTCGGCCTGCCCTTCGCCCCGGTGGAGATCCACCGCTTCCCCGATGGCGAGAGCAAGGTGACACTGCCGGCACAGCTGCCCGAACAGGTGGTGGTGTGCCGTACGCTGGATCAGCCCAACGACAAGCTGGTGGAGCTGATGCTGGTGGCACGCACCGCGCGCGAGCTGGGCGCCAGGCACATCACCCTCGTCGCACCCTACCTGTGCTACATGCGCCAGGACATCGCCTTCCATGCCGGCGAGGCGGTGAGCCAGAAGATCATCGGCGGCTTCCTCGCCGAACTGTTCGACGCCGTGATCACCGTCGACCCGCACCTGCACCGCATCGAGCGCCTGGAACAGGCCATCCCGCGCGGCCAGGCCATGGCCCTCACCGCCGCCCCGGCGATGATCGAGTTCCTTGCCCAGCATGTGCCGAACCCCATGCTCATCGGTCCCGATGCCGAATCGGAACAGTGGGTGCGTGCCATGGCCGAACCGGCCGGACTCGAATACGCCGTCGCCACCAAGGAGCGCCTCGGCGATCGCAGCGTGCGCACCAAGCTGCCGGAGATGAGCTATCAGGGCCGCACCATCGTGCTGGTGGACGACATGGCCAGCACCGGCCGCACCCTCATCGCCGTCGCCAGCCAGCTCAAGTTCCGCGGCGCCGCCGCCATCCATTGCCTGGTCACCCACGCCCTGTTTGCCGATGACGCCACGCGCCAGTTGCACGAGGCGGGTATCGAGCAGATCTGGAGCGCCGACAGCATCAGTCATCCCAGCAACGTCATTCATCTGGCGCCGCTGCTGGCACAGGCGGTGCGCAGCCTCAAATAAACAGAGGCATTCACCGCCAGGGTCGCGCGGCAATAACCGCATGGCCGCAGTAGCCCATGCCGCGGGCGAACAACGCACCCTGCCAAGGGTTGTTCGCCGAGAGGGCTCGGCTCCTGCATCCCTGCGTCTGCTTTTCTCGGCGCCTTTACGGTGAACTCGACAATGGCCCCGTTCCGCTCGCCCCACAAACTGCTGCTGTTCATCCTCGCCATCGCCTTCCTGCTCGGCGTGCTGCAGGTCGGACTGGTGAGCATCGCCTTCGACAAGCTCGGCCTGTCATCGCAATCGGCCTTCCTCCTGCTGTTCAGCTCCCTGGCCGGCAGCCTGATCAACCTGCCGCTGTTTTCGGTGCGCGCCGAACAGCCGCCGGAGCCGCCGCCGCTGCCTGCTTTCTGGCCCATCAAACTGCCGCCCTTCACCGGCCGCACCGTGGTGGCAGTCAATGCCGGCGGCTGCCTGATCCCGCTCACCTTCTCCCTCTATCTGCTGCTCAACAATCCGCTGCCGCTGTTCCATGCCCTGCTCGGCATCGGCGCCATCAGCACCATCAGCTACCACATGAGCCGCCCCATTGCCGGACTCGGCATCGGCATGCCGCTGTTCGTCGCCCCCATCAGCGCCGCCCTGGTGGCCATCCTGATCAATCCCGGGCAAAGCGCTCCGCTGGCCTACATCAGCGGCACCCTGGGCGTGCTCATCGGCGCCGACCTGCTGCGCCTGAAGGACATCCGCCACCTCGGCGCCCCGCTCGCCTCCATCGGCGGCGCCGGCACCTTCGACGGCATCTTCGTCACCGGCATCGTTGCGGTGTTGCTGGCCTGACAGCGGCGCTGGTATTACCTCCGCCCGGCTGGTATAAATTCCCCTAGGAAAAACATAACAAAAATACTGCGCCGTCCATCCGTCTACCGTGTACCCCCACCAACGGAGCGAACCGGGCTGCGCACCATGCACGATGCAGGGGTATACCTGTGCAGCAGACGATTTACCACCGCGACGACTCATTGGGCTTTCTCAATGAGAACCGGCCGCTCGCCGACAAACTGGCCGCGTTGCACCAGGTCGTGGCCGGCCGTTGCCCGTCGATCCACCGCATCGCCGTCGCCCTCTACGACGACAAGACCGATCTGCTGAAGACCTTCATCTACAGCAGCGAGGGCGAGTCGCCCCTCCGTCACTACCAGGCGCCGCTGGCGGAAAGCGCCACCTTGAGCCGCATCGTCGAGCAGGGCAAGCCGCGCGTGGTCAACGACCTGGCCATCTTTTCCGGCAGCACGCACGAGCACAGCCGGCGCATCCTGGCGCAGGGCTTCGGTGCCAGCTACACCATGCCGATGTACCAGAGCGGCAGCTTCTGCGGTTTCGTGTTCTTCAACTCCTGCGAGCGCGGCGTGCTCACCGAGGCGATGCTGCACGAACTCGACCTGTTCGGCCATCTGCTGTCGCTCACCGTGATCCACGAACTGCAGAAGATGCGCAACCTGGCCGACGCCATCAACACGGCACGCGACATCACGCGCCACCGTGACAACGAGACCGGCACCCATCTGGATCGCATGTCGCGCTACACCCGCATCATCGCCCTGCATCTGGCCGACAAATACAACCTGGACGACAACTTCATCGAACACATTTTCATGTTCGCGCCGCTGCATGACATCGGCAAGATCGCCATCCCGGACAGCATCCTGCTCAAGGAGGCCAAGCTCACTCCGGAAGAGTTCGAGGTGATGAAGACCCATACCCGCAAGGGCCGCGAGGTCATCGACACCATGCTGGGGCACTTCCGCCTGCACGACCTGGAACATGGCCACATGCTGCGCAACATTGCCGAGCTGCACCACGAGGCGCTGGATGGCAGCGGCTATCCCTATGGTCTCAAGGATGAAGACATCCCCGTCGAGGCGCGCATCATTGCCGTAGCCGACGTATTCGACGCCCTCACCAGCCGCCGCCCCTACAAGGAGGCCTGGAGCAATGACGAGGCGCTGGAGGCCCTGCGCTGCATGAGCGGCCACATCCTCGACACCGACTGTGTCGACGCCCTGGCCGACAACATCGCCCAAGTGGAACGCATCCAGGCCGAATTCAAGGAAGACACCTTCGGCTAGCCGGCTGGGGTAGAATGCGGGCATCATGCCCACTACCCCGCCATCCATCCGCACCGTCCTCATCACCGGCTGCTCCAGCGGCATCGGCCTGTGCGTCGCCCATAGCCTCAAGGCACGCGGCTGGCGCGTCTTTGCCAGCGCCCGCAAGACCGAAGACGTCGCCCGCCTGCAGCAGGACGGGCTGGAGGCGCTGCAGCTCGACCTTGCCGACTCGCTGTCCATTCACGCCGCCATGGACGAAGTGCTGCGCCGCAGCGGCGGCACCCTCGACGCCCTGTTCAACAACGGTGCCTACGGCCAGCCCGGCGCAGTGGAAGACCTCAGCCGCGCCACGCTGCGCGAGCAGTTCGAAACCAATCTGTTCGGCACCCACGAACTCACCTGCCGTGCCATCGCGGTGATGCGTCGCCAGGGCCACGGCCGCATCATCCACAACAGCTCGGTCCTCGGCCTGGTGGCGCTGCCCTTCCGCGGCGCCTACAACGCCAGCAAGTTCGCCCTGGAGGGCCTGACCGACACCCTGCGCATGGAACTGCACGGCAGCGGCATCCACGTCAGCCTGGTCGAGCCCGGCCCGATCATCAGCCGCTTCCGCGCCAACGCCATGCTCAAGTACCGGCAGAACATCGACGCCGAAACCAGCTTCTTCCGCGCCACCTACAAGCGCATGGAGAACCGCCTCACCAAGCAGGGGCCTGCCGCCCCCTTCACCCTGCCGCCGGAGGCGGTGCTGGCCAGGGTGATCCACGCCCTGGAGTCACCACGTCCGCGGGCACGCTACTACGTCACGTTCCCGACCTATCTTTTCGGCACGTTGAAGCGACTGCTGCCCACGCGTGGACTGGACTGGGTCCTGCGTCGTGTCTCGCGCGGCGAGAATAAATAGACCACCATGTTCCGCAAGATCCGCATCGCCATCCTGCTGTTCATCCTGTTCATGGTGGCCGCCACCACCTGGCTGACACAGTGGCGCAGCACCGACTGGAGCCGCAGCCAGTGGCTGGTCGTCTACCCCATCAACGGCGACGGCCGCGCCAGTACCGCCGCCTACATCGATGCGCTCGGCGAGGACAGCTACGGTGCCGTCGTCGAATTCCTCGCCCGCGAGGCCGGACACTACGGGCTCCCCGTGGCGCAGCCCATCGAGGTGCGTCTTGCGCCGCAGGTGCACAACCTGCCACCCGCGCCGCCGCCGTCACGGCAGCCATTGGAGGTGGCGCTGTGGAGCCTGCAGCTGCGCTGGTGGGCCTGGCGCAACGACAGCTACGACGGTCCCGGCAGCCAGCAGATGTTCGTGGTCTACCACGACCCGGCCCATACCGAACGCGTCGAGCATTCCCTCGGCCTGCAGAAAGGCCTGATCGGCGTGGTGCATGCCTACGCCAGTACGCAGCAAAGTGAGCAGAACAACGTCATCATCGCCCATGAACTGCTGCATCTGTTTGGCGCCACGGACAAGTACGACTACGCCAGCAACCAGCCGCTCCACCCCTCTGGCTACGCCGAGCCGGACAGGGAGCCGCTGCACCCGCAGCAGTTTGCCGAGATCATGGGCGGCCGCATCCCCCTCTCGGAATACGAGGCCGAGATCCCGCGCCACCTGCGCGGTGTGGTAGTCGGTGAACAGACCGCGCGCGAGATCCGCTGGATTAAAGATTGACCAGTCAAAAGCCTTCAATGCCACGGGCGCACAGATATAAATGGCTAGGCGTCATCACCGCCTCCGATCCCAAGCGGTGCATTCGGCGATCAGACCTTTGCGCCGTTGTGCCTTTGCGTTGGATATTCTGATGTGCAGGAAACAGACATGACCGCCGACAGCTACGACGACATCCCCTACGACAGCACGCCCTTCGCCGAGACCCATCCCGATCACCTGTGCGTGCTCGGCCGCCTGTTCGGTCTGGCCACGCCGGCGCCGGAAACCGCGCGCATTCTGGAACTGGGCTGCGCCACCGGCGGCAACATCATCCCGTTGGCATTCCACCTGCCGCAGGCGCAGGTGCTCGGCATCGAACTCTCCGCCGGCCAGGTGGCGGTGGCGCAGGAGCTGATCGGCAAGCTCGGTCTCACCAACATCGAGGTACGCCAGGGTGACATCATGGAGCTGGGGGCCGCGCTGGGACAGTTCGACTACATCATCGCCCACGGCGTCTATTCCTGGGTGCCGGACTTCGTGCGCGAGAAGATGCTGGCACTGTGCCGCGAGCTGCTCAGCGACAACGGCATCGCCTACATCAGCTACAACACCCTGCCCGGCTGGCGCATGCGCGGCATGCTGCGCGACATGCTGCTGTACCACGCGCGCGACGCCAAAACTCCACGCGAGCGCCTGGCCAGGGCCTACGAACTGTTCGACCTGATGGACAACGCCACCAGAGGCCTCGACGCTCTCAGCGCCAAATACCTGCGCAGCGAGATCGCCGCCGTGCGCAAGGCACACCCCAGCTACATCTACCACGAGTACATGGAAGAGATTAACCAGCCCTTCCTGTTCAGTCAGTTTGCCGCCGATACCGAACGTCACGGCCTGCAATACATCTGCGACGTGGAACTGGGCACCGCCTTCCCCTCCACCCTGGGCGAGGCCGCCGAACAGGCGCTGGACCATGTGGCCGACATGCACGAACTGGAGCAGTACATGGACTTCGTGCGCAACCGCAACTTCCGCCGCTCCCTGCTCTGCCGCAAGGAATGCGCGGTGAGTCGTGACCTGGCGCTGGAACAGTTCGAGAACTTCGCCTTCAGCGCCCAGCTCACGCCGCCGAAAAAGGTGGAACTGAGCCGCCCGCGCGAACAGAAGTTCACTTCCGCCGACAACCACGAATACGACGTCAGCCACCCATTGACCAAGGCCGCCCTGCTGCACCTCGCCGCGGTCCACCCCGACGCCGTGCCCTTCGCCGAACTGGTTGCCGCCGCGCAGCAGATCACCACCGGCAACGGCGGCCGCCAGCATGCCGATCAGGTCGACCACCTGTTCGGTGAACTATTCAGCCTCTACGCCCACCAGGCCATCCGCATCAGCCCGCGCGTACAGCGCTACGGCAAGGAGATCGGCGAACACCCGCGCCTGCACGCCCTCGCCCGGGCCCAGGCGGAAATGAATCTCGGCCACCTCGCCACCGTGCGGCATACCACCGTTCAGCTGGACGCGTTTTCATCACATCTCGCCCGTCTGCTCGACGGCACGCGCACGGTGGAGGAACTGGTGCAGGAAATGGTCGGTGCGATGGAACGGGGTGAGGTGCTGGTGGCAGAGGACGGCAAAAGGCAGGATGCGAAGAAGATGGCGACGACGGTGGCGGCCAATGTGCAGAGGTTGCTGGAGGTGTTTGCGCGGCAGGGGTTGTTGGTGTGATTTTTGGTCCCCTCCCCACCCTGTGGGGAGGGTTAGGGAGGGGCCGTTGTGCGCTGCGCACGCTGATTTGGGCGGGGGTTCCGTCCCCTACTCCGGGGTGGTGCGCGCTGTCGCGCGGATGTATTGGGTCGGGGTTCCGCCCCCGTACGACGTGTTACTTTCTTTTGCGCGGCCAAAAGAAACTAACGAAAGAAAAGGCCGCCCCGATGTCTCGCCCTGCGGGTTCCCTGCGCTACTCGTCCGGGACGGGTTTCTCCGACGGCACGTCCGTGTGCCGACGGAGAAATGCGCGCCATCCATGGCGCGCCCCCTGCGGGCTATTCCGCCCCGGGCTGCGTTGCTCGGCGAGACAAAGGGGGTTGAAAGTCAAAGGCAGCTCGCCTGACGGCATCGCGAGGGAGGCGTGCGCTGTGCGCACGCGTCAGAATTGAAAACCGTGGTCTGGCCCGTGTTCCACGTGTTCCATCCCCGCGCACGCGAATATCAAAACATATAGGTTGGGTAAGCCTGACAAAGCGCAACCCAACATTGGCGTTGGCCGTTGGGCTTCCTGCGTCAGCCCAACCTACAAACTGCTCTGTCTCTGGTTATTCCGGCTACCGATATCAACCGATATCAGTCAATCGACCAATATGTTTATATACCGTCATTTTGCGGTATATTCGCCCAAGGGCTCCCGCCAATGCAGGATGCAACTGCCCGGAAAACGAAGAAAAACCATGAAATGGAACATTTCACTGGTCGTGACATCAATCGTATGGCCGTCTAATTATATCCACAGGACACGTTCCGCATGAGTACTCCGCCGCGTCTATTCATCTCATATAGCTGGTCTACGTCTGAGCACGAACAATGGGTCATTGACCTCGCCACAGAGCTTGTCAGTAGCGGCGTTGACGTAATCCTCGACAAGTGGGATTTGCGTGAAGGGCACGACTCCGTCGCCTTCATGGAAAAAATGGTAACTGATCCATCAATTTCCAAGGTTGTGCTCATATGTGATCGAATATATGCAAGCAAGGCCGACGGCCGTTCAGGGGGCGTCGGAACTGAAACCCAAATCATTTCAGCAGAGGTCTACGCAAAACAAGATCAGGACAAATTTGTTGCTGTCATTGCTGAACGAGACGCTGATGGCAAACCTTACTTACCCACATATTACAGATCACGAATCTACGTCGACCTAAGCGAAAGTGACCGATACGCAGAAAACTTCGAAAAGCTCTTGCGATGGATATTCGACAAGCCGCTTTACGTAAGACCAGAAATCGGCAAACCGCCTTCGTTTATCGTTGAACCGGACGCACCAGCGCTAGGAACGTCTGCTTTAGCCAAGCGAGTTATTGAGGGATTAAAGACCGACAAAGCTTATGTGCGTGGTGCGCTTGATGAGTACTTCTCCGTCTTCACCGAAAATCTTGAGAGATTCCGCATTAAAAGCGATGATGGTGAACTCGATGACAGGATAGTCAAGTCAATTGATGAGTTCACACCTTACCGCAACGAGCTCATTCAAGTCTTAACTACGCTCATGCAATACGCAGATATTCAGCTGCATATTCCTGTCGTTCACAGGTTCTTTGAATCACTTATTCCCTACCTCTCCCACCCACCACACGTCAATCAATGGACTGATATAGAATTTGACAATTTCAAGTTCATTGTTCACGAGCTGTTTCTTTATGCGCTCGCTCTTCTTCTCCGCGGCGAGCACATTGAATCGGCAACTTATCTTCTCTCGCAACCTTACTATGTCCCCGGCAACTCAGAATATGGGAAAAACGCCACTACGACATACACCGTTTTCCGAGAACACACAAAGTCATTGGAAATCCGCAACAAAAGACTCAAATCTAAACGTCTTTCACTAAGAGCGGACCTTCTTGAGCAGCGTTCTAAGTCCTCTGGAGTGCAGTTTCGACATGTTATGCAGGCCGATTTTGTTTGTTTTCTCCGTGCTGATTTGACAGACACAACTGGCTATGACAGCTGGAGACCAGAGACCCTGCTTTACGCAACTAGGCATCATGGACCATTTGAGCTGTTTTCCAGATCAATCTCGAAAACCTACCTGTCGCGCACTTTACCGCTGTTGGGCGCCTCCAGCCTAGATGCGATAAAGGCGAAACTTGATGAATACTCTGCTGACAGAAGATACCTCCCTCGCTGGGAGTTCGAGTCATTTAATCCGGCGAACTTGCTTGGCTTCGATCAGCTTGGTTCAAGGATATAGCAAGTTATCCCGTATAGAAGTCGAACAACCGAGAACAACCGGGAACAACCGGGGACAGACCCTGACGGATCCCCACAAAACTAGGCCGCCAGTGCATGAGTAAACCGGTCTTCTCTAAGCACCCGTAATGCCTCGCGGTAATCGGCCAAGGTCATTTTTATCCACGCCGATGAGATAACCTCGCAGC
>JBFLWM010000003.1:0-21018 GCA_040755915.1 Pseudomonadota bacterium | reverse complement strand
GGCGCTTAGTCGCCTTGGTGTATTTCTCGAACCCCGTGGTCATGCTCAGTTGTTTCATTATTCCCGTCCTCGGCTCCGATCATGCGGTTGCAGGATCAGATCGGGGACTTTTGCAGAAGTTCCCTAAATAATGAGCCACGCGTATGTGAACCGCTGTTGTCGGACTATATCAAATATTTTTCTAGTAGCGATGTTGCAGATCCACTCCTCTTTAATCTGAATTATCTGTCTACCTATAAATATGGCATTCAAGAAATTCGATGGCGCGATGCTCTAATCGATGGGGCTGAGGTGTATGTCGCTGAATTTAGAGTAGATGGACACTATCGTGCATTTGTTCGCCAGCATTATTTTATCGGATGGCGCGGCGGATACTTCAAGGATGCGTATATAGAACGAGACTTCAATTCATACAACCTAAACGCATCAAACTTAGAAAAGTTTTTCAGCGAGAATAAGATATCTTCTTTTGGCGTGCCTGGCGCTCCAGCGTTTCCACAGAGAATTTTCTCGTCAGGCAACCAAGTATATGTAACTACAATCCTAAACAACCTAAATTCCGGGCGCTATGGAGTGATCAGGCTTTCTTCATCTAACACCAACAATCTAGTATGTGAACTGTCCGTAAGACCTACGTCCTATGATATAGAGCAGACGATGGCCGGAATGCCTGCGTATTATTCTTTAAGTAAAACACTGAATATTATGATGGGCGGAGCGGGCAACTGTGGCACATTAAATTCACATTCATCGGCATCACACGCACTAAACGATAGTCTCAATAACGTGACATATCGCCCATGGCCTACTGCTGCAATAGTTTCTTCGGTCGATCTAGAGTCGTGGGCATACAGTGGCGTTTGGAACTACAACGTATATCGCCGATTCTTATCCCAACTTAACAGTGGGGTTAGAGAGTTGGCGGAGCTGTATGAGAAAAATTTTAAGATGTTACCGCCATTGGCATCTGACCTCGCAAATGATGCTATCGAAGGTGCTATATATGCCGGCTTTAGTCATGGGCGTGTCAGTGACAATTATTCACGATTGCATAGGTCAATATTAACAGGCGTAGATACGGAAGAAATAATAAGCCAGTTTGCTGGAGAAATTAATCAAATCATAAGCAATGAGAAAGCGGATGGAGATTCCGACAGCATTCTGACTTACGCAATTGGTCGTTCCGACTTGATGGCCAAATTTCTTGATATGGGAGCGGATCCTAATCACGGAAATGCATTTGGTAAAACTCCATTGATGTATGCGGTGCAGTTTAACGATGTTGATGCAATTGAATTGCTTATTTCACGGGGTGCATTTGTTGATGCTGTTACTACAAAGCCGTGGGATACCTGTCAATATACGATAACGACGCACCATCAAACTGCGTTGCACTACGCAGTTCGCTATGGGTCAGAAGAAATCATTGAATTACTTGTTCGCGCCGGAGCTACGGTGCTGGCGCGTGATTCAAATGGAAAAACGCCGATGGATTATTTGGAGAGTTCCGGCGGGCATGTCGGCAGCGAGCAATTGTCGTCTCCGGAGGACGCTAGCAATGCTGGTGAGATATTGGGGCGGGCTTCGGAAAGGTTGAAAAACATTCTCAGATCTTCAGTCGATGCTTTGGCATCAGATGTTGATGCTGCCAATCGGCTGGCTGAGTCGTTGTACCAATCCGGAAAAATAAACGAAGCGTACGCGGCAGCTAAGAAAGCGCTCACTATATCAAATGGCAATGAGCGAGCTTTGGCAAATATGTCTCTGATCGCATTGAGGTTGGGTTTTTATGGGGAAAGCGCAAAATCTGCAAACCACCTGATTGGCAATGGTGTTTCAAATAAGGAACGCGCTGCAGCATATTATAATCTGGGGTTGGCGTGTGAAAAACATGCGAGGGAAAGCGGATATCATTATCACACTATCACGTATGATGGGGTTGATTATTGCAAAGAGCGAACAGGGGCATATCTAGGGCCCCTTTATTATTATCTGGCATCACATAGTCTGGCGCCTACGGCAAGGCGAGCGCAGGCAATAGTTGATTTCTTTGGAATGGATGAGGTTGATCCAACAAAGTGGGCGTGTAGATCGACACAGACAGATGCGGCACTACAGAGCATTTACATTGCGCATGATTATGTTTACCTCCTGGTGCAACATGGCGCGAAGATATCTATTGATGACTTCATTCGGAGAGACTCACAATCAGACAGTGAGTTATCTGTTACAGAAACGGAACGTTTTGATCTGGATAACGGATATGATGTTATAAAATGGAAAGTGCATGTTCCATACCAGGGGGTTGTGCTAATAGGTAACAAAATTTGCGGCAGGCGACTACCTTTGTTGTTGGATTCAGAGGCTGTATTGGTGGAGGTGTACACGCGGGCGCGCGGTAATGTATCCGTGACCGCAGAAATGGATACGGAAACAATATTATTGCTGTATGGTAATAATGTCGTATGGACCGTTTCAGATAACTCAAAGAATGTTCGCGCGATTTATATGCACGGCAAGGATGTTAGTGTGGGGGAAACGATTACAAGTGGCGTCGCTGTGTACGGTGGCGAAGGGAAGTCTGCATATCCTGACCCTCGTGGCAGTAGCTTTAACAGACATACAAAGATGTATGTTGGATTACCCATTACTGCAATGATAGAAGCCACCGGGAACGACGATGTTCATTTAGATGAGGGAAAAATATCGGGGCTTCCGGTATGTGAGCGACATGGCTCGACCAGTTGTAGGTTTTAGCGCTAGAGAAAGGGGTTGCGCCCATAGCGCGATTCCACGTTCTTGCTGATTGGATTGATGAAATGAAGAAGGGGGCCGATGGCCCCTTTCTTGTTTATGTACATGTCACATCTCAGCGATAGCTGCTGAACACCTTCACGCCCTGTTTATCGAAGGCGACCACGTCATAGGGCTGCTTCGTGTTGCCCTGTTCCATGCCGGGGGAGCCGATGGGCATGCCGGGGACGGCGAGGCCGGTGATGGCCGGGCGCTGTTCGAGCAGGGCCTGCACGTCGGCGGCGGGGACGTGGCCTTCGAGGACGTAGCCGTCGACGAGGGCGGTGTGGCAGGAGGCGAGTTCGGGGGTGACGCCGTGCTGTCTCTTGATGGTGGTGAGGTCGTTGGTGTCGCGGGCGACGACCTTGAAGCCGTTGTCCTGCAGGTGGTCGATCCAGGCGCTGCAGCAGCCGCAGGTCGGGCTCTTGTAGACGACCACTTCGGGGGCCGAGGTGGCGCTACGCAGCGGCAGCAGGGCCGCAGTGGTGATGGCCAGGGCGGCGCCGATGCCGAGCAGCCAGTAGTTCTTTCTCGATGTGGTCATGGTGGTTACCTCCAAGGGGATCGACCGGCGCGGCGGCGGGTGGTTCCTTCATGGCATGGCGTTGCTGAGTGCGACTTGATGTAGATCCGATGTTGTCCGGTGACGGCGTTCGTGGCGTTGGTTTAGGGCTCTCTCCTTGCGGGAGTCCGGTTTGGCCGACTGAAGTCGGCCCTACGGCGTGGTTGGTGGGGAAAATATCTGCCTGCTATGTTTACTGTTCAAGTCAACAATGCAGGAGGTGATGATCATGCACAGTCTGCGCGGGTTTGTTCTGGCGCTTTTTTCAGGGTTGTTTCTGTCCGCTGCCGTGTGGGCGGCGGAGGGTTCGGTCACCATCACCGCGCCGCAGGACGGCGCGCGGCTGGATGCCATGGCGGAGAACCGCATCAGCTATGCGGTCGAGCCGGGGCCGCGGGGTGATCACGTGCATCTGTACGTGGACGGCAAGGAGGTGGCGGTGCTGCGCCGGCTCCAGGGCAGTTATGCCCTGCCCACCATGGATTCCGGCAGCCGTGAGGTGTGCATCAAGGTGGTGAACAAGGGACACACGCCCATCGGCGTCGAGCAGTGCGTGAAGGTGATGGTGGACTAGGGTGGACCTGCAGAATCTCGCCTATGCCCTGACCCAGGTGGCGCACAACTTCGGTGCCGTGGCGGTGGTGGGTGCGCCGCTGTTTGCGCGCTGGCCCCTGCGCATGCAGGCGGCGGCGCGGCGGCCGCTGGCCTGGCTGGTGCTGATCGGCTGGGCGGTGCAGGGGCTGAGCGGCGCCGGTTTCGGCGCCATCAGTTATGCCTGGTACGGCGCGTTTCCCGATATCCATGGCATCGCCGTGGCGGCGCTGCTGCTGAAGATGGCCTGTGCGGCGACGGGTTTTGTGCTGGCGGGGCTGCTATTGCTGAAGGCGTCGCGCTGGCCGCTGCTGTGGCACGACCGGGCGTGGAATGCGTTGCTGCTGCTGGGTGTTACCGCGCTGACGGCGGCCGCGTTCCTGCGCTGGTTTTCCTGAGCGGCACCCTCCCGCCTCCCCCCGCACGCGGGGGAGGAGAGGTGTCAGGCGCCGCGCGCCTTCTTGGTCGCGGCCTGCGGCAGCTTCTGCTCGCCCTTGCCGAGCAGGGACGGGCTTTCCTTGATGAGGTAGTCCTTGAACGCCTGCGCTACGACGGAGAGGCGCTTGCCGTGGCGGTTCACCACGTACCAGTAGCGCATGATGGGGAACTCGGCGACGTGGAGGATTACCAGGCGGCCGAGGGCCAGCTCCATCTCCACCGTGTCGCGCGACAGCAGGCCGAGGCCGAGACCGGCCTGTACCGACTGCTTGATGGCCTCGTTGCTGCCCACTTCCATGCCGGTGGTGATGCGCACGTCGTGCTGGGCGAAGAAGCGCTCCATGGCGATGCGGGTGCCGGAGCCCGGCTCGCGCACCAGGAACACCTCCTGTTCCAGGCGCTTCAGCGGGATCTTCTTTTCCCTGGCCAGCGGATGCTCCGGTGGGGCGACGATGACCAGCGGGTTTTCCAGGAAGGCCTCGTAGCCCAGGTCCATGTCTTCCGGCGGCTGGCCCATCACCACCAGATCGACTTCGTTGTCCGCCAGCTGGGTCAGCAGTGTTTCGCGGTTGGTGACGTCGAGGCTGACGGTGACGCCGGGATAGCGCTGGCAGAAACCGGCGAGCAGCACCGGGATGAAGTAGTTGGCGGTGGAGGCGACGGAGATCTTCAGCCGCCCCTTGCCGAGGCCCTTCATGCTGTTGAGCACGCCCTGCAGTTCATCGATCTGCTGCAGGATGGAGCGGCTGTAGTGGTAGACTTCCTTGCCCATCTCGGTCAGGAAGATCTTCTTGCCCAGGTGCTCGAACAGCGGCACGTCGAGCTGATTTTCCAGCTGCTTGACCTGCATGGACACCGCGGGCTGCGTCAGGCACAGCTCCTCGGCGGCACGGGTGAAGCTGAGATGACGGGCGACGGCGGAAAAGACCCGGAGTTGGCGCAGGGTTACATTCATAAGCGTTTTCTTATGTATTCCATTACAACAATTTAATTTACATTATACCCCTGAAGTCTACACTAGTTTCACTGCACGATTCAAAGCGAGAGTGTAGTCCGCGGCGGCCGCAGCAAAAAACAGATTGGCCCCGGCGGCAGACAGAATATCTGTGAGGGAGCCCGGGGCGGCGCATCGGCAACGAGGCGCCGCCTTTTTAATTCCGCAGTTATCGACAGCGCTGCCGCAAATACGCATCATTAGCCCTTTTCCGGCCGGGTCATTGCGACACGGCGCCACAGCCCACGGGAACCAGCCATGTCCGAAGTCGTTTTCAACTCCGAACTGAAGAGCCTCCAACTGATCCAGCGCGGCAAGGTGCGCGACATCTACGCCCTCGACGACAGCAAGATGCTGTTCCTGGCCACCGATCGCCTGTCGGCCTTCGACGTGGTGCTGCCGTCGCCGATTCCGGGCAAGGGCAAGGTGCTCACCGGCATGTCCAATTTCTGGTTCGCGCGCACCCAGCATATCGTCGCCAATCATCTCACCGGCATCGACCCGGCCAGCGTCGTCTCCGCCGGTGAGGCGGCGCAGGTGGCGGGCCGTGCCGTGGTGGTGCGCAAGCTGAAGCCGCTGCCGGTGGAGGCCATCGTGCGCGGCTACATCGTCGGCTCCGGCTGGAAGGAGTACAAGACCTCCGGCACCGTCTGCTCCATGCCGCTGCCTGCGGGCCTGCGCGAGGCCGACAAGCTGCCGCAGCCGATCTTCACGCCGTCCACCAAGGCGGCTGTGGGTGACCACGACGAAAACATTTCCTTCGAGCGCATGGTGGAGCTGGTGGGGCGTCCGCTGGCCGAGCAGGTGCGCGACGTCAGTATCAGGCTGTACACCTTTGCCGCCGAGTATGCGCTGACCAAGGGCATCATCATCGCCGACACCAAGTTCGAGTTCGGTCAGGATGAGGCCGGCAACCTGGTGCTGATGGACGAAGTGCTGACCCCCGATTCCTCACGCTTCTGGCCGGTGGATTCCTATGCGCCCGGCGCCAATCCGCCCAGCTTCGACAAGCAGTATGTGCGCGACTATCTGGAGAGCCTGGGCTGGAACAAGAAGCCGCCCGCCCCGGAACTGCCCGCCGAGGTGGTGCAGAAGACCACCGAGCGTTATCGCGAAGCCCTGCGTCAGCTCACCGGCAGCGACATCGAATAAACCACGGCAGGCGCGATTCGCATTCGCGATATGCCGGCGATGGCTGTCGCGAATACGATTCGCTCCTACGATCAAAAAATGCCTGCGGTGCATTTGCGCGCACTGCGATCAGCGACTATGTATTAGCATTACATGGTCATGCTGCGCAGGAATCTTCCAGGCATGAAATCCAGTCTTCCCGATCTGCCGATCCTCAAGTCGCTGCCGCTGCGCATGGAGGCGGTGCACTACAACAACGTTTATCTTGCCCTGCACCGTCTCGGTGATCCCCTGCGTCTGATGCTGCCCGGCATGCGTGGTTTCGAGGTGCAGCTCAATCGCGAGGCCTGGGTCTGTTTCGATCGCGCCAGCGACAACCATCCCCTGCTGGCCTGGACCGGTTTTCGCGGCAATGCGCGCAGCGGCCTGTACGAGCCGGTGCCCTGCCGCCTGCTGATGTATCACCCCTACGCCTCACTGCTGATGCGCAATCTGCCGGAGGAGATCAGCCGCCTGCTGATTCGTCGCCTGAACCAGCGCCGCGTTTCCACGATGGGGCAGATCCATCCTCTCTGAGTTTCATCCCGCTTACCTGATGGATAGCCATAGTTCATCAGTCAGTTATTATGACTGCATAAGCTGATAAGTATTTCATTATCAATCAGTGAATTATTATTGAATTTACTTTATATGTCAGCTGCCTACACTTGGTTCCCAACAAGGGATACGCCTTGCTGAACGACACCCGGCCTGAACCCCGCCACGCGGGATGCACGACGGGGCGTCAATGGACCATCTGTAATCGCTAACCGATCGTGGAGGGCAAGCGAAATGGCAGTTAAGACCTATAACGCGGGTGTTAAAGAGTACCGCGAGACCTACTGGATGCCCAACTACACCCCGTTGGACACCGACTTCCTGGCCTGCTTCAAGGTCGTGCCGCAGGCGGGCGTACCCCGTGAAGAGGCCGCCGCCGCCGTGGCCGCCGAGTCTTCCACCGGTACCTGGACCACCGTGTGGACCGACCTGCTGACCGACCTGGACTACTACAAGGGCCGCGCCTACGCCATCGAGGACGTGCCGGGCGACGACGAGGCCTTCTATGCCTTCATCGCCTACCCCATCGACCTGTTCGAAGAGGGTTCCGTGGTCAACATCCTGACCTCCCTGGTCGGTAACGTGTTCGGCTTCAAGGCCGTCCGCTCCCTGCGTCTGGAAGACGTGCGCATCCCGCTGGCCTACGTGAAGACCTGTGGCGGTCCCCCGCACGGCATCCAGGTCGAGCGCGACATCATGAACAAGTACGGCCGTCCGCTGCTGGGCTGCACCATCAAGCCGAAGCTGGGCCTGTCCGCCAAGAACTACGGCCGCGCCGTGTACGAGTGCCTGCGCGGCGGTCTGGACTTCACCAAGGACGACGAGAACGTCAACTCCCAGCCGTTCATGCGCTGGCGCCAGCGTTTCGATTTCGTCATGGACGCCATCCACAAGGCCGAGGCCGAGACCGGCGAGCGCAAGGGTCACTACCTGAACGTCACCGCGCCGACCCCGGAAGAGATGTACAAGCGTGCCGAATACGCCAAGGAGCTGGGCGCGCCGATCATCATGCACGACTACCTGACCGGCGGCTTCACCGCCAACACCGGCCTGGCCAACTGGTGCCGCGACAACGGCATGCTGCTGCACATTCACCGTGCCATGCACGCCGTGCTCGACCGCAATCCGCGCCACGGCATCCACTTCCGCGTGCTGACCAAGATGCTGCGTCTGTCCGGTGGTGATCACCTGCACTCCGGCACCGTCGTCGGCAAGCTGGAAGGCGACCGCGAGGCCACCCTCGGCTGGATCGACATCATGCGCGACAAGTACGTCAAGGAAGATCGCAGCCGCGGCATCATGTTCGATCAGGACTGGGGCTCCATGCCCGGCGTCATGCCGGTGGCCTCCGGCGGCATCCATGTCTGGCACATGCCGGCGCTGGTCACCATCTTCGGTGACGACTCCGTGCTGCAGTTCGGCGGTGGCACCCTGGGCCATCCGTGGGGCAACGCGGCCGGCGCCGCGGCCAACCGCGTCGCACTGGAAGCCTGCGTCGAGGCCCGCAACAAGGGTGTCGCCATCGAGAAGGAAGGCAAGACCGTGCTCACCGAGGCGGCCAAGTCCAGCCCCGAGCTGAAGATGGCGATGGAGACCTGGAAAGAGATCAAGTTCGAGTTCGACACCGTCGACAAGCTCGACGTGGCGCACAAGTAAGTCGCGGATGGCAAGGACCGTAGGATGGGCAAAGGCGCATGGCGCCGTGCCCATCTCCACGGCGGAAGATGGGCACGCTCCGCTTTGCCCATCCTACGTATGAACGAATACTGAGGAGTATCGGAAATGAGCGAAATGCAAGACTACAAATCGTCGCTGAGCGACGTCTCCAGCCGCAAGTTCGAGACCTTCTCGTACCTGCCGGCGATGAGTGCCGACGATATCCGCAAGCAGGTGGAATACATCGTCAGCAAGGGCTGGAACCCGGCCGTGGAACACACCGAGCCGGAGAATGCCGGCAGCTACTACTGGTACATGTGGAAGTTGCCGATGTTCGGCGAAACCTCCGTCGACCGCATCCTGGCCGAGGCGGAGGCCTGCCACAAGGCACACCCGAACAACCACGTGCGCCTGGTCGGCTACGACAACTTCAAGCAGTCCAAGGGCGCCGAGATGGTGGTGTACCGCGGCAAGATGAAGTAAGCAGCACCGGCCCTGCCCGCGCGGGCAGGGCCGGCTTCTCGCCGGTGTGGCTGTAAACGCAACACGTGCACACCGCGACAGATCACATGGTTCCTTCTCCCTGTGGAGAGGGACAGGATGGGGGGATACATAACTCCCCTCACCGCAACGCTCTCCCCGAGGGAGAGAGAGTCAACGCAGAGGGTATTCGACATGAGCAATCTGGCGAGTGAGCAATATCTGGTCAAGCAACAGCCTTACTATCGCCCGGTAGGGGAAGAGGTGGAACTGTATGAAGCCGCCTACAGTGCGCGCATGCCGGTGATGCTGAAAGGCCCGACCGGTTGCGGCAAGTCGCGCTTCGTCGAGTACATGGCCTGGAAGCTGGGGCGGCCGTTGATCACCGTCGCCTGCAACGAGGACATGACCGCCTCCGATCTGGTCGGCCGCTTCCTGCTCGACAAGGATGGCACCCGCTGGCAGGACGGTCCGCTCACCACCGCCGCGCGCATCGGTGCCATCTGCTATCTCGACGAAGTGGTGGAGGCGCGCCAGGACACCACCGTGGTGATCCATCCGCTGACCGATCACCGCCGCACCCTGCCCCTGGACAAGAAGGGCGAATTGATTCAGGCCCATCCCGACTTTCAGCTGGTGATTTCCTACAACCCCGGCTACCAGTCGCTGATGAAGGATCTCAAGCAGTCCACCAAGCAGCGCTTCGGCGCGCTGGATTTCGACTATCCGTCCGAGGATATCGAGGTGGAGATCGTCGCCACCGAGACCGGTATTGGCAAGGACACCGCCGCCAAGCTGGTGCAGATCGCCCAGCGCGCGCGCAATCTCAAGGGGCACGGCCTGGATGAAGGCATCTCCACCCGTCTGCTGGTCTACGCCGGACAGCTCATCGCCAAGGGCGTGGCGCCGGAGGCCGCCTGTGCCATGACTCTGGTGCGTCCGCTGACCGACGATCCGGACATGCGCGAGACGCTGGATGCCGCGGTGGCGACGTTCTTCGTGAGCTAATGAGGCGAAAGAAACTCAACCGCCAAGTACGTGAAGGGCACGAAGTACTTATGTACTGCTCCTGCCGTGGTTACGTGGCGGCACTTCGCGTACTTTGCGGTTAGCCAGCAGTTGCAGAGGTTCGCACCATGACCATCTCGCTCGACGATTACCGTGAATGCCTGGAGAAGGCGGCGCCGGAGGTGAGGCACACGCTGGAGGCCACCTTTCATGAGGCGGCGCGCCTCATGTCGCCCGCCGGCCTGCAGGATTACATGGACGGCGCCAAGGGCCTGTGCAGCCTGGGCCGCGGCTCCGATCTGGTGATCAGCTATTTGCAGGAAATGCCGCTGGTGGTGAAGGAGTGCGGCGAGGACGTGATTCGTGATTGCGTCAACGCTGCGCTCAAGCTGTCGTCGATGACCTCGGGCGAGGTCATTGCCCTGCTGTTCAACAGTCTGCCGACGGCCGCACGCCGTCTCGGCGACCCCGAGCTGCTGCGCGGCTATCTCAACTTCGTGCATCAGCTGTCCGCCAAGGCGGCGCGCGGGCTGCGCCCGATGCTCAATCACATCGACGAACTGCTCAGCAAGCTGACCCTGAGCGGCCTGCGCCGCTGGGCCTTGTTCGGCGCCGAGGCCTATCGCCGCGACCTCAACAATCTGGTGGCCTATTTCGACCTCAAGACCACCGACAGCGTGGCGATGTTGCAGAAGGAGCGGCGCGGCACGCTGTTCGTCGACATCCAGCGCAAGATCAATTTCTATCTGCGCGCCCTGTGGGGGCGCGACTTCTTCCTGCGCCCCAGCGCCGCCGATTACGAGGGCTTCCGTCCCTATCTGGAAAAGCACGTCCTGCACCTGCCCGACGCGCTGGACGATATCGGCGGCGTCAGCGGGCTGGAGCTGTACCGTGCCTCCGCCGCGCACATGGCAGCGCACCTGTGCTACACCATGGCGCCGATTTCCGCCGAGCAGCTGTCGCCGGCGCAGATGTTCTTTATCGGCCTGCTGGAAGACGCGCGCGTCGAATATCAGGCGGTGCAGGCCTTCCCCGGCCTGAAGAAGTTGTGGCTGTCGCTGCTGACCCTGTCGCACGAGGGGCAGGTCGAGCATGCCACCGTGGTGACGCTGGAGCAGGTGGCGGTGATGCTGCTCGATGCCACCCAGCGCAGTGGTGATGCCGAGGTCAACGCGGTGGTGGAGAAGTTCCACGCCAATATCGAAGCCAACAAGCACGACAACCAGTTCTCCTGGCACATGGGGCTGGAGCTGTTCAACATCTTCGCCGCGCGGCGTGATGTGCCCAGCCTGCGCGTGTTGCAGTCCATGCGCATTCCCTATCGCGACGACAACCGCTTCGTGTGGGAGTTCGAGGAGTTTTCCTGGGAGCAGGGCGCCGTGCTCAGCGGCCAGTCGCGCCAGGTGCGCCGCCAGGTCAGCGCGGTGGAGATGGCCAACGAAACCGACTGCGAACTGGCCGGCGATGATGCGCAGGAGATCTGGGTCTGCTCCACCGAGTTCTATCCCTACGAGGACGCCGGTGAGGCGACGGTCAGCTTCAATGATATGTGGGGCAAGGAGCCGGTATCGGAGCCCTATCACTACCATGAGTGGGACTATCAGGTGCAGCTGCACCGTCCCGACTGGGTGACGCTGTATGAGCGGCGCCAGGCCAAGGGCGACCCGGAAGAGATCGATCGCATCCTGCTCGACTACAAGCCGGTCACCTTCCGCATCAAGCAGATCATCGACATGCTGACGCCGGAAGGCGTATCACGCCAGCGCAATATGGAGGACGGCGACGAGATCGACATCAATGCGGCGGTGGATGCCATGGTGTCGATCCGCATGGGCCAGCAGCCCAACCCGCGCATCACCATGCGCAACGTGATCAACCGGCGCGACCTGTCGGTACTGGTGCTGCTCGACCTGTCGGAGTCCACCAACGAGCTGGTGGAGGGCACGGACAAGAGCGTGCTGGCGCTGACACGCGAGGCCTGCGCGCTGGTGGCCACGGCGATCAACGGCATCGGCGATCCCTTCGCCATCCACGGTTTTGCCTCCGACGGGCGTCATGACGTGCAGTACTTCCGCTTCAAGAATTTCAACCAGAAGTTCGACGATGAGGTGAAGGGGCGGTTGGCCGGCATGCGCGGCGGCCTGTCCACGCGCATGGGCGGCGCGCTGCGTCACGCCGGCCAGCATCTGTTGCGCCAGCCCGAGCGCAAGAAACTGCTGCTGGTGATCACCGACGGCGAACCAGCGGATATCGACGAGCGTGATCCGCAGCACCTGCGCCACGATGCGCGCAAGGCAGTGGACGAGCTGTACAGCAAGGGCGTGATGACCTATTGCCTGACCTTGGACCCCAATGCGGACAGCTACGTGAAGCGCATCTTCGGTGCCAACAACTACACCATCATCGACCATGTGCAGCGCCTGCCGGAGAAGCTGCCGACGCTGTTCGCCAGCCTGACGCGATGAGGCCGGCGCGATGGCACACCGCCTGGAAGATGTGCCGGTCTATGCGCAACGCGCCGATGCCATCGAGGCAGCGCAGTACAACCTGTGGCGTCGCGCCCGCCAGCGCCATGGTCACCCGCTGCGGCTGGAGCTGCCGGGCCTGTCCGGCATGGAGCTGATTCTGGATGATGCGGCCTGGGTGGTGGTCGATGCGCGCCAGTTCGATCTGCCGGTGCTGGCCTGGGTGGATTTCCAGGACCATGGTCGGGCGCTGCATACCCCGGTGCCCTGCACGCTGAATTACTACCACTTCGCCGCCAGCCGGTTGCGCGGCAAGGTGCTGGATATCCTGCAGCAGGCACTGGAAGACAAGCTGCATGCAAGGTAGGGTTCGCGTTGGGCCGACTTCAAGCCGGCCGCACCACTGGTCGGCTGAAGCCTACCCTACGGCGCGATGTGCCTTACATATGAATGATCGATGAGGCTTGTAACCATGAATCAGCAAACTGCCGGCTATGTCGGCATCGACAACGACGACAACGCCGGCATGACGGCGCTGGCCCGCATCGTGCGCGATGCCTGGGTGTTCGGTCTGCTGCCGGAGAGCGAGACCTGCCAGGGCTGGTCCGGCCAGCAGATGCAGGCACTGTACGAACAGGTGCACACCGCCTGGGAGCCCTATGCCCACCTGCCCAGCCGCCTGCCGGAAGACTTGCGCGCCCGCCATGCCCGCATCCACGATGCCGCGCTGGAGCGGGCCCGTGCCCAGGGCTGGGATGCCAACCTGGATGACGAAGATGACTGAGCCGGCGCGACACGCCACAATGCGCGTCCCCTTTCCCTCCAGCCGAGAGAGCAAAGCATGATCCGCAAGAATCCCAGCGGCGACCTGCCGATCATCCACGAGAGCGCCTTCGTCGACCCGACGGCGATCATCTGCGGCAAGGTGATCGTGCACGAGAACGTGTTCATCGGTCCCTATGCAGTGATCCGTGCCGATGAGGTGACGGCCGACGGCGGCATGGAGCCGATCATCATCGGCGCCAACTCCAACATCCAGGACGGCGTGGTGATCCACTCCAAGTCCGGTGCCGCGGTGACCATCGGCGAACACAGCTCCATCGCCCACCGTTCCATCGTTCACGGCCCCTGCACGGTGGGTGACCGGGTGTTCATCGGTTTCAATTCGGTGCTGTTCAACTGCGTGATCGGCGCCGGCTCGGTGGTGCGCCACAACTCGGTGGTGGAGGGCTGCCACGTGCCGGAAGGGTTCCATATTCCGTCCACCACCAACATCCACAACGATGCCGATCTGGCCCGCATCCAGCCCGTCCCCGTGGACATGACCGCCTTTTCCGAGGACGTGGCCCGTACCAACGTCGACCTGGTGCGCGGCTACAAGCGCCTGGCCAACGAGTTCTGACCCCGGAGGACGCCCCACCCATAACAGTCCAATCAGGCAGTTTTCAATGATGGATAAGTGAAAGCTTATCCAATCCATCAGTATTTCAGATTTTCTTTATGGAAATCGATCGAGTATCTTTTACCCCGCGTTTTATACAGATACGGTTTCTGTGTATATGATGGCCGGCGAGAACAACCGTCAGCCGTTTTTTACTCAAACAATGTCAGGGGTATGAAAAGATGGATCAGTCCGCACGTTATGCTGACCTCTCGCTGAAAGAAGAGGATCTGATCAAGGGTGGCAAGCACATTCTGTGCGCCTACAAGATGAAGCCCGCCAAGGGCTATGGTTTCCTGGAAGTGGCTGCCCACTTCGCTGCCGAGTCCTCCACCGGCACCAACGTTGAAGTCTGCACCACCGACGAATTCACCAAGGGCGTCGACGCCCTGGTCTACATGATCGACGAAGCCACCGAAGAGATGCGCATCGCGTATCCGCTGGAGCTGTTCGACCGCAACATCATCGACGGCCGCATGATGATGGTCTCCTTCCTGACCCTGACCATCGGCAACAACCAGGGCATGGGCGACTGCGAATACGCCAAGATGTACGACTTCTACGTGCCGCGTCGTGCCATCGAGCTGTTCGACGGTCCGTCCGTGGACATCAGCAACCTGTGGCGCGTGCTGGGCCGCCCCGTCGTCGACGGCGGCTACATCTCCGGCACCATCATCAAGCCGAAGCTGGGCCTGCGTCCGGAGCCGTTCGCCAAGGCGGCCTACCAGTTCTGGCTGGGTGGCGACTTCATCAAGAACGACGAGCCGCAGGGCAACCAGGTGTTCTGCCCGGCCAAGCAGGTCTACCCGCTGGTTTATGACGCCATGAAGCGCGCCATGGACGAGACTGGTGAAGCCAAGATCTTCTCCGCCAACATCACCGCTGACGACCACGCCGAAATGATCGCCCGCGGCGAGTTCATCCTCGAGACCTTCGGCCCCGACGCTGACAAGGTTGCCTTCCTGGTCGACGGTTACGTCGGCGGCCCGGGCATGGTGACCACCGCCCGCCGTTACTTCTCCCGCCAGTACCTGCACTACCACCGTGCCGGTCACGGCGCCGTGACCTCCCCCAGCTCCAAGCGCGGTTACACCGCCTACGTGCTGGCCAAGATGAGCCGTCTGCAGGGTGCCTCCGGTATCCACGTCGGCACCATGGGCTACGGCAAGATGGAAGGCAGCAAGGACGACCGCGCCATTGCCTACATCTGCGAGCGTGACAGCTACACCGGTCCGGCCTACCACCAGGAGTGGTACGGCATGCGTCCGACCACCCCGATCATCTCCGGTGGCATGAACGCCCTGCGTCTGCCGGGCTTCTTCGAGAACCTGGGCCACGGCAACGTGATCAACACCGCCGGTGGTGGTTCCTACGGCCACATCGACTCCCCGGCCGCCGGTGCCAAGTCCCTGCGCCAGGCCTACGAGTGCTGGAAGGCCAAGGCCGACCCGATCGAGTGGGCCAAGGAGCACAAGGAATTTGCCCGCGCGTTCGAGTCGTTCCCGCACGACGCCGACAAGATTTACCCGGGCTGGCGTGAAAAGCTGGGCGTGCACAAGTAAGACTGCGGAGGGCGGAGCAGGGGCCCCGCGCGCGGGGATGCGACCCCGGAGCAGGCTTCTGTCCGCCGCCCCCCAATGTTGATACAGGAGAACGCCCCCTTCATGGGGGCGTTTTTCTTCCAGTAGTACAAGCACGGGTTTAGTATGGGAATTGCAGGGCGCAGGCCAGCGCGCATTGTCAGCGGTGCGCGGCGGCATGCGGATTTGCACAGGAGAATGCCATGAGCGACAAAGAACAGTACAAGGTCCACAAGGAACCCTTCTATCAGCCGCAGGGCAATGAAGTCGCCCTGTACGAGGCCGCCTATCGCAACCGCCTGCCGGTGATGGTCAAGGGTCCGACCGGTTGCGGCAAGTCGCGCTTCATCGAATACATGGCCTGGAAACTGGGCAAGCCGCTGATCACCGTGGCGTGCAACGAGGACATGACCGCGTCCGATCTGGTCGGTCGCTATCTGCTCGAGGCCGGCGGCACGCGCTGGCTGGACGGCCCGCTGACCACCGCCGCGCGCATCGGCGCCATCTGTTATCTCGATGAAGTGGTGGAGGCGCGCCAGGACACCACCGTGGTGATCCATCCGCTCACCGATCACCGTCGTACCCTGCCGCTGGACAAGAAGGGCGAGCTGATCGAGGCCCATCCCGATTTCCAGCTGGTGATCTCCTACAACCCCGGCTACCAGTCGCTGATGAAGGACCTCAAGCAATCCACCAAGCAGCGCTTTACCGCCTTCGAGTTCGATTATCCGGGTGCCGAGCTGGAAACCACCATCCTGGCCAAGGAAACCGGACTGGACGCCGCCGTCGCCGGCAGGCTGGTGAAGATCGGCCAGACGGCACGCAACCTGAAGGGCCACGGCCTGGATGAAGGCATCTCCACCCGTCTGCTGGTCTACGCCGCCACCCTGATCAAGGACGGCGTGGCCCCGGCCGATGCCTGCCGCATGGCCCTGGTGCGTCCGATCACCGATGACGCCGACATCCGCGAGACCCTGGATCACGCCATCGACGCGACCTTCGCCTGATGATGTGTAGGTTGGGCTGACGCAGGAAGCCCAACACGTATGCGCGTCTTGTTGGGCTTCCGTTGTCAGCCCAACCTACCGGGACCTGTGGAACGATGATCGAAACCGAATACGAACATCCCTTGATGAAGGCCTACTGGAAGCAGCTGAACAGCGGCTTCCCGCAGGTGCGCGAGGTGTTCGAGGACTGCATGGTGGAGGCCCTCGCGGTGCTGACGCGCGAGGGGTTGTCCGCGTATCTGGATGCCGCCGGTTTCGTCGGCCGTCTGGGCCGCGGTGTGGAACCGATCCTGGTGTTTCTGGAGGAGTGGCCGTCGGTGGTCAAGGCGCTGGGCGAAGAGGCGCTGCCGCCGGTGATGGAGGCGATCAAGGCGATGCACAAGTCGCCCAACGGCAAGGCCATCGCCCCGTTCCTGCAGACCCTGGCGCCGGTGGCGCGGCGGCAGCATTCGCTGGAACAGTTGCGCCACTATCTCGATATCGCGCTCGACCTGATGCAGCGCACCACCGGCTCGATTCACGGACATCACACCACCTTCCCCAGTCCCGGCCTGCCGGAGTTCTTCCAGCAGGCGCCGTTCCTGTTCGCGCAGCTGTCGATGGAAGGTGTGCGCAACTGGGTGGACTACGGCATCCGCAATTACAGCCGGCACCCGGAGCGGCAAACGGAATATTTCGCGCTGAAGTCCGCCGACAGCCGCGCGGTGCTGCAGCGCGAGCGTCACGGCGTGCTGTTCGCCGATGTGGAGCGCAAGCTGGATCTGTATCTGCGCGGGCTGTGGCAGGACATGGAACAACTGGTGCCCTATTCCACGGCTTTCGATGAACTGCGCAAGCCGATTCCCTATTACGACAAGCTGGGCATGCGCGTGCCCGATGTCTTCGACAGCCGCGATGGGGTCAAGGGCATCGACCGTTACCGCGCGGTGCTTGCCCATATGGTCGGTCATCGCCGCTGGACCAGCCAGATCGTTGCCGACAACTACAGTCCGCTGCAACGCATGGGGGTGGAGTTCTTCGAAGACTGCCGCATCGAAACCCTGCTGATGCGCGAATACCCGGGCCTGAAAAAGATTTTCCTCGCCCTGCATCCCCATCCCGGCGAGGACGACTGCGATCAGGAGACCATGTCCTGCCTGCGCCACCGCCTGACCATGCTGTCGCGTGCCCTGCTGGACGAGAACCACGGCTACAAGAATCCGGCGATCCTCGAATTCGTCGATCGCTTCCATGCCCTGCTGGCGCAGGGCGAGTCCAGCACGCGCGAGATCGCCGATCTGGCCCTGGCCTTCAGCGCGCGCACGCGCCGGCAGAGCGATCAGTACGCCAAGGTCTACTTCGACAACACGGTGATCGATTACCGTGACGACAACCGCCACATGTGGCAGTTCATCGAGGACAGCGACGACGAGGATTACTTCGACGACCCGGACAAGAAGCAGAAGAAGGAGGCGGACGTTCAGACCCTGCCGCCGCGCCACTATCCGGAGTGGGACTACAACAGCCAGACCTATCGCCCCGACTGGGTCAGCCTGTACGAGGCACTGCATCCCAAGGGCAATGCGGCGGATATCGACCGTCTGCTGCAGAAGCATGCCGCGCTCGCCAAGCGGCTGAAACGCATGCTGGACCTGCTCAAGCCGCAGGACAAGGTGCGCATCCGCTATCAGGAAGAGGGCAGCGAACTGGATCTGGATGTGGCCATCCGTTCACTCATCGATTTCATGGGCGGTGCCAATCCGGACCCGCGCATCAACATGAGTCACCGCACCAGCGGTCGCAATATCGCCGTGTCGCTGTTGCTGGATTTGTCCGAATCGCTCAACGAGAAGGTGGCCGGTTCCGATCAGACCGTGCTGGAACTGTCGCAGGAGGCGGTGTCACTGCTGGCCTGGTCCATCGAACGTCTGGGCGACCCCTTCGCCATCGGCGGCTTCCATTCCAATACGCGCCACGACGTGCGCTACATGCACATCAAGGGCTACCGTGAGCACTGGAGCGACGAGGTGAAGGCACGTCTTGCCGCCATGCAGGCCGGCTGGTCCACGCGCATGGGCGCCGCCATGCGCCACGCCGTGCACTATCTGGAAGGGCAGAAGGCGGACAAGAAGCTGATGCTGATCCTCACCGATGGCGAGCCCGCCGATGTCGACGTTCAGGACGGCAAGCTGCTCATCGAGGACGCGCGCCGTGCCGTGAAGGAACTGGATCAGAAGGGCATCTTCACCTTCTGCATCAACCTCGACCCCAAGGCCGACGAATACGTCAGCGACATCTTCGGCCACCGCTACACGGTGGTGGACAACATCCAGCGCCTGCCGGAAAAGCTGCCGCAGCTGTTCATGGCGCTGACCAAGTAGGAGCGAATCGTATTCGCGATATGCATCCGGCACATGGCCGGTCGCGAATACGATTCGCTCCTGCCCTGTGGGCATGGGCTGACTCGCAGGGTGCGCATGGCGCACCCTGCGTGCGGATGTCAGGGCTTGACGTAGACGTAGCCGCGCAGCTGCAGCTCACCCACGGTGGCGACGCCCGACGGCACGATCACCGCATTCATGTTGACCGCATTTTCATCCAGCTCGCGCCCGTTCAGCGTATTGCGGCAGACGTTGAACTTGACGCCCTGGTTGGCGAGATCCTGCACCATGTCGCCGTGGCTCTTGCCGGCGCTGTCCTTCCAGTCCTCCAGCAGAAAATCGATGCCCTTGCCGTGGGTGACCACGACGATCTCGGCATTGCCCGCGCCGACGGCATTGATGTGGTTCTGCACGTTGCGCAGGGCGACGCCGGCAACGGCGCTGTCATTGATGTGATAGACCACCTTCTGCTTGTGGTAACCGTTTTCCGCGGACTCCATCTTGCTGCCGGTGCCGGCGCATCCGGTTATCAGCAGGCTGGCGCCAAGCAGCAGTGCTGTCGCTGTGGTGTGCAGATTCATGATGACTCCTCCATATTTTTTATGTGGTATTTTCCAGCCTGAACCCCTGGGCCGGTGATCTATAGATTCAGCATGCCCCGGCGTTATTCCGTTACCTGCGGGAACATGAAGTCATTTGTAGCGTCTACACTACATGGCAGGCACCACGACATACACCATGCGCACATTTCTGCTGATACTGGCAGGCATTTCCCTCGTCGCTTGCAGTGAACCGGCACCGCCCACCGGACCAGGGCGCAATGCCGATCCGGCGCGCATCACGCGGGGCGCTGAATTGTTCCGCCAGCATTGCGCGGTGTGCCACGGTGCCGGGGCACAGGGGGGGGCCGAGTGGCGGACGCGCAACCCCGACGGCACCTTCCCGCCACCGCCGCTGAACGGCACCGGCCACGCCTGGCATCACCCCTGGACGGCCCTGAAGCGCACCATTCGGGAGGGCACGGCGGCGCTCGGCGGCAACATGCCGGCCTGGCAGGAGACGTTGAGCGAGGAACAGATCGAGGATGTGATTCTGTGGTTCCAGTCGTTGTGGAGCGACGAGGTGTACGCGGCGTGGTGGGAGATAGACCAGCGCCAGCGGCGCGGTGATCGCTGAGCGTCGCCGTTGCCGGATTAACGTCAATATCAAAGCAGGAGAGTGATGCATGTACGGATTTACCGTAAACACGGCAGGTGATTTCAACGCGGCTCTGGCGCGCGTGACCGAGGCCCTGAAGGCCGAAGGGTTCGGTGTGCTCACGGAGATCGATGTGGCTGCGACGCTGAAGGCCAAGCTGGGGGTCGACAAGCGCCCCTATCGTATCCTCGGCGCCTGCAATCCCAAGCTGGCCAATCAGGCGCTGGAGGCGGAACCGGATATCGGACTGCTGCTGCCGTGCAACGTGGTGGTGCGCGAGGACGAGGATGGCAGGGTAGTGGTCGGCTTCATGGACCCGGTGCCGGTGCTGGGTCTGGTGCAGCGCAAGGAGCTGGAGCCGCTGGGCAACGAGGTGCGCGCCAAATTGCAGCGTGTGGCCGAGGCCTTGCGCAGCTGATTGGCCGTGACCCGCTGCCTGCCGTCTGCTGCGTTTTGAATTCGGGCGCCGCGCCCGCTGCGCGGCATGGTTGAGCAGGAGGTGATGACGATGCAATGGCTTAATGAATGGCGCTGGAGTGTGCCGCTGTTGTTGGCAATGGCATTGGTGATGGGTGTGGCACAAGCCGCTGATCCGCGTCCGGCCTATGGTCCCGGCATGATGGGTGGTTACGGCATGGGACCGGGGATGATGGGCGGCTACGGCATGGGTCCCGGCATGATGGGCGGCTATGGCCCGGGCATGATGTATGACGGTGGC
>JBFLWM010000029.1:0-58020 GCA_040755915.1 Pseudomonadota bacterium | reverse complement strand
TGTCTTCGCCCGCGGAGCGGGCTCCTGCGGGGATGGCTCTTTGTTTGTTGTAGGAGCCGAGTCCTCTCGGCGAAGGGTGCCTGGGATAGGCGTTGTCTTCGCCCGCGGAGCGGGCTCCTGCGGGGATGGCACTTTGTTTGTTGTAGGAGCCGAGTCCTCTCGGCGAAGGGTGCCTGGGATAGGCGCTGTCTTCGCCCGCGGAGCGGGCTCCTACAGGCGGGCTTGATATTTGATGTACAGGAGCCGGGTCTTTTCCGGTGAATGGTGTTGTTCACAAGGAGAGTGCTGGATGCGTTTTCATGGACGAGATTTGCGACGTGGCCGTGTGTCTGTGCCTTGGCAGGTGTATTCCATTACGGCAGTTACATTGGGGCGCCAACCTTTCTTTGGCGACCTGTATATGGCGCGCACAATGATCGGCGTTTTGCGTGAGCACGAGGCTATGGCGCACGCGGATACCCTGGCTTACGTGTTGATGCCGGACCATCTGCATTGGTTAATGTCTTTGCGGCCGGGGCGAAGTCTGTCTGCAGTAGTGCGCAGCGTTAAAGCAATCAGTAGCAGAAGATTGGGGCGTCGTATCTGGCAGAAGGGATTTTATGATCGTGCGGTGAGAACTGAGGATGATCTGCGCGATCTGGCGCGTTATATCGTGGCCAATCCGTTGCGCGCCCGTTTGGTCAGGCATATTGGTGAATACCCCCATTGGGATGCTATCTGGTTGTAGGATCCGGTCCTCTCGGCGAAGGGTGCCTGGGATAGGCGTTGCCTTCGTCCGCGGAGCGTGTTCCTACAATTCTTTGTCCCCGCGCAGGTGCAGCATGGCGCGGGCGATGAGGTAGGCGCTGATCGGCGCGGTGATGAACAGGAACAGGGTGATCAGCAGTTCGTGCAGGCTGAGGCCGTCGCCGCGGCTGGAGAAGTGCAGCACCGAGGCGATGAGGATGCCGCCGACACCGAGGGTGGTGGCCTTGGTGGGGCCGTGCAGGCGGGTGAACAGGTCGGGCAGGCGAGCGAGGCCGATGGAGCCGATGAGGGCGAAGGCGCCGCCGATGAACAGGAACAGGGCGATGAGGATGTCCAGCATGGTCTTGCTCCCTATTCGATGATGTCGCCGCGCAGCAGGTATTTGCACAGCGCCACTGTGCCGACGAAGCCCATCATGGCGATGAGCAGGGCCGCCTCGAAGAAGGCGGTGAGATCGAGGTGGATACCGAACAGTACCAGCAGGGCGATGGTGTTGATGTACATGGTGTCCAGCGCCAGGATGCGGTCGGGCGTGCTCGGACCGCGCAGCAGGCGCCAGAAGCTGAGCAGCAGGGCGGCCGCGATGCAGGCGAAGGCAAAGACGATGGCGGCGTTCAGCATGATTCGAAGATCTCCCGCAGCGGTCTTTCGTAGCGCTGCTTGATGGCGGCAACCAGCGCCGCCTCATCCTCCACGTCCAGGGCGTGGATCAGCAGGCTCTTGCGATCCGGACTCAGGTCGGACGACACGGTGCCCGGCGTCAGCGAGATGGTGCTGGCCAGCACGGCGATGGCGAATTCGTTCTCCAGCTCCAGCGGCAGGTGGATGAAGGCCGGGTGCAGCCTGCGCCTCGGGCCGAGGATCAGGCGCGCCACGGTGAGGTTGGCCAGACCGATGTCCCACAGCAGCACCGCAATGTAGCGCAGCAGCTGCCACGGGCTATGGATGCGCGGCCGGCCGGGCCAGAAGCGGCTGGTCAGCAGCGGCAGGGTGATGGCGAGAAAGGCGCCGAGCAGAACGTGGCCCGGCGCCACGGTGTTCACCAGCAGCAGCCAGACCAGCAGCAGGAACAGGCTGAACAGGGGTTGCGGCAGCAGGCGGTTCATGGCTGGGCTCCCAGCACGGCGTTGATGTACTGCTGCGGCGCCAGCAGTTGCGCCGCGGTCGCCTCGGTATAGCGGATGAGGGGCGCGGCAAACACGGTCATCGCGATGCTCATCGCCAGCAGCACGGCAGCGGGAGCGAGGTGTGTCAGGGGCGCCTGTCCTGCGACGGCCCGATCGCCCGCGGTCTTCCAGAAGATGCGGCTGCCGGCGCGGCTCAGGGCGATGAGGCCGGCCAGACTGCCGATGAGCACGATGCTCCACAACCAGCCCGCCTGTGCCGGTGCCACCGCTTGCAGCAGCAGCAGCTTGCCGAGGAAGCCGGACAAGGGCGGCAGGCCGGCGGCGGCCACGGCGCCGAGGAAGAACAGCACGCCGAGGCGGGTGGGCTGGGCCAGCGGCGGGCCGAGGACGAAGTCATCGCCGTGGCTGCCGCGCTGACGCGCGATGAGGTCGGCCAGCAGGAACAGGCCGGCGCTGACCAGGGTGGTGTGCGGCAGGTAGTACAGCGCCGCGCCGATGCCGCCGCTGTTGAACAGGCCGATGCCCGCCAGCAGGGTGCCCACCGATACCACCACCAGATAGGCAACGAGGACACGCAGGCGCTGGCTGCCCAGCACGCCCACCGCACCCGCTGCCAGGGTGAGCAGGGCCAGCGGCAGCAGCCACTGGCCCACGTCGCTGCCGGCGCCGTCGGCCGGGAAGATCAGGGTGTAGCTGCGCAGGATGGCGTAGACGCCCACCTTGGTCATGATGGCGAACAGTGCCGCCACCGGCGCGGTGGCATGGCCGTACAGCGCCGGCAGCCACAGGTGCAGCGGCAGCAGTGCCGCCTTGAGGCCGAATACGGCGAGCAGCAGCAGGGCAGCGGCACGCAACAGGCCGGCGTTCTCCGGCGGCGCGGCGGCGACCTTCACGGCCAGGTCGGCCATGTTGAGGGTGCCGGCGGCGGCGTACAGCGTGCCGACGGCGATGAGGAACAGGGCGGAGCCGATGAGGTTCAGCACCACGTAGTGCAGGCTGGCGCGGGTGCGCTCCGCGCCGCCGCCGTGCAGGGCCAGGCCGTAGGAGGCGATGAGCAGGATCTCGAAGAACACGAACAGGTTGAACAGGTCGCCGGTGAGGAAGGCGCCGTTGATGCCGAGCAGCTGCAGCTGGAACAGCACGTGGAAGTCGCGGCCGCGCCTGTCGTCGCCGTTGACGGCATGGAGCAGGACCAGCAGCGCCAGCACGGCGGTGAGCAGCAGCATCAGCGCAGTCAGCCGATCCAGCACCAGCACGATGCCGAACGGCGCCGGCCAGTTGCCGAGCGGGTAGACGCCGAACTCGCCGTTGCCGGCGAAGCACAGCAGCAGCAGGGTGACGGGCAGCAGGCCCGCGGTCGCGCCGACCGAGAGGGCGCGCTGCAGACCCGGACGGGCCACCAGCAGCAGGCTCAGCATGCCCGCCACCAGCGGCAGCACGAGGGGGGCGATGATCCAGTGATTCATCGTTCCTCCTCCCGGCCGTCGACGTGATCGCTGCCCAGTTCGCCGCGGGCGCGCAGCGCGAGGATCACCACGAAGGCGGTCATGCCGAAGCCGATGACGATGGCGGTGAGCACCAGCGCCTGCGGGATGGGATCGGCCACCGGCGCGCTGCCGCCGGCCAGCGGCGGTGCGCCGGTGACCAGGCGGCCGGTGAAGAACAGGAACAGGTTGACGGCATAGGACAGCAGCGACAGGCCGAGCACCACGGGAAAGGTGCGCGCGCGCAGTACCAGATAGACCCCGCAGGTCACCAGCACGGCCAGGGTGAGGGCGGCAACGGCTTCCATCATTCACCCTCCTTGCAGGCCGCACAGCGCTGGGTCAGCTTGCCCAGGTTGGCCAGGATCAGCATCACCACGCCCACCACGGTGAGGTAGACGCCGAGGTCGAACAGCATGGCGGTGGCCAGCTCGAACTCGCCGGCCAGCGGCAGGTGGAAGTGGCCGAAGGCGGAGGTGAGGAACGGGCGGTCGAACAGCCAGCTGCCGGCGCCGGTGGCGGCGGCGATGAGCACGCCGGCGGCGATGATCGGGTGGTATTGCAGGCGCCAGCGTTGCTGGGTCCAGTCGATGCCGCTGGCCATGTATTGCAGGATCAGCGCCACGGCGGTGACCAGGCCGGCAATGAAGCCGCCGCCCGGGGCGTTGTGGCCGCGCAGGAACAGGTACACCGACACCAGCAGCGCCAGCGGCAGCAGGAAGCGGGTGAGCTGGGCCAGCACCAGCGGGTAGCGCTCGCCGGACCAGGGGCGGCCGCCCGCATCGGTGGCCGGCATGTCCAGGCGCAGGTTGTTGAGCAGGGCGTAGATGCCGATGGCGGCGATGGCCAGCACGGTGATCTCGCCCAGGGTGTCGAAGCCGCGGAAGTCCACCAGGATCACGTTGACCACGTTGGCACCGCCGCCGCCGCTCAGGCTGTTCTCCACGTAGTAATTGGCGATGGTCGCATAGGGGCGCGTGAACATGCCCCAGGCGAGCAGGCCCACGCCGCCGCCCACGCCGGCGGCCAGCAGCAGGTCACGGCCGCGGCGCAGGGGCGAGGACTCGGCCGGCCCCTGCTGCGGCAGGAAGTACAGCGCCAGCAGCAGCAGCACGATGGTCACCACCTCCACCGACAGCTGGGTCAGCGCCAGGTCCGGCGCCGACCAGCGCACGAAGGCGAGCGATACCACCAGGCCCACCACGCTGAGCGCCACCACCGCGACCAGGCGGCGGCGCTGCCATACCACCGTCAGGATCGCCGCCGCCATCATGACCAGGGCGCCGAGCAGTGTCAGCGCATCGATCGGCGCAGCCGGGACCGGGCCGCCCAGGGGGACGCCGCCGCCGAGCAGGGGCAGGGCGATGGCGGCCAGGGCGGCGAGCAGCAGCAGCGCGGCATAGCGCTGCTGCGAGCCGTTTTCCAGCGCCCGTGTCATGGCATGGGCGGCGTCCATCACCCGCTCGATGGCGATCCAGAACAGGGCGCGGGCATCGACCTCGGGGAAGACGCGGTCATGCAGCGCGAACAGCCGGTGACGCTGGCTGTACAGGGCGATGCCGCCGGTCAGGGCGACGAGACTCATGGCGAAGGGCAGGGTGAAGCCGTGCCAGATGGCCAGGCTGTATGCGGGCACCGGGCCGTGCAGCACCGCGCCTGCGGCCAGGTCCAGCAGCGGCGCCACGGTGAAGGCCGGCAGGATGCCGACCAGCAGGCACAGGGTGACCAGGATCTCCACCGGTATCTTCATGTAGCGTGGAGGCTCGTGCGGCGGGTATTTGGGCAGGTCGATGGGCTCGCCGTTGAAGAACACGTCGTGGATGAAGCGGGCCGAATAGGCCACGGCGAAGACGCCGGCCAGGGTCGCCGCGGCGGGCAGGATCCAGCTCAGCGCACCCAGCGCCGAGAGGTGCAGGGTTTCGGCGAAGAACATCTCCTTGGACAGGAAACCATTCAGCAGCGGCACCCCGGCCATGGCCGAGGCGGCGACCATGGCCAGGGTGGCGGTGTGCGGCATGTATTTCCACAGGCCGTTGATGAGGCGCATGTCGCGGGTGCCGGTCTCGTGGTCGATGATGCCGGCGGCCATGAACAGCGAGGCCTTGAAGGTGGCGTGGTTGATGATGTGGAACACGCCGGCCACGGCGGCCAGCGGCGTGTCGATGCCGAACAGCAGGGTGATGAGGCCCAGGTGGCTGATGGTGGAGTAGGCCAGCAGGCCCTTGAGGTCGTGCTGGAACAGGGCGGTGTAGGCGGCGAACAGCAGGGTGGCGAGGCCGATGCCTCCCACCAGGAAGAACCAGGGGTCGGTGCCGGACAGGGCCGGATAGAGGCGGGCCAGCAGGAACACGCCGGCCTTCACCATGGTGGCCGAGTGCAGATAGGCGCTGACCGGGGTGGGCGCCGCCATGGCGTGGGGCAGCCAGAAGTGGAACGGGAACTGCGCCGACTTGGTGAAGGCACCGAGCAGGATCAGCAGCAGCGTCGGCAGGTACAGCGGATGGGCCCGGATCAGGTCGCCGGCATCGAGGACGTCGACGATGCGGTAGCTGCCGACGATGTGTCCCAGCAGCAGGAAGCCGGCGAGCAGGGCCAGGCCGCCGGCGCCGGTGATGGCCAGGGCCATGCGCGCGCCGCGGCGGGCATCGGAGCGGTGGTGCCAGTAGCTGATGAGCAGGAAGGAACTGAGCGAGGTCAGTTCCCAGAACACCAGCAGCTGCAGCAGGTGGTCGGACAGGGCGATGCCGAGCATGGCGCCCATGAACAGGAGCAGCAGGCCGTAAAAGCGGCCCATGGGGTCACGTTCGGCCAGGTAGTAGCGGGCATACAGGATGACCAGCAGGCCGATGCCGAGGATCAGCAGCACGAACAGGGCGGCGAGGCCGTCCATGCGCAGATGGATGTCGAGGCCGGCCTGCGGCAGCCAGGCCCAGTGTGCCTCCAGCGGGGTGCCGGCAAATACCGTGGTCAGCGGCTCCAGGGCGAACAGCAGCGCGGCCAGCGTGATGGCGGCGGCGGTCCAGGCGCTGGCACTGCGGCCGAAGCGGATCGCCAGGGGCGGCAGCAAGGCGCCCAGCAGGGGGAGCAGAATGACAAAGAGGAGGTTCATGCGAGAGCTGCGCTACACGATGGGTCGGATGGTTTATACATGATGGCGCCGGCCCCGTCACGGGGTCGGCATGCTTGAATGTTGCGTGCCGCAAATGGAAGTTTTGTCACTATAACGATTATTTAATATGACGAAAACCGCTTGAGCACGGCCCGGCCGGTCGAGTAGGCTTGCTAGCCGGTCAGTCATTCCCTGACGGCCGAATCCTCAAGTATGCGTATAGGTAGAGTCATGACCATTGAGCACCACGACTTGCAGCACGATTTCCCCGAGTTCCATGACCGCATTCACACGCTGAAGATGAATGATGCGCACTTTGCCCGTTTGTTTGACGAATATCATGCGGTTGACCGCGAGGTGCGGCGTATCGCGCAGGAGATAGAAACACCCTCCGATAGCTACACCGAAGAGTTGAAGATGCGTCGCGTCAGGCTCAAGGATGAGATCTATTCCCTGCTGCGCGCCTGAGGCCGTCGCCGCTACGTCTGTCTATGTCCACTGCTGCCGTGGCTCTCACCGCTGAAGGTCTGGCCTGCCGCCGCGCCGAGCGTATCCTGTTTCAAGACATCTCCTTTGCCCTGCATCCCGGTGAAGTGTTGCAGGTCGAAGGCCACAATGGCTGTGGCAAGACCACGCTGCTGCGTGTCTTGTGCGGCCTGACGCGGCCGGCGGCCGGCCGGATCTGCTGGGCAGGGGAAGATATTCGTGACAATTACGCCGCCTATGCCGGTGAATTGAACTACGTCGGCCACCATGCCGGCATCAAGGAAGAACTTACCCCGCTGGAGAACCTGACCTTTGCCGCGGCCCTTGGCGGCAGCGCCGGATCCGTCGTGCCTGAGCAGGCCCTGCAACGTATCGGTCTGCCTTTCGCATGTGAAGATCTTCCTTGCCGCAAGCTCTCCGCCGGCCAGCGCCGGCGTGTGGCTCTGGCGCGCCTGCTGTTGGTGCCGGGCCGGTTGTGGATCCTCGACGAACCCTTTACCGCCCTGGATGTGGCCGGCCGCGCGCTGGTGGAGGCGCTGCTGCGCGAGCATGCGGCGCAGGGCGGCATGGCGGTGGTGACCTCGCACCATGCGGTGGACCTGGAGGGCAGCGCCGTGCAGACGCTGCATCTGGGATGAGTCTGGCGCGCGCCTGGGGTGCCCTGCTGCGGCGCGACGTGATGCTGGCGTTGCGCCAGCGCGGCCAGCTGGCCAATCCGCTGCTGTTCTTCGTGATGGTGGTGGCGCTGTTTCCTCTCGGCATGAATCCCGATCCGGTGCTGCTGCGCAGCATTGCACCCGGCGTGATCTGGGTCGGCGCGCTGCTGGCGGCGATGCTGGCGCTGGAGTCCATGTTTCGCTCCGATTTCGACGACGGCGCGCTGGAGCAGATGCTGCTGACGCCCTATCCCTTGCCGCTGCTGGTGCTGGCCAAGGTGACGGCGCACTGGCTGGTGACCGGCGTGCCGCTGCTGCTGGTGGCGCCGCTGCTGGCGCTGTTGCTGAATCTTGAAGGCGAGGCCGTGGTCATACTGCTGGCCAGCCTGGCCCTGGGCACGCCGCTGCTGAGCCTCATCGGTGCCATCGGCGTGGCCCTCACCGTGGGCCTGCGCCGCGGCGGCGTGCTGCTGTCGCTGCTGGTCCTGCCGCTGTACGTGCCGGTGCTGATCTTCGCCGCCGGTGCCGTGGGCAATGCCCAGGCCGGCATGGCGGTGACCGGCCAGCTGGCCTTCCTCGGCGCCCTGCTGGCGCTGGCCGTGGCCCTGGCGCCGCTGGCGACGGCGGCGGCATTGCGCATATCACTGGATTGAGGGACATACCATGTGGGCTTGGCTGCATCGACTGGGTTCGCCGAAGCGTTTCTACGGCTGGTCCGGCGCGCTGGCGCGCTGGGCCGGCTGGGGCAGTCTGCTGCTCGGCGTCGCCGGCCTGTATTACGCGCTGTTCGCTTCGCCGCCGGATTATCAGCAGGGGGAGAGCGTGCGCATCATGTACGTGCACGTGCCGGCGGCCTGGCTGTCGATGTTCATCTACATGAACATCGCCTTTGCCTCGCTGATCTCGCTGGTGTGGCGCATGAAGGTGGCCGACATGTTCGCGGCGGCCAGCGCCCCCATCGGCGCGTGGTTCACCTTTCTGGCCCTGGTCACCGGCTCGCTGTGGGGCAAGCCGATGTGGGGCACCTGGTGGATCTGGGATGCGCGCCTGACCTCGGAACTTATCCTGCTGTTTCTCTATCTAGGCTATATCGGCCTGCTCTCCGCCATCGAGGAACGCGATACCGCGGCACGCGCGGCGGCGGTATTGGCCCTGGTGGGGGTGGTGAATATCCCCATCATCCACTACTCGGTGGAGTGGTGGAGTACCCTGCATCAGGGGGCGACGGTGACCAAGTTCGAGAAGCCCTCCATTGCCTGGACCATGCTGCGTCCGCTGTTGCTGATGGCCCTGGCATCCACCCTGTTCTACATCATGGTGGCGCTGCGCCTGGCGCGGGCCGAGTTGCTGCGGCGCGAGGCGGACAGTACCTGGGTGCGCGAGCTGATTGACGGGCATCAAGGCGGAGGAAACCGCTGATGGGCGACTTTCTGCATATGGGTGGTTACGCGTTTTATGTCTGGGCCAGCTATCTGCTCGGCCTGATCGTCGTGGTGGTGAATCTGTGGCAGCCCCGGCGCGCCGAGCGCGAGGTGTGGCGTCAGCTGAAGCGGCGGCGCCGTAATGAGGAAAGAATGAATGAATCCGAAACGCCGTAACCGGCTGCTGATCATTGCGCTGGTGGTCTGCGGCGTCGGCGCCGCCGTGGCGCTGGCGCTGGTGGCGCTGCAAGAGAACGTCAATCTGTTCTACAGCCCGACCGAGGTGGCGCGCGGTGCAGTACCCAAGGGACAGACCTTCCGCGTCGGCGGCCTGGTGCGCGAGGGCAGCGTGCGGCGCGCAGGACAGGGACTCACGGTCAGTTTCGACGTCACCGACGGCCCGCACAGCGTCACCGTGGATTACACCGGCATCCTGCCCGATCTGTTCCGCGAGGGGCAGGGCATCGTGGCGCAGGGGCGCCTCAATCCCGACGGCCGTTTCACAGCCGATCAGGTGCTGGCCAAGCACGACGAAAACTACATGCCGCCGGAAGTGGCCGATGCGTTGATCAAGGCGGAGAAGGAAGGCGCGCTGGCCAATCCGCACAGTCCGCAATGACTATCGCCGGACCATACCCTTGCTGCATAGTGCGGCCGCTCTTTTGAAGGAAACAGCATGCTCCCCGAACTCGGTCATTTTGCATTGATTCTGGCCATGTGCCTGGCCTTCGTGCAGGGGGTGGTACCCCTGGTCGGCGCCGCCCGCAACATGGATGGCTGGGTCGCCGTCGCACGGCCGGCGGCCTGGGGGCAGTTTCTGTTCCTGCTCACCGCCTTCCTGGCGCTGGTCTGGTCCTTTGTGGACAACGATTTTTCCGTGGCCTACGTGGCGCAGCACTCCAACACGCTGCTGCCTACTGTGTTCCGCATCTCGGCGGTGTGGGGTGGTCACGAGGGGTCGCTGTTGCTGTGGGCCTTTCTGCTCGGTGGCTGGACCGTGGCGGTGGGTACCTTCAGCCGCCACTTGCCGCGGTTGATGGTGGCGCGTGTACTGGGGGTGATGGGACTGGTCAGCAGCGGTTTCCTGGCCTTTCTGTTGTTCACCTCCAACCCGTTCAATCGTTTGTGGCCGATTCCGGCCGATGGCCGTGATCTCAACCCGCTATTGCAGGATATCGGTCTGGTACTGCATCCCCCCATGCTGTACATGGGCTATGTGGGGTTCTCGGTCGCCTTTGCCTTTGCCCTTGCCGCCCTGCTGGGCGGACGCCTGGATCAGGCCTGGGCACGCTGGTCGCGTCCATGGACCACGGTGGCGTGGGTGTTCATGACCCTGGGTATTGCCCTCGGTTCCTGGTGGGCCTATTACGAGCTGGGCTGGGGCGGCTGGTGGTTCTGGGACCCGGTGGAAAACGCCTCCTTCATGCCCTGGCTGGTGGGTACTGCGCTGATCCACTCGCTGGCGGTGTCGGAGAAGCGCAGCGCTTTCAAGAACTGGACAGTGCTGTTGGCCATCATCACCTTTGCCATGAGCCTGCTGGGTGCCTTCCTGGTGCGCTCCGGCGTGGTCACTTCGGTACACGCCTTCGCCAATGATCCCAAACGCGGCATCTTCATTCTGTTGTTGTTGGCCGTGACGGTGGGTGCCTCCCTGCTGGTATACGCCTGGCGCGCACCGCAGGTGAAGAGCACCGGCCACTTCGCCCTGGTGTCGCGCGAGACCCTGTTGCTCGGCAACAACGTGCTGCTGGTAGTGGCCACCGGGGCGGTGATGCTGGGCACGCTTTATCCATTGCTGCTCGACGCCCTGGGGATGGGCAAGATCTCCGTAGGCCCGCCGTATTTCAACACTGTGTTCGTGCCGCTGATGGTGCCGCTGCTGTTCATGCTCGGTGTCGGTACGCTGGTGCGCTGGAAACAGGATTCGCTGACGCGCGTGCAGCAGACCTTGCGTCTGACGCTGGGGCTGAGTCTGGCGGTGGGCGCCCTGCTGCCATGGCTGTTGTTCGGCTCCTGGGCGCCGCTGGCCATGCTGGGCGGTGCGCTGGCGCTGTGGATCGTCGGTTCCGCACTGCTCGATCTGCGCCTGCGCCTGCGTAACAGCCGCAGTCTGTGGCAGGGGCTGCGGCGCCAGGGGCGCAGTTTCTGGGGTATGACTGCTGCCCATCTGGGGGTGGCGGTGACGGTGATTGGCATTACCTTCTCCAGCCACTACAGCCAGGAGCACGATGTGCGCCTGACACCGGGCGAGACCTATGTCATGGGTGAGCATCAGTTCATCTTCGAGGGTATCAGCGAGCACAAGGGACCCAATTATCAGGCCAGCCGCGCCACCATTCGGGTAGAGCGGGCCGGGCAGCGGCAGGTGCTGCTGCACACTGAAAAAAGGCTCTATACGGTGAGCGGCATGCCGATGACCGAGGCGGGTATCGACTGGGGGCTGCGCCGCGATCTGTATGTGGCGCTGGGCGAGCCGCTGGGCGATGGTGCCTGGGCGGTACGGCTGTACCACAAGCCCTATGTGCGCTGGATCTGGCTCGGAGCCCTGCTGATGGCGCTGGGTGGTCTGCTGGCGGCGGCCGATCGGCGCTATCGTCTGAAGCGCAACCTGACCGCTGAGGCCGCATCATGAAAGCACGTTATCTCATTCCACTTGGGTTGTTTGCCGGCCTGGTGGTGTTGTTCGCGGTCGGACTCGGCCTTAACCCGCGCGAAGTGCCCTCGCCGCTGATCGACAAACCGGTGCCGACCTTCGAACTGTCGCAGGTTCACGCGGCAGACAAGCGGTTGGGCAGTGCCGATCTGACGCGGCAGCCGGTGGCACTGTTCAACGTCTGGGCCAGCTGGTGCGTGGCCTGCCGGCAGGAGCATCCGTTCCTGATGGAACTGGCACAGCGCGGCGAGGTGCCTATCTACGGCCTCAACTACAAGGATGAGCGCAGCGATGCCATCGCCTGGCTCACCCGTCACGGCGATCCCTATCGCGCCTCCGCTCATGATTACGATGGCCGTGTCGGTATCGATTGGGGGGTGTACGGTGTGCCGGAAACCTTCCTGGTCGATGGCCAGGGCAAGATTCGCTACAAACATATCGGGCCGCTCACCCCCCAGGTGTGGCGCGAGAAGATTGAGCCGCTGGTGCGGCAGTTGCAGCAGGGGAAGGCGTGATGCGCGGGCTGTTGACAGTGGTATTGCTGACCCTGAGCGTCGCGGCCTTTGCCGCCATCGGCGTGTATGAATTCGAGACACCGGAACAGGAGGCGCGCTTCAAACGGCTGTCGGAGGAATTGCGTTGCCTGGTGTGCCAGAACCAGAACCTGGCCGATTCCAACGCCGGGTTGGCACTGGACCTGCGTCGTCAGGTGCACACGATGATCCTGGCCGGCAAGAGCGATGCCGATATCATCAGCTTCATGACGGAGCGCTACGGCGATTTCGTGCTGTACCGGCCGCCGCTGCATGCCGGCACGCTCCTGCTGTGGTCGGGGCCGTTCGTGCTGTTGCTGTTGGGTGTCGTGGTGTTGGGGCGGGTAGTGCGCCAGCGCACGGCGAGCGCCGCGGCCGATGATGCACCCCTCACCACCGCCGAACAGCAGCGGCTGGAACAGATGCTGCGCCAGCAACAGGGAGAGAAGGAATGATCACGTTTGGTTTGCTGGCGTTCGCGATGATGGTGCTGGCGGCAGCCCTGGTGGCCTGGCCCTTGCTCGCTCCGCGGGTGGGCGGCGGACCGGCGCGTGAAGCGATTAATGTTGCGTTGTACCGTGACCGGCTGGCCGAGCTGGAGACGGAGCGGGACAGCGGCGCGTTGTCGGCGGAGCAGTTCGAACAGGCGCGGGTGGAGTTGCAACGCGATCTGCTGGAGAACGCCGCGCCCGAGGCGCAGGGTGCGGCGTGGCGGCGGCAGCCGCGTTCGGCCCTGCTCCTGGCCGTACTGTTGCCGCTACTGGCCGGAGGTATCTACCTCTGGCTGGGGGCGCCCGATTTCATCGAGGTGGAACAAGCCACGCAGCACCAGAGTGCCGGCGGCAATATGGACGAGGCGGTGACGCGGTTGCGGGCACGGCTGGCGGCCAATCCCGATGATCTGGAAGGCTGGCTGCTGCTCGGGCGCTCGCTGACGGTGCAGCAGCAATACAAGGCGGCTGCCGATACCTATGCCCAGGCCTTGCAGCAGGTGGGGGAACAGGCCGATTTGCTGGGCCTGTATGCCGAGGCACTGGCGATGGTGCAGGGCCGGGTGAGCGGTCAGCCCGAGGCGCTGGCACTGCGGGCGCTGACGCTGGATCCCGACAGCATTATTGCCTTGTGGCTGGGTGGCTATGCCGCCAGCGAACGGGGTGATTTTGCCACCGCTGTGACGCGGTGGGAGCACCTGCTGGGCGTCCTCCCCGCCGACAGCCGCATGACCAAACGGGTGCAGGAGAGTCTTGCCGAGGCACGGCAGCGGCTCGGTGCGCCGGCGACCACTCCCCAGACCGCGAATGCCGCGGGGGCGGTGCGTGTCAGCGTACGCCTGGATGAATCGCTGCGTTCGCAACTGGCGGCGCAGGCGGTGCTGTTCGTTTATGCACAGGATCCGGATGGCGGGCGCATGCCCATCGCCAGCGTGCGCCGTGCCGCCTCCCTGCCTGCGGAGGTGGTGCTGGATGACTCGACGGTATTGCAGCCGGGGCGCCGTCTGAACGATCTGCCGGCACTCAAGATCGTGGCACGGATCGCGCAGTCAGGTGCCGCCACGACCCGCAGTGGTGACCTCTATGGCGAGATGCGTGTGACGGCTGGCACGGGACAGGTCACCATCCTCATCGATCGCGTCGTACCCTAGGATCCCTGCCCCAAGGTGGCGGCACTGAGTTTATTCAGTGCCGCCGCCATCGCGTGGCAACAACCGTCGCAGCTCCAGCAGGTCATGACGCAGATGCTCTGGTGTGGCCTGCCCGTCCAGACGTGCTGCAATGGCCTGCAGTTGGGTGCAGCGTTCCCGCTCGTGGCGAAGCCAGGCTTCGGCCTGCCGCAAGACCTGATGTTCCCCGCAAAAATCCTCCTGCAGCCGCAAATCCAGCCGGGACACGGCGTTCAGCAGTCTCTGCAGCGGATTTACCACCCGCTGAACCATGCGGCTCCACAACCGCCCCATCAGCATGATGGCGGCAACATTGACGCCGACCAGCCAAAGACTGACCCAGGCCAACTCCCGAATCAGCAGCGGGCTGCTGGAGGTGGGCAGTTGATGGGCGCGGTAGATCTGTTCCTCGATCGCGGCGGTCAGATTGTGCTGCAACACCAGCAAGGCGACGACCAGCAGCAGCAACTCGAACAATAACAGAGCAGCGAGCAGTGGTCCCTGCAAGGCACGATCGATGTAGCAGCGGCGCCGACGGTGGTGGTAGGCGCCTGACTTGTTCGGGCTCATATGTCGTGACACTCCAGGCACAGGGCCGAACCGTGATTGGACATCACCAGGGCGCCGTGCTTTTCCGTATAACCCTCGTGGCAGGAGACACAGCTCAGGCGACCGTCGGGCAGCAGGATCTGCGGCTGCAGACGAGTCACAGGGTGGAAGCGCGCGGCGGGGCGGTTGCCCGGATAACGCATGCCAATGGGGTGGTTGACGGCGCCGCTGGCGTGGCGCAACACGCCGCGCTGATCGACGGCCACAGTACCTCCCCGCGTCTTGTCGGCATGGCAACCGAGGCAGTGCAGGCTATAGGGATCGAGCTCGAGTCCGGCGAGATCGACGGTGCCGGCGGCCAGATGACCACTGCGCTGCAGCGATAGCCCCGCATCGGCCATGCGCTCGAAAAATGCGGTTTCGTGGCAGCTGAGACACAGCGCCTTGTGCCGCTTGTCCCCGTGCAGCCTTCCTGGCTGTGCGCCATGGATTTGGTGACAAGTGCTGCAGGTGACGTCGCCTTTCCAGTCCAGCGGATATTCCGCCGGCAGAGGGCGAGCGGCAGGAAAACCTGTGGGGTGGGCTACGGTGAGGGCACCGGGATGGCAACTGCCACACAGCGCCTCCTGGCTGCGGGTCAGTTGTGCGGCATCGGCGGGAGTAGTGTCGGCACCGGCCAGATGGCACTCGGCACACGCGGTGTTGGCGGGATGCGGGTTGCGTGCATTGCCGTTGCCAATGTCCAGCAACAGCATGCCGCAGCCCAGTCCGGCGAGTATCCAGAGCAGCTGTCTAGTGCAGGTGGACACGTTGAATTTCCCGTTGCAACTCCTGCAGCGTTTGCGTCAGCGAGTCCGCCGTCGCAGTCTGGTCCAACTGCCTTTCCGCCAGTTCGGCAAGGCAATCAAGGCGCTGATAGTGCGCATGCAGGCGCGCGATGCCGTGCTGCATTTGTCGCGACAGGTCCTGCAATTGATCGTCACGGCGTATGCCGTGAACTGCGGTGCCGTGCATCAGTGCCTCAAAATTGCGGTTGAGCCGAAATAGCGGGCCGGCCACGCGGGAGCTGACCTGACTGGCGGCGAGCCAGGTCAGCACCCCCACCAGCAATAACAGGATCAGCCCGGTCAGGAGCAGGGCCGGGCCGAGCATCTGTTCGGTCAGGCGGTGTCCCTGTATCACCTGTAGGTAAACGGCCTCGCTGTCGTGTCCGATGCTGAACAGCACGATCCCCAAGGCGGTGATGGCCGCCAAACTGCTGCTGAGTGCGACGCGGGAAATGAGTTTGAGACGTAAGGTCAACGGTGTGGCGGGAAAAACGTCTGCTGCCTCTTCCATGGTGACTACTCCCTCTTTTGCAGCCGGTGGCATGACATTTTCAGGCAAACGATTGAGCGGCGAGTGTAGCGTATTTGCGGCAATGATGGATTGCGGGGCTGGATTCGTAGGTAATTGGAATAACAGCAAAAACTGATATATGTCATGTTGATTAAAGGGTTATTGCATTTGCGTGTACAGTGCTGCTACATTCGCCATCAATAAAAAAAAAACATAGCTATATAGATTATATAAATAGCAGCAATATCCTTATAACAAAAGCGAATATCACGCCGGCCGGAACCGGGAGATAGGGCGGAGCGCAGATGGAGGAAAGACCAAATCGCATTGGGGCAGTGCAGGCCAGCCGCCGTTGGTGCGGAGTGCTGGTATGCGTCGCCATGGCGTTGCTGGCAGGGTGCGCCGCCGCGCCGCAACGCCCCGATACCGGTGAGTTGGTCTGGCCGGCACCGCCGGAGGCGCCGCGCATCCGCTATGTGGCTGAATACCACAGCCAGAACGACCTGGGTAGCGGACCGGGTTTCAAGGAGCTCCTGCTGGGTGACAACAAGGTCGTTCCCGCCCTGGAAAAGCCCTATGGCGTGACGGTCAGCGCCGACGGCCAGCGCATCTACGTGGCCGACACCAAGTTGCGTAGCGTCATGGTGTTCGATCTGCAGGCCAAGACCCTGCGCCCCTTCCGTACCGATGCCCAGTCGCGCGTCGTCTCCCCCATCGAGGTGCGGCTGGACAGCAAGGGAAATCTCTACGTCACCGACTCGGTGCATGCCCGCCTCAATGTCTATTCACCCCAGGGCAAGACACTGCTCTCCCTGGGCAAGGCGGAAAACCTGCAGCGTCCTACCGGCCTGGCCATCGATGAGGCGCGTGGACGCATCTATGTGGCCGATACCAAGGCACACCGTATTGTGGTGTATGGCATGGATGGCCGATTCATCACCAGTTTCGGCGAGCGTGGCAGTGAGCCGGGCCAGTTCAACTTCCCGGTCAATCTGACAGTGGACAAGGACGGCAACCTGTATGTGGTGGACAGCGGCAATTTCCGCGTCCAGATACTGGCGGGAGATGGCAGCCCGTTGCGCAACTTCGGTCGGGCAGGTGACGCGTTCGGCAGCATGGGGCGCCCCAAGGGGATCGCGCTGGACAGCGAGGGCCATGTCTATCTGGCGGATGCGGCGTTCAACAATTTTCAGATATTCGATGTCAACGGAAACATCATGTTGTTCGTTGGTTCTCTGGGGAGGGAACCCGGGAGATTCTGGATCCCGGCCGGGATGTACATGTCTGCGACAGACCGGCTGTATGTGGTGGATTCGGTGAATGCACGGGTCCAGGTGTTTCAATACCTGGGGTCGGCGCAGTCTGGGGGGAGCACTTCCGGCACAACGGCCCGTTAGGCCGGCTGTGATCGGGAGCATAACTATTATTAAGCAACAACAATTGGAGGAGTCATCATGAGCATCAAGACCGTGGGTCACCACATGCGCGTATTCGGCCTCGCCGCCGCCGTGCTGTTCGTTCTGGCCGGTCCGGCCCAGGCCGGCATTGCCCTTACCAAGCACAACCTTTCTTCGTCCGGTACCGGCACCATCAAGTCGACTGACAATCCTGAGATATGCATTTTCTGTCATACGCCGCACGATGCGATCAAGAATGACAACATTCCGCTGTGGAACCACACCCTGTCGACGACCGCCAGCTATGGCGTGTATACCAGTCCGACCTTCGATGCCACCGATACCGCCGATGTCGCTGCCGCATCTGAAGCCGATGCGGTGGTGACAAACCTGTGCCTGTCGTGTCACGACGGCACCGTGGCGATCAACTCGCTCAATAATGTTTCCAACATCAATGGCACAACCACGATGAGCGGTGTTGATGGGGATGGAACCTTGCCGGCCATCAGCAGTAATCTCGGCACTGACCTGACCAACGACCATCCGGTCAATTTCACCTACGATGCCACCCTGGTGTCGAATGACGGCGGATTGAATGATCCGACAACACTGCCCAACGCGCTTGTGTTCAATGGCAAGGTGCAGTGTGCCTCCTGTCATGATCCGCATACCAGCGACAGCGAAGGCGCCTTCTTGCGTGCCAGCATGAACGGCAGCGCCCTGTGCCTGGAATGCCATAACAAGTAACACTCTTGTGACGGCGGCATGACCGGTGTCTTCCTGATAGCCGGTCATGCCACAGCGGGGTGGGCGATGGGGGCGGCTGCTGGCAGCGGCCGGAGGTCATGACTGAGGGCGTCGTGCGGCGGTGCTGCGCTGGGTTTCTGAGTGATTACCATACGTGCGGAGATACTGGGGCGATGGCTGTGCCTGACGGCTGTCGTAGTGCCGTTACGTCTGCCGGCGATGTCGCTGGCGGATACGGCTTCGCCGTATGCGCTGTCGGGGGCCATCGGCCTGTGGATGGAGGACTATACCTATGACAGTGGCGGCACTCCCTACACGCGGCAGCAAATGCGCCAGGAGCTGGACCTGGCGGGCTCCGGCCACATATGGGATCCACGTTTTTTGCGTTTCAACGTCGGACTCAACCTGCGGGAAACGGAGACATGGACCAGCCGTGGCGATAGCGAATATGGCCTGGTGGGATATAACGTGAACACCAGTTGGTTCGGCGCCCGCTCCAACCCGTTGACGCTGAACGCCAGCCGCTCGCGCAGCACGGTTGCCGACTATGCCGCGCCAGCCTATGAATTGGACACCGAAACTGTCGGCGGCAGCTGGGGCTTCGGTTCATCGTTGCTGGGGGCCGTGCGATTGTCGGCGAACCGCATCGACAATCTCGCTACCGGTGATGTGGTTCAGCGTGATGAAACCATCGAGAATGCTGCGCTGGAGGCGTCGAAGCGATTCAAGACGGCTGCGGGGGCTGCCTCCGACATGAGCTACGGATATCGCTACTACAACATGACTGATCATCTGGATGGTTCATCGCGGCGGCAAGATCATTTCTTTCTTAGTGACCGAACGACATTGAGCCCCACTGCCTATCTTACCGCCAATGCGACCTACTACGATCGGCGTGATATCTGGAGCGGGATTGCCGAAACGGACCCGCTTCAGGTGCAGGATAGCCAATTTTTTTCAGGTACTGTAAACCTGAATCTTCAGGCCAACGAAAAATTGCGTCATAACTACACGGTGAGCAGTAGTCGCAATGAAGTCAATGACAATTCGACTTCTACCTACAGCGGGCGTGCCGGCCTGGACTATATCTACAACTCGCGCTGGCAGCAGCACGCCGCAGTAACTGTTCGTCGCACCGCGATTGCAAACGAAGCGACTGCCAATATTGATTACTATGCCGCCGAGAGCGGCGTTCGTTACAACAACACGCTGGGCGAGTTTCGGCTGCACGGCGGATATACGCTGACACTGGAGCAGCGCGATGACGAAACACTGGTCGATGGCGATTCCTCAACGGTGCGCCATGGCATGAATTTCGGCTATGCGCGTAACGCCAATCAACTGTGGCAGGATAATGCCGAATACCGCTTGTCTCTCTACACCGGGCTGCGTGACAGTGTGGAGCATAATGTTCGTTATGCGGTAACCAGCGTACCCAGTGTGCGCGATACGCTGAACGCGGTGGCCGAGTTGCGTGAGTACCGGGAAAACGACAGCCAGGGTGAGCGGCGGACGCAGAATCAGCGTCTTACCCTTTCGTGGACCCGTCGCCTGCGGGCCATGTCGAGCCTGATCATGAGTGCGGCGCATACCCGCAATGATGGTGACAGCACGTTGATCACTACCATTTATGATCTGGCAGGCGAACCCGTCGACAGCTTCACGTCCAGAAGTAGCAACTCAACCAGTCGCAGCCAGATCCAGGCGCGTCTGACGGGCGTGCTGCAGGGTGCCGGAAACACCCAGTACGGCATGTTGTTGCGGCATGAAATCGAGGATTACTCGACCGGCGATACGCTGCATCGCAATGTGGCGGAGGGCGATGCCACGTATACACGCGGCATGTGGCAGTTCCGTCTGCAATATCGCCTGCGCGAATCGGATCAGGGGGCAATAGATCAGTACGAACAGTCGATCATGCTGTATGGACGACGCCGTTTCGGGGTGCGTTTCTGATGGTGTGCACGAGGCTGTTCAGCTGGTTTTTGGTTGCGGCACTGTGCCGGCCGTTGCCGGGGATGGCATGGTCACAATTGGGGGGCGATGCACAGCGCAGCAGTCACGGTACTGCCTCCATCGCGGCACAGCCCGCAGTACTGTGGCAACAGCCCTTGGGCGATATTGCGTATTCTTCCGCCATAGTTGGCGACAATGTTGTTTTTACGGTGGCCGGGCGTGCGGTACAGGCACGAAATGCGGACAGTGGAAAATTGTTCTGGGGGATGGAGAACAGCAGCGAAATGTCGGCGACGCCGGTACTGGTCGGGCGCTGGCTGGTTATCGGCGGAAAGGACGGCATTGTGCGCGCGCTGGAACGGAATACGGGAAAGCAGGCGTGGGAATTTCGCACCGGTGGACGTGTTGTGGCTGCATTATTGGCCAGCACTGACACTGTCTATGTCGGGGCCACTGACCACTACATGTATGCCCTGGCGGCCGACAGTGGCCGTTTGCGCTGGCGCTTCGAGGCACCGGACTACAAATATGGCGGCCTGTATGCGCCGGCCACTTATGCTGACGACACCGTATATTTTGGGGTGAAAAACGCCTGGTTCTATGCGGTAGAGGCTCGCACTGGCGTGATGCGCTGGCGTACCCTCCTTGGTTCCGCCATGTATGCGGCGCCGGTAGTCGCGGACGGTCGCATCTACATCGGCAGTTATGACCGTCATCTGTACGCGCTGCGGCAGAGTGATGGTGCAGTGCTGTGGCGTACCGCCTTCGCAGACTGGCCGCAGGGGGCGGGGCTGCTGGACGGCGGTCGGGTGCACGTCGCATGTCGTAATGGTGAAGTAGTGGCGCTCAATCGCGACGATGGCAATGTGGAATGGCGGCTTGGCATCGGCGGTGAGCTTCGGCATGGTCCGATACTGGGGCGTAACGGGCGTGCCCTGCTGGGGACCATGAGCGGTGAGGTGGTGACGCTGGATCTGGAACATGGAAAGTTGGCCGGGCGCAGGTTCGTGAGCGGCGCGGTGCATGCCCAGCCGGCACTTTCGGTCAAGGGTGTGTTTGTCACCACGCTTACCGGCGAGTTAGTGCGATTGCAATGATGCAACGAGCATGGCTATACCGGGCAGTCGTCTGTGCCATCGCGCTGGTCGGCGGCATATCGCCGCCTGTGGCTGCTGATGCAGAGCGCGAAAAAATCCTGCTACAGAACCCGGACCTTATTTTGCAGCAGCTGGAGAGTGGTGAACTGCAGCCTGACGAGGTTCCCAATCCGCACTGGCGCAGGGATGGCTGTGCCGCATGTCATGTCGGGGACCCGGCTGCGGTGCAGTTGCGGCAGACCGACGCCAACATGTTGTGCAACAGCTGTCACGAGACAGCCAGTGTGTCGGCTTATATCCATGCGGTAGGTATGACACCGCCGCCGGAGTTCGTCGAACGGATGCCTGACGACTTCTATCAGGCCGTGGTGCGGAACGGCAATGTGGTGAGTTGCCTGACTTGCCATGACCTGCCGATGCAGTGCAAGGAGGAGCGGAGCAGGGAACAGGGGTTGAATCCGTTTTTTTTTCGCGGTGGACCTTATGTGGCGCGGACCGAGCTGTGTTTCCGCTGCCACGACAGGCAACAGTATGAACGTTTCAATCCACACGACCAGATTTCAGATGAGGGAGTGCTGGATGGGGCGCGTTGCTTTGTATGCCATAGTGCCATGCCGGACAGAAAAACTGCGCGCGGGGTGACCGATGTACAGTTCAATGTGGTGGAACAACTGTCCCAACTCTGCACCGGCTGTCATCCATGGCGGATGCATCCTGGTGGCGGTTGGGCACGCTATGCTCCGGGCTCTCTCGGCAAGGGTGGTCCCAATCATATGGTGGTCCCATCGGCACAAGTGCTGGAGCGCATAGCCGGCATCGAACTTGAGGGCAAAGAGATGCTGCCGCTGGACCCCATCAGCGGAAAAGTCACCTGTGCAACCTGTCACAACCCGCATGAGCGGGGTGTGCAGTTCCAGGCACGGGCCGATGTGGGGGCGGATGGCATACGACGTTTGCGCCGCGGAGTACAGGAAATATGTGTCACCTGTCACGATAAATAAGATGCCGAAGGCATGATGGAGCAAGTGCAGCGGCTTGCGGAGGAGTAAACAAAAGATGGGGTGGAAGACGATGTTTGAGCGAAGCCGGGGAGGGGGGCAGGTGGGCAGAGGCCGTTGCGGCTGGCTACTGGTCATTATGCTGCTGCTGTTGTCTGGTGCGCAGGTCATGGCATTCGAGGATGATGAGGCCTGCCTGATGTGCCATAAGTATCCCAAGATGGGTCGCGTTACCGAGGAGGGTGTGCAGAAGAGCTACTACATCCTGCCCGAGGTGTTTTCGCGTACGGTACACCGCAATGTGCCCTGTCGCGATTGTCATAGCGAGATAAAGGAGTTGCCGCACAAACCCATTCTGCAGGGCGTTCGCTGCGACAGTGAGTGTCATTCGGTGACCAACCCGTCAACCGGGAAGCCGTTCAGCCACAAGCCTATCAACGATGCCTTCAAGGAAAGTGTGCACGGCCGCAAGAAGGTGGAGGCGGGCCCCGATTCCGACAAACCTTACTGCATCACCTGTCATACCAATCCGCTGTACAACGCCGCCGAAGAGGCGCCGCCCAAGCATATCATCGAGCGTTGCGTTGTCTGTCACGAGGACCAGCAGTTCGCGGAGAAATGGTACAACCATACGAGTCGGCGTATTCGTGAGGTAAAACGTTCGTCGCAGGAAATTGTCGCCCTGTGTCTGTCTTGTCATGCCGACAAGGAATTGGTTGAGCGGCGCGTCCAGTTGGCAGATGGCGAGGGCCGCAAGCTCGGACAAAAGTTCCCCATTGCCGGTGAGTCATATCAGTTCAGTTTCCACGGCAAGATGACCAAGTACGGCACGACGGACGTGGCGAATTGCCTTGATTGCCATGCTGCGTCCGAAAATTACTACATGAGTGTGCATGAGTTGCGGCCGTCGCGTGATCCGGTGTCGCCGGTACATGCCAATAACCGGGTTGAGACATGTCAGCGCTGTCATAAAGTGGCAGACGCCAATTACGCAGCCATTGATCCGCATCCGACCAGTGCAAAATCAATCAATCCATTCAACTACTACGCCGACCTGATCTATACCATCGTTGGTGATGCAGTGATGATCGGTCTGATAGGTATGGCTTTTGTGGAGACCATTGGGCGGTTGCGCGATGGTGTGAGCTGGCGTTTTGTTCGTGGCAGCTCATGGCGCCGGCGCCGTAATGGGCTGGATTCCTGATTGCCGCATACCAACGAATTTGCACGAGGACGAACATGAAACTTTCCAATGAAGCCAAAGCGGTTCTGGAAACCAGTATCCGGCAGCGCGAGCTCTCCTGGGACGAAATCAAGGAGCTGGACGAGCTGATTGCCATGATGCCGGATGACCGCAAACGGATGTATAAAAACGTGGTATCCAATCCGATTGGCGATCTGCCGCGTTACAACATCCATATTCGCATTCAGCATCTCCTGACGTTTACAACCTTCCTGCTGCTGGCATTCACCGGTCTGCCAATTTATTACAACGATGCGTTCTGGGCGGCGCCATTCAATAACCTGCTGGGCGGTGTGGAAGTGACACGCGTGGTCCATCGTACGCTTGCGGTGGTGATGATTGTGTCCATGGTTTATCACGTGGGCACCTTGCTGTTTGGCACTATTCAGCGCATCGGCGCACGCCACTTCGATATTCGTCGCACGATCATTCCATTGTGGAAGGATGCGCGTGATTTCAAGGAGGACATGCTGTATTTTGCCGGCAAACGGGCGCAGCGTCCGGAGATGGACAAGTTCATGTACAAGCAGAAAATCCATTACTTCGCTGCCGCCTTCGGCAATACGGTGATGGTGGTATCGGGATCGAGCTTCCTGTTTCCCGATGTGTGGGCCAGCATACTGCCGGTTTCTGTGGCGTCGCACTTCCAGGAGATTATGCGCCTGTCCCATCCGCATGAGGCCCTGCTCGCGCTGCTTACCATCGCTTTCTGGCATTGGTACAACGTGCATCTGGCCCCCGGCCGGTTTCCCATGCAATGGACCTACCTCACGGGATACATCACCCGCGAGCATCAGATGGAAGAGCACTTTCTGGAATATCTGCGTTGCCTGGTTGAAATGCCCGAAGAGCGTCGTGTGTTGCGTGAGATGTTGCTGGCGCACGGCCTGGCGCGTCCTGTAGAAGAAGATGCCGGGGCGTTGCTGCAAATTGAACTGGTGCGGAGTACCGCGTCATGATTGCGCCTATGACCCGCCTGCAGAAGGTATTTGCCTACTCTACCCTGGCGGTCATTATTGCCTGGGCGGCGTTTGGCGTTTTTGTCATTTGGCTCATGCTCACTGAATAAAATAGGGGCGACTGCCATGCATAACATTGTTCAACTGGATAGTATTTTCATTGCGCTGGCTGTGTTGATGTTCATTTTCTTCGCCGTCGCCATTTTGATAATTGTGGATCACAAGGCGCGCATTCCTGCCCCGGCTGTAGACGATTTCACCAGCATCTCCGGCAAGCGCACTACCCACCCGGTTTGGGCCTGGATGGTGTCGATGCTGTTGTGGGCTATCATTCTGCTGTTGGCCGGGGCATCGCTGTACAAAATGTTCGGTCACAAACTGGTGGCCAAGCCGCAGGAAAATGTTTTGTTCACCAGCCTGGACAAGGAACATCAAGCCGAGCGTGTGCGTCACTTTCACAATCTTCCGGCGACAACGGAGTACAGTAAAGGCGTGCAGCCCATATGCTACTCGTGCCACGGCGAGTATCCGCACTCCGCCAAACCGATGGTGCGCACGCTGCTCAACATGCACACCCAGTTCGCCGGTTGCATGACCTGTCACGCCGATGATGCCAAGGTTCCGGAAAAGGACATCCGGCTGCGTTGGCTCAACTACTCTGGTATCCAGGTAAGTGGCAAGCCGTTTGGTGTTGAGGTCAATCCCGCAACCGGCAGCCTGGCCGTGACCGATGACTACCTCTCAAAGATCGTGCCGTATCAGGTCATGCCTGACGGTACGGAGAAGTTGCTGGAGATCACGGAGCAAAGTGAGGACGCGCGTAATTTTCTTGCGGTACGCGGCGAGTTGACGCCGCAGCAGCAGGGTGCGATCAAAAAGATGTTCCATTCCACCGTCAATCCGGTGGGTCGCTTCTGTACCCGGTGTCACACCACTGAAAATGACAGCTATGTGCCGTTCCGTGAACTTGGCTTCTCCGCGACTCGGATCTCGGCACTGACCAATCTCAATATTGTCGGCATCGTGCAGAAGTATCGCGAGTTCTATATCCCGACAATTTTTCATGGCGGCACCGATCCGGCGAGCAAGGATGTGCTGGTGGGTAAGGATGTCAAGCTGCCCGAGCCGAACCAGCAGTTGCGCGATGATCCGCGTTCGTGGTGGCGCGACAACTATGACAGTCCGACGGACAAGGCGCGCTAGGTTGCGTGGTGTTTTTCAGGCCTGTCTGGCGCATGGGCCTGCGGCACGGCGTGGATTGGCTGTGCAGGGAAAGTTTGCGCAAGCAGTGGGAATTTACTCCTGAAGTAGCCGGATGGGGCGATGATGAAGCGGTATTGGCTGGTGTTTCTGCTGGTGGGGTGTGTCGGATCGCTCGCAGCGCAAGAGTTGCGTATCGGTGAAATCGCACCTCTGCGGCAGCTCTCTGCAGCCGGGGGCACCCCGCTGGCGCTGCCCAGCGACGTCGCAGTCGCGGCCAATGGCCGGGTCTACGTCGTCGACGGGGGCAATCATCGACTGGTGATCTACGATGCATTGGGCGGACTGGTTGCTGCGGTCGGGCAGTATGGTTCCGGGCACGGCCAGTTCGCCGAGCCGCTTGGGGTCGCTGTGGATCGCGCTGGCCTGGCATATGTTGCGGATGCCGGCAATCATCGCATTCAGGTACTTGATGGCGAGGGGAAATTTCTGCGCACATTGCCGCTGATGGACGGGGACAAGCCGGTGCGTCCTGCGGATGTGGCGGTGAGTGAGCAGAGCGGAAACCTGTTCGTGACCGGCAATAATACCCATCGTGTGCTGAAGCTCTCCCCTCAGGGCGAGGTTTTGGCATCCTGGGGTGGCGAAGGGGTGGCGCAGGGACAGTTTCGCTATCCGGCCACCCTGGCGGTGCGCGAAGGTATGGTGGCGGTAGTGGATGTGCTCAATACACGGGTACAGATATTTGATGAGGACGGGCGTTACCACTATCAGCTTGGCGAATGGGGAGTGCTGCCGGGGCAGTTGTTCCGTCCGAAGGGCATTGCCATAGACCAGGCCGGGCGCTACTACATCAGCGACAGCTACATGGAAGTGGTGCAGGTGTTCGACGGCGGCTATCAGCTTCTGCACGTGCTGGGAATGCGCGGCAATCCGTATCGTTTTGTCTCGCCGGTGGGGTTGGCGGTCGGTCTGGATGAACGGTTGTACGTGACGGAGATGCTTGGTAATCGCGTTTCCGTATTCGAGTTGCGTTAAGCCGGGATTGCGTGGCATGGGTGCTGGCATGGCGCAGGCTGGGCGTGGTTGGGCGTGGCTGGTGTGTCTGCTCCTGTGCTGGGGTGGGGCAGAGGCGCGTGACATTTCCCCCAAGCGTGAGTGCTCCATCTGTCATGTGATGTGGCTGACTGACTTTCAGCGCGAGAATGTTACTCCACTGATTCCCTTCGAACCCCGTCCGGTGGAGCCGAGCGGGCAGCAGGACGTGGTCAGTACCGAGCGCATGTGCTTTTCATGTCATGACGGTTTTGTGCGCGATTCACGTTTTGTCTGGGCCAAGCGCGAACACTTTCATCCTGTGGGGGTTCGTCCGTCCGAGAAGATTCATATTCCGCGCAAGGATGGCAAGGAGATATTCCCGCTCAATGATGATGGCAAGTTGTATTGCGGCACCTGCCACAGTGCCCATGGAGTGAATTGGGGGCAGGAGTATTCACCGGTTTTCATGCGCGTGGAAAATGTTGACTCCAGCCTGTGTCTGGCCTGCCACCTGGATCGCAGTACCGGCAGCGGCGAGGGCAACCATCCGGTATTCAAGCCGCTGGAGCACAAGCCGGCGGTCCTGGAGCAGGGCGGCGCGAAATTTGGCAGCAATGATAATGAGGTGATTTGCCAGTCATGCCATCGGGTGCATGGCGCCGCCAGTGCCACGAAGTTGCTGGTGGTGGATAACATCAATTCGGCGCTGTGCAGCACCTGTCACGACGATCGCCATGCCGCGACGCGTGCCGAAGCGGCACGCAAGGGGACGCACCCGGTAAATGTGCGGCCGGACAAGGCAAAGGTTCCGGAGCAACTGCTGGCGCAAGGCGCACGGTTGGGCACAGGCGGTGAAGTGATTTGCCAAACCTGTCACCGCCCGCATGGCGCGTTGACGGAAGGAAAGATCCTTGTCAGCGGCAACGCGGATTCGGCGTTGTGCCAGCAATGTCATCAGCAGGAGCGCTCGGTAGTCGCCACGCGGCATAACCTGAGTCGCAGTCATGCCGAGACGGTCAATGTCAAGCAACAGCCTGCGGCCGATGGCGTGTGCGGCACCTGTCACCTGCCGCATGGCGGTACCGGGCCGAAGATGTGGGCCCGGCCGCCGGGCGCGAGCGACGATCCCATGGCAGCCAATTGTCTGAGTTGCCATCAGAAAGGGGCGGTGGCCGAGACCAAGCTGCCCGGTGTGCACAGTCACCCGGTGGGACGCGCCATGGATGGCATCAATGCCGGCAGCGGACTGCCGGCCTATACCCATGACGGTGTGCCGGTGAGTGAAGGCGGGCTGGTAACCTGCGCCAGTTGTCATGACCCGCACAAGTGGGCGCCTGATGGCACGGTGGTGGATACCTTGCAGGGCGACGGCGATGCCGGCAGCAGCTTCTTGCGGCGCGACAATGTGCGCGGTTCGACGTTGTGTCTTGCCTGCCATACCGACAAGAAGTCGCTGGCCGGAACGCCCCATGAGCGCAGTGCGATGCCGGCGCATGCCAGCCTGCCTGATGCGGCCGGGGTGTGTGACACCTGTCACCGGGTACACCAGGGACAAGGACCACGCATGTGGGCGTTGGCGCCGGAGACGGGGGTGGACCCCGTGTCTTCCACATGTTTGTCTTGCCACCGCGAACAAGGTGTGGCCCATGGTCGCACCGTGGGCGAGTACAGCCACCCGGTGGATGTGCCCATTGAGCGTATCGGTATCCTCGCCACGGCCAGGGGCTGGCTGTCGCAGGTGCGCGATCTGTTCGAGCGCGATGAACTGCGGCCTCTGCCATTGTTCGATGAGCACGGACGTGAGGTGGCGGAAGGGGGGCGTGTGGCCTGCGCCAGTTGCCATGATCCCCATAGCCAGCCGGCGAAGGAGGGCAAGTTCCTGCGCCTTGCCAATGATGCCGATGCCACGCTGTGTCGCAACTGCCATACCGACAAGGGCATGGTGGCCTGGTCCAAGCACAACCTGAAGCTGTCCCGCCCCAGGGACAAGCAGGCGGCGCAGAAGGTGAATGTTTGTGCGCAATGCCACCAGCCGCACAATGCCGGCGGCGCCCGCCTGTGGGCGACCTACAGCGGCGGTGGCGGCGATGCCATGGCGCAGTTGTGCCAGGGCTGTCATCAGGATGGTGGCGTGGCCCAGGACAAGCAGGTGGGGCAGAATTCCCATCCATTGCGCGTCGATGTGAAGAGTGTAGGCATCGAAACCTCCTTGCCGCTGTTCCGATTGGATGGCACGCGCGATGCTGACGATGGCCGCGTGAGTTGCCCGACCTGTCACAATCCCCATCAATGGGTGCCGGGGGAACCGCACAGCAAGACGGGAGCAAGCGCCGGGGTAGAGGGGCACGCGCCGAACAGCTTCCTGCGTATGGCGGCGGCGCCGGCGGGCGAGCTGTGCGCGGATTGCCATCTCGATGCGCGCTGGGTACGTAATACCGATCATGATTTGCGCGTTACCGCGCCGCAGGAGCGCAATGCGCGGGGGCAGACCGTCCAGGAGTCAGGCATCTGTGGCCAGTGCCATGCGGTGCATAACGCCCAGGTACGCACACGGTTGTGGGGACGGGAAACAACCCCTGGCCAGGAGGTGATGGAGGGCCTGTGCCGCAGTTGTCATGCGACGGACAAGGTGGCAGCAGGAAAGGTTCCGCTCAAACTCAATCACCCGCAGGATATCCAGGTGGTGTCGGTGCGTGGTTGGCCGCGCCCGGGTGAGATTTATGGCTCCTATCCCGTGTACGATAAGGAGGGTGCCGTGGTGAATAGCGGCGTCATTTCCTGTCCGACCTGTCATAACGCCCACCAGTGGCAACCGGCAGTGGAACGGGAGGGGCCGGGACGTGCGGTCGAGGGCAATGCCTTGAACAGTTTCCTGCGCAACAAGAGCAATTTCAATTTGTGCACCAACTGTCATGGGCTCGACGCGCTGTTCCGCTACAAGTATTTTCATGGCGAGACTTCGCGTGTCCCGCACCGCCTATACCGCTAGGGGATGATGGTCATGAGCCGACGCAATACCCTCGCTGCGCTGATGCTGTGTTGTTGCACGTTACCGTTCATGTCGTCGTATGGACTGGCCGAACAGCAGAAGCTGGTATGGCCGGCGCCGCCGGAAACTGCGCGCATCCAGTATCTCAAGTCCATCGCCACCAAAGAGGATGTCACCGGGCCGCGCGGCTTCTTCGGCAAGCTGTGGGACTTCATCGTCGGTCCGGATCAGATGGAAATGCGCAAGCCGATGAGTGTGGCGCTGGACGCCGCTGATGGCTGGCTGGCGGTGGCCGACCCGGCGGACAAGCGCGTGCATGTGTTCGACGAGGCGCGGGGCAGGTATTGGGCCATAACCACCGTGGATCCACTGCGGCTGTTGCAGCACCCCATCGCCGTGGCGGCCGATGGGCGTGGCAATCTGTACATCAGCGACAGCGAGCAGCGCCAGGTGCATGTGCTGACGGGGGCGCGGGAGCTACGGCGCAGCTATGGCGGCCCGGATGTCCTGCAACGCCCCACGGGTGTCGCCGTTGATGCTGAGCGCGGGCGCCTGTATGTGGCGGACACCCCCGCCCATGTGGTGCGCGTATTCGATTTGGACAGCGGAGCATTGCATCACTCGCTGGGGGCGCGCGGCACGCTGGACGGCGAATTCAATTACCCGAATTACCTTACCGTAGACCGTCACGGCCAGCTGTATGTGACCGATGCCCTCAACGGCCGCATCCAGGTGTTCGATGCGGAAGGACGTTTTCTGCGCCGTCTTGGGCAGTACGGTGATGGCTCCGGCGATCTCTCCGCTCCCAAGGGCGTGGCGCTGGACAGTGCCGGGCATCTTTATGTGGCCGATGCCCGTTTCGACAATATCCAGATTTTCGATGCGCAGGGACGCCTGTTGCTGTTTTTCGGCAGCAGTGGCCAGGCACCGGGCATGTTCTGGCTGCCCACCGGTCTGGCGATGGGGGAGGACGATCGGCTTTATGTGGCGGATTCGTACAATAAGCGCGTGCAGGTGTTTCAGTATCTGCGGGAGGCAGAGGAGCGATGAAAGGATATCTGCGACATCTTTCCGCCGCCTTCCTGCTAATGGCGCAGGGTACGGCGTGGGCCGGCGTTGCTGCGACCAAACACAATCTGTCGGCCTCCTCCGAGGGTACCTACAAGGCCACCAGCGAGCAGCAGATTTGCGTGTTCTGTCATGCACCGCACAATGCGAACCCTGCGGTGCCGTTGTGGAACCACGAAATGTCTGATGGCGAGACATATACCCCGTATGACAGCCCGACCATGGTGGCTTCGCCGGGGCAACCCACCGGGGCGAGCAAGCTGTGTCTGTCCTGCCACGACGGCACCGTGGCGCTGGGCAGTGTGCACAATTTGCCGTTCGGCAGCGGCAGTGGCAGTGGGGTCGTTCCGGGGCTGGATATGACGCTGAGCGGGGAGGCCAAGCTGGGTACCGACCTGAGCGACGATCACCCGATCTCTTTTACCTATGATGACGCCCTCGCCACACAGAATCTGGAATTGGTCAAGCCTTCCACGCTCACCGGCAGCATCAAGCCGGATCATAATGGCGAGCTGCAATGCACCAGTTGCCATGAGCCGCACAGTGATACCTATCCCAAGTTCCTGCGCACTGCTTTCACCGATGAGGCAGGTTACGGCTCGCCGTTGTGCCGCACCTGCCACGACAAGAAATACTGGTCCACCACGGTGGACCAGGGACATCGCGAGTCCCTGGCGCAATGGAATGGTTTTGGCGAAAATCCATGGCACCTGCCCGGGCATAATCTTGCCAACGATCCCAACTCCACACCCAAGGCCAATGGCTGCGAAAGTTGCCACCGGCCGCACAGCGGTGGTGGCGGGCGTGCCCTGCTCAAGCAGGATGGTGAAGGGGGTGTCTGTCTGGTGTGTCACAACGGCAATGTGGCCACCGGTTCAAAAAATATAGCGACGGCGTTGGCCAAGGCCTATACCCATCCGGTCAGCACCACCAACGGCATCCACAGCACCGAGCGCATCGATGCCGACACCGTGCGCGAGTCGCAGGCCAATCTGGCCAACCGGCACGCCGAGTGCCCCGACTGCCATAATCCACATGCAGTCTCGCCGGGAGTTTCGCCCAGCGTCGGCAGTGGCACGCCGACCAACAATCTCGCCTCCAACGTCCTGAAGGGGGTGTGGGGCGTGGAGCCGACATGGCCGGGCAACTGGGGGGATGTGACCAGCTACAGCGTGATCGAGGAGGTGGAGTATCAGCACCAGCTCTGCCTCAAGTGCCACTCCTACTACGCCTTCGGCAACAGTCCGCCGCTCGATCCCTACGGCCTGATCGGCGGTGACGGCCTGCTCACCGATCAGGCCAAGGAATTCAATCCCAACAACAAGTCCTACCACCCGGTGGTGGCGCAGGGCAAAAACGATTTCATCGCCTTTGACGGGGTGAATTATTCTGCCGCCCTGATCAACGGCATGACGCCGACCAGCACCATGACCTGTGCCGACTGTCATTCCGACAGCCAGGGTATCGATGGCCTGAAGGGACCGCACGGCTCCGATGTCTGGCCGATCCTGTGGGCGACGTATGATTTCACCACCGGCATGTCGGGGACCGACAATCACCTGTGCTTCAAGTGTCACGACCCGCTGGTCTATGGCGGCGGCAGCTACAACAAGGGGACCTCGGACCAGACCGGCTTCAGCGGGCGCAGCAGCTTCGAAGACAAGAACCTGCACAACAAGCATGTAGCGGTGCGCAGCATGCCCTGCCTGGCCTGCCATGTGGCGGTGCCGCATGGCTGGCAGCGGCGCGCGCTGCTGGTGTTCGGTACCGGTGATCCGGATCCTGCACCCTACAATGCCCACTACCGCCATCCCATCAACGGCAGCGTTTACTATGGCCTCAATTCCAGCATCCCGCTGGATACCATCCAGAGCGGTAACTGGAGCAAGGGTGATTGCCACAGTGCCAGCTACACCGGCAGCAGCGGTGTATCCGGCGTGGGAAGCTGCAGTTGATGCGCCTGTGGCGCCTGCTCGGTTCGCACCAGCTGGCCACGGCGCTGTTGGGGGGGCTGGCATTGCTGGTCGCCCTGGGCGGCACGTTGCCACAGACGGCGCGGCTCAGCCCGCAGGAGCGGCAGGGCTGGCAGCAGGAGTGGAGCGTCAGCAGCGGCTGGCTGGACAGTCTGCGTCTGTCCGACATGTTTGGGGCGTGGTGGTTTTGGGCGCTGTGCGCCGTGTTGTTGCTCAATCTGCTCGCCGGTACGCTGCAGCTGACGTTGCGGCTGCGCGCGGCGCCTACCCTGGCGGCATGGGGACTGGTTGTGGGACATGGCGGTCTGCTGGTGATAGTGGCCGGCGCCATGCTCAGTGCCCGTTCGGGCTTCGGTGCCCACCTGGAGCTTACCGAAGGGGAAATATGGCACGGTGCCGCCGACAAGCTGGTGGTGGATCGCGGCCGCGCCGGTGGATTTGATGGTGTGTTGCGCCTGGATCAGGTCGAGGCGACGGTGGGACAGGACAGCCGGTTGCGTGAGTTGCAACTGGGCCTGAGCTGGCAGGAGAGCAATGGCGTGTTGCAGCAGGGGATGGTCAGCGCCAATCGGCCGGTGACGGTGGCCGGGTACCGGATCTATCCCGACAACACCTTCGGCAAGAGTGCGGTACTGGAACGGCTGCTGGGTGATGGCAGCCGCCGCCTGTTGCTGGTGCATTTTCCCTTGCCGCGGGCGCAGTGGGGCAGTCCGCGTTGGCAGGCGGAGCACGACCGTGCCCTCAATGTCGGCGATGAAATCCGCGCTTTCCGCCTGCGCCTGGAAGGTGATCCGGTGCGGTTGCACATGACGGTGAGTCGTGGCGCCGAGATACTGTTCGAGGGCTGGCTGCAGCCCGGAGACAGTGTGACGGTGGGCGGCGAACGCATGACGTTGCGTCAGGTCAGCCCCTGGGCCGGTCTCTATCTGGCAGCGGATCGCGGTGCGCCCTGGGTGTTCGCCGGCATGCTGCTGGCGGTGGCAGGGTTTTGTTGTTTGTGGCGCGGCAGCATCGATGGAGTACGGCGGTGAGCGCGGCAACGCCGGTATTGACGCCGGAGCTGGTGCAGGTGGTGCAGGCTGGTGTCGGCACCGTCTATCTGCTGAGTGCGCTGCTGCTGGTGGGACGGCCGCGCCTGCAATCGGGTGCCCTGGTGTTGCTGGCCGGCGCATGGCTGGTGCATGTGGCGCTGTTTTTGTTGCGCTGGTATGGGCAGGGGCAGTTGCCGATCGTGACGCGTTATGAAGACCTTACGCTGGACGCGCTGTTTCTGGTCTGCGGCTATGGGTTGGCACAGTGGCGCCGTCCCGACCTGCGCCGTGCCGCTGCGTTGATGGTGCTGGCGGCGGCGGTGCTGGTGCTCGGCGCGCTGGGTTACAGCCAGAACGTCTATCCCTGGAGTCCGGCACTGCGCATCTTCTGGCTGCAGGTGCATGCGCCGCTCAACAGTCTGGCGGTAACGCTGGCAACCCTGGCGGCATCGCTCGCCCTGTTGGGGGGCAGGGAACAGGAACTGCGTTGCAGCCGCTTGTTGTGGTGGGTGCTGTTGCTGTGGAGTGCGATGGTGGCAACCGGCGCCTATTGGGCCTATCTCGCCTGGGGACGCTTTTGGGGTTGGGATCCCATCGAGAGCTGGGCGCTGGCCACGGCACTGGCCTATGCCGCCGTGTGCCATCTGATGCTGCGCCCTGGCTGGAGCGGGCAGCGTGGTTGCCGCCTGGCCTTGTTGCCCTATGCCATGTTGCTGTTCACGACCTATGGCCTTGTGCTGGTGCGCTACAGCATGCATGGCCAGTACCTGTTCCGCTGATGACGGCAGATGGTGGAAGTGCTGTTTCTGAGTCTAATTGTTGATTGGAGTGTGGTGATGAAACGAATGATGGCAGTAGGCGCAGTTCTCATGACGGTGGTATTGACGTCCGGGTGTGACAAGGAGCCGGTCCAGGAGACGGCACCCGCCCAGCCAACGGCGACGGCACCTCAGGCCATGCCGGCGGATCATCCGCCTACCGAGGTGAAGGTGGAGCCGGCGGAGGTATTGGCACAGTTGCCCACCGGGCACCCGACGCTGGCGGGGCTGACCGATCAGGCGCCGCCGGCCGCGGGACATGCCACGCGGCCGCGCAACGAGCCGCAAGTCATTGTGCCGGATGGTGTGCGTGCGCGCTGGAAAGCGGTGACGCTGGAGGTGTCGCTGGGCGGGGTGCAGCGCGAGTTGCGCGTAGCTCCGGGCGATCAGGTTACGCTGGAAAAGGACGGACTCAGTTTGGCCATTGGGGCTTTCCTGCCCGCGTATATGAGCGATTTCAGCCAGGTCACCAGCGAGGGTGTCGAGCTGTCGAATCCCGCCTTGCAGGTGAGCGTGCTGCGCAATGACGCGGTGGTGGAGAAGGGATGGTTGTTCCGCGATTACCCTGACTTCAATACCGTGAGCAAAGAGCTGGTGGTTCTGCGCCTGCTGGCTGCCCACGAGTAACTGACTCGGCCGCAGGCGGGGAGGTGGCGGTGATGCGACGATATTTTTCATGGCTGGCCCTGGCCGGCATGTGTGTGTTGCCAACGGGGGCCATGGCGAACAGTGATGCTGCCCAGCAACGGGTGCTGCAGCGGGTGGAGCAGTATGCCCGCAGTTACGACCTGAATCGGCAGGAGAAATATCACATCGATTTTTATTATTCCCCGTTGTATGCCATGGCGGTATATCGCGAGCTGCTGCTGTGGCTCGACCAGGCCGATATTGCGCCGGGCGTGCGCAAGGAATGGCTGGCCACGGTCACTGCCGGAATGGATTCTGTGATACGTGATTCGCACGCCGGACCGGCAGCGGAGAAGGGAAGTGTGGGAATCGGTTACCTGCGCGCCCTGCCGCGTTACAGCCAGGAACCCGATGCCGCCCGGCGGGAAACGCGCCGCTGGCGCAGCGACGAAATGGAGCCGCAGACGACGCCGGCGGCGGTGGGAAAATCACTCTCCGCCAAGGCGTTGTTGCTGGCCCGTTTGCAGCCGGCGGCCCCGGAACGTGAATGGTTGCTGGATTCCCTGCGCCGGGAGTATGAGGTCGTGACGGCGCAACTGCTGACCCTGGCGCCGCAGGGATATATGCCGGAGATGATACGGCGTGACGGGAATGCCTGGGCAGTTGTGGATGCGCGCAGCCGGTTGTTTTCGCAGGCGACGCTGCTGCGCGGTCTGATTGAGACGGAGGCCGCCGTCGCCATGCTGGGCGCCCGGGGCAAAGACTGGCGCGCCAAGGTTCAGCAGCACATTGAAGCCCTGTTCACGGGAATCGTGCGTCGCCACTTCGATGCCGCCGCGGGCAGTGTGGTCGATGTCTATGATCCCAGGACAGGACCGGGCGATCGCGTGATGCTGGAGGACATGGCGCAATGGCTGGAGGCGCTGGCTCTGCTGGCGCAGCAGACCGGTCCGCTGCAGGTACGGGCACAGCAACTCGGGCGGCAGCAGCTGGACTTTCTGCTCCGGGTATCCGCAGATGCTGAGTCGCCGCCGCGCGGCTATCTGGTACGCAAGGCCGCGCCGTTGTACGCCACCGTGCGTTCGCTGGAAGATCCGCTTGCCACCCTGTCCATGCTGCAGCATGCCGAACAGTTCGGTGTGCAGGGGACGTTTGCGTTGCAGCAGCGCGTAACTTCACTGCTGGAAACTGATTATTGGTCGGCAGAGGCGGGCGTGTATCGTACCGCAGCCGGGTTTACCGCTTCCGCCTATGACGGTCATTTGTTTGCGCTGGTCCTGCGCTGGTTGCGACGGGAGAACGATGCGGAGGCGCGCCAGCGTGGTGAACTGCTGATTCAGGGAGTATTGAAACGGGGCGGGTTGTTGCAGTGCGAGCCGCCGCAAAGTGGTGAGCCGTTGACACTGGAGCAGGCACTGGCGCAGCGCGGTGCCGCCTTTGCTGCTGAGGTTGCGGCCTTGTCAGCGGTTGAGCAGGGAACGCGCATTGCGGCGTTTGTGCGTGAGATCGCTGACCAGGATGGCGATTCATTGCCCGGATGCCGCTTTGCAGCCGGGACGTACGGCGGTGCACCGGTCCCGCTGATGCAAACCAGTGTGCGCACCCCCTATCCGGCACGCAAGGAAGCTCAATGATTAACATCAGAATATGGTGGTTGAGGAGAGAGTGATGATGCGAGACAGGATGAAGGCATTGCTGCCGGTAGTGGTGATTTCCATGATGCCGCTCATGACGGCGCAGGCATTCCAGGGAAACCCCGATCAGGGACGGGAAATATTCATGCAGCGCTGCAGTATGTGCCATGGTGCCGATGGACGCGGCAACAATGGCATGGCGGTGGACTTTCGCGAGGAGTGGTACCGCCTGACCAAGTCCGATGACGAACTGATGCAAAGCCTGCGCAACGGTATCAGCACGCCGGGACGCAACTACAGTGCCGGCATGATGCCGCCGCAGATGCTGAACAAACGGGAAATGTACGATGTCCTGAATTACCTGCGCTCAGCGTTCATGCAGTGAGCGGGGTATGAGATGGAAATCTATCCGCACGTGACCTGAGCAAGACCCGGCGGTCCATCGCGGGGCAGGGTCGTCCTGCCTGGCTTTTATCAATAAACAGGCAGGTCCAGCTCGAATAGCGCATCGACATCGGCCTGCGTCGGCAGGCTGACGGCCTTTTCGACGGTGGCACGCGTCAGGTGCGGTGCCAGCATTTCGAACAAGTCATACATGTAGCGGCGCAGGAAGATGCCGCGTTTCAGGCCGATCTTGGTGACGCTGCTGTCGAACAGATGATCTGCCTCCAGGGCACACAGGTCACTGTCGATATGGGGGTCGTAGGCCATATGTGCCACGATGCCGATACCCAGGCCAAGGCGGACGTAGGTTTTTATGACATCGGCATCGGTGGCAGTGAATACAACATTGGGGTCGAGGCCGTGTGCCGCGAAGGCGGAGTCGAGCTGGAAGCGTCCGGTGAAACCGAAGACGTAGGTAACGATGGGGTATTCGGCAATCGCTTCCAGGGTTAATGGCCGTACCTCAGTGAGGGGGTGACCGGCCGGCACGATGATGCTGCGATTCCAGCGATACAGCGGCAGGAGGAGAAGGTTGTCAAAGTGCTCCATTGCTTCCGTCGCAATGGCCATGTCTACCAGTCCCATGGATACCATCTCGGCAATCTGCATGGGTGTGCCCTGATTCATGTGCAGGCGCACGCCAGGATAGCGGCGAATGAAGCCGGCGATGCGCTTGGGGAGCCAGTAGCGTGCCTGAGTGTGGGTGGTGGCAATCGACAGGTTGCCGCTGTGCGGGTCGGTATGTTCGAGCGCCAGCTGCTTGATGGCCGAGGCATCCGTGACGATGTGTCCTGCCAGTTCGACGATCCGCTGTCCCGCCGGCGTGATGGCTGCCAACTGCTTGCCGACGCGGGTAAACAGTTCCAGACCCAGTTCCTCCTCAAGCAATCTGATCTGTTTGCTGATTCCTGGTTGTGAGGTGTGGAGAGTCGCCGCTGCCGCGGAGATGTTCAGGCCCTGGCGGCTGACCTCCCAGATATAGCGCAATTGTTGCAGTTTCATTCATATAACCTTGCAGTCTATAGATAGGAATACATGTTCTTTTACATCCTATCAATCCATTGTTAGGGTGCCGAACCGTGCATGTTCCTAACCCCAGCCGTGCGCTGCATATTCTGCACACATGGCATATAGCGAGGTCAATATGTTGCAGGAGCAGATGGAGTGGGCGGCGGCGCCTGGCATGGAGTCGCGCAGACAGTTCTTCGATGTTGCAAATGAGACAGCGGAGAAGTGCGAGGTTGTGTCATTTGCCACAGCGGTCGTTGTCACCGGGGTTGGTCAGGACGGACGTCCATTTCGCCCGAGTGACTGGTGTCAGCGACTTGCGGCTGCTGCAACAATAAACTGTTCATACTGTATCGACATGCGTGGAAGAATCATCAACCCGTATGTGAAGGTCGTCATCGAAGATGGCATCTATTCACTGTGGATCGCAAGGATCTTGAACGAAATCGATCCGCCGCTTTATGACTTCATGGTTATGTTCGGCCGGAATAACGGTTTGCGACTCTATTCGATTTGAGGTGGGGGTGTATTGATGACCTTGCAGCAGCTGCGCAGTATCCATGAGGTGGTCAGGCACGGTATGAATATCTCCGCGGCAGCACGCGCCTTGAATAATACGCCTCCCAACGTGAGTCGTTACATCCGGATGCTTGAAGATGAACTGGCGGTGCGCATGTTTCAGCGGGCGGGTGGCAAGCTGACCGGATTGACGCTGGAAGGTGCTGCCATCATGGAGATGGTAGGAGATGTGCTCAACGGAGTGGATGGCGTGCAGCGTCTGGCGCAGGGGATGCGGCATGCGGCTGCCGGCGTGCTGACAATAGGCAGCGCGGATATGTGTGCCAGCAGCGCCCTGTCTCCGCTGATTGCCCGGTTCAAGCAGGACTACCCTGACGTTTTAGTGAATGTGCTGCGAGGTTCGTCACAGGAAATGTCGCGTCTGGTGGCGGAGGGCGGGATAGATTTTGCGCTGGTTACGGAGCACATCACCCGAAATGGTGACCTGGTATCTCTGCCGTATGCCTGTCATGAATTGTCCGTTGTGACGGCACAACGTCACCAGCTGCACGACGGCGCGGGGCTGTCACTCGAAACACTGGCGGAGTATCCATTGGCAACATATGTGACGGGGCACGCCGGACGTGTCAGTGTTGACGCTGCATTTGCAGCCGCGGGCGTGGTTCCGGACATCGCTTATGCCTCCAATGATGCCGATTTCTTCAAATCCATCATTCGCGGCACGAATGTCGTGGGTGTTCTGTGTGGTGGCGCATACGATGCCGCGCTTGATGGTGATTTGGTGGTGCATGATGCGGCGGGGCTTTTTGCGCCTGTCACGGCGTATGTGTGCCTGCGTCGTGACAGCCTGATGCGGCGTTATGGCTATGGATTTATCGAGATGTTGGCCCCGCACTTGTCTTATGGAAGAGTGTTGCGCGCGCTGTCTCTGCGTGACATGGCACAGGTTGCCGAGTTGCTGGGGCCGCCGCCGCCTGCGGCAACGCGCCGTGCGGTGGCCAATGTCATGCAGTTGCCGTGTTTAAAATCGGCCGCGCCCGCGGGCGATGTTCATTTTGCCTGTCGCAGTATTGCGACGTAGTGACGCTGTCTGCCGGCGCGCGGCGTTTTCAGGGCTTCGCTGAGCAGAGGTGCGCAGTGCAGGGCGGTTGTACAGGTGGTTTTAATCAGGCAGGTCCGGAATGCCACGGTGCGTCATGGCGCCGCACCGTGGCTTGCATCCATGCGGACTGATGGTGTGGATGCAGGGTGCGGGCGCCTGCTCGTCCCTGGGGTTCAGATTAGCGGTGACGGCAGTTTCGCAACCGCCGCAGGCGACCTTCGCAGTCTTGCAGCTTCTGGCGCAGGGCAGCGGGGCTGAGATGGCGTAGTGAGCCGGTTTTGCGAGCGGCCTCCGCCAGCATGGCCTTGTAATAAAGAATATCGTTGTGCAGCGCTTCTTCCGATGCATCTTCCAGCAGTGTGCCTGGCAATGGAGACAATACAGGAATCATGTAGTGACCCTCGCTGCTCGTTGCTAACGGCCCAAGACTAGAGCAACAGCGCGTGCAGGTGCAGGGATAGGATGTGGCTATTTTGGGATAGATAGTTGGTACCGAGTCTCGGAAAACAGGCTAACGTATTGTCGCTAAAGATATTTGGCGGATTGACACAAACGCCCGCATCGCCCGTCTACCGACAGGAGAGGCCGCCGCCGCGTTCAGGGGGCGGTTTGCGGGAACTGCAGGGCTTGCAGGAGGCCCTGCAGCAGGGCCAGCGGCGTCGGCGGGCAGCCGGGGATGACCGCATCCACCGGGATGACGTTGCTGACGGCGCCGCGGCTGGCATAGGAGCAGCCGAATTCACCGCCGCAAGCGGCGCAGTCGCCGGCGGCGATCACCAGCCTCGGCGCCGGTGTCGCTTCATAAGTGCGCAGCAGGGCGGTTTCCATGTGCACCGACACCGGGCCGGTGACCAGCAGCACATCGGCATGGCGCGGCGAGGCGACGAAGTGCACGCCGTAGCGCTCGATGTCGTAGTAGCCGTTGTTGAGGGCGTGGATCTCCAGCTCGCAGGCGTTGCAGGAACCGGCGTCCACCTGGCGGATGGCGAGGCTGCCCTGGAACTGCCGCGCGATGCCGGCGCGCAGTTGTTCGCCCACCTGTTCCAGCACGGCATCGCGCGGCAGGTCTTCGGTGATGAGTCCGGTCTGGCGTATCTTGTTGAGGATTCTCAGCATGGGCGCCTCACAGATCGTGTCCCGAGTAGGAGCCGTTCACCGACTTGTTGCAGACGGGGAAGTCGGGAACGATGTTGCCGTGAATCAGCAGTTCCAGCGCCGGCCAGTTGAACCAGCTCGGGTCGCGCGGGAAGTAGCGGGCGATGCGGCCGTCGGCGCCGAAGCGCACATGGCTCAGGATCTCGCCACGCCAGCCTTCCACCAGACCCAGTCCCTCGCTGCCGGCGGCAGGCGCCTGCCACGGTACATGCACCGCGCCATCGGGCAGGGTATCGAGCAGCACCACCAGCAGTTCCAGTGAGTCGAGGACCTCCTGCATGCGCACCTGCAAGCGCGCCTCGACATCACCGGTCTGGAACAGGGGCGAAGGAACGTGCAGGCGGTCGTAGGGGGCGTAGGGGTGATCGCGGCGCAGGTCGCAGTCCTGGCCGCTGGCCTTGCCGACGTAGCCGAGGCAGCCGAGGCGCTGCGCCTGTTCTGCGCTCAGCACGCCGGTGGTGGCGAGGCGATCCTCCAGCGAGGGATGGTCGTCGAGGATCGGATACAGCGTGGCCAGTTCGCGACGCAGCGGATCGATGGCTGCGCGCAGGCGCTGAAGTTGTCCGGCATCCGGATCGCGCGCCACACCGCCGGGCACGATGCAGTCCATCAGCAGGCGGTGGCCGCCGCAGGCGGCGTTGTCGCGCAGCCACAGCTCGCGCAGGCGGGCGAATTGCTGGAAGGCGAAGGCAAAGGCGACGTCGTTGCAGATGGCGCCGATGTCGCCCAGATGGTTGGCGATGCGCTCGCGCTCGGCGTACACGGCACGCAGTGCCTGCGCGCGCGGCGGCACCGTGATCTTTGCCGCGCGTTCCATCGCCATGCAGGCGGCCCAGGCATGATGCACCGTGCTGTCGCCGGAGACGCGGCCGGCGAGACGCGCCAGACCGTGTGCATCGCGGCCCTCGGCGATCTTCTCGATGCCCTTGTGCACGTAGCCGAGGCGCTGCTCCAGATTGAGCACCATCTCGCCCACCGCCTGGAAGCGGAAGTGGCCCGGCTCGATGATACCGGCATGCACCGGACCGACCGGAATCTCATAGGCGCCGGCGCCCTGGGTCTGGATGAATGGGTAATCCTGTTCCGGCGCGGCGGGCAGCGGCGCGCTGTCGGCGGCGAAGTCCCGGCGCAGCGGATAATGATCGGCGGCCCAGCGGTTGTGGCGGCTCCAGCGGCGCCCGTCCGGATGATCGCTGTACACCACGCCGTGCATGTCCTGCACGTGGCGCTCCATGCGATCGGCGCCGGGATAGTACGGCGTCTGCGACGGCAGCCGGGGCGCAGCCAGCGGCACGGCGGTGCGCAGCAGCAGGTGATCTCCCTGATATGCCAGGGCTGCGCTGATCAGCAAGCTGTCATCGTGCTGCTCGGCCCACACGCCGGCCCAGCGGCAGCCGAACTGTGCGGCGACCTGCGCGGCGCGGCCCCAGTCCTCGGCATCGAGTTCCAGCAGGTGCGCCGGTGCCAGTTCCCGCGCCGAACCGCGCCGCACCAGCACGCGTTCGTCCTGATAGCGGGCCAGCAGTTCCGACAGCCAGTCGAAGTGGCTCATGAGCGGTGCCCCCGCAGGATCGTTTTCCTGTAGGAGCGGATCGCATCCGCGATGTGGCGTCGGGCGGAGGCACGCCGGTCGCGAATACGATTCGCTCCTACAGGGCAACTGTTCTTCATAACACCCCCTTGCCGGCGATGAGCTGTGTCGCCTGATCGAACCATTGCGCCAGCACGGCGGGAATGGCAAGGCCGAACCACAACGCCAGCAGCAGGTGCAGGTACACCGGCAGCATGTTGGCCCTGACCGGCAGCTGGCCGTCGGGCTGATTGCCGTAGACCATGGGATGGATGTGACGGAACAGGCCGGCGAAGGCGATGGCGAGGCCCGACAGCAGGGCGAGGGTGAGCCAGGGCCAGCTTTGCATGGTGGCGATGAGCAGCAGGAATTCGCTCACGAACAGGCCGAAGGGCGGGAAGCCGGCGATGGCGGCGGTGCCGAGCAGCAGGCCCCAGCCGACGCCGGGCTGGGTGCGGATCAGGCCGCGGATCCTGTCGATGGCCTGGGTGCCGGCGATGTGGGTGGCGTGACCCACGGTGACGAAGATGGCCGACTTCACCAGCGAGTGCAGCGTCATGTGCAGCAGCGCGGCGAAGGTGGCGAGCGGACCGCCGAGGCCGAAGGCAAAGGTCATCAGGCCCATGTGCTCGATGGAGGAATAGCTGAACATGCGCTTGATGTCGCGCTGGCGGTGCAGGAACAGCCCGGCCACCAGGAACGACAGCAGGCCGAAGGCCATCATCAGGTAACCGGCCAGTTGCGGCGTGTTGGAGACGCCGTGCAGGGCGCCGTCCACCAGCATCTTGGTGCGCACCACCGCATACAGCGCGACGTTGAGCAGCAGGCCGGACAGCACCGCCGACATCGGCGTCGGGCCTTCCGAGTGGGCATCGGGCAGCCAGTTGTGCAGCGGCACCAGACCCACCTTGGTGCCGTAGCCCACCAGCAGGAACACGAAGGCGATGCTCATCACCGTGGGATCGAGCTGGCCGGCGATGCCGTGCAGCGTGGTCCACAACAGGCCGTCCTCCGCCGAGGTCAGCACCGAGGCGGCGGCGAAGTACAGCAGCACCGTGCCGAACAGGGCCTGGGCGATGCCGACGCCGCAGAGGATGAAATACTTCCACGCCGCCTCCACCGACTCCGGCGTGCGGTACAGCGACACCAGCAGCACGGTGGCGAGGGTGGCGCCTTCCAGCGCCACCCACAGGATGCCGAGGTTGTTGGTGGACAGCGCCAGCAGCATGGTGAACAGGAAGCCCTGGTACATGGCGTGATACAGGCGCATGCGCCGGCTGTTGACGCGGCCGCGTGCCAGCTCGTGATCCATGTAGGGACGGGAGAAGATCGCGGTGGTGGTGGCGACGAAGGCGGTGAGCACCAGCAGGTAGACATTGAAGGCATCGACGTAGAAGAACTTGCCCGCCGACAGCATGGCGCCGTCGCGGAATACCGCCAGCGCCAGCAGGATGGAGGCCACGGTGGTGGCGGCGGCGAAGGCGACATTGAACCAGCCGGCGATGCGACAGCGCGGCACTGCCGCCATCAGCAGCGTGCCGAGCAGGGGGATGAGCAGGGTGGCGAACAGGGCGTTCATTCGCGTTCTTCCGTTATTTCTTCCGGCTCGGTGGTCTCCGCCAGGCGGCTCAGGCGATCCACGTCCAGCGAGTCGATGCTCTGACGGATCTGGAAGAAGAACACGCCGAAGATCACCGTCGCCACCAGCAGGTCGAAGGCCACGCCCAGCTCCACCACCATCGGCATGCCGTGGGTGGACACCACGGCGGCGAAGAACAGGCCATTCTCGATGGACATGAAGCCCACTACCTGGGTGATGGCCTGACGCCGCGTCACCATGATCAGCATGCCGAGCAGCACCACCGCCATGCTGATGGCGATGGTGTTGCGCGTCGCCAGGGTCGACAGCTTTTCCACCGGCAGCGCGACGTAATAGCTGAAGGCCACCAGCGCCGCGGCGGCGAGCAGCACCAGGGCCGGGTTCACCACCGTTTCCACTTCGCGGGTGATCTGCAGCTTGACCACGATGCGGTGCAGCACCCAGGGAATGAGCACGGCCTTGAGGGCGAGGGTGATCAGCGCCGACAGATACAGATGGTGCTGGCCGGCGACCAGCGCGACCATCGCCGTGGCGGCGGCCACCAGCGCCCCCTGCCAGGCGAAGGCATGGATGCAGGCGATGATGCGCGTCTGCGCCAGCAGGGCGAAGGAGGCGAACAGCACCAGCGCGGCGAGGAGCACCACGCCCTGTTCCTGCAGGGTGAACTGGGCGAAGTTCATGCCCCCACCTCCAGGATCACATGGCTCAGCATGCCGAGCAGGGCGAACAGGAAGGCGAGGTTGAGATAACCCGGCACGCGGAACAGGCGCATCTTGGCCAGCACGGTTTCCGATACCGCCAGCACCACGCACAGCAGCATCAGCTTGCCGGTGATGGCGCCGAGGCCGAGCAGCAGGGCGCTCGGCGTGCTCTCCAGGGCGATGCCCCAGGGGAAGAAGATGTTGGCGATGAGCACGCCGTAGATCATCAGCTTGAGTTGCGCCGCCCACTCCATCAGCGCGAGGTGGCGACCGCTGTATTCGAGGATCATCGCCTCGTGCACCATGGTCAGTTCCAGGTGGGTGGTGGGGTTGTCCACTGGCACGCGCCCGGTCTCCGCCACCGCCACCAGCAGCAGGGCCAGCAGGGCGAACATGAACGACGGGCGCAGCACCACACCCTGCGCCAGCAGGAAGTCGATGGCATGGGAGATGTTGGTGCTCTGCGCCGTCATGGTGAGGGTAAAGATGGCCATCAGCATGGCCGGCTCGGCCAGCGAGGCGATGGTCATCTCGCGCGACGAGCCCATGCCGCCGAAGGCGGTGCCCACGTCCATGCCGGCGAGGGCGAGGAAGAAGCGCGCCAGGCCGAGAAAACCCACCAGCACTATGACATCGGCGATGATCGCCGTGGGCAGGTGCACGGCGAGCAACGGGATCACCGCAGCGGCGACCACCGTGGCGGAGAACACCACATAGGGCGCGGCGCGGAACAGCGGCGAGGCGGTGTCGGCGACGATGGCCTCCTTGCGGAACAGCTTGGCCAGGTCGCGGTAGGGCTGGGTCAGCGCCGGGGCGCGGCGGTTCTGCAGCCGCGCCTTGAGCAGGCGCAGCCAGCCCACCAGCAGCGGGGCCGCGGTGACGAACAGCGCCGTCTGCAGCAGCGCCAGCAGCCAGCCTTGCAGGTTCAGGAGATCAGCCATAGCAGGAAGATCAGGGTGAAGAAGGAATAGGACAGGTAGGTGCGCACGTTGCCGCCTTGCAGACGGGCGATGTTGCGCGCCGCATTGAGCACCCAGCGACCGATGGGCTCGTACAGCAGCTTCCAGCTGCGATCGCCGACCTGCAGCTGGTGGCGCAGGCCGGTGAGGTGTTGCCCCTTGTCTTCGCCGAGCCGTTCGATCTTTTCATCCAGTTGCCACACCGGCTGAAAGATGCGCCGCACTGGCTGGGCAAACGCGGTGGCGGTGTACTGCATGCGCGGACTCAGGGGGCCGAAGCCGCAGTCCCAGGGATGGGTGCGGCGTACACGCTGGTGCTTGCGGCCATGCAGCAGCAGATAGAACAGCAGCCAGGCGAGCCCCAGGCCGAGCAGTACCAGTGGCGCGCTGTAGCTGGCGGCCGCGGCAGAAACCGGCGTCAGCCACAGCCAGCCCTGACCGGTGATGCCCGGTTCGGGCAGACCGCCGAGGGCCTGCGGAATGGCCCCCATCACGTCGAGGCTGAGTGCCGGCAACACGCCGAGCAGCAGGCACAGCATGGCGAGCAGGGCCTGTGCCGTGCGCATGCCGAAGGAGGGCAGATTGGCCTGGCGCGCCTGACGCGTGCGCGGCTGGCCGAGGAAGGCGATACCGTACAGGCGTACGAACAGCATGGCACCGAGGGCGGCGGTCAGCGCCAGCATGGCGGCGGCGACCGGGATGACGATGCGCAGCACGCCGCTGTCCAGCACCACGCCTTGGAGGGCTGTTTGCAGCGTCAGCCATTCCGAGGCAAAACCGTTGAACGGCGGCAATGAGGCGATGCTGAGGCAACCGATGAGGAAAAATGTTCCGGTGTAGGGCAGGCGCTTCAGCAGGCCGCCCATGTGCTCGAGGCTGTGCTGGTGGGTCTGCTGGATCACGGCGCCGGCGCCGAGGAACAGCAGGCTCTTGAACAGGGCGTGGTTGAGGGCGTGATACAGCGCGGCGATGAGACCGAGACTGCCGAGCAGCGGATGGCCGGAGGCGAGGAAGATGATCGCCAGGCCCAGGGCCATGAAGATTACGCCGATATTTTCGATGGATGAGTAGGCCAGCAGGCGCTTGATGTCGGTCTGCTGCATGGCATAGAGCACGCCGAGCAGGGCGGAGACGCTGCCCACCAGCAGCACGATGACGCCCCAGTCCACCTGTACTGTGCCGAGAAGATCGAAGGTGACACGCACGAAGCCGTAGACGGCCACCTTGAGCATCACGCCGGACATCAGCGCCGAGATGTGCGACGGCGCCACCGGATGGGCCTCGGGCAGCCAGGCATGCAGCGGCACCAGGCCGGCCTTCATGCCGAAGCCGAAGAAGGCGAGGGCGAAGGCCACACCGGCCCACAGTGGCGGCAGTTCCGCCGCACGCATCGCCTCGAAGGTGAAGCCGCCACCGAAGGCGGCCAGCACGCCGTAGCCGAGCAGGATGGCGAGACCGCCGACGTGGGCCATCAGCAGATAGAGGAAGGCGGCGCGGCGGTTGGCGGCATTCTCGTGCTGGAAGGCGACCAGGAAATAGCTGGACAGCGACATCAGCTCCCAGGCCACCATGAACAGGAACGCATCGTTGGCGATCACCACCAGTTGCATGCCGGCCACGAACAGACCGGTGAACACGCCGAGAGCGGCGAGGGAGTGGCGGCCGTGCAGGAACTCGCGGGTGTAACCCGGGCCGAACACGGCAACGGCGAATACCACCACACCGATGAGCAGCAGGATGAAGCCGGCGAGGGCATCGATCCGCACCGACCAGGCCAGCCAGGGCAGGCCGAGGGGAAGCTGGGCGGCGGCGGGTTCACCGGTCAGGGCCAGCAGGCCGGCGGCGGCGGCGGCCAGGCCGGACAGGCCGAGCAGGGGAAAGCAGGCCCAGCGCAGCAACTGCCGGTAGCGGCTGGCGGCCAGCCCCACGACACCCGACAGCAGGGACAGCGCGACGGCATAGGCAATCAGCTGCAGGGTCACGTCTGGTCAGGCTCCGGAAGATGTTGGGCAACACAAGCAAAAGGTTATGGTCATTATAAGCATTTGGTTTTCGTTGGTGATGAGGCGATAAGTTTTATTTTTTTGCACACCCGCTTGCCGGCCTCGCCGGCAGCTCCCGGCTAGATGTGCGAACCCATTGATTTATATATGAAATCAATAGAGAGCTCCGGGCCAAAAATCAGATTTTTCCTACATACATGCCATGCGCCGCTTGCTACCTTGATCCCGTATCCAAATCCTGTGGAGTTGACATCATGGATGGTCACATCATGGACTGCATTTCCTGTGTGGTGCCGCGCTACGGCGAGGCCAGCGAGCGCTTTTGCAGCAAGTGCCGCCACCATCTGCTGCAGAAGAGCTACTGTGTTGCCTTGCGCGAGGCCGACGAATCGCTGATGCCCTTTATCGCCCTGGATGACGCCGTGCAGGCCACGGAGTATGCCGGGCGCCTGGGGCGCCAGGGCATTTCCCATGTCATCCTGAGCTGGAACCCCGAGCAACAGAACTTCTCCCTGTACTGATCTGTCGTTCAGCGCGGCAGGCATATGCCTGCCGCCAGTCAATCGAGCGCCGGCCCCGGCGTGAATTCCACCACGCTGAAGCCGTGATCCTCCAGGGTTGCGGCGATCTCTTCCCAGCGCCATTCCCGCATCTCCTCCTGCGCCTCGGCAATGAGTGCGGTGACGCGACGCACCGCGTCACGCTCGCTGTAGTCGTCGGGGATGCGAATCAGCCGGATACGCTCGAAATCGCGGGCGGGCAGCAGCATCAGTCGTTCCGGCATGTGATCTCCTCCTGTGTGATGGATAATGTGCAAGAGCGGCGCACCGGTTGCAATGCCTGCACACATGTTTGAGCAGTATAGACCGGCGCCGGCTCGTCGCCCCGGACGCGCCGGGTGTTGCGGAGTGAGGGAGGCATCGTGCTGATCTTTATCGAACTGATCGTGCTGGTGGTGATCGTCGCGCTGGTGGTGTGGGCCATCCGGCCACCCAAGAGGTGACGTAGCTCCTGTTGTATTGGTCGCAGTGCAGCGTCAGCCGGCATGTGCGCGCCTGTTTTTCCGCTTGCGCACGATCCCTCTTACCAGCCATTTTTCCAGCTCCACCAGCGGCAGCACGGTTGCCGCGATGCAGATGATGTGCAGCCAGTTTTCTGCACTCAGGGCCACGGTGCCGAACAGGGCCTGCATCGGCAGGGTGTAGGTGAACAGCAGCTGGAACAGCAGCACCAGGCCGATGGCCCACAGCACATAGCGGTTGCCGAACAATCCCTCCCGGCTCAGTACCGGTGCCGTAATGTAGCGGGTGTTGAACAGATAGAACACCTCGAACAGCACCAGGGTGTTGACGGCGATGGTGCGCGCCGTGTCGATGTCGGTGCCCTGTTCGCGTTCCCAGACGAACAGGCCGAAGGTGCCGGCCACCAGGATCGAGGCGACAAACAGAATGCGCCAGACCAGAAAGCGTGACAGCAGCGGCTCGCGCGCATTGCGCGGGGGACGCTGCATGACGCCCGGCTCCGCCGGCTCGAAGGCCAGGGACAGCGCCAGGGTCACGGCGGTGATCATGTTGACCCACAGGATCTGCAGCGGGGTGATCGGCAGCATGCGGCCCATGGCGATGGCGGCCACGATGACGAAGGCCTCGCCGCCGTTGGTGGGGAGGATGAACAGAATCGACTTCTTGATGTTGTCGTATATGGTGCGTCCTTCCTCCACGGCCTGGGCGATGGAGGCGAAGTTGTCGTCGGTCAGCACCATTTCGGCCGCCTCCTTGGCCACCTCGGTGCCATTGATCCCCATCGCCACCCCGACATCGGCGCGCTTCAGCGCCGGCGCATCGTTTACGCCGTCGCCGGTCATGGCGACCACCTGTCCCTGCGCCTGCAGGGCCTGCACCAGGCGCAGCTTGTGTTCCGGGCTGGCGCGGGCGAAGACGTCGGTATCCTGCGCCGCCCGGATCAGTGCCGCCTCATCCATTTGTTCCAGTTCCTGTCCGGTGAGTACGCCGTCGCCATCACCGATCCCCATTTGTGCAGCGATGGCGCGGGCGGTAATGGCGTGGTCGCCGGTGATCATCTTGACGCGGATGCCGGCAGAACGGCACTGCGCCACGGCGCGGATGGCGTCTTCCCGCGGCGGGTCGATGAGCCCCACCACCCCGAGCAGGCTCATGCCGCCGGCGATATCGTCGAAGGTCAGCTCGCGGCGCGTGCCGTCACCCAGCGGCTTCTCCGCGATGGCCAGCAGGCGCTGGCCCCGTGCCGCCAGCTCGTCCATGCGGCCCTGCCAGTAGGCCAGATCGATGGGCTGATCCTGGCCGTCGACGCGCTGTGCGTTGCAGGCGTCCAGCACCCGTTCCGGTGCGCCCTTGATCAGGATGAAGCCGTTGCCGGCGTGGTCATGGTGCAGCGTCGCCATGAAACGGTGTTCGGATTCGAACGGTATGGTGTCGGTGCGGGGATACTCCTTTTGCACCGTGGCGGGGTCCAGGCAGGCCTTGAGTCCGAGGGTGAGCAGGGCGCCTTCGGTCGGATCGCCCTGCAGCCGGTAGCGGCCGTCCTCCTCGCTGAGGGTGGCGTCGTTGCAGAGCAGGGCGGCGCGGCAGATCTCGTACAGGGTGGGGCGCTGTTCCGGCGTGACCACCTCGTTGCCGCGCGAGAAACCGCCGTGGGGGTCGTAGCCGACACCGCTGACGTCGTAGCTGCGGTGCTGCGTCACCACCGTCTGCACCGTCATTTCATTGCGCGTGAGGGTGCCGGTCTTGTCGGTGCAGATGACCGACACCGAACCGAGGGTCTCCACCGCCGGCAGGCGGCGGATGATGGCGTTGCGTCCCGCCATGCGCTGCACGCCGATGGCCAGGGTGATGGTGATGATGGCCGGCAGGCCCTCGGGAATGGCCGCCACGGCCAGACCCACTGCCGCCAGAAACATCTCGTCATAGCCGTACTGATAGGACGTTACGCCCACGACGAAGGTGGCGGCGGCGATGAGGACGATGGCCAGGCTGAGCCAGCGGCCGAAGCGATCGATCTGGCGCAGCAGCGGCGTGGTCAGCGTCTGCACCTCGGTGAGCATGGCGCTGATGCGGCCGATTTCGGTCTGGCCGCCGGTGGCGACCACCACCCCGGTGCCCTGGCCGTAGGTGACCAGGGTACTGGAATAGGCGATGGAGGTGCGGTCGCCCAGTTCGGCACTTTGCGCCACGGCGGCGACATCCTTTTCCACCGGCACCGATTCGCCGGTGAGCGCGGCCTCCTCGATGTTCAGGTTGCGCACCTGCAGCAGGCGCAGGTCGGCCGGCACCTTGTCGCCGGAGCGCAGCAGCACGATATCGCCCGGCACCAGTTCTTCCGCCGGGATGTCCCGGCGCCGGCCATTGCGCAGCACGCTGGCCTTCTGCGACAGCAGCCGCCGGATGGCGTCCAGCGCCTTTTCCGCCTTGCCTTCCTGCAGGAAGCCGATGAGGGCATTGACGACCACCACGCCGATGATCACCGCCGTATCGACCCAGTGGCCGAGCAGGGCAGTCACCACGGCCGCCAGCAGCAGGACGTAGATCAGGATATTGTGGAATTGCAGCAGCAGACGCAGGAACGGGCTGCGTCGGCGTGGCTGCGGCAGGTGGTTGGGGCCGTATTCCTGCAGACGGCGGCTCGCCTCGTCGTCACCGATGCCCGTGGCCTGACTGTCCAGCAGCGCGAGCACCTCCGCGGTGGGGATGGCGTGCCAGTGGCGGTGCTCGGGTATGGCCGGTACGGGCATGGCGCGGATTCCTTGACGTCTGTTGAAAGTATGATGCACCTGTCACCGTCAAGTTTCATCCACCTGATTTTTGCGGCCCAAGTCGCTACACTGTGCGCCTTTTCCAATTGTAGGAGCCGAGTCCTCTCGGCGAACAGGTGCCGGTATCAGGCACTGCTTTCGCCCACGGAGTGGGCTCCTACGGTGTTTCACCTGTCGTCTGCGGAGAACTTTGTGTCGGTCATCACCCAGCGTCTGCGCGAGTATGTGCGCCTCACCCGCCTGGATCGCCCCATCGGCATCTATCTGGTGATGTGGCCGATGCTGTGGGCACTGTGGGTGGCGGGCGAGGGCCGTCCCGACCCGCTGGTGTTCGTGGTGTTCATGCTGGGCACGGTGCTGATGCGTTCCGCCGGCTGTGCCATCAACGACTACGCCGACCGCCACATCGACCTGCACGTCAGCCGCACCAAACAGCGCCCGCTCGCCGCCGGCACCATCCGGCCGCGCGAGGCGGTGTGGGTCTTTGCCGTGCTGTCGCTGCTGGCCTTCGCCCTGGTGCTGCTGATGAATCCGCTCACCATCCAGCTCTCCGTCATCGGCGTGCTGCTCGCCGCCAGCTATCCCTTCACCAAGCGCTACACCTACCTGCCGCAGGCCTATCTGGGCGCCGCCTTCGGCTGGGCGATCCCGATGGCCTTTGCCGCGCAGGCCAATGCGCTGCCGCCGGTGGCCTGGCTGCTGTTCATCGCCAATGTCCTGTGGTCGCTGATCTACGACACCATGTACGCCATGGCCGACCGCGAGGACGACCGCAAGATCGGCGTCAAGTCCTCGGCCATTCTGTTCGGCCGCCATGACCGCCTGATCATCGGCCTGTTGCAGGGGGTGATGTTTGCGCTGTTCATCCTCGCCGGCCTGACCCTCGACATGAGCCTGTGGTACTACCTGGGCCTGCTGGCGGCGTCCGGTTTCGCCGTGTACGAGCAATACCTGATCCGCGGCCGTGAGGCGCAGCTATGCTTCCGCGCCTTTCTCAACAACCACTATCTCGGCGCGTCGATCTTCATCGGCATCGCGCTGCACTACCTGCTGACATGAACAACCACGACTGGGCCAGACGCGATCTGTCGGTGGTGTGGCATCCCTGCACCCAGATGAAGGATCACGAGCAGCTGCCGCTGATCCCCGTTCGCCGCGGTGAAGGGGTGTGGCTGGAGGACTTCGAGGGCCGGCGCTATCTCGATGCCATCAGTTCTTGGTGGGTGAACCTGTTCGGTCATGCCAATCCGCGCATCAACGACGCGGTCAAGGCGCAGCTGGATCAGCTGGAGCACGTCATCCTGGCCGGTTTCAGCCATGAGCCGGTGGTGCGCCTGTCCGAGCGGCTGGTCGAGCTGGCGCCGCCGGGGCTCAATCACTGCTTCTATGCCGACAACGGCTCGGCGGCCATCGAAGTGGCGCTCAAGATGAGCTTCCACTACTGGCGCAACCTGGGCAAGACGAACAAGACACGCTTCATCAATCTGGCCGGCAGTTACCACGGCGAGACCCTGGGCGCGCTGGCGGTGGGCGACGTGTCGCTGTTCAAGGAAACCTATCAGCCGCTGCTGCTGACGCCGATCACCGTGCCGTCGCCGGACTGCTACCGGCGCGAGGCGGGGGAGAGCTGCGCCGATTATTCGGTGCGCGCCTTCGCCTACATGGAGCAGGCGCTGGCGCAGCACGCGCATGAGGTGTGCGCGGTGATCGTCGAGCCGCTGGTGCAGTGCGCCGGCGGCATGCGCATGTACGACCCGGTGTATCTCAAACTGTTGCGCGAGGCCTGCGACCGCCACGGCGTACACCTCATCGCCGACGAAATCGCCGTCGGTTTCGGCCGCACCGGCACGCTGTTCGCCTGCGAGCAGGCCGCCATCACGCCGGACTTCATGTGCCTGTCCAAGGGGCTCACCGGCGGCTATCTGCCGATGTCGGTGGTAATGACCCATGACACGGTGTATCAGGCGTTCTACGACGATTACGCGCGCCTCTCCGCCTTCCTGCACTCCCATTCCTACACCGGCAACCCGCTGGCCTGCAGCGCGGCGCTGGCCACGCTGGATATCTTCGCGGAAGACAACGTCATCGCGCGCAACAGGGAGCTTGCCGCCGAGATGGCAAGCGCCACGGCACACCTGCGCGACCATCCGCACGTGGCAGAGGTGCGGCAGACCGGGATGATCGTCGCGGTGGAGATGGTGAAGGACAAGGCGAGCCGCACGCCCTATCCCTGGCAGGAGCGGCGCGGCGTGCGCCTGTATCAGCACGCTTTGTCGCGCGGTGCCCTGCTGCGTCCGCTCGGCAATGTCAGTTATCTGATGCCGCCCTATGTGATCACGCCGGAGCAGATTCAATTCCTGGCGCAGGTGATGACGGAGAGCATCGACATTGCCGTGAACGATGGGCCGGATGCATCCAGCGCCTCGGCGACAATGCTGTTCTAATGCATGGGGCTGATGTGTCGGTCGGGTTAAGCTGTCGCTAACCCAAACTACCACTGTAGGAGCCCACTCCGTGGGCGAAAGGGCGCGTAACGTAGCCGCCTGTTCGCCGAGAGGACTCGGCTCCTACACTTGGCAGGTTGGGCCGAGGAGCGAAGCCCGACAATTTTTTTGCCGATTTGTTGGGCTTCCTGTCGTCAGCCCAACCTGCGGGAAAAGGGGGAGCCAACGGCTCCCCCTTTGATTGATGCCGGTCAGGAAACCAGCGGGAACAGGTGGGGTTCGAGCTGGCCGAGCAGTTCGCGCTCGTTGACCTTGGTGTAGTCCTTGTCGATCTGGTGGGCAACGAGTTTCTTCACCTGACCATTCATGTGCTTGTTGAGCAGGCCGCGGAAGGCGGAGGGGGCAACGACGGCCAGCTTGCCGTAGCTGTTGGCGGTGCGGCCGTTGTTGAGGATGCCGGCCAACTCGTGTGCGAAGCGGTCGATCTCGTAATCCTTCGGCGAGGTCGGTTCTTCGTAACCGCTGCCGCTGCCCATGCTGTTGTTGTCGCCCATGTAGGTGCCGGGTCGATCCGAGGCCAGTTGGTCGCCCTTCATGCGGCTGGCGGGGTGGAGATGCTCGCTGACCAGTTTCAGCCCATCGCTGCGTTTGGCCAGGTTGAAGACCCGTGCTTCACTGCCGTTGGCAACCAGAACCCAGGTGTTTTCCATACGACTCTCCTTTCACTGTACGCTGTACATCATCAGAAGCTCGCCTGATGGAAGCTTGGCACAAAAAAGCCGCCCGATCATCCGGGCCGAAAATTAGCGAATACTGATTGCCCCATGGACGCGTTGCCCATTCACCAAATTCTGCCGGAGATCAAAAACGGCCTCGGTCCCGGCCGTCGCCTGGTGTTGCAGGCGCCGCCCGGCGCCGGCAAGACCACCGCCGTGCCGCTCGCCCTGCTGGCCGAGCCCTGGCTGGCCGGCAAGAGGATAGTCATGCTGGAGCCGCGCCGGCTGGCGGCGCGGGCGGCTGCGGCGCGCATGGCCGCGCTGCTCGGCGAGGCGGTGGGGGAGACGGTGGGCTACCGCGTGCGTTTCGAGCACAAGGTCTCCGCCCGCACCCGCATCGAGGTGGTCACCGAGGGCATCCTGACCCGCCGCCTGCAATCCGACCCGGAGCTGGACGGCGTCGGCCTGGTCATCTTCGACGAATTCCACGAGCGCCACCTGCACAGCGACCTCGCCCTGGCCCTGTGCCTGGACGCCGGCGAGGCCCTGCGTGACGACCTCGCCCTGCTGGTGATGTCCGCCACCCTGGACGGCGCCGCCATCGCCCGGCTCCTTGACGCGCCGACTCTCACCAGCGAGGGCCGCGCCTTCCCGGTGGACATCCGCTATTTGAACAGCGAACCGGACGGTCGTCCGGCGGAGATCGCCGCCGCGGCGGTGCGCCGTGCCCTGGGCGAGACGGAAGGGGACGTGCTGGTGTTCCTGCCCGGCTCCGGCGAGATCCGCCGCGTGGCGGAGCTGCTGGCCGATGTCCCGGCACAGCTGCACCCGCTCTACGGCGACCTGCCGCTGCCCGAGCAGCAGCGCGCCATCCTTCCCGACCCGGCGGGAAAGCGGAAGGTGGTCCTCGCCACCAACATCGCCGAAACCTCGCTCACCATCGAGGGCGTGCGCGTGGTGGTGGACAGCGGCTGGGCGCGGGTGCCGCGCTTCGACCCGCGCAGCGGCCTGACCCGGCTGGAGCTGGTGCGCGTCTCCCGCGCCAGTGCCGATCAGCGCGCCGGCCGTGCCGGCCGCCTCGGCCCCGGCGTCTGCTACCGGCTGTGGGGCGAGGGCACCCAGCGCGGCCTGATCCCCTTTGCCGCGCCGGAGATCGCCAGCGCCGACCTGGCCCCGCTGGCGCTGGACCTGGCGCAGTGGGGCGTGCGCGATGCCGCCACGCTGCGCTGGCTCGATGCGCCGCCCGCCGGCGCGCTGAACCAGGCGAACACCCTGCTCACCGAACTGGAGGCGCTGGACGGTGAGGGCCGCATCACCGCCCTGGGCCGCGAGATGGCGGCGCTGCCCTTGCATCCGCGCCTGTCGCACATGCTGCTGCGCGCCAAGCCGCTAGGTCTTGCCGGGCTGGCCTGCGACGTGGCGGCCCTGCTGTCCGAACGCGACATCCTGCGCGGCCCGCCGCACGAACGCAGTTGTGATTTTTCGGTGCGGCTGGAGGCGGTGCAGGCCCATCGCCTTGACGGCCGTGATGGCGCGCGCCGCTTCGATGCCGACCCCAACGCCTGCGCCGCGGTGGAACGCGCCGCACGGCAGTGGCGCCATCTGGTCGAGGCCCAGGCCCCCGACGCCGCTCATATCCACGACAGCGGCCTGTTGCTGGCGCTGGCCTATCCGGACCGCGTGGCGCGGCAGCGCGGCAGCGACGGCCGCTACCTGCTCGCCAACGGCCGCGGCGCCAAAGTGGAAAGCCATTGTCCGCTGGCGCGCGAACCGTACATCGTCGCCGCCGAACTGGACGGTGCCGGCGACGACAGCCGTATCCGCAGCGCCGCCGCCATCACCCTGGCGGAGCTGGAACAGGTGCACGCCGCCCGCCTGCAATGGCGCGAAGAGGTGCGCTGGGATGCGGCGAGCGAAGCGGTGGTGGCGCGGCGCGTGCGCGGTCTCGGCGCGCTGGAGCTGGAAAGCGCGCCGCTGGACAAGGCCGCGCCGGAGCGCATGACTGCGGCGCTGCTCGACGGTATCCGCCAGATGGGATTGACGGTGCTGCCCTGGGACGACGACACGCGCCAGTTGCAGGCACGGGTGGAGTCCCTGCGCCAGTGGAGCCCGGAGGAGGGCTGGCCCGACCTGTCCGACGCCGCGCTGCTCGCCACGCTGGAGCAGTGGCTCGCGCCCTACCTCAACGGCATGAGCCGCCGCAGTCACCTGTCGCGGCTGGAGCTGAAATCCATCCTGCGCGACAGCCTCGGCTGGGAACGCGCACAACGCCTCGATGCGGAAGCGCCGACCCATCTCTCCGTTCCCAGCGGCTCGCACAAGCGCCTGCACTACGAACCGGGCCAGCCGCCGGTACTCGCCGTGAAATTGCAGGAACTGTTCGGCCTCGCCGACACCCCGCGCGTCGCCCATGGCAAGGTCGCCGTGATGCTGCACCTGCTCTCCCCGGCGCAACGCCCGATCCAAGTGACGCAGGATTTGAAGGGCTTCTGGGAACGCACCTACGCGGAAGTGAAAAAGGAACTGAAGGGCCGCTATCCCAAACACCCCTGGCCCGACGACCCGTGGACCGCCACGCCGACGGCGCGGGCCAAGCCGCGGAGCTAAGTTTGTCTGGTGGCTGGATTGCCGTATATTCGGCGAAGGGAAGATGTTGGGCTTCCTGCGTCAGCCCAACCTACGCGCTAAAGATTGAAAATATTGCAGAGATACAAATATGCAATCTAGTCGTTGTTGGAGGGCGGATGGAGGATATTAGCGACTTCGAGTCCTTGTGTACTGCTATTGGATTTGTGGAGGTCAACTGGGCCTTGTTCGAACAAAGTCTCGATCTCATTGTGCTTGCTGCGCACCGCGATCTTGGAGGGGCAACTTTCGAAAAAGAAATTCCACGTTCCTATTCACGTAAAGTAAATTTTCTAAAGAAAGCATTTTCAAAGATATCTGTTCTTGTCCCTCTGAAAAGAGAAGCCATAGAACTTCTTGATATAAGTTGCAAGCTTTCTAAGATGCGCCATGATCTGACGCATGGCGTAGTAACTCACATCCAAGCCGTCGATGGTCGCTACACCTTCTCGAAAATCGACTATGTTAGCCACGGGCATACTTATAGGGATTTTGTGTTCAACCCGGAAGATTTCCCACGCCTCGCGGAAGATTTGTTGCGTTTGGGGAGTCAAGCGACGTGTCTTGGAATAAAAATAGGTGAGATTGAACGGCATCAGAACTCGTAGGTTGGGCTGACGCAGGAAGCCCAACATCCACACGGAGGTGGAAACCATGTATTACCGACGCGCCAAGGTACCCGGCGGAACCTGGTTCTTCACGGTCAATATGGCCGATCGCGAGCCTGTCATAAATTTTGTGTTTGAGGCATAACATGAAACCAGAAAGGAGCATGTATGCCAAGCAAAACGAGCAAGAAGAAGCCGTCGGTGCTGCCGACCATCCCGAAAGAACTCATTGACCAGA
>JBFLWM010000028.1:0-37306 GCA_040755915.1 Pseudomonadota bacterium | reverse complement strand
CTGACCGTCGACACCTTCGCCTACACCAACCACACCCTGCTGCCCGAAGCCCTGGAGACCTGGCCGGTGGCCATGTTCGAGGAGTTGCTGCCCCGCCACCTGCAAATCATCTACGAGATCAACCACCGCTTTCTGCAGGACGTGATGCACAACCACCCGGGTGATGTGGACCTCCTGCGCCGCATGTCGCTCATCGACGAAAGCAGCGAACGCCGCATCCGCATGGCTCACCTGGCCATCGTCGGCAGCCATCGCGTCAACGGCGTCGCGGCAGTCCATTCGCAACTCATGCGCGATACCATCTTTGCGGACTTCCACCAGCACTTCCCCGGCAAGTTCATCAACATCACCAACGGCATCACGCCGCGACTGTGGCTGAATCAGGCCAACCGCGGGCTGTCCACCCTCATCAGCCGGCACATCGGTGAAGAATGGAAGACTGATCTGGAGCAGCTGCGCCGACTGGAACCGCTGGCGGATGATGCGACCTTCCGGGCTGAATTCCGTGCCGTCAAACATGCCAACAAGGAGCGCCTGGCGGCGCGCATTGCGCGTCAATTAGGTGTGGAGGTCGACGTCGATTCACTGTTTGATGTGCAGATCAAGCGCATGCATGAATACAAGCGCCAGCTGCTCAACGTGTTGCACGTCGTCACGCTGTACAACCGCATCCGCCGCAACCCGACACTGGATACGGTGCCGCGCACAATAATCTTCGGCGGCAAGGCGGCACCGGGCTACGCCGCTGCCAAGCGCATCATCCACCTGATCAATGCGGTGGCCGACATCGTCAACCATGACCCGCAGGTACGCGGCCTGCTCAAGGTAGTGTTCCTGCCCAACTACGACGTCAGCTCAGCCGGCGAAATCATTCCCGCAGCGGATCTGTCGGAGCAGATTTCCACTGCCGGCACAGAGGCCTCCGGTACCGGCAACATGAAGCTGGCGCTGAACGGTGCGCTGACCATCGGCACACTGGACGGCGCCAATATCGAGATCCGCGAGGCGGTGGGAGAGGACAACATCTTCATCTTCGGCCTGGATGTGGCACAGATGAAGGAGGTCCGGGCGCGCGGCCACAACCCGTGGGACTACTATCACGGCAACGGTGAACTGCGCGAGGTACTGGATATGATCGGCGGCGGATACTTTTCGCCCGACGCACCAGACCGCTTCCGGCCCACCGTCGAGGCACTACTGCAGGGCGGCGATCACTATCTGCTGCTGGCCGACTATGCCTCCTACGTGCAGTGTCAGGAGCGGGTGACGGAACTGTACCGCGACAAGGATGAATGGACGCGCCGCGCCATACTCAACGTGGCGCGCATGGGTCGCTTCTCCAGCGACCGCACGATTGGTGAATATGCCAGCGGCGTGTGGGACGTGGAACCGGAAGGAAACTGAATCACCCGGCCCGTGGCACACACGGGCCGGGGGCAGGCGTCAGCGCTTCATTGAATCGAAGAAATCGCCGTTGGTCTTGGTGGCCTTGAGCTTGTCGAACAGGAACTCCATTGCCGCCAGTTCGTCCATCGGGTGCAGCAGCTTGCGCAGGATCCACATCTTCTGCAACTCGTCGGAATCAGTGAGCAGCTCTTCGCGGCGGGTACCCGAACGGTTGATGTTGATCGCCGGGTAAATGCGCTTCTCGGCAATGCGGCGGTCCAGATGGATCTCCATATTGCCGGTACCCTTGAACTCTTCGTAGATCACGTCGTCCATGCGCGAACCGGTATCGATCAGGGCGGTGGCGATAATGGTCAACGAACCGCCTTCCTCAATGTTGCGCGCGGCGCCGAAGAAGCGCTTGGGACGGTGCAGGGCATTGGCATCGACACCACCGGTCAACACCTTGCCGGAGGACGGGATGACCGTATTGTAAGCACGGCCCAGGCGGGTTATCGAATCGAGCAGGATCACCACGTCCTTCTTGTGCTCCACCAGGCGCTTGGCCTTCTCGATCACCATCTCGGCCACCTGCACGTGGCGGCTGGCCGGCTCATCGAAGGTGGACGACACCACCTCACCGCGCACCGAGCGGGCCATTTCCGTCACTTCTTCCGGGCGTTCGTCGATGAGCAGGACGATGAGATAGCACTCGGGATGGTTGTGGGTAATGGAGTGGGCGATATTCTGCAACAGCATGGTCTTGCCGGCCTTGGGCGGCGAGACGATGAGGCCGCGCTGGCCCTTGCCGATGGGCGCCACCAGGTCGATGACGCGGGCGGTGATGTCTTCGGTACTGCCGTTGCCCAGTTCGAGGTTGAGACGCTCATTGGGATGCAGCGGCGTCAGATTCTCGAACAGCACCTTGTTCTTGGCGTTCTCCGGCGGCTCGTAGTTGATGGTATCGACCTTGAGCAGGGCGAAGTAGCGCTCCCCCTCCTTCGGCGGGCGAATCTTGCCGGTAACCGTATCGCCGGTGCGCAGGTTGAAGCGGCGAATCTGGCTGGGCGAGACGTAGATGTCATCGGGGCCAGCCAGATAGGAACTGTCGGCGGAGCGCAGAAAACCAAAACCATCCTGCAGGATCTCCAGCACGCCATCGCCGCAGATATCCTCACCGCCCTTGGCCGTGGCCTTGAGCAGGGAAAAGATGACGTTTTCCTTGCGGGAGCGTGAGGCGCCCTCGATGCCGAGGGATTCGGCCAATTCAATGAGTTCAGCGGCGGGTTTTCTCTTGAGTTCGGTCAGATTCATGGTCAAGCCGTTGGATGGAGCGTGGATTGCAACGTGATATGGGGGTGTTCGGGATCGACAGTAAGGCCACTCTGGGGGCCTGCATGCTGTCTTGGGGAATGGCCGCGGGGCCGGCGCTAGTTCTTGTATCTTAGGGGAACTGCGGGAAAATCTACCACCAACTGCTCACGGCGTCCAGCCCTGGCCGGACGCCGTGCCGTGGATTACAGGTTGCTGTCGATAAACGCGGTCAGCTGCGACTTGGAAACGGCGCCCACCTTGGTGGCCTCCACGTTGCCGCTCTTGAACAGCATCAGGGTGGGAATGCCGCGGATACCGAACTTCGGCGGCGTATTGGGGTTTTCGTCGATGTTCAGCTTGGCAACCTTGAGGCGACCACTGTATTCCTCGGCAATCTCGTCGAGAATCGGGGCGATCATTTTGCAGGGGCCGCACCAGTCGGCCCAGTAGTCGACCAGCACCGGGCCTTCGGCCTTGATGATTTCCTGCTCGAAGGTGTCGTCGGTTACGTAAACGATTTTGTCGCTCAAGGGTATTGCCTCCGTCACGCCCCTAGCCGCAGACAAAGCGGCCGGGCTTGTTTGTTGTCGAGCCTTGGGCCCACATTTGAGCCGAATCTGCCCGGCAATGCAAGCCCACAACCCGCGCGTTTTTGGTATGCTCCTTGCCCCATGAGCGAAACGCACCTGACGGACAAACGCTTTTCGGACTTCGATCTTCCTGCATCGTTGATGCAAGGTATTGAAGAGGCGGGATTTTCAAACTGTACGCCGATCCAGGCCAACACCCTCCCCGTTGCCCTGCAGGGCATGGACGTTGCCGGCCAGGCGCAGACCGGCACCGGCAAGACCGCCGCCTTCCTGGTGGCGCTCTACAATCACCTGTTGCGCGACCCCGGCGCGCCGACGCGGCGCATCAACCAGCCGCGCGCCCTGGTGCTGGCCCCGACCCGCGAACTGGCGATCCAGATCCACCGTGATGCCGAGACCCTCGGCCGCCACACCGGCCTCAAACTGGGGCTCGCCTACGGCGGTACGGGATACGAACAGCAGCGCAGCGTCATCGAACAGGGCGTGGACATCCTCATCGGCACCCCGGGACGTCTGATCGACTATTTCAAGCAGCATGTGTTCGACCTCAAGGCCATCCAGTCGGTGGTCGTGGATGAGGCCGACCGCATGTTCGACCTCGGCTTCATCGCCGATCTGCGCTACATGCTGCGGCGCATGCCGCCGCCGCAGCAGCGTCTCAGCATGCTGTTTTCCGCCACGTTGTCGCTGCGTGTGACGGAGCTCGCCTACGAACACATGAACAACCCGACGCTGGTGGAGGTGCAGCCGGACAAGGTCACCGCCGATCGCGTCAAGCAGGAAATCTATTTTCCGGCCAGCAATGAAAAGATCCCGCTGCTGCTCGGTCTGCTGCATACGCTGCAGCCAACGCGGGCGATTGTCTTCGTCAACACCAAGCGCGTCGCCGATCGGGTATGGGGCTATCTGGAGGGCAATGGCTACAAGACGGCCATCCTGTCCGGTGATGTGCCGCAGCAGAAGCGCCAGCACCTGCTGGCCCAGTTCGAGTCCGGGGAGTTTCCCATGCTGGTGGCCACCGATGTGGCGGCACGCGGGCTGCATATCCCCGACGTCACCCACGTGTTCAACTACGACCTGCCGCAGGATGCCGAGGACTACGTGCACCGCATCGGCCGCACTGCACGTGCCGGCGCCAGCGGCGAGGCCATCAGCTTTGCCTGCGAGGAGTACGCCTTCTCGCTGATGGATATCGAGGCCTATGTCGGCCACAAGATTCCGGTCAGCAGCATCAGCAGCGAGCTGCTGCGTGAACCGCAACCGCCGGTGAAGTCGGAATACCGCCCCCATCCCGACAAACGCGGCGGCCCGCGCCGCTCCGGTGGCGGCGGTGGCCGCCGCCGCCGCTAGTCCAGTCGGTCCAGCAAAGCCAGCAGCTGTTCCTGCTCCACCGGCTTGGACAGGAATGCGTCCATCCCCGCCGTCAGACAGCGTTCCCGATCCTCCACCGTGGCGTTGGCCGTCAGGGCAACGATGGGCGTGTGCTGCCCGGCTGGCTCTTCCATGCGCCAGCGCCGTGTGGCCTCCAGGCCATCCACCTGCGGCATGCGCATGTCCATCAACACCAGATCGAAATGACCGCGCGCCAGCATCGCCAGCGCGTCGGCGCCGTTCTCCACCCAGACCACACGATGCCCCGCCTGCTCGAGGAAGCTGCGGATCACCAGGGCATTGATGCGGTTGTCCTCCGCCACCAGCACCCGACGCTGCGTTGCCGCAGGCAGCACCGCCGGCAGCGCAGTCCCGTTTTGCATGGCACTTGGCCCGGGCTGGTGCTGCAACAGCGCCTGCAGGCCTTCGCGCAACGACTCCAGCGTCACCGGCTTGTTCATCTGGCTGTCGAACAGCCCGGCATCGCTATCACCATTGAAGAACGTCACATGACATAACAACGCCCGTGCCGTGGCCTTCTGGCTGCGCAACTGGCGCGCCAGGTCCAGCCAGGAGGCTTCACGCCCGTGCTCCACCAGCATAACCAGCACCGGAGGTGTGCTGGCCGCAATCAACCCGGCCACCGCCGCGCCGTCCGCCGTGGCCTTCACATCCAGGCCGAGGCGTACAGCCAGATCCTGCAGGGCACGCCGTCCCTCGTTGTCCTGCTGGACGATCACCAGGGACGAACCGTTGAGCGCCTGGTGCGCCGTTGCCGGCGCGGCCGCCTCCACCAACAGGGGTAATTCGAACCAGAACAGGCTGCCCTGCCCCTCGGCACTGAACAAGCCAATGCGTCCGCCCATCAACTGAACCAGCTCACGGGCTATGGTGGTGCCCAAACCACTGCCGCTGTAGCGGCGGGTGTTGGAGGAGTCAATTTGGGTGAAGCTGTCGAAGATGCTCTGTTGCCGATCGGCCGGGATGCCGATGCCGCTGTCCTCGACCTCGAAACGGACCCAGGCGCGTGCATCCGGGGCAGAGTCTGCCGGCAGAGAGAAGGCACGCACCACCACCGAACCGGCTTCCGTGAACTTGATGGCGTTGGACACCAGATTGATCAGCACCTGGCGCAGGCGCAGGGAATCACCGCGCACCTGTTCCGGGAGGTCGACCGCCGAATGACAGATCAGGTCCAGTCCCTTTTCATGCGCCGAACTGGCCAGCATCAATGCCACCTCGTCCAGCAGCTGGCGGGGTGAAAAGGTCTGCTCCAGCAGCTGCAGCTTGCCGGCCTCGATGCGCGACAGATCGAGGATGTCGTTGAGCAGGGTATGCAGCGCATCCGCCGCCAGTGACAGATTGGTTACGTAGGCGCGCTGGTTCGGCTGCAGATCGGTTTTCTCCAGCAAGGCCAGCATGCCGATGATGCCGCTCAGCGGCGTGCGTATCTCATGGCTCATGTTGGCCAGGAACTGGCCCTTGGCATGGCTGGCGGCCTGGGCGCGCATGCGCTCCTCATCCAGGGCGAGGTTTTTCTGTTCCAGCGACGACAGGGTTTCACGCAACTGTGCGGTGGCGTGGTCGATACGCCGCAGCATTTCGTCACGCCCCGAGGCGAGTGAGGCAATCATGCCGTTGATGCCATGCGCCAGGGAATTGATTTCGCCGCCGCCATTGACCTGGGTGCGCACGTCGAGATTGCCGCGCGCCACCTTTTGCACCGTTTCGGTCATCGCGATGATGGGACGGGATATCTGATAACCGATGAAGATGGCAAACAGACTGGTAATGAACAGCAACAGGCTGGTCAGCACCAGCGACTGGGCTATGACCTCGATACGGCGCCGGGCATTGGCCTCGGTGGACATTTCCACAAACACCCAGCCGATGACATCGTTCCCGGACCGCTCCTGGTCCAGATCCGGAAAATCACTCACCTGCAGGCGGGTCTTGCGTATCGGTGCGCAAAACAACAACGAGCTGGTCGACTCGGCACAGACACCATCGGCATCAGGATTGGTCGCGATGTTATGCCAGTCAAAACGCACCTGGCCCACCTGCTGATACACCGCGCCCTGGGTATCACGCACGCCAATCCAGACGACATCCTCACGCTGCAGCATGGACGTCGCCAGGCGGGCCAGCATCTCCTGATTGCCGGATACCACGCCATATTCGCTTGCCGGTGCAAACTGGGTCGCCAGCACGGCACCCTCATCGCGCAAGGCGCGATCCAGTGCGCGCAGCTGCAGGGAGGTGAAATAGGCCGACAGCGTGAGGGCAATGACCGTACCCGGCACCAGAGCGAGCAGCAACACCTTTCGTGTAATGCTCCAGGTCTTCATTGCGCCGCCTCCTGCTGCCGCAACCGGGCAACCAGCCGATCTTCCGGCGGCAGGTTCAATTCCAATGCCCGCGCAACCTGATAGTTCACAGACACCGTGAAATACGCCGGATGGCGCGCCGGCGGCAGGCGCACCGGGCTCGCGGACAGCGCCGCCCGCACCATTTCGCCGGCCTCCTGGCCAAATTGCTCCGGCGTCGAATGCACCGCCATCAGGGCGCCGGCCTTGGCCAGCGCCTGGGAATATCCCACCAGGGCAATGCCCTTGTGATAGGCCGTCATGATCAGGGTCCGCGCCGTATCAGCGTTGACGACGACCGGATCGGGCAGGGCCAGTAACACGCCGGCCGGGCGAGCCACCTGCTCCAGGGCCGCTGTCAGTTCGCGTTCGGCGGTAATGCTTGCCGTGGTGATCTGCAATTGCTGCCGATAACCGGCCTGCTGCAAATCGGCGGCCAGGGCCGACGACACCGGACCGAGTACCGCGCCGACCTGCTCATGCTGCGGCAGGGCCAGTCGCAGCAGGGCCAAGTAGCGCGGCAGCGGCTGTTCGAGAAACAGTCCGCTCATCTCCCCGCCCGCAGGCTGCGGCAACGCCAGATAGTCATCCCGCGGCAACAACACACAGAGCAGCGGTGCAGCATCGGGCGCCGCGCCCAGCGTGCGTGCCGCCGCGGTACCTACGGCCACCCGCAGGACGGCACCGGTGGTGCTGTCGGGTCGATACTGCTCGATGGTACGGTAGATGACCTCATAACGCGCACTGTCGCGCCCGAGCACCTGCCGCATGGCGGCAAACACCGCCCGGTGATGGGTGTTCTCCCCCCCCACCACCACGACACGAGGCAACTCGGCGACAGCCAGCAGCGGTATGGCCAGCAGACAAAACAGCAGCGCCAGCGCAGGCATCCGGCCCGCACCCGATTTCGGCATCCTTTCCCCAACTAAGCGCATGATTGGCGGGCTGCGTCCGGCAGCGTTCCTCTTCCTCAGGGCACCTGCAATTCGATGCCGAAGTAGACGCGCTTCTCGAGAAACACGTCATTCACGTAATCATAGTAGGGGCCGAGCAGATCGCGCACCGTGAAGAACATGGCGCCTTCCGCACCATTATTCCTGAACTGCTTGCGCAGTGTGGCGTCGGCCGTGGTGAAGCTGACCGGATCGTTGGCACCAGGCCATTCGAAGTTGGTGACATGGTACAGCCCCAGGCTGCCATGCCAGTCGGCAGACAGACGGCTGGCCAGCAACAGGCTCAGGGTGTGCTCCGGTGTCGCCACCGACATGTCGATATATTCATCGGGCGTGACGCGGTCCAGCGTATATCCCCTGGCATGGGCATAGGCATAGGCCAGGCTGATCAGGCTGGCGTCCGTCGGCTGGACGCGGGCCTGGATCTCGAAACCGGTGATGTTGGTGCTGCCGTCATTGGTGAATTTGTACGAACCGAAGTTCATCAACTCGTCCTGGGTCTGTGCCGGGTCGATATACGGAGCGATGACGTCACGTATTTCCTCGCGGTACAGCTTGATTTCGTACCCCACCCGGCGGTCGGCCGCATAGCTGCCGAAGCCCAGCTCATAGGACGTCATGTGCTCCGGCCGCAGGTTGCCGGCGCTGTAATAGATCTGATCCATGGCCGTACCGGCCGGCAGCGGCGGAAAGGGGAAAGGCTCGACCAGGAGAATGGCCGCATCCGCCCGCTCCTCGAACACCGCCGGGGTGCGGTAGGCCTCGGTATAGCTGGCACGCAGATAATGCGCCTCATCGACGCGGTAGTTCACAGCCAGACGCGGCGAGGTGTTGCTGCGATTGAATTCATTGTGCTCCACCAGGGCACCGACGTTGACGGTCCAGCGCTCATCCGGCTGCCACTCACCATTGGCGAAGAGGCGATACAGATTGTGCTTGTAGGCATCGGGCGTGCCCAGATAACCGGGGGCGCGGCTGTAGTCGATACGCGCCTCGGCCCCCCAGGCCAGACGCCAGTCATCCGCCGGGGCGAACAGGTGCTCGAACTCCAGGTTGTAGCGCTCGGTTTCGATGGTGTAGTCCAGGCCGAGCACAAACGGCGGGATGTCCGCCACCACGCTGTCCGAGTGCAGCTGGTAGTTGCGGTAAACCTGCACGCTGAACTCTTCCGTCGAGCTGTGGATGTGTTTCCAGCGCAACTGCTGATAGTCGCCATGGGACTGCTGCCAACGGATGGGATCATCCTCCGATGGCCCATAACCGCGTTCCCGCGGCCCGCGGCTCTCACCGGCATGGAAGGTGAGATAGTCGTTCACCGTGGCGCGGTAGTCGGCACGCAGGGTCAGCGCCGTGGTGCGCTGATCGTCGTTGGCCTCCTTGGACGCGGCGCCGTCCCAATTGAGGTCGGTCAGGCCGCTGTCCTCGCGCCGCTCCACCGTAAGGCGGTAATCCAGGGCGCCTTCGTTGCCGGCATAGCGCATGGTGCCCTTGCGGTATTGGTCTTCCCCCAGCGTGGTCTTGAAGGCAAAGCCCTGCACGTCGGCCGGATGGAAGGTGATGATGTTGATGACGCCGAGGAACGAATTGGCGCCGTAGGCAACGCCGTTGGGACCGCGCGTCACCTCGATACGGGCGATATCCTCCAGCGACACCGGCAGATCGACCCAGTCGACACCGCCGGTGATGGGGGTGTAGATGGAGCGTCCGTCCACCAGCACCTGCATGCGGCGGGAAAACATGTCGGCGGCGCCGTGATAGGTCACCGTCATGCGCGATTCGCGGTCATGTCCCACCTGAAAACCGGCCACCAGCCGGAACAGGGAGGGGATGTCGGTCACGCCGGCCGCCTCGATCATCTGCCGATCGATAACGGTCACGGCCGCCGGCACGTCGGCACGTTGCTGCGGCAGACGGGTGGCTGTGAGGATCACCGGCAGCTCGGCGAAGAAGTCCTGCTCGCCGAGAGCCAAATCCAGTTCGTCCGCCGCCTGCGCGTAGCCGGTCCATGCCGCCAATCCCAGCAGTGCGCCGAAAACCTTAATTCTGTTGTTATTTGTGCTCCCCACCAGACTCTCCCCGGACGCCGCAAGGCGGGCGCCGTGCTACCATAGCATGCACCTGCCCTGCCGGGTCCGTCCCAACTATCGTGAAGCAAACTCCGATGTCCGCCGAAAACAAGTGCAGCCTCTGCCGCAACTCCAAATGTTGTACTTATATAACCCAGCAGATCGATACGCCGCGCGCGATGCACGACTTCGATCACCTGCTGTGGCAGATTTCGCATCATAACGTGTGCATCTACAAGGATGAAGACGGCTGGTATCTGCTGGTCAACACCCCCTGCCGCCATTTGCTGCCGGGCGGAGGCTGCGGCATCTACGAGGAACGCCCCAACATCTGCCGCCAGCATTCCAACGACTATTGCGAGTACGACGCCCCGGCGGAAGACAGCTTCAAGAAGTTCTTCGACAGCTACGAAAGCCTGCTGGCCTACTGCCGCAAGCGCTTCAAGAAGTGGGACAAGCGCTTCAAGAAGAGCAAATAGCCCGGGGCGGCGCCGGCATGCGTCACCGGCCTATTCCGCCGCCGGCATGATAGCGCCGAAATCGGTGATGGCGGGGAATTCGGTCACCTCACGCAGCGGCTGGCGGCTGTCCGGCTTGGTCACCGCACGCAGGTGGGCAATGCCATAGCTCTGTGCCGAACGCAGCACCGGCAGGCTGTCATCCACCAGCAGGGTACGGCGGGGCGCGAAGGGTTCGCGATCCTGCATGCGCTCCCAGAACGCCAGATGCTCCTTGGGCAGGCGGAAATCGTGGGAACAGACGATGGCGTCGAAATGCCCGGCCAGGCGGGTGCGCTCCATCTTCAGCTCCAGGCTTTTCATGTGGGCGTTGGTCACCAGCACCACCCGCTTGTCCATCCCGCGCAGCCGTTCCAGAAACTCCGGCACCTGCGGATGCACGGCGATCAGATGGTCCACCTCCTCCTTGAGCAGGGCGATATCCAGCCCCAGCTCGCGTGTCCAGTAATCCAGGCAGTACCAGTCCATGGTTCCCGCCACGGCGTGAAAACGGGGATAGAGCTGGGCCTTGGCCTGTTCCGGGGCAATGCCGTTCTTCTCGGCATAGCGCTGCGGCACATGCTCGGTCCAGAAATAGGTATCGAAATTGAGATCGAGCAGGGTACCGTCCATGTCGAGCAGGACAGTGTCGATCTCCTCCCAGGGCATGGGTTGGGTAGTGGCTGTGGTCATGGCCGGCATTGTACTGCGCCCTTGCCGGCGCATGTCACCCCAAAAGGGCAGGTTTCCCCTCCCTGGCGCCTCGGGTATCATCGGCCGGGCGGGACGGTGGCCGACAAATTGATCTGATGCGCGAAAAACCCAGGATTCTGCATACCAAGACGCTGGTCCAGACGCGCCTGTTCCGTATCGAGCAGGTCGACCTGCGTTTTTCCAACGGCGTCGAGACCCGCTTCGAGCGGCTCATCGGCGGCCCGCGCGGCGCCGTCCTCATCGTCCCCCTGCTTGATGACGACACCGTGCTGCTGATTCGCGAGTACGCCGCCGGGGTGGACCGTTACGAACTGGGCCTGCCCAAGGGCCGCATCGAGGGCGAGGAAGACATCCTTGCCGCCGCCAACCGCGAGATCATGGAAGAGATCGGCTACGGCGCCCGCGACCTGCATCACCTCACCTCCCTCTCCCTGGCGCCGGGCTACCTCGGCCACACCACCCACGTGGTGCTGGCGCGCGGCCTCTATCCGCACAAGGTGCCGGGCGACGAACCGGAGGAGATCGAGGTGGTGCCCTGGCCGCTGCAACGCCTGACAGAACTATTACAACAAGATGATTTCACCGAGGCACGCAGCATCGCTGCGCTGTTCCTCACCCGGGAGCACCTTCAGCATGAGTCAGCACCCTCATAACGATCCCTGCAACCTGCTGACGCCGGCCATCGAGATCGCCATCGAGGCCGGGCGCAAGATCATGGAGATCTACGAGAGCGACTTCGCCGTCGAGCACAAGGACGACAGCACGCCGCTCACCGCCGCCGACACCGCCGCCCACCACATCATCGACGCCGGCCTGCGCGAGCTGACCCCGGACCTGCCGATCCTGTCGGAGGAATGCGCCGGCATCCCGTTCAGCGAACGTGCCGCCTGGCGGCGCTACTGGCTGGTGGACCCGCTGGACGGCACCCGTGAATTCGTCAAGCGCAACGGCGAGTTCACCGTCAACATCGCCCTCGTCGAAGACCATATGCCCTTGCTCGGCATCATCTACGCGCCGGTACTGGGGGTGTACTACTACGCCTGCCGCGGCCAGGGCGCCTGGAAGCGCGACGCCGTCAACCAGCCGGTGCGCCTGCACTGCCGCCGCTGGACCGGCAACCGCGCCGTCATCGCCGGCAGCCGTTCGCACCGCGGCGCCGCAATGGAGACCTTTCTCGCCAATCTGGGGGAATACGAACTGATACCGATGGGCAGCGCGCTGAAGTCCTGCCTGGTGGCCGAGGGCAAGGCCGACATCTACCCGCGCCTCGGCCCCACCTCGGAATGGGACACCGCCGCGGCGCAGTGCATCGTGGAAGAGGCCGGCGGCCGCATCACCGACACCGCCATGCGGCCGCTGCGCTACAACACCAAGGACTCGCTGCTGAATCCGCACTTTTTCGCCTTCGGCGACAGCGCGGTGGACTGGTCGCAGTATCTGTAGGATGGGCAAAGCGCAGCGTGCCCATCATCAACTTTGGCTGGCATCATTTCCCGCGTATCGCGTGCCTCGGCTCTTGATGGGCACGCTGCGCTTTGCCCATCCTACGGGCTATGCGCTAACCCCGGTCGTACACCGCCATGATGGCCTTCAGCTCGGCCAGCACACGCCGGCGCTGCTCGGCATCCAGTCCCGCCACCTGCGCCACCGGCTCGTCCGCCTCCAGGGCGGCGATGGTACGGCGCACGCTGTCGCAACCCAGCTCGCACAAGGTCTCGACGCACTGGCTGATGCCGTCTTTTTCGCTCATGAACTACATGACTCCTGGCGGGGTGGTAGAACAGATCATAGTCAAAACAGGGCGCGGCATGTAAGGCGGGCTGCCTGCAGGCACCGTCGGCCAGGGGGACGTCTGTCCATGGTGCCGTTCGCCGAGAGGACTCGGCTCCTACAGGCAACCCACCGGTAGGAGCCCGTTCCGCGGGCGAAGGCAGCGCCCATCCCGGGCACCGTTCGCCGAGAGGACTCGGCTCCTACAGGCAACCCACCGGTAGGAGCCCGTTCCGCGGGCGAAGGCAGCGCCCATCCCGGGCACTGTTCGCCGAGAGGACTCGGCTCCTACAGGCAACCCACCGGTAGGAGCCCGCTCCGCGGGCGAAGACAGCGCCTGTCCCGGGCACTGTTCGCCGAGAGGACCCGGCTCCTACAGACAACCCATCGGTAGGAGCCCGTTCCGCGGGCGAAGGCAGCGCCCATCCCGGGCACCGTTCGCCGAGAGGACTCGGCTCCTACAGGCAACCCACCGGTAGGAGCCCGTTCCGCGGGCGAAGACAGCGCCTGTCCCGGGCACTGTTCGCCGAGAGGACCCGGCTCCTACAGACAACCCATCGGCAGGAGCCCGCTCCGCGGGCGAAGGCAGCGCCCATCCCGGGCACCGTTCACCGGGAGGACTCGGCCTGCCGGATATCTCGTGCCTTCATGGCCGACACCGCATAAGCCGGCGGCTCCCTATCCGGCCTGCTGCGCCTCCAGCATCTCCCAGCGCTCATAGGCCACCGTCAGCTCCTCTTCCAGCGCCGCCAGCTGGTCCTGTGCCGCGGCGACGGTGGCCTTGTCCTGCTGGTAGAAATCCGGCGCGGACATGGCCTGGTGCAGCGCCTGCTGCTCCGCCTCCAGCGTCTCGATGCGCTGCGGCAGGGTTTCCAGCTCGCGCTGCTCCTTGTAGCTCATCTTGGCCTTGGGCTTGTCGCGCCGCTCCGCCGGGGCGGCGGCTGCCGCGGTCTTCTCTACCGGCCTGGCGGCCGGTTCGCTGCGACGCTGGCGCAGCCAGTCGTCATAGCCGCCCACATAGTCACCGATGCGCCCCTCGCCCTCGAACACCAGGGTGGAGGTGACCACATTGTTGAGGAAGGCGCGGTCGTGGCTCACCACCAGCAGGGTGCCGGCGTAATCCACCAGCAGCGACTCCAGCAGCTCCAGCGTCTCCATGTCGAGGTCGTTGGTGGGCTCGTCCATCACCAGCACGTTGGCCGGCTGGGTGAACAGGCGCGCCAGCAGCAGGCGGTTGCGCTCGCCGCCGGACAGGGCCTTCACCGGGGTGCGCGAGCGCGCCGGGGCGAACAGGAAGTCCTGCAGATAGCTCATCACATGCTTGCTCTGGCCATTGACGGTGATCTGCTCGCTGCCCTGGGCGACGTTGTCCAGCACCGTCATCTCCTCGTCGAGGATGGCGCGGTGCTGATCGAAATACGCCACCTCCAGCTTGGTGCCGAGGCGCACGGTTCCTTGCTGCGGCGCCAGCTGGCCGAGCAGCAGGCGCAGCAGGGTGGTCTTGCCGGCGCCGTTGGGGCCGATGATGCCCACCTTGTCGCCGCGCATGATCACTGTGGACAGGTCCCTGATCACCGGCCGGCCGTCATAGCTGAACGACACGCCCTCCGCCTCCACCACCAGCTTGCCGGAACGGTCCGCCTCGTTCAGCTGCAGCCGCGCCGTGCCCTGGCGCTCGCGCCGCTCGGTGCGTTCGCGCCGCATCGCCTCCAGGGCGCGCACGCGGCCCTCGTTGCGCGTACGCCGCGCCTTGATGCCCTGGCGGATCCACACCTCCTCCTCCGCCAGCCGCTTGTCGAACAGCGCATTGGCGCCGGCCTCGGCGTCCAGCGCCTCCTGCTTGCGGCGCAGGTAGGTGGCGAAGTCGCCGGGCCAGGAAGTCAGGCGGCCGCGGTCCAGTTCGATGATGCGGGTGGCGAGGCGTTGCAGGAAGGAACGGTCGTGGGTGACGAACAGCAGGGTGCCGTTGAAGCCGAGCAGGAATTCTTCCAGCCAGGTGATGGCGTCGATGTCGAGATGGTTGGTGGGCTCGTCCAGCAGCAGCAGGTCCGGCTTGGTGATCAGCGCCTGCGCCAGCAGCACGCGGCGCTTGAGGCCGCCGGAGAGGGCGGAGAATTCGGCCTCGGCGGGCAGCTCCAGACGCGACAGCACGGTCTCCACCTCGCGGTTCAGCTCCCAGCCGCCGGCCGCCTCCAGCCGCTGCTGCACCTGCTCCAGCTTGCGCAGCATCGCGTCGCTGCAATCCACCGCCAGCTCGTGGCTGACATGGTGATACTCGGCCAGCAGCGCGCCGGCCGCGCCCAGCCCCGCCGCCACCACGTCATACACCGAACCGGTCAGGCCGTGCGGCACCTCCTGGGTCAGGCGCGCCACCTTCAGGCCGCCCTGGCGCACCACCTCGCCGTCCTCCGGCACGATCTCGCCGGACAGCACCTTCATCAGCGTCGACTTGCCGCTGCCGTTGCGCCCCACCAGACACAACCGCTCGCCGCGCTCGATGGACAGCTCCACCCCGTCGAGCAGGGCCGGGCCGCCGAAACTAACCGTAATACCACGCAAACCCAGTAATGCCATGACCCACATCCAAACCAGAACAAAAGGAAACTATATTCTCTCACGTCAGCCCCCGACTTACCCCATGCGGAGAGAGCCGATGCGTTACTTCTGCGCCGCCTGCCTCCTGTTCCTGCTGCCCGCGGCCAACGCCGCCGGCAGCGCCGAACTGATGGAATACCGCAGCCGCGTCATGGAAGGCGCCCAGCGCCACCTGCGCGCCGCCTCCTCCATCGTCAACGACGGCGTCGAACTGCCCGCCCACCTCGCCGAACACGCCCGCGCCCTGCAGGCCTTCAGCCGCATGATCCCCGAGATTTTTCCCCCCGGCAGCCACGGCACCGGCAGCGATGCCAAACCGGAGATCTGGCAGCGCTGGGAAGAATTCAGCGGACTGGCACAACGGCTGGGGAAGAACGCGGCAATGCTGGAAGAGACGGCGATGGATGGAAAACGCCGCAAGCAGGCCTATACCGACGTGCTGGAAACCTGCCGCACCTGTCATCGGGAGTTTCGCGAGCGCTGAGCGGCCATCCCCCAAGAGAGATTCAGGCTACCTCTCGCCCATCATCGCCACCTCCCCGCTCTTGCGCAGATAGGCCTCCGCCACCGGGGTAAGGTCCACCTCGTCGTAACCGCCATCACGACGTATACTGTCGCACTGCGACGCATACTGTCATCGTTCAAGTCAACAGGAGACAAGCCATGCGCCGTCCGTATCGTCCTCGTTCTCGCCACACATCACCATCGTACGAGTTGGAACAGGAGGATATCGTTCACCTGTGGATTTTACGCCTGCTCGTCCCGCTGGGAGGTCACCGCGGCTTTCTGCGGGAGCACGGCTTCACCGACGACAGCCTTGCCTCGGCCATCGGTTTAGGGCATTGGCTGGAACCGGATGCTCCCGAATTCAATCAGCGGAAGGTTCTCGTCGAGTTGCGCCAGTTGCATGCCGAGGCTGAGCACAGCTTGTACAACGCCGCCGTGCCAGAGGTGCTGCGCAGCAATACCCACCGTCTAGCCAATTTGCTCGGCCTGGACGATACGGGCTGCCGTATCCTAGAACTCATCGTACTCCTGCACAGCAACCCCTTGCTGGAAAATACAGCAGATCTACTGGGTGCCATTTCCACTACTAGAATCTACACCGTCTTCAGTGTGCTACTGGGACTACCGGAACAGCAGTTAAAAGAAACGTTCTCGTCACGCGGCCCGCTGTCACGTTCAGGCCTGGTGAAGCTGGACCACAACGGCCACTTGAACTTGCCCCACAAACTTGACCTGCTCACCGGAAATCTACCAGGACGCATGATGAGTGCTGTCGAGGATCCGCTGGAGCTGCTACGGGAAATGATCGCTCCGTGCAGCCCACCAACCTTGAGCCTCAATGACTATCGACATATCCAGCGAGACCTGGATTTGGTAGTTCCCTATTTGCAGCAGACCATCGCTCAGCACCGCAAGGGAGTCAATATCTACATCCACGGCAGCCCGGGCACGGGCAAGAGTCAATTTGCACGTGTTCTGGCTCAGTCCTTCGGCTGCGATCTGTTCGAGGTCGCACGGGAAGACGGCGATGGAGACGCCATCACTGGACAGAATCGGCTGCGAGCGCTGCGAGCAGCTCAGAGCATCCTGGCTTCCCGCCGGTCCCTGCTGCTGTTCGACGAGGTGGAAGATATTTTCGGAGACGGCGACTTCTTCTGGGGCAAGCGCAGCACAGCTGAAACAAATAAGGGTTGGCTGAACCGCATGCTGGAAGACAATCCGGTGCCAACACTGTGGCTGTCCAACTCCACCCGCGGCCTGGAACCGGCCTTCGTGCGCCGCTTCGACATGGTGTTCGAGTTACCCGTGCCGCCACGCCGGCAGCGTGAGCGCATCCTTCAGGATCTGTGCGCCGAACTGCTCCCGGCCGATGCCATTGCCCGCATCGCTCATGCCGAGGAGCTGGCACCAGCCGTGGTGGAACGCGCAGCCAGCGTGGTCAATACCATCCGCGACACCTTGCCCACCGAGCAGGTTCCTGCTGCGGTAGAGCGCCTCATCGGCAACACCCTGACCACCCAGGGCCATACTCCGCTGAAGAGACACGACCCCAACCAACTGCCAACCTGGTATGACCCGGGTTTCATCAACGCAGACACTTCCCTGCAGGACATTGCCGAAGGTCTTGCCCGCAACAAGAGCGGCCGTATGTGCCTATACGGTCCGCCGGGCACAGGCAAGACCGCCTTCGGTCGCTGGCTGGCCGACCGGCTGGAACTGCCGCTCTTGGTCAAGCGCGGCTCCGACCTGCTGTCCAAGTGGGTGGGTGGCACCGAGGAGAACATCGCGAAGGCCTTCCGTGACGCTGAAAGCGAGGGGGCCTTGCTTCTCATCGATGAGGTGGACAGCTTTCTGCAGGATCGTCGCGGTGCCCAGCGCTCGTGGGAGGTAACTCAGGTGAACGAGATGCTCACCCAGATGGAGGGATTCTCCGGTATCTTTATCGCCTCGACCAACCTGATACGCGGGCTAGATCAGGCTGCGCTGCGTCGCTTCGACCTCAAGCTGAAATTCGACTACCTGTTGCCCGAGCAGGCCTGGCAGATGTTTGCGCAGCAGTGCAAGGTCATGGGATTGGCTCCGCCGAATGATCTGTTGCGCCACAAGGTGATGAGACTTCTGGTACTAACCCCCGGTGATTTTGCAGCCGTAACCCGCCAACATCGCTTCCGGCCGTTCACTACGCCCCACATGATGCTCGACGCTCTGGAGCGGGAATGCGCCATCAAGGAAGATGGCCAGCGTCGCGCCATTGGTTTCATCTGAGCGCACTAACATGGGATACTCCCTGAAAAAGGAAACGCCATGCACGGACTCTCGAAATCTCGCATCGTGGCCCACCGGCAATGCCCGCGCCGGCTGTGGCTGCAGGTCAACCATCCCGAATTGGCCGAGGAAGGCGACGGCAGTTCCACTCGCTTTGCCACAGGTAATCAAGTCGGTGATATTGCCCGCACGCTACACCCTGGCGGAGTACTCATTGATACCAATGATCTGAAACAGGCTCTTGCAGACACTGCACGTCTGCTGCAAGAAGCGCCACGTCCATTGTTCGAGGCCACCTTTCAGGCCGATGGCGTACTGGTGCAGGCTGATCTGTTGCTGCCCGACGGCAAGGCCTGGCGCATGGCCGAGGTCAAATCATCCAGCCGGGTGAAGGACTACCATCTCACAGATGCGGCAGTGCAGACTTGGGTGGCCCGGCAAGCCGGTGTGCCGATCTCGCGCATTGAGATTGCCCATATCGATACATCCTTTATCTATCCTGGCAAAGGTGACTATCGCGGCTTATTGGTCCATAGCGACATTACCGAACAGGTCAAGACGCAAGAGGGCGAAGTCCCGGGGTGGATAGCCTCCGCCCGCGTCACGCTGGACGGCGCCGATCCCCAAACGCCGCCCGGTCCGCAATGCCACGACCCGTTTGACTGTCCGTTCTTCGGTCACTGTGTGCCGCACAACGAGAAGGAGGATGGCTACCCACCTGAAATCCTGCCCCATAGTGGCAAGCTGGCTGACACACTACGCAGCGAAGGCTATGCGGATATTCGGCATATCCCGGAAGGCCGCCTTAGCAAGCCGAAGCATGTGCGCATCTGGCAGGCGACCCGCAACAATGAGGTCATTCTTGACCCGGCGGCGGCCAAAGAACTGTGCCGGCTAGGTTGGCCACGCTACTATCTTGACTTCGAAACCATCCAGTTCGCGGTGCCCATCTGGGCAGGAACCCGGCCCTACGCCCAGATTCCGTTCCAGTGGTCCTGCCACATCGAACAGCAGGATGGGGCTGTTGCTCACCTTGAGCACCTAGCCGATGGCAGCGGTGATCCGCGCCGTGCCTTTGCCGAATCCCTGCTCACAGCCGTCGGCATCAGTGGTCCGATCCTGGTCTACAACGCAGCCTTCGAGCGCAGTCGCATGAGGGAACTGGCCGCGGACTTTCCCGAGCTTACCCAGGCGCTGGAGACTGCCATTGAACGCATCGTCGATCTGCTGCCCATCGCCAGAGAGCATTACTACCACCCGGACATGCGCGGCTCCTGGTCCATCAAGGCAGTGCTGCCCACTATCGCGCCGGATCTCGCCTACGACACATTGGAAGTGGCGGATGGTGGAATGGCACAAGAGGCATTCACCGAAATGATACAGCCGGAAACCACGCCCGATCGCAAGGCATTCCTCTACAATGCCCTGCTCAAATATTGCGAACGGGACACCTGGGCTATGGTGCGGGTAGCACGTTACTTCCAGGGGGGCCCCCATGCCGAGTGACAGCAGCCGCAACACCCTCGCCCGTCAGTGGGAACTGCTCAAGCTACTGCCCAGCCACAGGCCGGGCAAGACCGCCGCCGAACTGACACGCAATCTTGCCGAACTCGGCTACGACGTGACCAAGCGCACGGTCGAGCGTGATCTGGACAGCCTCGTCGCCGTGTTTCCGACAATTGAATGCAACGACAAGGGCCAGCCCTACGGCTGGCACTGGGCACCGGGCGCCTCCTCCGACGTACCCGGCGTCACCCTGGCAGAGGCGCTCTCCCTGCAAATGATTGAGGAAACACTCAAGCCGCTGCTGCCAGCCTCTGTACTCAAGGCCGTCGAGCCACGATTCCGCCAGGCTGCCAACAAACTTGCCAGTCAGAAACAACATCCAGGTATCGCCCGCTGGGCTGACAAGGTACGTAACATCCCCCCGGCACTGCCCCTGTTGCCGCCACGGATCGACCTGGCCGTACTGGAAACCGTTCAGTCCGCACTGCTTGGCGAGGTTCAGCTTGAAGTGGACTACCATTCCATGGACGCCGAAGCGCCCCAGACCCGCACCCTGCACCCCCTTGCCATGGTACAGCGCGGCCCCGTCACCTACCTCGTCGCCACGGCCTATGGGTATGAGGACATCCGCCTCTATGCGTTGCACCGTATCAGCCGCGCCGAACGGCTTGCCGAAAGATCGAAGAAACCGAAGACTTTCGATATCGACCAATACATCCAGGCAGGCCATTTCCAGTTCAGCAACGGCAAGTCGCTCACGCTCAAGGCTCGCATCGTCGGCTGGCTAGCGCGGATCCTAGGCGAAACACCACTCAGTGAAGATCAGACACTTATACAGGATGGCGACGAATACTTGCTTACCGCCCATGTCGCAGATTCATGGCAGTTGCGGTGGTGGATTTTGTCGCAAGGGCCGAGTATCACAGTGATTGAACCAAAGTATCTAGTCAACGAAACCAAGCAAAGCCTAGCAAATTCGTTTCAGCTATACGAAGACAAATAACTTTTTATTTCCAGAACGACAAGAATGAATGACTCTCTACAACGGATGGGGGATAAAATTGATTACCGACATAGGTGAGTACTTTGTAGGCGCTTATCTTCAATTAGTTGATGAGTGTGATGTCGTAGATTATAACGTTCGCCCGCCTGGTGGCGGTGTTGCAGGACTAGGGGAGCTGGATGTTATAGGGCTTAACTTCAAAAATAACACTGCATATTTGTGTGAAGTAACAACGCATATTCGTGGCTTGCTGTACAAGAGCAATAAAGAGACATTTGAGCGCATCAAAAAGAAACACGAGCGGCAACAAGAGTACGCACATAAGCACCTTGGAAAATTCAGCCACAAGTTTCAGCTCTGGTCTCCTGTTGTTCCCGTCGGATACATTACGGAACAATTAGGCCAAGTATCTACTCTTGATGCCATCATCAATCACGAGTACACATCCAGAGTGCGAAAATTGCAGGAACTTGCTGCAAGTTACACACATGATGCCAGGAACCCGGTATTTCGCGTACTGCAAGTGCTTGCGCATCTGCGTGAATGAAAGTCAAGTTACAAGACCTTTATCACATAACTCTATTCAATCTTTATATGGCTAACGCTATGTCTAACAGCGACAACTATAAGTTTTTAGAAAACCTATTACTCAGCAACGATCTCCGTGATCTCGAAAGCAGGATGGGTGGATTTAATGTGTTTCGTGCGCTAGGCATGGAATCCTATGAAATCAGGCACTCTCAGTTTCTTAGTTACATTCTGAACCCAAACAATCACCATGGGATAGGTCAACGACTACTTAAGCAGGTATTAATCACCTTCTCTCGCGAAGCAGACGATCCACCAATACACCCGGTTGAAATTCTTACCTCAGACTTATCCGACGCAGAAGTTTTGCGTGAGCGGTGGAATATTGACATTCTAATCATCGTACACAGCATTAAACTTGTTTGCGCTATTGAGAATAAAATCAATGCGGTAGAGAGCAGGCACCAACTAAAAAAATACAGGGATTATGTAGAGAAAAATTACCCTGGTTATAACCATTTGTTTGTATTCCTGACTCCAGAAGGCAGAGGGGCCATAAATGATTCTGGCTGGATATCCTGCCCATACGACAAGATAAACGATGCGATCGGGTTTGTTCAGAATGACGCCATCAGCACACACGAAACACTTCCGCCAAAGACAACCGCCTTACTATCTGATTATCAAGACATCATTCGGAGCGAAATTATGGATAACAGCGAGTTACGCGAGATTTGCAGAAAAATATATCGCGAACACAAGATCGCCATTGATCTTATAAAGGAGAACATCGGCGACATCCGGTATGACGCATATGAGCTGACAAAAAATCATCTACAGGCAAAAGCTGGGCAGGGCATCATCATGGATCATTATTATCTGCGCAGAATAAGGTTTATCGATCATGACATTGATGTTCTCATGAAGAGGTACACTTTTGATGATGGAAAATGGACGCCATCAGGACGAGCTTGCTTGTTCGAGATCGAGAACATTCCTGATAAGCCGCTTTCGGTTTGTTTGGTAATCAGGGCCCATGACAATGAGGAGCTCATCAAGTTGGCAGAGATGCTTGATAGATCAGCGAGAGGGCGGAAGTGGATCCGGGTCTGCCAGAAATCGCTGCTGGAGGAAGACAAATCGGTCGATCAATATGAGACTGTCCCAGAGGATGAGATCAAATCTGCCATTAACGATTATATTGAAAAAGAAATCCCTGTTATCCGTAAGAAAATTAGCGAGTTTTTAGGATAGCAAGGGACCGTCTGAATTTCAGCATATGAAACTGCTTCAATTATACGATAGCAAATTGATTCATCGCCTCTTTCCAAGAACACCACCTGAACATCGGCTCAAGTGGCCTGATCGCCAGGCGCGTGACCTTGGACATCACCGCGTCGGTGGCCGTACTGATAAATTCGGGCGACACTTCGGTACCGTACTGCTCCAGCAAGCCCCCGCCCTGGACTTCGCACAATGTCATGCCCCACCCGTACATGGCCACGACCTTGTCGTCGAAGCCGTTGAAAATCCGCTCGCGCTTGGGGATGAGCACGATTCGAAGCTACCCTGGTGGCCGCGGGGATTACCGACCTTCAAGTCCAAGGCGGCGCTGGCCGCCATACGGACGATGAGGCCTTATTCGATACTCATGCGGGAAAAGATTTTGATTTGGATGCATGTCAGCGGTAGCGATCCACGTCGATATTTTGCTTTTTCTGCTCCTTCTGCCTGACGGCCTCACAGCGCTTTTCACCGCGAAAATATTGGATGGTTACTTTGTCCAGCGGACTGGCGCCATGCAAAGTCATGATGGTGCTTACAACCTTGCCATTCTCAACGGTATCTTTTGCCGTCACCTTGGCCATACCCATTTCCTGGAGCACCAGCATCTCCCTGGGCGAGCGTGGCGTGCATTCGCCGTATTCGTAGGCATACCATTCCTCGTCCACACTACTACCAGAAGCCTCAGCGTGGACAGGGAGAGCAGTCATTGACAATAGGAACAGCGGAAGGATTTTGATCTGGTATAACATTGTTGCATCCTCATATGTAAGCTGATGATGCAACAGATTACGAAATGCCACGACGATATGCGTCGCACTGTTCTACCATCTACTCATAGTCGTGTCAGCGGCGTCCATCCAACATCGTTTACATGGCGTCACGTTTACCTGCTCCCCTTCTCGACTCCTTGCGCCGCTCTCGCACCGACAGACCTCATCCACCGACGTGAGGCCCACCTCGTGGGTAACCTGGTTTCCACAATGGGTTAGCCCACGTAGGGCGCAATAAGCAACGCGCATTGCGCCGCATGCACACCAGACTCCGGGATCGGAGTAAAGCTCTTGCCCATCGTCCTTGATGAGTTCCGAGTCCATATTCCCTAACGGGAACTACTCCGGACGCGACAAAGCCAAAGTATCCTGCCCGCCCAGCAACTGCGCATGAAGCGCGGCCGGCTGCTCCGTCACCGGGCTACCGTCGTGGTAGAGCAGCACCAGTTCCAGCGGCCCGCCGGGCAGCGCCTTCACTGCCACCTGATCGGGGCTGATGGTGGCGCGGCCGAGGGTCTTGGTGGTCGGCCAGCCGATGTCGGTGTAGGTGGCGTAGACCAGTTCCGAGCAGACGATGCGGTCGGTGGTTTCCACATCGAAGTTGAAATCGTAGCCCTTGCCGATCTGGCGCAGGGCGTTGAGGATGTACCCGACGCGCTGCTGCCGATCGTCATTCCGCGCGCGCAGCACGGCGAGGTCGTCGATGTTGAGAAAGCCCGCCAGCGGATTCAGCTCGACGCCTGAGCGCAGGGCCTCGACCACGCCGGCGCCGGCGCGGATGGCCTCCTGGTGCGGCGCCACCAGCGGGTGTTCCCACAGGCCCAGCTCGCGCAGTTCCGCCTCGGTGCCGATCCAGATGGCGGCATGGCCCCAGTGGCCCGGGATCAGGGCATCGGTCAGGCGGAACGGCGTCTTCTCCAGCAGGATGTCCCCCGCCTGCAACTGCGCGGCCACCGCCGCCGCGACATCCGTGCGCTGGTACAGCTTGCCGTGGCGCGTCTCCACCAGGCCGACGGTATTGCCGAACAGCATGCTGAACACGCTCACGCCGCCGGCCGTCAGATCGGCCAGCTGATCCCCCGTCACCCGGCCCATGAAATTCAGCTTGCGCCCGACCACGTAGGCCGGCGAAAAGGCCTTGGTCATGTCATAGGAGGCGCTCTGCTCGATCAGGCTCTGCAGATAGCGCAGGCGTGGCGCGACATTGATTGCGGCGGCATGACGCCGCGCCCCCTCTTCATAAAAGCGGATGGCGCGCCGCACGCGGGCGCGGTTGCCGATGGAGTTGTAGGAGCGGCCGATGGCGGCGAGGATCTCGCTGCCGATGCCGTAACCCGAATCGCTGGCGTTGAGCATGCGCCGCAGGCGCACGTCCTCCTCGAACAGGGTGATGGCGAGCAGATAATTGTCGTACAACACCAGGGCGGCAGACAGGGACAGCATCACCCCTTCCAGGCGCTGCTGCGGGGTAAGGAGGCGGTTCAGCTCGGCATCGGCATCGAGCCAGCACTCATGCTGCTCGGCCATTTGCAGCAGCCGCTCGCGCAGCTGCAGATGCAGCACCATGCCTTCGTTGAGCAGCTGCAGATCGGCGCCGGTCAACGGGCCGTTCACGCGCTTCAGGCGCCGCCCCTCGGCGATGGTATTGGCCCGGTACACCAGGGCCTGCTCCACCAGTTGCTGGTAGTCCTCCAGCTCACGCGCCAGCACCTGTTCCGCCTGCGCTACCGCGCTGTGTTCCTGTTGCAGGTGCGTCGCGCACAGCGACGGCGCCGGCGGCGCCTCCCATCCCTCCAGGATCGGATCGACGCTGGCGTGCGCCGGCCATGCCAGCAGCAGCCACAGCCCGCACAGACTCTTCCGTAGGATGTTCATGCCTCCCTGCCCTCCGTCGTGACACTTTGCCTGCCGCCCAGTGTGCCAAACACGGCACGGCGGCCACAAGGACGGCCGCAGCAGGCGCCGCTCAGGACGGCTCCTTCATCGCCACCGCGCCGCTCTCGCGCAGATAGGCCTCCTCCGCCGGCGTGAGGTCCACCTCGTCGTAGCCGTTGAGCATCGGCTTCACATGGGCGACGAAGGAATGGCCGGTGGTGAGCAGGTAGATGTGGGCGATGACGAAGGCGAGGATGGCGTAGGCACTCAGCACGTGCACCGCGGCCACCCAGCCCAGCGCGCCGCCCGCCGTGCCCCAGAAGTTGTAGGCGAGGTAGAGCAGGCCCGACAGCCACACCGCCGGGAACAGCACCAGCTTGAGGCTGAGATAGGCCAGCGCCTGCAACGGGTTGTGCTTGCGCCAGTAGGCCTTGCGGTAGGGATGGTGCTCGCCCTTGAAGATGCCCCAGGCATAGAAGCGCGCCACAGCCCACAGCCCCCGAGTCGTCGGCAGGTAGTGGCGCCAGGTGCCGGTGGTGAAGTGCCAGAAGATCGCCAGCAGCCACAGCGCGATGAGCGCGAGGGCGCACCAGGTGTGCACCGTCACCGCGGTGTCGAAACCGATCATCCCGTGCACGCCGCGCACCGCGAGTCCGGTGAGCAGCAGGGCGAAGATCAGCGCCATCTGCGTCCAGTGCCAGAAGCGCTCGAAGCGGCTGTAGACCATGATGATGCGCGTGCTCATGCTGCAGCCCTCCCCTTCGCAGACCAGATCCGCAACAGCGCATGCCCGCTGACGCCGAGCAGCGCGCCGCCCACCAGCAGCAGGCCGATCCAGTCGAGCCAGCGGCCGTCGCGGCCCGGCAGATAGAAATCCTTCAGTTCGCCGAGGCGGCCGTCGCGGCTGTGGCATGCGTTGCAGGCCAGCGCGTTTTCCTTCGGCGCCACCATGTGGGTGATGGGCCAGTAGGACAGCGTTTCGACAAAACCGTATTCACCGCTGTAGGGCAGGCCGCCGCGCTCCATGCCGGCGCGGATGGCGCGGCCGAAGTCGTAGTTGCCCCAGTAGGCATCCTCATCGTCGCCCCACAGGTGCATGTACACCAGGGTGTTGTTGCCCTTGTCGTAGGGCTGCACCGTCTGCATGCGCTTGAACGGCCAGATGCGCGCCTCCGGATTGGTTGCCGCGCCGCTGAAACCGTTCACCGCCACCGGGCCCTGCGCCGGGTCGAAGCGCGTGTCGATGGTCGTGTACTGCATCTGGCCGTCGAACCAGGCGTAGTGCGGCGTGAGATTCTCGCCATAAATGAAGCTGCCCTTGATGGACTTGTAGGTGTCGCGCGCCTTGCCGTCGCCCTGGGCGTAATCGTGCTCCTTGTAGCCCACGCCATCCTTGGTGCGTCCGGCGGTGCGCCAGTCCCACTGCGTCATGGTGGCGACGCCGCCGCGCGCCATGGCCGGGATGTGGCAGGTCTGGCAGGCGATGCGATCGACGTGATCGTTGAGCTTCACGCGCGCCACGCTGTCGTTGGGATGGGGATGCAGGCCATGGCACGATTCGCAGGTGGCGACGTCGCGGCGCATCCCCGGCTTGCCGGTGCCTTCGGTGTCTTTGGCGGTGATGTTGTAGCGGCTGCCGGCCCAGCGGTGACGATCGGACACGTGGCACTGTGAACAGGCGAAGTTGAGGCCCTTGGCATCCATGTGCACGTCCAGGGCGCGGTCGGGACGCTTCAGCGAGGAATCCAGATCACCGTGCTTCACGCCGTCACCGCCGCCGCCGTAGAAGTGGCAGGCGCCGCAGTTCTCGCGCCCCGGCGCACCGACGCTCTGCGCCACCTTGACGAGATCGATGGGCGCCTTGCCCTCGAACATCACGCTGCACGCCTCGTTGCCCGCGGTGGGCGGCACCTTGTAATAGCTGCCGCTGCGGTCGTGGCACACCAGGCAATCGACATGCTCATCGCTGCCGGCATCCACCCGCTCCTGCCACTTCAGTCCCGCGGCCCCGAAGTCCTTTTTCTCGTCCCAGCCGTAGCTGGCGTGACACTGCGCGCACATGCCCTCGTTGCCGCGCGCATTGGTGCAGAAGGTGTTCACCAGATGACGCTTGCCGAGTTTGGCGCCGCTGCGCGGGTCGGTGTACTCCCAGGTCCAGTGGATGGACTCCTGCACATGCCTGCCCGCCTCGGTGTGGCAGGACAGACAGGCGCGCGTCACCGCCGGGCCGTCGGCGAACGGCCCCTGCAGTTCCTTGAACTTGGTGTGATCGGCGGTGGAAGAGGAATCGCGCTGGCTCGGCGTGGTGTCATCCACGACGCGAAAGCGCATGTCCGCGGCAGGCGGTGGCGTCTCCTGCGCCGGTACCGCAGCCGCCAGCCACAGGACGGCCCATAACATCACTGCCAGTTTTCTAATCATCACTTCCGCCCGGGTGCATGCACATGGCGCAAGTTTGGTACAGAAGCCCGTGACATGCATTGACAACTGTCAGTCCAGAGAACAAACCGGCTAAAAATCCATGCTCAAGAAGCCAACGCTAATATTCCCCCGGAAAATAACGGAGATCGTGCACCACGCTGCACGGCGTATGATCGGCTGTCATGCAGACCCACGACACCACCACACAGCTCGCCAGTGACCTGGCGCGCAAGACCGCAGCTGCCATCGCGCTGCTGCATGCTGCCGGTGCCGGTGACGGCCGGCCGATCGCAGTGATCTCCGCCTCGCCCGCGGCGGTGTGCGTGCTGGCCCATGCCTGCGCCGCGCTCGCCCTGCCGCTGATGCCCCTGGATCCGGCATTGCCGGATGCAACGCTCGCCGACCTGCTGGCACAGGCCGGAGTGAGCGTGGTCGTCGCGGATCTCCGCTACAAAGGTTACCGCCATATCGACACCACGGCGCTGCTCGCCGCTGCCGAGAGTGAAACCATGCCGCCGTCACGTCTTGCGCCGAACGATATCGCACTGCTGATTGCCACCAGCGGCAGCAGCGGCACACCCAGGGCGGTGATGCTGACGGCAGACAATCTGACAGCGGCGGCGCAGGCCTCGGCAACGCACACGCCGCTGCGGCCCGGCGATCGCTGGCTGGCCTGCCTGCCGCTGTTTCACATCGGCGGCTTCTCCATTCTCACGCGCTGCGCACTGGCCGGAGCCGAGGCGGTATTGCTGCCGGGCTTCGACGCTGCAAATGTGTGGCAGGCGCTGCGCACGGAACGCATCACGCATCTCTCGCTGGTGCCGGCGATGCTGGCGCAGTTGCTGGAGTGCAGTGCGGATGCGCCGCCGGCCACCCTGCGCCATGTGCTGATCGGCGGCGCGGCCTTGGCGGCGGAGTTGGCGGAGCACGCGGTGCGCCGCGGCTGGCCGCTGCAACCCACCTACGGCATGAGCGAAACCGCCTCACAGGTGGCGACGCTGGAGCGGCTGCCATTGCCATGGTGCGCAGGACAGCTCGGCCATCCGCTGCCGGGCGTCGAGCTGGCGGTCACGGACGAAGGCAGGCTGAAGATCCGCGGCCCGATGGTAATGGCCGGCTACGCCAATCCCGAGCTGCGGCGCGGCGACGGTCTGGAGAATGGCTGGTTCGTCAGCAGCGATCTGGCGGAGATCAGCGACAAGGGCGAATTACGCATCATCGGTCGCGCCGATGCGGTGATCATCAGCGGCGGCAAGAAGGTGCATCCGGCAACAGTGGAGGCGCAGCTGCTGCGCTGTCCCGGCGTGACTACGGTTGCGGTGGTGGGGCGGCCCGATCCCGCGTGGGGCGAGATCGTCACCGCAATCTACAGCGGCACGCTGGATGAAGCGGAACTGCTGGCGTGGTGCCGCGAGCACATCGCCGGCGCAGCACGGCCGCGCGCCGCGCGGCGTGTGACGGCACTGCCGCAACTGTCCAACGGCAAGCCTGATCGCCAGGCCATACGGCGACTGGCAGCATCAATGTAGGATGGGCAAAGCGTAGCGTGCCCATCACCCACGCACGGCCCTCTTTGCAGGAGCCCAGTCCGTGGGCGAATCACCGCCTGACTCCGGCACCGTTCGCCGAGAGGACTCGGCTCCTACAGATATTGCCGCAGCTGTCCAACGGCAAACCGGATCGGCAGGCCGTCCGACGACATTGCAGCATCAATGTAGGATGGGCAAAGCGTAGCGTGCCCATCACCCACGCACCGGCCCTCCGATGGGCACGCTACGCCTTGCCCATCCTACGGTGTCGGTGAAAGACCAAGACCGATGGCATCGCCGAGCCACAGCCGGCCGTCTCGCAGCAGCGGCGCCGGCGCCACATCGGCGGCGAGCCAGTCGAGGGTGGCGAGACCGTGGGCGAGATCGGGGGCGACGGCGGCCGCGAGGTGTGCGGCGGCAGCGACGCCGACGGCGGAATCGACCACCGAGGTGAGCACCACCTCCATGCCCGCGTCCTGTGCACGTGCCGCCAGCGCACGGCTGGCAATGATGCCGCCGATACGCGCCGGCTTGATCACCAGCCGACGCACGGCGCCGGCGGCCAGCAGCGCTGCACTGCCGAACTGCGGCAACGATTCATCCACAGCGATGGCATACGGCAGGGACTGCTGCAAGGCGCGCAACTGCTCCAGTGTCGGCTGCGCCAGGGGTTCCTCCACCGCATCGATGGGCAGCGAAATGATCGCATTCAGAAAGTGCTGCGCCGCGCTCTCGTCCCAGGCGCGATTGGCATCGAGGCGCAGGCGCAGTCTGCCCGCCGTCGCCGCATTCACTTCCTGCAGCAAGGCCAGCTCATCATCGACAGGGCCGACACCCACCTTGATCTTGGCGCTGGCATAACCCTGCGCCAATGCCGCAACGGCCCGTTGCGCCGTATGCGCATCGAGCGCACCGAGGGCGGCATTCACTTTCACATTGCCGGTGAAGTTCTGCGCGCAGAGATGCACGGCCAGCGGCACGCCGCGCTGCCGCGCCGCGAGATCGAACAAGGCCGTCTCCAGCGCCCAGCGCACCTCGGGGAACGACACATCAAGCGCCCGTGCCGCTGCGTGTTCACGACCGGGCAGCGCCTGCGCCAGGACAGTCAACGCTGCAAAAATCTGTGCCGCATTGCCGGCGCTGGGCAAGGGTGCACAGTCACCCCAGCCGATGATGCCGTCGTCACCGCTCAGCGCCAACAGCATGCCGCGGCGTTCGTGCAGCACCGCACGCGCCGCCACCCATGGCCGCTTCAGCGGCAGGGCGTAGGGATGCAGGTGAGCAGCAACAATGCGCATGACCGTGTCAGCCAGGTAGGATGGGCAAAGCGCAGCGTGCCCATCGGACGCGCCGTAAACATGTACTGATGGGCACGCTGCGCCTTGCCCATCCTACGAATTTGACGCCTGCACGATTCTCACGGCCGGCGGCGGTATTTGCCGAATTCGGGCGGGCGTTTTTCCAGCCATGCGTTGCGCCCTTCCTGCCCTTCCGCCGTCATGTAGAACAGGCCGGTGGCGTTGCCGGCCAGCTCCTGGATGCCGGCGAGGCCGTCGGTATCGGCGTTGAAGCCGGCCTTGATCAGGCGCAGCGCGGTGGGCGAAAGTTTCAGCATGTCGCGGCACCAGGCGACGGTTTCCTCCTCCAGTTTTTCCAGCGGCACCACCGCATTGACCAGGCCCCAGTCCAGCGCCGTCTGCGCATCGTACTGGCGGCACATCAGCCAGATCTCCTTGGCCCGCTTCATGCCGATGGTGCGCGCCATCAGGCCGGCGCCGAGACCGGCATCGAAGCTGCCGACACGCGGTCCGGTCTGGCCGAAGCGCGCGTTGTCGGCGGCGATGGTGAGGTCGCACACCAGGTGCAGCACATGGCCGCCGCCGATGGCGTAACCGGCCACCATCGCCACCACCGGCTTGGGCAGGCGGCGGATCTGCATCTGCAGATCGAGCACGTTGAGATGCGGCGTGGCGGAGGCGGCATCGTGATAGCCGCCGTCGTCGCCGCGCACCTTCTGATCGCCGCCGGAGCAGAAGGCATCGGGACCGACGCCGGTGAAGATAATGACGCCGACCTGCGGGTCACGGTGGGCGCGGGCGAAGGCGTCCTGCAACTCCATCACCGTCTCCGGGCGGAAGGCATTGCGCACCTGCGGACGGTTGATGGCGATGCGGGCGATGCCGTCGCAGGTGTGATAGAGGATGTCGCCGTACTCGGCGCCGGCAACCGGCTGCCAGTGGCACTGCGTAGCGCTCATGCGGGCAAACTCCTTGCTTGCGTGTGAAAGCTGCGGATGCGCGCCAGGCTGTGCGCGCGATCGATGGGAACGTGGACGATGTGCATGCGCGGCGACTGCCGGGCGGAACGGATCGCCTCCAGCAGCGCCGTGACGCTGTCCGCGCGCGTATAGCCGAGACCGAAGGCCTGGGCGGCCTGCGCCGGATCGAGGGCCTGCGGCGTCAGCCAGCCTTGCTCGAACTCGGGCAGACTGGCCTGCGGCAGATGATCGAAGATGCCGCCGCCGCCGTTGTCGAGCAACACGACGGTGAGCGGACAGTGCTGTCCCAGGGCAAGGGCGTTGAGGTCGTGCAGGAAGGCGAGATCGCCCACCACGGCAACGGTCGGCCCCAGCGCCGCGGCGATGCCGCAGGCGGTGGCGATGTTGCCGTCGATGCCGCTGACGCCGCGGTTGCCGAACAGGCGCAGCGGCGCGGCGGTGACGCCGGCAAACCAGTCGGCGGCGCGCACGCTGAGCGAGTTGCCGAGAAGCAGCGGCGTTTGCGCCGGCAATGCATGCAGCAGCGCGCGCAGCGCGGCGCCTTCAAAGGGCGGCTCATCGGCACAGGCCGTCACTGCCGCATCGCGCATCACGACATCGCCGGTCGTGAACCGGTGCAGCCAGTCATCCGTGGCCGGTTTGCCGTTCAGGGCAAGGCACAGCGCCGCTGCATCGACATGCAGCACGTGGGTGGCCGTGCCCACCGGGTCGGCCAGGCGCGAATGCGCATTCACCACCACCTGCGCCGCCTGCGTGCAGCGCGCCAGCCATTCGTTTACCGCACGCGAAACCGGCGCACCGCCCAGACGCAACAGCCAGGCCGGTTCCGGTGCGCTGCGCGCCACGCTGTCGGGATGCTGCAACACCTGCGCCGCATCCACACCGCAGCGCAGCCCGGACAGCACATCGGCGAACACCGGCACGTTCAGACGTTGCGCGCAATCGATGATCGCCGCGCGCGCCGGCTCGCCCAGGTCCTGCGGCCCGCAGACGATGGCGCCGGGACCGCGGGCGATGATCTGATGCAGCGCGGCGAGGGTTTCCGCGGCCGGCTGCATTACGGCACGCAGCACCTGCGGCACACGCGCCGTTGCCTGCAATGCCGGCACCGGGTCCGGCACCAGCGGCTCGCGCAGCGGCACGTTGCAGTGCACCGGACCGGGCAGCGGGCCGCGGGCCTGTGCAACGGCGCGCGCGGCGAACGCCGCCAGCCAGAGGCTGTCGTCCTCCGCCGGCGGCAACGGATGGAAGGCGCGCACGTGGCGGCCGAACAGGCCGATCTGATCCATGGTCTGGTTGGCGCCGCAGTCGTGCAGCTCGGGCGGACGATCGGCGGAGAGCAACAGGAGCGGCACGCCGCCCATGTCCGCCTCCACCACCGCGGGCAGCCAGTTGGCGACGGCCGAGCCGGAGGTGGCGATGAGGATCACCGGCGCCGCCTCCGCTTTCGCCAAACCCAGCGCAAAGAAACCGGCGGCACGCTCGTCGACACAGACCTGCACGGTGAGATGGGGATGACGCAGCGCGGCCAGGGTGAGCGGCGTGGAGCGGGAACCGGGCGAGACTACGGCGCGGCGCACGCCCGCAGCGGCGAGACCGTCGAGCAGGGCCCAGGCCCAGCGGTAATTGCGCACGGCGATGTCGCTCATGCGGAGGAACCCAGCACTTCCAGCATGGTTTGCAGCTTCAGTTCCGTTTCCGCCAGCTCGGTGGCCGGATCGGATTCTGCCATGATGCCGGCGCCGGCCCACAGCACCGCGCTGTCGTCTTCGAGATAGGCGGCGCGCAGCACCACCACCGCATCACCGTCGCCCTGCCGATCGATCCAGCCGACGACGCCGGTGTAGAGGCCGTCGCGCCGCTCGTCGCATTGCGCCAGCCACGCCTGTGCCGCATCAGTGGGCGTACCCAGTACCGCCGGTGTCGGATGCAATGCGCTTACCGCATCGAGCAGACCAATACCTTCGCGCAGACGCCCATGCACCCGCGTCCACAGATGCTGCACGAAACGCAGCGACAGCAGCGACGGCACCGCCGCATGCTCGACGCTGCTGCACAACTGCATCATGCGCTCCTTGATGCTATCCACCACCAGCGCATGCTCGCGCCGCTCCTTGGCGGACGCGAAAAATTCCGCCACCGCCAGCGCCTCTTCCTGCGTGCCGCGGCGACGCTGCACCGTACCGGCGAGGGCATGGCTGATCAATTCTCCGCCGCGCTTGATGGCGAGCTGCTCCGGCGTGGCCGCCACCACCTGCCCGTCGCCGTAGGGCAGGGAAAGCACGTGGCAACCGGGATACATCTGCGCCAGGCGCGCCAGCACACCGCCTACATTCACCGGCTGCGACAACTGTGCACACAGGCGCCGCGCCAGCACGGCCTTGGCGAAACGACCGGCGCGGATCGCCTCGCGCGTCGCCAGCACGCGCTCCTGCCAGACATCCGCAGCGGGAGTGGTCTGTTGCGCCACGATGCGACTGTGTCCCGCAACCGCCGGCGCGGTGAACAGTCCACGCACGGCGTCGAGCCAGGCAGCCACCATCTGTGCCGGTGTCTGTCCGCCGCGCTGTGCACTCAGCGTGAGGACATGGCCCGAGCGATCGCGGCGCAGCAATACCTGCGGCAGCCACAATGTCGGCCGTGCCGGCTCGGTGGCCGGCGGCACGGAGAAGAAGGTCAGCGGAACGGCGTCGCCCCGGCAGTGCCACTGCGCGCAATCGCGCCGGTACTGCGCCGTGTCGTCATAGCGCGCCGCCGCGCCCGCGGCCCACAGCGCCAGTTCACCGTGCGGCGCCAGCCAGCGGGTATCGCCGCCGATGCACGCACCGTCGAGCAGGGCGGCAGGCAGCGGCAGGGAAAGCGAAAACAGATTGTCAGCCGCGAGCGCGGCGAGCTGCGGCAACACCGCCTGTGCCGCCTGCTGTACCCGGCAGCAGATCTCGTCCACCAGCGGCAGCAAAGGCTGCGCCGTGAGTGCCGGCCCCATCACCGCCGCCATCAGTACAGCACTCCCAGCGCCAGCAGCAGGGCGAAGCCCAGCGCCGCCTGCGCGGTCTGCGCCAGTTGGCGGTTGAGCGCCACGCCGGTGGCACCGCTCAGCAGGCGGCGCACCAGCAGCAGACTGAACGGCAACATCAACAGCGCCAGCCAGACGCCGCCGCGACCGGATTGCGCCAGCAGCGGCAAAACCGCATACGGCAGCAGCATCATCACGGCATAGGCATAGCGCGCGCCGCCATCACCCAGCAGCGCCGCCAGCGTGCGCCGCCCGGCGCGCAGATCGGTGTCGCGATCGCGCAGGTTGTTCACCAGCAGCACCGCCGCCGCCGGCAGCCCCAGCGCCGCGCCGGCCAGCCACGCCGTGGCGGACACGCCGGCCGCCTGCAACCAGTAGCTGCCGGCCACCGCCAGCAGACCGAAGAACATCCACACGAACAGCTCGCCCAGCGGCGTGTGCGATATCGGGCACGGTCCGCCGGAATAGGCCAGCGCGGCGAGCAGCGAGGCGCAGCCGATGGCGAAGATGAACCAGCCGCCGACGGCGACCAGATACAGGCCGAGCAGCAGGGCCAGGGCAAACACCGCGCGGGCGGCGAAATGCACCGCGCCTGCACTGGCCCAGCCGGCGGCGGTGACGCGCAGCGGGCCGAGGCGATCGGGCAGGTCGTTGCCGCGCTCATGGTCGGCGGCGTCGTTGTGCAGATTGGTGCCGATCTGGATCAGCAGCGCCGCCAGCAGCGCGGCCAGCGCCGGCCCCCACAGCAGGGGCGCGCCCTCCGCCCAGGCCAGGGCCGTGCCGGCCAGCACCGGCGCCGCGGCCAGCGGCAGCGTGCGCGGCCGGGCGGCAGCGCTCCAGATGCGCCAGGCAGGCGGTGCGGCAGGGGTGACGGCGGCGGGCAGGGTCATGTCTCGGCCTGGAAGGCGGCGAACCTGCCGCGCCAGAGATCGTCGATGGGCACGGCGCGGAAACTGTCCAGCGAGGTCAGTACGATCTTCAGCGCGGCGCGCAGGCAGGGCGTTTCGTCGCGCCGGGCCTCGATGGCCAGCTGCACCGACGAACCGCCGACAGCGCTCACGGCAAGGCGAAAGACCAGCGTATCGCCGAAACGGGCCGGGGCGAGAAAGTCGCACTCCAGACGCACCACGGGCACGCCGAGCCGATGCTCCGCGATGAGGGTGCGGAAATCGATGCCGATGCCGTCGGCGAACCAGTCCTCGACGACTTCGTTGAGCAGCTCGGCGTAGCGCGGGTAAAAGATGATGCCGGCGGGATCGCAATGGGAGAAACGGATCCGTTTGGCGCGCTCGAAAACCATGGACAGCGCTCCTTCAGAATGGTGTCGGCCCGTCGCCGCAGTATACCGGCCGGCCCCGACATCGGCCAACGGCACGCCCGGCGGGCGGATGCAGCGCAGGAATCCCCCAATATCACAAGGGGCTACATGCACAGTTTATAAAGCGTGGATACGGGCTACCTTGACGCGCGTCAGGTAAGAGAAGCCTGGCGAGGAGTATTGATTCCGATACCAGGCCGTGGCCGTTAGAGCTCGCCCACAGACTGTGGTCGAGCACAACTGGTCGGCCGTTACGTCACACGCGCGACCGGCGTGCTTGAGGCGGCCAGATTTCATGACTGTGCCTGATCCTTCAAAACCTTGAGCATGAGTAACAGGTCGGGCACGTCATCGCGGATGATGCTCCAGAGGGTGTCATCGTCGATGCCGAGATAGCCGTGAATGAGGCGGTTGCGCGTGGCGACGATCATCCGCCAGGGAATTTCGGGGTGGGCAGCGCGGATGTCGTCCGGGATATGGGTAGCGGCCTCGCCAATCAGTTCCAGATTGCGCAGGGTGGCGTCATAGGTGACCCCGCTGGCGACGAAGCCGGGCTGGTCGAGACCATTGGTGTAGGCCAGCACCTTGCCGGCGAAGTCGAGCATGTCATCGACATAGAAACGCCATTCGCGCGGCCCGGCATCAGACATTGACCCGCTCCTGCTCGATGTAGGGGCGCAGCTCCGGCCGCAGGGCCTTTTCGGTGACCAGATCAACGGGGCAGCCGAGCAGGTCTTCCAGATAGAACTGCACGCCGAAATAACGCTTTGAGGTGGCGGGACCATCGAAGGCCACCAGCACATCGACATCGCTGCCGCTGGTTGCCGTGTCGCGGGCCGTGGAACCGAACAGGGCCAACCGGGTCACGCCAAAACGGGCCTGCAACTCGGGCTTGCTGCGGGTCAGCAGTTCAAGGGCGCGCTGTCTGTTCATCGTTCATAGCTCCGCGGGAGGCATTCGCCTTCATCAACAGGTTACCCCTCCCGACCTCCCCCGCTCGCGGGAGAGGAGCACACTGGGGCTCCCATTGCCTGGCGACAATATAACATCTGCCATGTGGCGCAGGAGTGCGGCCCCGGCACGATCCGCCCGGGCATCGCCTTCCCACGGGCAAGCACCGCAGGCCATGTGGATGCTGATTAGAAAGTAAGCAAAGAAGTGTGCATCCTGATGGCAGCAGGCGCTGCATCCCGGATGGTATCGCGAACCGCACAAACGAAAACGCCCAACCGGTCAGGGTTGGGCGCTGGAAGATGGTGGCCAGGGGCGGAATCGAACCGTCGACACGCGGATTTTCAATTATCCCGCAACCTCGTAAGGTCTTGATGTGTATGGTATAGAACGAATTTGTCTTGTCAAGGTACAACTTGATATGCAACAA
>JBFLWM010000027.1:0-32870 GCA_040755915.1 Pseudomonadota bacterium | reverse complement strand
ATCTGGTCAATGAGTTCTTTCGGGATGGTCGGCAGCACCGACGGCTTCTTCTTGCTCGTTTTGCTTGGCATACATGCTCCTTTCTGGTTTCATGTTATGCCTCAAACACAAAATTTATGACAGGCTCTTATCGATAAACAAACGGGCATCCCTGCCCGCCCTGATCAATACCCCCGTACCCCCTGACCCGCACCCAGCTGTTCATCACTGATCACCGCCCACAGCATGCGCGCCATGGTTTCCGTGGCGATGATGGTGTGGCGGTTGCCGGTGCAGACCTCCAACCGAACTCCACGGGTGTTCATGGGCAATCGTTGTATGAACAGGTTGATATCTCATGAAGCTTCTTAATTCTCTTATCAAATTCATGACCCATACAAGCATTGACAATCGCTGAATAGGTAACACCTTCATAAGGCAGCGCATCAAACCGGCACTGGGCCTCCATGTATTTCTGCCAAAGTTCTTGAACAGATCTTAGTGATTTCTTAGCATCGTCAGAATTCAAATTATCAATCGCCATATCCATTTCGTTTTGTAGTTGTATTTTCTTCTTCCTATATTGTTCACTTTTACAGTCCATCATATCCCGCATTGACCCCTTATCGCACAAATCTACTTCTTCTGCGCCGACCGAGACACTAAAGATCATCACGAGCAGTATGTAATTAAATTTACGCATCTGCGCAGCCTCAATTTTGTAAAATTTCTGCTGAAGTTTAGGGTCAGAGCAAGTGGGCCTCCATGCCCACCTCAGTTCAATAACCCCGAACGCCTTCCCCTGCACCCAGCTGTTCATCACTGATCACCGCCCACAGCATGCGCGCCATGGTCTCCGGCGCAATGATGGTGTGGCGGTTGCCGGTGGCCTGCATCTTGGCGCGCAGGTCTTTGCGTACTTCGGGGTTGCCGGTGAGATCGAAGATCACATCCACTGCTCCGCCGAGGGCGACGATTTCATCGGTGGTCTTGATGGGGATGCCGGCGGCCTGGGCGCGCTGCTTGCCCGGGGTGTCGGAGTTCTGCGCGGCGCAGACGATGCGGATGCCGCGCTCGCGCAGGCGCAGCATTTCGTCTAGAAAGCGTCCGCCGATTTCGCCCAGGCCGACGATGGCGATGTCGGCAACGGTTACGCTGTTTTGGGTCATTGTTCTTCTCTCCTTTGGTGTTTGTTGTTGTAGTTCCTTCGGAGGATAACCAATCGGGATGGAGAGGGGAAACGCCGCGCATCGAAACACAGCGGAGTGGTCAGGCATGCGTTATCACCACACCGAGCGCCGCAAGTCCTCTCCCCGGCCCTCCCCACGTTGTGGGGAGGGTTGCATGCGCCAGGGATGGTTAGATCGGCAGGCGGATGCTGACCAGCAGACCACCGTCGGGATGGTTCTCCGCGCTGACACTGCCGCCGTGGGCCTGGACGGCGCGGCCGGTGATGGCGAGGCCGAGGCCATAGCCACCGCCGGCGCGTTCGCGCGCTTCGCCGACGCGGGTGAAGGGTTCGAACATGCGACCGATGGCCTCCTGCGGAACGCCGCCGCCGTGATCGCGCACGGTGATGACTGCGGCGTTGTTCGTGCTGTGTAGTTCGACGGTTACCGTCGTTCCCGGCGCGGTGTGGCGCACGGCATTGCGCACGACATTTTCTATGGCGGAGCGCAGCAGCACCGGATCGCCGGCCAGGGTGGCGGCGTCGTTGGCGCCGAGGTCCACGCTGCATCCCCTGGCCTCGGCCTCGAAGTCGGCATCGGTGACGATCTGCTGCATCAGCTCTTGCAGCGCCACCTCGCGCCGCTCCAGCACCGACTGCCCCGACTCCAGCCGCGCCAGCGACAGCACGTCGGCAATCAGCGCCTCCAGTTCGTCGGCCTCCTTGGCGATGCGCTGCAAGGACTTTTCCTTGTCGCGCTCGGCCAGTTCCAGGGCGATGCGCAGGCGCGCCAGCGGCGAGCGCAGTTCGTGGGAGACATCGCGCAGCAGGCGCTTCTGCGCATCGAGCAGGTCGCGCAGGTGATCGGTCATCTGATCGAAGTCGCGTGCCAGCGCCTCCACTTCATCGCCGCCGCTACGGCCGACGCGTACCGAGAGATCGCCGGCGGCCAGGGCCTGGGCGGCGCGGCGCAGGCGGCGCAGGCGGCGCGTGAGCAGGGCGGCAAGGCCATAGCTCACCAGGCCGGTCACGCTGGCCGCGATCAGCAGGCGCAACCACCACGGCGTCAGCGGCAGTTGTCCCGGCTCCAGCTCCTGCACCAGAAATGCCGGCGGCTCCACGTGCGGCAGCGCCGCCGCCAGGATCACGCGGCCCCGTCCGGCCGGATGCACGCCCGGCGTGATCACCTGCGGCAGGCGCGGATGGCGCGGCATGTGCGGGCGCAGGACCGGCTCGCCGCCTGCATCGAGCAGGCGCAGGCTGTCGGGCTGGCTGCGCAGCCAGCGCGCGGCGGCCATCATGCCGCCCTCCTGCCACAGCGCCGCCGCCGTCACCGCCTTGCCCTCCAGCTCACGCTGCGCATCGGCGATCACCTCGCCGCCGAACAGGCGCGACACACCGAACAGGGTAAAGCCGAGCAGCACCGCGGCCAGCCAGAAGGCGAGGAAGATCTTGGTGAACAGGGAATTCATCAGCGCGCCACGTATTGATAGCCGGCGCCGCGCACGGTCTGGATACGCGCACTGCCGTCGGGCAGCGGGCCGAGCTTGCGGCGGATCTGCGCCATGTGGGTTTCAATGCGGCGGTCGAAGGCCTGCAGAGCGCGGCCGAGACCGTCCTCGGCCAGCACGTCGCGCGACACCACATGCCCGGCATGGCGCAGCAGCAGCGCGAGCAGATTGAACTCGGCGCCGGTCAGCACCACCTCGCTGCCGCCGACGCTGACGCGGCGTCCGGCCTCATCGAGAATGACATCGCCGACACGCACCACACCAGAAGCACCCTCCTCACCCTGCCGCCGCAGCAGGGCACGCAGCCGCGCCACCAGCACGCGCGGGCTGACCGGCTTGGCGACATAATCATCGGCACCCAGCTCCAGGCCGAGCACGGTGTCGGTATCCTCGCCGCGCGCGGTGAGCATCAGCACCGGCGTTGAGGTCTTCGGCTTGATGCGCTTGAGCACGTCGAAACCATTCATGCCGGGGAGCATCACATCCAGAATGATGGCGTCCCACTCGCCGGCGATGGCCTGCGCCTCGCCCTGCACGCCGTCATGCACCGCCTGCACGACAAAGCCCTCGCCGGCCAGGTATTCGGCCAGCAGCTCGCACAGCGCCTCGTCGTCGTCGATGAGTAGAATGCGTGACATCTCTGTTCCTGTATCTATCCAACCGCAGGGCTCCCTCTCCTTCCGGGAGAGGGACAGGGTGAGGGGAGTGATCGCTATAGGACACAGCGTTATATCTATCCCCTCACCCCAGCCCTCTCCCTGTGGGAGAGGGAGTGTGTGGCGAGGATTGTCCTCTCCTGCATCACATCGCGAAAGGCACAGCACGCCAGCCTTTGCACTTCTTTGCACTCCCTCGCGTGTCTCCACCCAACTGCAACCGGCGCGGGGCTATCGTTTGCTCACCCTGATGTCGCAGGCAGACCAACAACCCAAGGAGACAGCATCATGCAGCGTACCAACAAAATTCTCGTCACCGTACTGGCCGGCTCCCTGCTGCTCGGCGGCGGCGCCGCCCTGGCCTTCGGCGGCCATCCCGGCATGGGCGGCTGCGACCGCGGCGGCATGATGTCGATGCGCGGCATGCCGCAGATCGACAACCTGACCGACGCACAACGCAGCCAGCTCGACACGCTGCGCAAGGAACAGCGCGACGCCATGCGCAAGCAGATGGATGCCATGAGCGACGCCCGCGACGAACTGCGCACCGCCATGGACAAGGGCGCCGACACCGCCGCCATTCGCAAGCTGGCCGACAAGCAGGGCGCGCAGATCGCCAACATGATCGTGGCGCGCGCCGAAATGCAGCAGAAGCTGGAGGCGATCCTCACCCCGGAGCAGCGCGCCCAGTTCAGGGAACAGGCCCAGCAGCGTTTCGGCGGCATGGGCCAGCCGCGCCACGGCTGGTAACCCGCTCCCAACCACCCCCTGTTGCCGGGGCCTTTGGTCCCGGCTTTTTTACCCCCCACACCCGGTCTGCGGGTATCCCTCCGGTCCACTGGCCTGCCCCAAAATTGGGCAATCCGTTCATCAGACGTCAATAATTGATCTACGTCAGTTTCCGTTTTGTCGGTCGCGGCATTTAGTTGATCGAGGTCAATGACTGAATATCTGTAATCGCTAATATTCTTATTCACTAACGGCGACCAAGGAGGTTCAGCATGTGCATCAAGGCGGGTAAGGACGAACTGGATTCGGTAAAGAACCTGATGAGCATGGCGCTCAAGGCGGTGGTGGCCGAGGCGCTGCAGGTCGAGCTGGATGAGGTGGTGGACGAGGCGCGCCTGGTGGAGGATCTGCACATGGGCGCGGCGGGGGCTGCCGCCCTGCGTGAACTCATTGCCGATACCTTCGACGGCTGCACCGTCGATCTGGCTGCGACGCCCACCTACGCCGGGTTGCTGGAGCGCGTGGTGCTGAACGAGTTCCGCGACGTGGAACAGCGCGAGGTATGCGACCTGGCGGCCTGATGGCCTACAGGTCGTACTTGCGCTCCCAGATACTCCCTTCCACGACCCCTCTGGCCAACTTCATCATCGCCAACAGCTCCGCGGCGGTGAAGTTGGCCATCATCTGCAGCACGTCGCCCGGCGCCAGGCGGCGCTTCTCGATCATCTGATCCATCACCTCCTTGTCGTCCACACCATCTTCCTGCAACAGAAACGGATTGGCATGCATGGTTTCGATATTCTCGATGCCGAGCGCGCGATCCTGCGCCTTGTATTGCCGTGCGATGTGCTCGTCTTCGAGGGCCAGCAGGAAGGCCTTGTAGAGCGCCCAGGAGTCCGCCGCGGTCAGGCGCGCGACCTTCAGCCAGGCCGCCACATCCGAATCGGCGTCGGCAAACAGCTTTTGCCGCTGCGCATACAGTTCATCGATGTCTTCCTGCATCGCATGTTCCTGCATGCGGTTCTGGATCTTTTCCGACAGGTCCACGGCGCGCGCCAGGAATATGTGGACCTTTTTTTGTGCGGGCTGACCGGCTCCTGCTGTCATGTCTTGATTCCTTAGTAGGCAGTGGCACACCAGCGGCGACAGGCCAACCCCAGCCGCCTGCTGCATTACGACTTACAACGCATTACCCAGGAAATCCTCCACCGCGCGCGCCACGCTGATGTCGCCGTTCTTCACCGCATCGTGATACTGCTTCATCCACGGCCCGACGAACATGCGGGCGTGGCGCAATTCTTCCAGCATCAGCCGCGTCAGCGGGCCGCCCGCGGCGAGAAAACCGCTGGCGGCGAAGTCGCGTTCGGTCTGTGCGTAATCATACGCGACGCGCACCACCTCGGCCTGCCAGCGGCGGCCGTCGAAGAGAAAGCGGCCGTAGCAGGCGCGGTGGTCCTCGTCGAAGGGCGCCCCTACCGAGCCGGTGTTGACCACCAGGGTACCGTCGAACAGGCGCCACAGCGGCTTGTGGGTATGCGAGGTGATGAACAGGTCGCGCCGCTCGCCCAGCTTGGCCGGCAGATCCGCCTCCGCCGTGCGCGCCGAGATGCCGTCGCGGCTGCCGAGACGCGAACCATGGGTGATGTGCAGGGCGCCGCCGTCCAGTTCGGTGAGATCGATGTGGTTGTTCCAGCGGCGCATCTCGGCCACGGCGGCGCCGAGCTGGCCATGGGTCCAGTGGGCGAAGCGGCGCAGGTCGAACAGGGGATGCTCCGGGTCGTAGGCCTTTTCCTCGCACGACAGCACGAAATCCTCGTGGTTGCCGCGCAGAAAGCGGGCGGCCGGAAAGCTGCGTTGCAACAGTTGCAGGCAGGCCAGGCTGTAGGGACCGCGATTGACGAGGTCGCCGTTGACGATCACCTCATCGGGCCGCCAGCGCGCCACATCCTCCAGCACCGCTTCCAGCGCCGGGACATTGCCGTGGATGTCTGAGAGGACCGCAATCTTCATGGTGCAGCGACGTTAACCCGATTGGGGTAGACTTGAACACCCCACACAAAACCACAACAAACGCCATGAAACGCTACGTCCTGCTGTTGCTGCTCTGCCTGGCCCTGCCGGTCGCCGCCGATACCATCGATGAGGCCGCCGCGGCCCTGGATGCCGGCGACCACAGCCGCGCCCTGCTGCTGCTGCGCCCGCTGGCGCGCGACGGCAACATGGACGCCCAGTACCTCCTCGGCAGCCTGTACAGCAGCGGCGGCAACGACGTGGCACAGGACGGCGCGGAGGCGGTCAAGTGGCTGACACGCGCCGCCGAACAGGGCCACCAGCAGGCAGCCAATACCCTCGGCATGATGTATGTCAGCGGACTCGGCGTGAAGATGAACGAGGCCGAGGCACAGAAGTGGTTTGCCCTCGCCGGCAAGATCGCCGAGGCCAGCAACAAGTCCAGCGACTGCGAATAAATAATTGCCAGATATGTAGGAGCGAATCGCATTCGCGATTTGGCATAGCGAGGTGCGCTATCGCGAATACGATTCGCTCCTACAGAATGTCTAGCTTGCCAGTTGCTTCACCAGCGCCTGCTTGGCGGCCGTCGCTGCGCCGGTGAGGGCGAAGCCGCGCAGCTGCGTCCCATCGACGAACTCGGCCCGCACACCGTCGGCATCCGCCTGTACGCGCCACTCGCCCGGCGCACCCGGCGCCGGCGGCGCCACCACCACCGGACAGGCCGGCGTCTTCACCGCCACCGGCATGGGCGGATAGTTCACCGCCGCCTCACGCCCCGCCAGCACCGCCGCCAGGGTGCGCGCCTGCTCCATCAGCGGCAGCACGAAGGGCAGCACCATGCCGTTGACCTCGGCGCAGTCGCCCAGCGCGTACACATCCGCTGCACTGGCGCGCAACTGCGCATCCACCACGATGCCGCGATTGCAGGTCAGCCCCGCCTGCTGCGCCAGGCGCGTGTCTGCCTGCAGGCCGATGGCCGACAGCACCACGTCGGCCTCCACCGCGCTGCCGTCGGCCAGCAACAGACGGTAGGCGTTGTCGCTACGCTCGACGCGCGACACCACGGTGCCGAGATGCCACGCGATGCCGATGGCACTCAGGGCCTCACGCACCGCCGCGCCGGCCTGCGCCGGCAACAGCCGCCCGAGCGGATGCGGGTCGGGGCCGATGATGCTGACCTTGTGACCGGCACCGGCGAGGTCATTGGCGAACTCGCAGCCGATGAGGCCGGGGCCGATCACCGCCACGCGCTTCGTGCCCTGCAACTGCGCATGGAACTGCGCGTAGTCATCCAGGCTGTTCACCGTCAGCACGTCGGCCGCACCATCGCCTTCCAGCGGCAGGCGGATCGGGCGCGCGCCCACGGCGAGCACCAGGCGCGAGTAGGCGATCACCTCGCCATTGGCAGTCACGGTGTGCGCCGTCGTGTCGATGGCCTCCACGCGCGTGCGCACCTTGATCACGGCAGCGATGTCGGCCGCCATCTTCGCGGCATCGGCGCTGACCAGCTGCGCCGGCGTCTTGCCGCGCAACAGCGCGTTGGACAGCATCGGCTTGGAATAGAAGCCGCCATCGTCCGCCGTGATCATGACCAGCGGCGTGACGCTGTCCAGCTTGCGCAGCTCACGCGCCAGGGTGTAACCGGCGAGCCCGGTACCGATGATGACGATGGGGTGCATGTCGTTCTCCTGTATCAATCCACGCTGTCTACAGCCGTCTCACGCTCGGTCGCGGATACGATCCGCTCCTACGAAGCTCGGCCCGTAGGAGCGTATCGGATCCGCGATGCAAGGCTCAGCTTATGTAGGATGGGCAAAGCGCAGCGTGCCCATCACCGGCGTTGGGGTGGGCACGTCGCTCTCGCGACTTTGCCCACCCTGCGGACGGTATTTCAGATCTCCACCATCTCGAAGTCGGCCTTGGCCACGCCGCACTCCGGACACTCCCAGTCTTCCGGAATGTCTTCCCAGCGGGTGCCGGGGGCGATGCCTTCGGACGGGTCGCCGGCCGCTTCGTCGTAGATGTAGCCGCAAACGATGCACTGGTACTTTTTCATGTCGTCTCTCCTGAAATATTGAATACGGGGTCGTTATCGGGCTCAGGCGTTCACGCGCGCCAGGGCCTCGCGGTAATGGTTGGCGTGGCGCTCTTCCACCTTGGCCAGCGCGGCGAAGCGCTTGGCCGCCTTCTCCAGCACCGCCTTGAACTGTTCGGCGTGTTCCTGCGACTCGGCGATCTGCTCGTCGAATTCGCGCACCGCGTCCGACCGCTGCTCTTCCAGTGCCGTATGGCGGAAGCTCGGGTACATCTCGGTGTACTCGTAGGTCTCGCCCTCGATGGCCAGCTCCAGGCAGCGCGCCGGGTTCAGGGTCGCCTTGGGGAACAGCAGGTCCATGTGGCCGAAGGCGTGCTGCACCTCCTGCGCGGCGGTGGCCTCAAAGGCCTGGGCGCTCTCTTCGTCGCCCATGGCGCGGCAGATGCGGGCGAAGTACATGTACTTGATGTGGGCCATGGATTCGCCGGCAAGCGCGGCTTCCAGGTTGGCGATGGTCTTGATGTCTTTGGGCTGCATTTCCGGTTCTCCGTCTGTGGGTTGAATCCGCTGGGCGGCGGCACGGAGAGAAGGTTACGGAAACGCGACAAATAGCTCTAATCGTTTGTTGCTATAAAATTGATAGCCAATACCTATTAACGTAGACCCGATACAGCGCAACGACATCGGGCACGGCAGATCAAAGGCTTGATCCGCAAATGAACGCGAATAAACGCAAATGAGATGAGTGATTGCATGGGGACCGAAATCGTCCCATAGCGGCAACGAAACGATTTGCGTTCATTTGCGGACCGAGCCTTGCGGCTGGTCCACAATCCAGCGCTCGCCCAGCACCGGCGTCACCGCCTCGCGTACCGCCTGCGCCACGGCGGCAAAGGCCTCGGTGCGGTAGCTGCCGCTGCGGTGGAGCAGGCCGACGCGGCGCGTCGGCACCGGGTCGGCGAAGGGGATGTAGCGGATGGCCTTCTCCCTGCCCTGGGCCAGCTGCGGCATCAGGGTGATGCCGATGCCCTCCGCCACCATCTGGCGCACCGTCTCCAGGCTGGTGCCGCGGAAGCCGCTGTATTCGCTCGCCCCGCCCAGCAGGCAGACATCCAGCGCCTGGCCGCGCAGGCAGTGGCCCTCCTCCAGCAGCAGCACCTCCTGGCCGTTGAGATGCTCCAGTCCCGCCGCCTTTACCCTGGCCAGGTCGGCATGCCCGGTGGGCACGCTGAGCAGGAAGGGTTCCTGATACAGATCGATCTCTTCGAATTCATCGGTCTCCACCGGCAGGGCCAGCAGCAGCAGGTCGAGGTCGCCGTTGCGCAGCTTATCCAGCAGCACGGCGGTCTGGTGTTCGTGCAGAAACAGCTGCAGGCGCGGGTGACGCTTGTGCAGGCGCGGCACGAACAGCGGCAGCAGATAGGGAGCGATGGTGGGGATCACGCCGAGCTGCAAGCGACCGGCCATGGGGTCACGGAAGGTGGTGGCGATCTCCCTCACCCCGCGCGCCTCGGTGAGCACGCGCCGCGCCTGCGCCGCCACCAGCCTGCCGGCCTCGGTCATGCGCACCTGGCGGCCGCGCTCCACCAGCATCACGCCGAGGTATTCCTCCAGCTTCTTGATCTGGCCGCTCAGGGTCGGCTGGCTGACGAAACAGCGCTCGGCGGCACGGTGGAAATGCTGCTCCTCGTCCAGGGCCACCAGATATTCCAGGTCACGCAGGTTCATCGCCGTTTTCCCAACTCATAGTCGATGCCTATCAATCTAATACAAACAAAAGGCAGCAGCCATGTCTAAGCAGACCGCGCGCTGATACGATGGGGTACCACGCAACAGGCAACCACCGCACAACATGAGTCCGACACAGAACGGGTACGGCAAACTCTCCTGTGCCGAGTGCCGCAACGGTGCCGGCCTCGACTTCGATTTCACCATGGCCTTCCAGCCCATCGTCGATGTGTCGACGAACACGGTGTTTGCGCAGGAGGCGCTGGTGCGCGGCGTAAATGGTGAAGGCGCCGGTAGCGTACTGGCACGGATCACCGATGCCACTCGTTACCGCTTCGATCAGGCCTGCCGCGTCAAGGCGGTGCAACTGGCCGCGCAGCTCGGCATCACCAGCCACCTCAGCATCAACTTTCTGCCCAATGCGGTGTATCGGCCGGAACTGTGCATCCGCACCACACTGGAGGCTGCCGAGACCTACGGCTTCCCCCACGAGCGCATCATCTTCGAGGTCACCGAGGGCGAGCAGATCACCGACCACGCCCACTTGCTCGGCATCTTTCAGGAGTACAAACGGCTCGGTTTCCTCACCGCCATCGACGACTTCGGCGCCGGTTATTCCGGCCTCAACCTGCTGGCCGAATTCCAGCCCGACATCATCAAGCTGGACATGGCGCTGATCCGCGGCATCGACAGCAATCGCCCTCGTCAGGCCATCGTGCGTGGCATCGCCCAGGTCTGCGACGAACTCGGTATTCGCGTGATCGCGGAAGGGATCGAGACAGCGGAAGAGCTAAAACCGTTGTGCGATATCGGTATCACGCTGTTTCAGGGCTACCACTTTGCGCGACCGCAATTCGAGGGGCTGGCCGCCGTCAAGACGGCCTGACTGTGTCAGCCCTTGGGCACCAGCTGCCAGCCGGTATCGCCCTGCTCGCTGGTGACCTCGCGCTCCTCCAGCCAGAGCAGCTTCTTGTCCTCGCTGAGGCGCACCTCGCTGTGCAGCGCGCGGATCACCGTGCCCTGATAGGTCACCTTCTGTACCTTGAGTTCAGGTTTGGCTGCCGTTTCACTCATCCAGTCATGCAGGCGGACAATCTCCGCACGCAGGCGAACCATCTCTTCCTGTGCCGCATTTTGTTTTTCCTGCAACTCCGCCAACGCGGCATCGGCGCCGTCCTGCGCGGCAAACAGCGCATTGAGCTCCTGCTCGGTGCTCGCCGCCTGTTCATTCAGCATCTCCAGCAGGTGTTTTGCCTGACCGTCACCGGCGCTTGCCGCCTGCTCCAGCTCACGCTTGCGCACCAGAGTCTTGTCCTGCACCTGCGCCAGGGCGCCGATGCGCGGCTCCAGCTCCTCGCGTTCCTCGCGTCGTGCCGTTATCTCCCCGGCCAGCGCCGCCAGCGCCTGTTCCAGCTCAGCAATCGAAATTTCGTGCTGCGCGATCTGATGCTGCACACGCTCATCCACACCGACGGTGATGTGACAGGGCGGCGAGGAGGGCGAGCCGATCTCCTGTACGATCACGCCGCCCTTGGCCGAAACGGTGGAGGCGAGCAGGGTGCAGGTCTCACCGTGAAACACGCCGCTGGTTTCCACGGTCGACTCCACCACTTCGCGCTGCACCAGCACATCCCCCATGGCTTCGACATGGGTGGTGTGCAGATACTTGGTCTTCACCACGCCGTCGGCGCGGACGCGCGCGCCGATGACGCCGCCGGCCACCAGCACATCACCGCTGGCCTCGACCTCGCCGCCCTCGATCTCCTTGGCCACCAGCTCGCCGCACTTGACGCGAAATCCCTGCTGCACCGTGCCGTTGACGATGACGCGGCCGGCGAAATCCACATGGCCGGTGTTGTAGCCGAGATCGCCGTCGATGCGGTATTCCGGATGCACGGCGATGACGCCCGACGCGGTCAGCACCGGATTGCCGGCCACCTGCGCCATGACGGCCAGGCGATCCGGTGCCAGCTGCGCGCCGTTGCCGGCCTGCAGGCGCGCGTCCTTCACCTTCGCCACCTTGAGCACACGGCCGTGCACGTCGCGTCCCGGGACGCCGTCCACCGCCGGCTGCTTGCGCGCCAGCACGGAACCCGCCTCCACCTGCGGTACGTCACCCCGATCCTTGAAGTCGATGGCATCGTCGATCTCGCGCCCGGCCTTGAGCGGATGCAGCTCAAACAGATATTCGATGCTGGCGTCCTGGCCCGGCTGCGGCGCGAGGCCGTGGGCCACCGGCAGGGGCTGTCCGGCGGGCGCGGCGGGCGCACAGGCCTGCTGCAATTCGTCTTCGTCAATGCCGTATTCCACATGGGCCAGACGCAGGGCCTGGCGCAGGTCTTCGACACCCGGCCGCGACGCCCCCTCGGTCAGGGTCACATAGGCGGTGAGATGGTCGGGGGCAATGCTGATGGCGTAACTGCCGGCAGGGGCCGGTTTGCGCGCGGCGGCAGGGGCGGGGGTTGCTGCAGGCCCCTCGACCGCTGTGGCGATTTCTCCCTGCGCAGCGGGCGGCGGTTCCGCCGCAGCGGGCGCGGCCGCTGCAACCGGTGCAGCGGCCTTGCCGGCAGCCGCCTCCTGCCGCGCGCGATGCTGCACCTTGAGCAGGATGTCGCGCTGGTCGGCGGTGAGGACGTGCTGGCGTACCAGCATCTCGCCGATCATCACCTCCTTGTGTTCCTTCATGAACAGGATCTTCTGCACCTCCATGGCGGCATTGACCTGCTCCCAGGTCGCCCAGCCGCGGGCCACGGCGAGGTCGCCGAAGCGCTTCTCCACGATGCGCACCGACTTGAAGCGGCGCACCGTCTCCACGTAATCGAGCTGGGCACGGCTGAGCAGCCCCTCCTCCACGAACACCAGGCCGGGGTCGTGCTCGTCGTCCAGCGGCTTCACCGCGCGCGCGGCCAGCGCCGCCTGTACCTGCGCCGCGGTGAGCAGGTGCAGGCGCTCGGCCACCTCGCCGATCTCGCGCGTCACCTCCAATGCCTTGCTTTCCATGCGCCTTCCACCCGGGAAACCCCTGTGATTGCTGCGTCTTATAACAGAAATGCCCCCGCAGCGCCCTTGACCTAAACTTGGCGCACACAGCACGGAGACAGAGTCATGAGCGAAAAGATATGCAAGAGTGAAGCGGAATGGCAGGCACAGCTCACGCCGGCACAGTACCGGGTGCTGCGCCAGGCGGGCACCGAAATGGCCTTCAGCGGTGCGCTGTACCATCACCAGGAATCCGGCGTGTACCGCTGCGCCGGCTGCGGCGCGCCGCTGTTCCGCTCGGAGCAGAAATACGACTCAGGCAGCGGCTGGCCCAGCTTCTGGGCCCCCATCGACGGCGCCCTGGAGACCCGCACTGACACCGGCCACGGCATGGTGCGGGTGGAGGTGCGCTGCGCGCGTTGCGAAGGCCACCTCGGCCACGTCTTCGAGGATGGCCCGCCGCCGAGCGGGCTGCGCTACTGCATCAACTCCCTGGCCCTGGAATTCACCCCCGAGGAATGAGCAAGGCGGCGTGGACTATAGTTGAGAACAGGAGTCGGACAAAGGAGGGCTCATCATGCACAAGCTCATCATGCTGCTGGGCGCGACCCTGCTGTGGGCCGCCGTACCCGCGCTGGCGGACAACGCCGAGCGCTTCAACGGCTATACCGTGCACTACAACGCCTTCAACGCCAACATGCTCGATGCGCGCGTGGCGCAGACCTACCAGCTGCGGCGCGGCTGCAATGACGGCGTGCTGACCGTCGCCCTGCGCAGGGATGACGGCAGCGCGGTGGCGGCAAACGTGCAGGTGAGTGCCGTCACCCTGGTCGGGCAGCACAGCACCATCGCCATGCAGGAGGTGAGGGACGGCAGGAGCATCTACTACGTGGGCGGCTTCGCCATCCCCGCCGCGGCGGAACCGCTGAAGTTTGTCGTGCGCCTGCGCGCCGAGGGGGCGGCCGGCGAACAGCGCTTCGAGTTCAGCCGGCAGATGTTCCGCTGTTAGGGATCAGCGCCTTTTCCCCGGGGCGTAATTGCCGTAGCCGCGGTTGACCAGCCGGCCCTCGCGCACCAGCCGTTCCAGGGTCTTGCCGAGGTCGGTGCCGCTCTGGCCGCGCGAGCGCAGCTGTTCCTTGAGCAGGCTCTCGCTGATGGACTGGCGGCCGGCCATGATCTCCATGATCAGGTCGCCCAGCTCGTCGGCGGGTTCCGCCTTGTCGCTGGCGCGACGGGCGGGGGCCGGCTTTTCAGGCGCCGGCTCGGCCTTGGCAGCCGGCGCCTTGGCCGGTGCGGCGGCCTTGGCGGGTTGAGCGGGGGGCTCGGCGGCGGCGATGTCCTGCTCCAGCTCCGCCAGGTTCTTGTCGATGAGTGCCAGGGCCGCCTGATGCTTGGTGATGAGCTGTTCGCGCTGCTTCTGCAGCGCCTGCAACTCCTTGTCATTGGCCGCCAGGGCCTGCTCGAACTCGCGCATCAGCTGCTCGCGGCGCTTGCGCACCTCACCGACGCGCTCCAGCGCCGCGGCGCGCTTGGCCGCCTCCTGCTCCGCCTGCTTCTTCCTGTTGGCGAGTTCGAACAGCTCCTCGGCCGACATGTCCTCGATATTCACCAGCATATGAACATTCCTTGGCTCCAGGCCCCGCGGGACCGATTGATTCGGCGCCGATTCTACCCCAGCCGCCGGCCCCGCAGAACGGCACGACACCACACTCTGCGGCTTTGCTCTTGATCAAGGCGGCAGCGGCGCCCTTGCGGATATAGTAGCGGCAATTCCGTTCCCTGCCCTGTGAACAGGCCTTTTCCGGACGATCTGCCCCTGATGAAGAAACGGCTCTGGCGCGTGGCCGGACTGCTGGCCGGACTGCTGGCCGGGCTGCTGAGTGCAGCCCCCGGCCACTGCCTGCCGCCGCTGCAGATGTTTGTCGACGTCACCCCGCCGGGCGGGGTGCTGCGGCCGCCGGCGGGAACCTATGCCGGTCCGGTGGTGATCCGCCGCCCCATCACCCTGGAAGGGGAGGGCCGCATCACCATCGACGGCGGCGGCCACGGCACTGTCCTCAGCATCATCGCCGACGGCGTCACCGTGCGCGGCCTGCGCCTGACCAACTCCGGCGAGGCCCACGACTCGGTGGATGCCGGCATCCTGGTCGAGGGCAACAACAACCGCGTCGAGGACAACACCATCGACGACAGCCTGTTCGGCATCCACCTGCGTCAGGCGCGCGACAATACCCTGCGCCACAACCGCATCAGTTCCAAACCCTTCGACGTCAACATGCGCGGCGACGGCATCCGCCTGTGGTACAGCAGCGGCAACCTCATCGAGGGCAACACCCTGCGCAACGTGCGCGACATCTTCCTGATCAACTCGCCCGACAACCGCCTCATCGGCAACGACACGCGCCACAGCGGCGTCGGCATCCAGCTGGTCTATGCGCCGGGCAACCTGCTGGAGGACAACACCGTCGAGGCCAACACCACCGGCATCGTGCTGGTCTACTCCGACGACAACACCATCCGCCGCAACCGCCTGCACCACCTGCGCAGCGCCTCCGGCTCCGCGCTGGCGGTCAAGGAAAGCTCCGGCATCCTGATCGAGGAAAACGACATCCTGCACTGCGCCATCGGCATACTGGCCAACTCGCCGATCCATCCCGAGAACACGCTGGAGCTGAAGGGCAACCGCTTCACCTACAACGACGTCGCCATGTATTTCTACGGTGAGAAGGGCGGCCACACCATCCAGGGCAACCGCTTCGAGCAGAACCTGCAGGACATTGCCGTCACCGCCGCCACCAGTGCCCGCGACAATCACTGGCGCAAGAACTACTGGGACAAGTACGAAGGCTTCGATCGTGACGGCGACGGCATCGGCGATCAGCCGCACGAAATCCATCTCTATTCCGATCGCCTCTGGATGGACCGCCCCATGACCCGCTTCTTCCGCGGCGCGCCGATGCTCGAACTCATCGACTTCATCGAACAGCTCGCCCCCTTCACCGAACCCCCGCTGGTGCTGCGCGATCCGACGCCGAGCGTGCGCTGACGCTCCGGTGGCTCAGCGCAGCAGCGGTTCCAGCACCGGCCACACCGTATCGAGCAGCAGCGGCTGCGCCGCCGCGTTGGGATGCAGCTGATCGGCCTGGATCAGCGCCGGATCGAGGGCTACCCGCTCCATCAGAAAGGGCACGAAAGACAGGCGATGGCGCGCCGCCAGCTCGCCATAGATGGCCGCGAAGCGCTCGGTATACACGCGGCCATAGTTGGGCGGGATCTGCATTCCGATGAGCACCACCTTGATCCCGCGCGCCCTGGCCCGCATCACCATCGCATCGAGGTTGTCGCGCATCGCCGTCAGCGACAGGCCGCGCAGGCCGTCATTGGCCCCCAGTTCCAGCAGCAACCAATCGGGCCGGTGCTGGTCCAACACCGCGTCGAGACGGGCCAGCCCGCCTGCGGTGGTATCGCCGCTGATGCTGGCATTCACCACGGTATGCTCCAGACCGCGCTGCTCCAATCGCTGCTGCAACAGCGCCACCCAGCCCTCACCGGCCGTGAGGCCATAACCGGCACTGAGGCTGTCGCCCAGCACCAGCACTGTCCCGGCCTGGGCATGACAGGCGACAATGAACAACAGGATTGCCAACAGGAAATTTCGCATCGTGGAATCGATTGTCACTGCCGAACAGGTCGGCAAGCAAGTGGAGGTGGCCAGCGGCACGCTCACCATTCTGCAGGACGTGAGCTTCAGTGTCGGCGCCGGCGAGAGCCTCGCCATCGTCGGCGTGTCCGGCTCGGGCAAGTCCACCCTGCTCGGCCTGCTCGCCGGTCTCGACCTGCCGAGCAGCGGCCGCATCCGGCTTGCCGGCGAAGAACTCAACGCGCTGGACGAGGACGGCCGCGCCCGCCTGCGCGGACAGAAGGTCGGCTTCGTGTTCCAGACCTTCCAGCTGCTGCCCGGCCTCACCGCGCTGGAGAACGTCATGCTGCCGCTGGAGCTGGCCGGCAACGGCAGCGCGGCCACCCAGGCCGGCACGCTGCTGGAACGTGTCGGCCTGGGCCAGCGCCTCGACCACTATCCGAGGCAGTTGTCCGGCGGCGAGCAGCAGCGCGTCGCCATCGCCCGCGCCTTCGCCGGCGAGCCGACGCTGCTGTTCGCCGACGAACCCACCGGCAATCTGGATGCCGCCACCGGCGCGCGCATCATCGACCTGCTGTTCGACCTCAACGCCGAGCGCGGCACCACCCTGATCCTGGTCACCCACGACGACAAGCTGGCCGCCCGCTGCAACCGTCGCCTGCATCTCGATGCCGGCCGGGTGGTGGCGGATGAAAGCACCAAAGAGGGTGTCCGCCAATGAACGCGAATTCTGCAGCAGGTCAAGGCCGCGAGGCAGCCGCACTGCATTCATCCGCCGGGTAAGCAGATCGCCCTTGGTGGTGCTATGAAGATTTGCGTCTATTTGCGTTCATTGGCGGACTGACATGGTTTTTACGATGAATCGACTGAAACTGGCCTGGCGTCTCCTGCTGCGCGACTGGCGCGCCGGTGAGCTGCGCATTCTGTTTGCCGCCCTGGTGATCGCCGTGGGCGCCACCTCGGCGATCGGTTTCTTCACCGATCGCCTGCAGCGCGCCATGGGCAGCCAGTCGGCGGAACTGCTCGGCGCCGATCTGATCCTGCGCGCGCCGCGGCCGGTGAGCGCAGACTGGCTGAAACAGGCGGAACAGCTGGGGCTGCGCCACGGCGAAACGCTGGAGTTTCCCAGCATGGTGCTGCACGGCGACGAAATGCGCCTCGCCGGCATCAAGGCGGTACAGGACGGCTATCCGCTGCGCGGCAGCCTGCGCATCAGCGACGAGCCCTACGGCGCGGAGCACGACAGCCGCAGCATCCCGCTCCCCGGCGAGGCCTGGGCGGAGGCGCGCCTGCTGCCGCTGCTCGGCATGGCGGTGGGCGAGACCCTCGCCCTCGGCGACATCGAGCTGAAGGTGACGCAGATCGTCGCCTTCGAACCGGGCGCTGGCGGCAACTTCGCCGCCCTGGCGCCGCGCCTGCTGGTCAACCGCGCCGACGTCGAGCGCGCCGGCATCCTCGGCCCCGGCAGCCGCCTCAGCCGCAACTACCTGTTCGCCGGCGAGCTGGCCGCGCTGGAACGTTACAAGCGCTGGCTCACGCCGCAGCTGGAACCCAGCCATCGCCTGGTGGACGTGCGCGAGGACCGGCCCACGGTGGGCGCGGCGCTGGAGCGCGCCGAGCGTTATCTCGGCCTCGCCAGCCTCACCGCCGTGCTGCTCGCCGGTGTCGCCATCGCCATGGGCGCGCGCCGCTACAGCGAGCGCCACTTCGACGTCAGCGCCATGCTGCGCTGCCTCGGCGCCAGCCAGCGCGACCTCCTCGCCCTCTATCTGCCGCAACTGCTGCTGCTCGGCCTCATCGCCAGCGGCCTCGGCGTCGGCATCGGCGCCCTGGTGCAGGCCGGGCTGTTCGTCCTGCTGCACGAGCTGCTGCCGGTGCGCCTGCCGCCGCCGGGCTGGCTGCCGGCATTGCTGGGCCTGCTCACCGGGCTGGTGGTGCTGGCAGGCTTTGCCCTGCCGCCGATCCTGCGCCTGCGCCAGGTGCCGGCGCTGCGCGTGCTGCGCCGCGACCTCACCCCCATGCCGCTGCGCGCCTGGCTGGTGTACGGCGCCGCCATCGGCGCCATGGCCCTCTTGATGGCGCGCTACACCGGCAGTCCGGCGCTCACCCTCGGCGTACTGGGCGGCACCGCGGCGGCACTGTTGCTGCTTGGCGCCCTCGCCTGGCTGCTGCTGCGTGCCAGCCGCGGCCTGCACCGCCGCGTCGGCGCCGCCTGGCGCTACGGCCTCAACAATCTGTGGCGCCGCCCCTGGTCCAGCGCCGGCCAGATCCTCGCCTTCGGCCTCACGCTGATGGCGATGGCGCTGATTGCCCTGCTGCGCAACGACCTGCTCGACACCTGGCAGGCGCAGCTGCCGGAGCGCGCGCCCAACCACTTCGTGGTCAACGTGCTGCCCGACGAGGTGGTGCGTTTCGGCGCCTTTCTGCAACAGCACCACATCGACAGCGCGCAACTCTATCCCCTGGTGCGCGGCCGCCTGGTCACGGTGAACGGCAGGCCGCTGGAAGAGGTGCTGGCGCCGGGCGACGACGGCGGCGGCGCGGTGCACCGCGAGCTGAACCTCACCTGGAGCGACACGCTGCAGGAGGACAACGCCATCGTCGCCGGGCGCTGGTGGACGGCGCAGGATCGTGGCCAGCCGCTGGTGTCGCTGGAGGCCAAACTGGCGGAACGGCTCGGTGCCGGGGTGGGTGATGAGCTGCGCTTCAGCTTCGGCAGCGGCAACGAACTGGCCGTGCGCATCGCCAGCCTGCGCACGGTGCAGTGGGACTCCTTCAAGCCCAACTTCTTCGTCATCTTCGCCCCCGGCGTGCTCGACGGCCAGCCGGCCACCTGGATGACCTCGCTGTATGCGGCGCCCGGACAACGCGCCGCCATGGCGCAGATGGTGCGCGACTTCCCGGCGGTGACGGTGATCGATCTGGAGCGGCTGATGGCGCAGGTGCGCCGCATCATGGAACAGGTGACGCTGGCGGTGGAGTACGTGCTGATCTTCGTGCTGCTGGCGGGCTTCGCCGTGCTCTATGCCACCCTGCAGGCCAGCCTGGACGAGCGCCTGTACGAGGGCGCCCTGCTGCGCACCCTGGGCGCCAGCCGCTACCAGCTGCGCGCCGGCCACCTGGCCGAATACGCCCTGCTCGGCCTGCTCGCCGGCCTGTTCGCCGCCGCCGGCAGCGAGCTCATCGCCTGGCTGCTCTACACGCGGGTGTTCCAGCTCGATTACACCCTGCACTGGACGCTGTGGCTGGCGCTGCCGCCCGTGGGCGCGCTGCTCATCGGCGCCGCCGGCTACTGGGGCACGCGCCATGTGGTGCAGCGCAGCCCGCTGGCGGTGCTGCGGGCGCTGTAGGGGAAACGCAGGTACGAGACACGCCGCTTTCTCGTATCTCGCCCCCTGTCCCGCGTACCTGGCGGCGAGGCTGCGCGCGTTGAATCCGCGCTATGCCGCCCTGGCCGCCGCCAGCGACAGGCGCGGCTCATCCGGGGTGACGGCGTGGCGCATGGCGAGGGCGTAGATCTGCAGCAGATCCTCCTCGCTCACGTCGATATAGGAATCAAGTTCCGACAGGGCATACACCAGGTCGCTGTGGGCGATGACGCATTTCTCGCCCACCGGGCAGACCACTTCGGGCTCCGACCGCGCCGGCAGCAGGGCCAGGGGATAGCGGCGCCAGGCGAAGGCATAGTTGACCAGCATCGCCGCCAGCAGCAGCACCACGGCATTGAGCAGCACCGGCTGCAGCAGGAAGCCGTAACCCAGGTCATGGATCGCCGGTCCGCCCACCACCGCGACCAGGGCGGTGGCCCCGCCGGGCGGGTGCAGACAGCGCAGGTAGTACATCGCGGCAATGGCCAGTCCCACCGCCAGCGGGGCGGCCAGCAGCGGCTCACCCAGCCATTGCGCGCAGGTGACGCCCACCGCCGCCGACAGCAGGTGGCCGCCGAGCAGGGGCCAGGGCTGCGACAGGCTGCCGTGGGGCACGGCGAACACCAGCACCGCCGAGGCGCCCATGGACGCCACCACCAGCGCGGCACCGTGCAGATCCAGCAGATGGCTGCTGACCCCGAGGACCAGCAGCATGCCGGTGAAGCCGCCCAGGGCCGAAACCAGCCGCTCCCGATGGCTGGCCGGGTGATCGTCGCCCTGGCCCAGCCAGGTCATGAAACGTTGCCGCATAACGCCACTCCCGTCCCGCTCAACCCGTACTCCAGGCACGCGGCCGCTTCATGCCGGAAATCTTGCAGGCCTGCTTCACGTAGCCGTAGGGAAACAGCTTGAACAGGTGGTTCTGCGCCTTGCGGCCATAACCCAGCTCATCGGCGATGAACTTGATGGTGAAGCGGGCATCGGGCGCGATCTGGTGCTCGGCGAAGTAGCCGCGCATAAAGCGGAACACCTGCCAGTGCTCGTCGTTCAGCTCCAGCTGCTCCTGCCAGGCCAGCTGCCGGGCGATATGCTCGTCCCAGGTCTCCGGGTCCACCAGATACCCCTCGTCGTCCGTCGTCACGGCCTGTCCGCTCTTGTCGCTGATCATGATTTGCCCCTCCGTTCCGTTCTGTCGGCGGCGGTCGCCACCAGCCAGGTACGGGATCATGGTATGGGCCTGTCATTCATCGAACAAACGATATTTTGTGTATGTTAATATTTGAATATCCGATAGATTGGACACCAAACCATGGATATCGAGTTTGCCCGCACCTTTCTCGCCGTGGCCGCCGCCGGCAATTTCGTCGGCGCCGCCAACCGCCTGCACGTCACCCAATCCACCGTCAGCGCCCGCATCCAGGCACTGGAGTCCCAGCTCGGGGCGCGCCTGTTCCGCCGCGGCCGCAGCGGCGCCGAACTCACCATGGCCGGGCAACGCTTCCTGCGTCACGCCAAGACCCTGGTGCAGACCCTGGAGGCGGCACGCCACGACGTCGGCCTGCCCGCCGGCTTCCAGGGCAGCCTGACCCTCGCCGCCCGCATCGCGCTGTGGGAGGGCTATCTGCCGCGTTGGGCGGAGTGGATGCAGCAGGAGGCGCCGGACATATCCCTGCGCATGGAAACCGGCATGGAGGGGGAGATGATGCAGGGGCTGGTGCAGGGCAGCATCGACATCGCCCTGATGTACACCCCGGAGAGCCGCCCCGGCCTGGGCATCGAGCGGCTGTTCGATGAAACCCTGGTGCTGGTGAGCAGCAACCCGGCGCGCGGCTGGCCCGATCCGGGCTATGTGCACATCGACTGGGGACCGGAGTTTCACGCCCAGTTCAGCACCCGCTATCCCGACATCCCGCCGCCCGCCCTCACCGCCAACATCGGCTGGCTGGCGATGCAGTGCCTGTTCCACAGCGGCGGCGCCGCCTTCCTGCCGATCCGCATCGCCCGCCGCTGGCTGCAACAGGAACGCCTGTTCCGCGTCGAGGGCGGTCCGCAGTTCACCCTGCCGGCCTACATGGTCTATCCCACCGATCGTGCCGAAAAGACCCTGGCCACCGCGCTGGACGGGCTGCGCCTGCTGGCAGTGGAGGAACAGCGGCTGGCGCAGTAGGGCCGCTGTAGGGCCGACTTCAGTCGGCCAAACACCGCCGCGAACGCAGCAAGGTCGGCTGAAGCCGACCCTACAACCTGTCACCCTGTGCCGAACCGCCCCTACGGATGCGCGGCGCGAAAACGCACCTCGGTGTACAGTCTGCCCTCGAACAGGGCCTCCAGGATGACCCGGCCGGACTCGTGGCGCACCGCAAAGCCCGGCTGCCCGGGCGGAGCGACGCTCACCACGCGCAGCCGCTCCGCCGGATACTCCAGGGTCAGGCTGACGCGCAGCGGGAAATAGCCGTCGAGGAAACGGCGCTGGAACGGACCGTTGCGCATCACGTACTCATCGCCCTCGCGGCGCAGCAGGCGTGCGGCGGCGGCGACGCACAACACGGCGCCGTGGCTGATGTTCTCCATCTGCACCGACTGCCCCTCCACCCAGGCGCGCTCGATGCCGCTGGCCGATACCACGCGCAGGTCGCGCATCTCGCGGTACTTGTACACCACCTCCGCCAGCGGCACCGGATCGAGATTCTCGTGACACTGCGACTGCTCCAGCCAGCCGTCGTCCAGGCTCGAGGGCAGGATGCGCAGACGGTTGCGCGAGTGGGGCACGCGCTTGTCCGGCATCACGGCGAGAAACTCCAGTTCGCCGCTGTTGACCTCAAAATCGTAAGGCTGGGCACGCGTGTCATCCTCGAACCAGCGCTCCAGTTCCTCCGGCGTCGGTTCCTGTGCCGCCAGGAATGGCGCGCACAGCAGCAACAGTGCGCAGAGCCCGCCTCTCATCGCCGTATCCCCGGCGTCTCGATGGGCAGGCCGTTGCCGCGGGCGTTGAGATACACCTCCAGCGCGATGAACTCCTCCGAGCCGACCTCATAGGGCAGGGCGCGCAGCGTGGCATAGCAGTCGCGGAACTTGCCGTGCAGGCTGGAGATGGCTCCGGTCTGCATACGAAGGGCGGGGAAGGCGTTGCTGTGGCCCTGATTGAGCACCTGATCGCGCAGGCGCAGATCCACATAGCGGTCATGGCAGTGATGGCAACTCATGTCGAGCTGGCCGATGCGCGTGTGGTACAGCGCCTTGCCGCTGTCGTACCACGGCTTGAGCGGCCCGCTGACATCGACATTCACCTGCTCGCCGCGCGCCAGATGACGCACATAGGTCTCCAGCGTAATCAGTTCGGGCTCATCGTAGGTGTGGGGAAACTCGTCGAGATGCCGCTCGCGGCAATCGTTGATGCGCTGCTGCAGGGTGAGCGGCCCCTGGTGCACGGCACTGTATACCGGATAGCGCGCGATGGCCTTCGGATCGAGCCGGCTGCCGTTGTCACCGTGGCAGCCGGCGCAGGAGCGGCCGTTGTAGCCCGGCGCATGAAACAGCGCGCTGCCTTCCTCCACCGCATAGATGCCGGGATTTTCGAATTCGTCATCCTGCATCGCCTGCATCTGCTCGGGCAAATAGGCGTAACCCGATACCGGTTTGTCCCAGGCCAGCAGCGGCGCAGGCAACAGCAACAGCACGGCGCACACGACAGACTTCATCGCAGCGTCACCAGGTAGGCCACCACATCCTCCACCTCCTGCGCGCTGAGAATGGTGGTGGCGTAGTCGGGATGCGGCCGGTTGTAGCGCGCCGGGTCACGATAGAAGGCCGGCATGATGGTTGCGGGATTGATCAGTTTCTCGTCGACCACGCGCAGGCGCAGCTCGCCGGCGGAGAGGCGCGCGCCGACGCCGAACAGCGGCGGTGCCAGCGTGCCGTGCCTGGGATGTTCGGGGATCGGCAGCAGATGGCAGGAGATGCAGTTGCCGCGCTCGCGCGAGGCGACAATTTCGCGGCCACGGGCGGCATCGCCACGCAGCCCTCCCAGCGGTTGCGTAATGGCAAAATTATCCACCCGCCAGGGCAGATAGGCCTCCTCTGCCGCCAGCGGCGCCATCAGGAGGCAGGACAGGAAAATGAATGCTGTGGATTTCATCGGCAGGCTTGGACTGGGTACAAAACGCAGTGTAGTGCATACGCCGCAGCCATGAACGCACTGCAATTCTGCTTATGCGCCGATAACGATTATTTGCCGTCATCTTGGCCGCCCAACCGTTAGAATCCCGGTTCAGCCATCGGCTATACACACAATAATTCATATTCTCGGAGACGAAAGACATGCGACTGATTCTTCTGGGCGCCCCCGGCGCCGGCAAAGGTACCGTGGCCAAGCTGCTGACCGCGATGGACGGTTCCGTACAGATTTCCACCGGCGACATCCTGCGCGGCGCCGTGAAGGAAGGCACCGAGCTGGGCAAGAAGGCCGACGCCTTCATGAAGGCCGGCGACCTGGTGCCGGACGACCTGATCCTCGGCATCATGGGCGAGCGCCTGCAGCAGCCGGACTGCGCCAAGGGCTTCCTGCTCGACGGCTTCCCGCGCACCATTCCGCAGGCAGAAGCGCTGGGCGGCATGCTCGACAAGCTGGGCATCAAGCTGGACTTCGCCGTGAACCTGGACGTGCCGCGCGAGGTGATCCTCGATCGCCTGACCACGCGCCGCACCTGCTCCAATTCCGCCTGCCAGGAGATCTACAACGTCAAGAGCAAGCCGACCAAGAAGGAAGGCGTGTGCGACAAGTGCGGCAGCCCGGTGATCCAGCGCGACGACGAAACCGAAGAAGCGATCAGCAAGCGCCTCGACACCTACAACGAGAAGACCGCGCCGCTGGCCGATTACTACCGCAAGAAGGGCATGCTGCTCGACATCAACGCCACCTCCAGCGACACCGTGGTGAACACCATCAAGAGCAAGCTCGGCATCGGCTGCTGCGGCAGCTGCGCCTGAGTCTGAAGCACATCACGCGCCGCCCCCCTCGGCGCGCGATGCCAGGCCCGGAGCAATCCGGGCCTTTTTTATTGCCGCGCACAAACAAAAAGGGGCAGCCCTGCGGCTGCCCCTTTTTGTTTGCTGCAACGCAGCGCGCTTACTTGGCGCGGCTGCGGTATTCGTCGGTGCGGGTGTCGATTTCGATCTTGTCGCCGATCTCGACGAAGGCCGGCACGGACAGCTCATAACCGGTGTTGAGCTTCGCCATCTTCATTACCTTGCCGGAGGTATCGCCCTTGGCGGCCGGCTCGGTGTAGACGATTTCACGCACCACGGTGGTGGGCAGATCCACGGAGATGGCCTTGCCGTTGTAGAAGGTCACCTGGCACTGCATACCGTCCTCCAGGTACTTCAGCGCGTCGGTCATGTTCTCGGCTTCGATCTCGTACTGGTTGTACTCCTCGTCCATGAACACATACATGGGGTCGGCGAAGTAGGAGTAGGTGACGTCCCTGGTTTCCAGGATGATGGTCTCGAACTTATCGTCGGCGCGGTACACGGTTTCCATGCCGGCGCCGGTGAGCAGGTTCTTCATCTTCATCTTGACCACAGCGGCGTTGCGGCCCGATTTGTTGAACTCGGCCTTCAGCACGACCATGGCGTCATTGCCAACCATGATGACCTGGCCGGCGCGGATTTCCTGTGCGGTTTTCATAGTAAGGGTACTGTCTGGGTGGAAAAGAGGCCGGGATTATACCTGAATGTCCGGCAAATTCGCACGTCCTTACCGGGCCTTTCCCTGGTGGCAAAAAACGGCCAGATTGGCCGCCAGATCGCCCAGATCCGACATTTGTCGTGCCCACAGCTCCGCGTGCACAGTGTAGGCGGCGCGGTGGGCGAGAAAGCCGTCCCAGTGTGGCGCCATCCCTTCCTCCCGGTTCCAGGCCTGCCACAGGTCGCGCAGCACCGCCCCTTCCTGCGTGCCCAGTCCGGCGCAGTAGCGGTGCAGAAAGGCATTCAGCTTGTCGCTGTGGGCATCCCCCTCCTGGCGGTAGGGCTGCCACACCAGCGGCCGGCCGGCCCACTGCGCCCGCACGAAGGAGTCCTCGCCACGCACGAAATTGACGTCGCAGGCCCACAGCAGGCGGTCATAGCGGTCCTGTTCGATGAAGGGCAGCACGTTCACCGTCAGCGCCCCCGCGCCCAACACGGCACCGGCGGCGGCCTCCGCCACGCCGTAACGGGCGCCGATGCGCCGTGCCAGCGCCCCCTCCGGCACCAGCACGCGCAACGGCCGGCCGGAGTGCTCCCAATGATGCAGCAGGGGGGTGATGTGGATGCAGTCATAGGCGAACAGCGACAGGCGCAGTTCGCCATCCGCCGGCGGCAAACCCAGTCCGGCCCAGAAATCGGCCTGCGCGCCAGCATCCGCCTGGAAGGCGCGGCGCGCCTCCAGCAGGCCGTGCTCGCGCAGCAGGCCCCCGGTGCCGACGGCAAAACCGGGGAAGAAAAAGTATCTGGTCAGCGGCAGCCCCGGCTGTGGCGAGGGCAGGCCGTGGCAGCCTGCCACCCAGTCCTCGGCGCTCAGGTGCTCGACGTTGACCCAGCGCGATTTCGGCTCGCAGGCGGCCATGGCCCGCAGATAGGGCTCCGGCGGGGTGCAGGCGAAGGTGTCGAGCACCACCGCCGCCACCTCCTGCGGCGTTACCGCGGGAAACGGCGTCAGCCAGCGCCGCACCTCGACGCCGCGGCTGCGCTGCACGCCCTGGTCCGGATCGATCTCCGGGTTGATGCGGCGGAAGGAGGCGAGGTCATCCACCCACAGGCGGACATTCAGACCATGCTCACCGGCGAGCTGGCGCGCCAGGCGCCAGCAGATGCCGATGTCGCCGAAGTTGTCGACCACCGAGCAGAAGATGTCCCAACGGGGTGCAGGCATGGAGAAAACCGGAGCAAGCGGATCAGGCGCTGATCATGGCACAGGCAGGCGGGCCAAACGAAGAAGCGTAGGAGCGAATCGTATTCGCGATAATCGTCCGATGGGCAGGTCGCGAATACGATTCGCTCCTACGGCCGGTCAATCCCACATCACGTCGCAGCCCTTGCGCGCCGAGGCCTCCAGCAGTTCCAGCAGGGGCAGGGCGCGCACGCCGAGCGGCGGCCTGGCCTCCTTCTCCTCGTCTTCGTCTTCCTCGTCCTCAGACGGCTCCTGCTGTTTCGCCGCCGCGGCGGCCTGCTGCGCCGCCAGTGCCGCCTGCAGCCGGGCGCGCGCCTGCGCAACGTCCTCCGCCAGCAGGGCGCCAGGCACGGTGCCGCTGTGGCCCATCATTTTGAGCAGGGTTTGTGCGACATCGCCGAACAGGGTGATGTCGGCATAGGCACGGCTGTGAAAGGTCACCAGCATGGACAGAGATTCCCGACAGTCGTTTGGCGCAGGGCGGGCTTCAGCCCGCCGGATGATGCCGGCAAAGATACGCTACGCCCTTCCGCCTCCCCCGCGCCAGTGGGCGAGGCCGGGAGGAGACTCAGCAGCGCGTGCACTGCTCCACCGGCAAGCCGCGGCGCAGCCAGCCCGGACCGGCACCGCTGCCGGCCATGCCTTCCTTGACGTTGTAGATGTTGGTGAAGCCCTGCGCCTCCAGATAGCGCTGTACCTGGGTGGTGCGATTGCCGGTGCGGCAGATAAGACCGATGGGTGCGTTCTTGTCGCCACCGACCATCTTCAGCAGGTCATTGACGAATCCCTGCCCACCCTGCGGGTGCTGCATGTCGAGCCGGCTGGCGCCCCGGGCGATACCGGTCTGGCGCCACTCCGGCGGCGTGCGGATATCCACCAGGGTCAGCCTGCCGGCCTCCATGGCGGCCAGCGCCTCGGGGGCGGAGAGCACCGCACCGGCGGCAAGGGACTGCAGCGGCAACCACAGCGCCAGCAGCCATCCCGCAATGATGTAACGCTTCATGACATGTTCCTCGGCAATGCGGTTGAACCCAGAGACTGCGCCGGCCGGCATCGGTTCCTTCGCCCCACAACAAGAAGGGGACTTGCGTCCCCTTCATCCTGTTCAGTCCTGCGAGTTGCAGGTCTTCATCAGCCGCGTGATCCGCACGCCGAGAAACACGAACACGATGATCGAGCCGACGACGGAAAGAACGGCCCCGATGGCGGTGGCATCCATAATGTAATCTCTCAGTTAATGATAAGGGAGGTGTGTAGTGGTCGCCACGTGGGCGGCCGCGCAATCTAGCGAAACGAACACAATGTGTAAACCCTGAAATTTACAGGTGTTTCATGCCATGCAGCGCATGGCGCGGGCAGTCGGTTTGAACCATGCCCCTGTGTCGTGTAGGGTGAAGCGCACACCGTGTCGCGGATTCTGCATGATCGTCACCAGCTTTCTCGCCTTTCTGCTGTGCTTCGTCGCCATCGGCCTGTGGTCGATGCGCCGCAGCCGGCACAACAGCATCGACTACCTGCTCGCCGGCCGCAGCGTGGCGCCCTGGCTTACCGCGCTGTCGGCGGTGGCCACCAACAACAGCGGCTACATGTTCATCGGCCTCATCGGCTACACCTATCTCACCGGCCTCGCGGCAATCTGGATGATGCTGGGCTGGATCATCGGCGACTTCATCGCCTCCAGCTTCATCCATCGCCAGGTGCGCCTCGCCACCGAACGCCACGACGTGCACACCTTCAGCGGCCTGCTGTCACGCTGGCAGGGCGGCAACTATCGCGTGTTGCGCTTCCTCAGCGGCGTGATGATCCTGCTGTTCCTCGGCACCTACGCCGCAGCGCAGCTCTCCGCCGGCAGCAAGGCCTTGCAGGTGCTGTTCGACTGGCAACACTGGACGGGGGCGGTGATGGGGGCGGTGATGGTGCTGCTGTATTCCTTCGCCGGCGGCATCCGCGCCTCCATCTGGACCGATGCGGCGCAGTCCATCGTGATGATCGGCGCCATGTTCCTGCTCATGGCGGCAGCCCTCGACAGCCTGGGCGGCTGGAGCGCCTTCGTGGCGGGGCTGCATGCGGTCGAACCCGGTTACATGCAATTGTTCCCCGTGGTGGAGGGTTACGGTCCCTGGCTCGGCCCGCTGCTGTTCGTGGCGGGCTGGCTGTTCACCGGCTTCGGCGTCGCCGGCCAGCCGCACATCATGATCCGCTTCATGGCGCTGGACGATGCGGAAAATCTCCGCGCCGCACGCGCCTGGTACTACGGCTGGTTCACCCTGTTCTGGAGCGCCGCCATCATCGTCGGCATGGGCGCGCGCCTGCTGCTGCCGGAGGTGGCGAGCTTCGACGCCGAACTGGCCTTGCCGACGCTGGCGCTGCAACTGCTGCCCGAGGTGCTAGTGGGCGTGATCCTCGCCGGCATCTTCGCCGCCACCATGTCCACCGCCGATTCGTTGATCCTGAGCTGCGCCGCGGCGCTGACGCGCGACTTCCACTGGCAGAAACAGGATCACTACTGGCTCACCAAGCTGGGCACCGTCGCCGTCACCCTCGGCGCCCTCGCCATCGCCCTGTCCGGCCACAAGAGCGTATACGACCTGGTGCTCGATGCCTGGGGCGTGCTGGCCTCCGCCTTCGCGCCGCTGCTTGCGGTCTACGCCCTCGGCCAGCGCGTGAGCGAACGGCTGGCCGTCGCCATGCTGATCAGCGGTGTGCTCACCATGTACGGCTGGAGCCTGTGCGGGCCGGCGGCGGTGTACGCGGTGGCGCCCGGCATCAGTGCCGGCCTGCTGGTATTCGTCGCGGCGAAGTCGTTCAGCCGCGGTTTTCGATAAGCGGCCGCAACACCTGCTCGAAGCACTGCCGCTGCTGCGGCGACAGGCTGGCGAGATTGCCGTCATTGGCCAGCAGCAGCTTGGCCACACCCAGCGCCAGCACCGGGTCGAGGCCGCATTCGCCGGCCAGGGCGCGGATCGCCGCCGGGTCGTCGTTGTGCAGAAGATTGAGTTGGCGCAAATTCATGGTCGTAGCCCGCAAGGAAGATGCCGCAGCGTAGCGAGTGGTTTTTTATCGCGCAAGCTGCCGGTAAGCTAACCACTCCATTCGATTGCCAGGAGAGCGCCATGCTTGAAAACCGGGAAGGCCAGCCGATCCCCTTTGTCGTGTTCCGCGTGCGCCGCGGCCATGAATGGGTCGACCTTACCAGCGACGACATCTTCAAGGACAAGACCGTCATCGTCTTCTCCCTGCCCGGCGCCTTCACGCCCACCTGCTCATCCTCCCATGTGCCGCGCTACAACGAGCTGGCCCCGGTATTCCGCGAGCACGGTGTCGACACCATCGCCTGCATTTCCGTCAACGACACCTTCGTGATGAATGCCTGGCAGGCCGAGCAAAAGGCCGACGAGATCCTGTTCATTCCGGACGGCAACGGCGAGTTCACCGAGGAGATGGGCATGCTGGTGGACAAGGACGACCTCGGCTTCGGCCGGCGCTCCTGGCGCTACTCCATGCTGGTGAAGAACGGCGTCATCGCAAAGATGTTCATCGAGCCGGACAAGCCGGGCGATCCCTTCGAGGTGTCCGACGCCGATACCATGCTGGCCTACATTGCGCCCGGTGCGAAGAAGCCGCTGGAGGTGGTGATCTTCACCCGTGACGGCTGCCCCTACTGCGTCAAGGCCAAGGGCCTGCTGCAGGACCGCGGCATCCCCTACGAGGAACTGGTGCTGAACCGCGACTACACCGGCCGCGCCCTGCGCGCGGTCAGCGGCGTCGACATGGTGCCGCAGGTGTTCATCGACGGCGAACACGTCGGCGGCTCCGACAAGCTGGAGGCCTGGCTGGCGCAACACAGCTGATACATAAACTGTAGGAGCCCACTCCGTGGGCGAAAGCAGTGCTTGTCTCCGGCGCTGTTCGCCCACGGAGTGGGCTCCTACAAAGAACGTCATCTGCTTACGGAAACGATTATGCCCACCCCGCAATCCGCCATCCTCGCCCTGGACGGCCCCGCCGGCCTGTTTCTGGTACTGCACCTCAAGCCCGGCGCCGATGATGCCGTGCGCCGCGCCGCCGGCGCGTTTCCCGCATTGCTGGAGGAAATTTCTTCCACCGCGCCCGCGGCACAACTGGTCGGCACGCTGGCCTTCGGCGCAGAGCAGTGGGATCGCCTGAGCAGGACGCGGCCGAAACTGCTCAAGCCCTTCGGTCCCCTCGACGGCGGCACGTTGCGCGCGCCGGCCACCGGCGGCGACCTGCTGCTGCACCTGCACTCGGCGCGCGCCGACCTCAACTACCTGCTGGCCAACCGCTTCGTCACACAACTCAAGCCCTGGATTGAACGCGCCGAGGAGACGCCCGCCTTCCGCTATCTCGATGCGCGCGACCTCACCGGCTTCATCGACGGCACGGAGAATCCGCAGGAGCCGGACGAGCGGCGCGAGGTGGCGCTGATCGGTGACGAGGACAGCGAGTTCGCCGGCGGCAGCTACATCATCGCCCAGCGCTACGTGCATCACCTGGAGCGCTGGAACACCATGCCGCAGCAGGAACAGGAAGGCATCATCGGCCGCAGCAAGCCCGACTCGGTGGAGCTGGACGACGAGGTGAAGCCGCCCACCGCGCACATCGCCCGCGTGGTGATCGAGGAGGACGGCGAGGAACTGGAGATCGTGCGCCACAGCCTGCCCTACGGCGTTGCCTCCGGCGAGAGCGGCCTGTTCTTCCTTGCCTGCTCCCGCGACCTGACCATCTACGACAAGATGCTGCGCAACATGTTCGGCCTGAGCGGCGACGGCCTGCATGACCGCCTGATGGAATTCACCGAGGCGGTGAGCGGCGGTTATTTCTTCGCGCCGTCGGTGGAGCGGCTGCAACGCCTCTGACCATCCTGGATGCACCCTCGCTCGCGGGGTGGACCGGAATCGAACCGCGCAGGATGCGGCCGCGAATGCGCTCCGCTCCTGCAGCGTTGTCGATGGGCACGCTGCGCTTTGCCCATCCTACGGGGCTGATGGAATTCACCGAGGCGGTGAGCGGCGGTTATTTCTTCGCGCCGTCGGTGGAGCGGTTGCGCACCCTGTAGGAGCCCACTCCGTGGGCGAACAGGTGCCGGGTCAGGCGCTGCATTCGCCGAGCGGACTCGGCTCCTACCAGAGGCGGCCGCCGCTCTCCAGCACCACCTTCAGGGTCAGCAGCAGCGACACCACCACCAGCATCGGCTTCACCACCCGCGCCCCGGCGCCGATCACCACACCGGCGCCGAGACGGCCGCCGATGAACTGCCCCAGCGCCATGGGCAGACCCACAGCCCACAGCACCTTGCCGCCGAGTATGAACAACAGCAGCGCGGCGAAGTTGCTGGTGAAGTTGAGTATCTTGGTGCGCGCCGTGGCGACACGCGCCGACAGGCCGAGCAGGGCGATGAAGGCCAGCACGAAGAATGAGCCGGTCCCCGGCCCGAAGAAGCCGTCGTAGAAACCGACACTGCCGCCGATCAGCAGAGCAAACAAGCCATCGCCGATGCGGCGCGCACCGTGCACGTCGCTCACCCGCGGCGAGAACACGAAATACAGCGTGGCGAACACCAGCAGCAACGGCACCACGCGTCCCAGCACATCGCGCTCCAGCACCTGCACCGCCAACGCACCCGCCGCCGCACCGGCAGAGGTGCAGACGATGGCCAGACGCATCTCGCGCCAGGTGACATAACCTGCGCGCACGAAATGCAGCGCCGCGGCGAGACTGCCGAAACTGCCCTGCAGCTTGTTGGTGGCCAGCGCCTGCGCCGGCGGCAGCCCGGCGGCCAGCAGCGCCGGCACGGTGAGCAGGCCGCCGCCGCCGGCAATGGCGTCGACGAAACCGGCGATAAAGGCCACCAGCGTCAGCACCGCCAGCACATCAAGAGAAACCAGATCCATCATCACCACCGTGAAAAGCACAAGGCGCGCCGCCGGTGCGCAGTACGCACCCTGCCGTGATCGAGCCGTGCAGGGCCATATCGCGAATACGATTCGCTCCTACGGCACGGACTCTGCAGGAGCGGATGGTATCCGCGACCGCTTGTCCGCAGACATATGCACAGGGTACGCACCGTGCAGGGCCATATCGCGAATACGATTCGCTCCTACGGCACGGACTCTGCAGG